>DATLVZ010000108.1:0-20341 GCA_035576885.1 Candidatus Acidiferrum sp. | reverse complement strand
CGACATCCGAGTGGCGGATGATTTCCGGATTTTTACGAATGTGAATTCGACAATAGTGGACCCGAAGCATTTCGATCCGCGGTCGCTCGTGGAGTTCAAGGGAGACGTGTGCATTATTCCGCCGAATTCCTTTGCGCTGGCAAGGTCGAGTATTTCCGGATACCGCGGAATGTGTTGACGATTTGTTTGGGGAAGTCGACGTACGCGCGATGCGGAATCATTGTGAACGTGACGCCCTTCGAGCCGGAGTGGGAAGGATTTGTGACGCTGGAGATCAGCAACACGACGCCGCTGCCCGCGAAAATCTATGCGAATGAAGGGCTGTGCCAGGTGCTGTTTTTCGAGTCGGACGAAGATTGCGAAGTGAGTTACAAGGACAAGAAGGGGAAATACCAGGCGCAGGCGGGAATTGTCCTACCGAGGCTCTAGGCCTGATCTACGAAGAAATCTGAGTGAGCTTGACGTTGGCCATGGGATAGCCGTGTTCGCGCCATGCGTCGAGGCCGCCCTCGAGTGGGCGAATGCGCGTGATGCCTCGTCTTCTGAGGAGGAGCGCCACACGGGCGCTGGTGGCTTCGTTTGGTCAAGTGCAATAGAGAATGATTTCGCGGTCGCGCGGCAATAAATCATTCTTCTCTTCCAGTTCCTTCGCTTCCATGCGGAACGCGCCGGGGATAGTTTCGGGATCCGCTTCGAAATCCAGCGAATGACGCAGATCGACGATGGCCAGTTCCTCGCCGGCATCGAGCTTGTGCTTCAATTCCTCGACGGTGATGCGGGCGATGCGAAGCTCGCGCAAGAAGCGTTTGCGGGCAATGAATTTGTAGGTGAGATAGGCAGCAAGCGCGCCAAACAGGAGGACGCCGAGCCAGCCGCCGAGGGAAGCGGCGTGTTCGGCGATGCGCTCGATCTGTCCGCTGAAAACAAAGCCCAGCCCCAAGAAAGTGGCGGCCCAGAGAAGAGAACCGGCAGCATCAAAAATCAGAAATCGGCGCAGGCGCATGTGGAAGATGCCGGCGAGGGGAGGTGCGACGGTGCTGAGACCAGGAAGAAATTTGGCGAGAATCAGAGAATGCGCGCCTTGCCTTGCGAAAACTCCTTCAGTGCGGCGAACGCAGGAGTCGGGTTCGATGGTGATCTTGCAGAGAAATTGCAAAACTTTAATGCCTTTGCGTCGGCCGAGTTGGTACCAAAGGGAATCGGCAGAAACGGCGGCAAACGTGACGATGAAGAGCGAAGCAAGAAGATTTAGCTGATGAGAACCGGCGAGCGCGCCCGCGGCGAGCAAGAGAGGTATCGAAGGGACGGGGACGCCGCTCTGTTCCGCAAAGACCCAGGCGAGCAAGACGACATAACCGTGATGGAGCAGGAACTCGACGGTGCGATGCATTTGGGCGGACTGGGTCCTTTGTGACCGGCTATCGAGAGACGATAGAAGAAGTATGCCCCCAGCGGCCCGACATGACAAATTCGGCTAAAGGCTTGCGTGTTCGCGGAGCAACCTCCCGATCGCGCAATTTTTGAGGAAGCAAGTCCGGATCTCCGGGATAGCCGATAGCGATGGCGGCGATGGGCTCCCAGTCGAAAGGAATTTCAAATACCTGTTTGGCTTTGGCGGGATCAAAGCCGGCCATTTGGTGAACGAGGAGACCTCGCGCGGTGGCTTCGACGCTCAGGAGAGCAGTGGCGGCGCCGGTGTCGTAGAAAGCGTTGCGATTTGCCGTGTTGCTGCTCTGGAAGTTGAGGCGGGAGACAGCGAGGGCGAGCACGGGAGCGTTCTTGGCCCAGCCCGCGTTGAATTCCACCAGGATGCTCAGAGTCTTGGCGAAGTTTTCCGTATCGTCTTTGGTTGCGACGAGGTAGGCCCAGGGCTGCTCATTGCTGCTGGAGGGAGCCCAGCGCGCGGCTTCGAAGAGGCTGGCGAGAAGCGCGGGCTCGACGGGTTTGCCGGCGAAAGCACGCGGACTCCAGCGATCGCGGATCAGATCGTGCACGGGAAAATCAGTTGAAGCGGGCTTCTGCATGGCAATTGTCCTTTGATATCGTCCAGGCATTAGATGAACAGAAGTGTGTGCGGGATACTTTCGCGGAATAGACGGACACCTTTTTACTTTACCTGCATTCCTGCCGCAACTTCCTTGGGCAGATTACATCCCGCGATCCAGAGCGAAGCTCAAACTTGCGCTTCGCTGCGGATCGCGCGCATTGCTGATTCTGCTGGTTTGTTACTTGGCAGCCTTCTGAAACATTTCGGCGTCGATGGTGATGGAGACTTCATCGCCGATCATACCTGGGCCGTATGTGATGCCGAAGTCCTGGCGAGTGATTTTGGAAATGGCGTTAATGCCGACGCGCTGATTGCCCCAGGGATCCTTGATGGGAGCGCTCGGGCCATCGACATCCAGAGTGACCTCTTTCGTGACTCCGTGAATAGTCAGGTCACCGATAACTTTGAGTTTGCCGGGAGCGACTTGTTCAACCTTCTTGGACTTAAAAGTGATCGTGGGGTAGTGCTCAACATCAAAAAAATGATCGCTGCGGAGGTCTTTGTCACGTGCCGCGACGCGCGTATCGACGGAGTTGACATCGATCGTGACGTCCACGGTCGATTTGGTGATGTCCTTATCGTCGAACTGGATAGCGCCCTTTACGCTGGTAAATGCGCCGCGAACGGTAGAAATGGCCAGATGTTTGACCGCAAATTGTGCCGACGAATGCGCGGGGTCAATTTGCCAGTCAGATGTAGCCGCGGCGGCCGGCAGCGAAATAGCGGCTGCGAGCCCGGTGGCGAGTACGATGCGAGAGAAAATTTGGCCCATAGGTGTTGCCTCCTTAAGTGCGAGCTGCGTGTAAGCAGACTTAGAGTTTATAGCGGTCCGCGAACGCGGACTTCCTCCAACAGCTGGGCGAGAGACTTCAAGCGCGCGGCAGGGATATGGCGGAACTGGCGCTTGTGAAGCTCGCGAACAGGCTGATCGAGACTTTTGAGAAGGGCAAGGCCCGCGGAGGTGATGCGGGTTTTGACGACGCGGCGGTCATTGGTCTGGCGGGCGCGGGTGATGAGGCCGCGCTTCTCCATGCGGTCGAGGAGACGGGTCATATCCGGGTCGTGAGAAATCATGCGGTCGCCGATGCCGGTGCAAGCGAGGCCTTCGGGCTCGGCGCCGCGAAGAATGCGGAGGACGTTGTACTGCGTGCCAGTAAGGCCATGGGGTTTGAGGAGCTGTTCCGCTTCGAGGCCCAGGGAATCGGCGGTTTTCTGGAGGGAAATAAAGATGCGGTCCTCCAGGGGAAGCGGGGGAAGGGGAACAGGGCGGCGACTCATGGCGACACGATAGTTGTTATGACAACTAATGTCAAGAGGAAATGATTGGCTGGCAGGGGTCGATCGCCACTTGCTGCTCGGGGGCCGGCAACGAAAGCGGCGGCTGCAGTCAAGACTCGCGGATAATTCTGCGAATCTCAGCGGCCGAATGTACGCATCGTGGTTCACCTAACGAGCCGATCACGTTTTTGGGTAGCGCCGCTCGGACTTCGTCGCTTGCCACGATTGGCGGCCCTCCCGGAAAGTACAAAACGATCGGACCCCCGTTGAGAACGCGAAACAACGCCTCCCACAGGCGTGGTTCGGTACAGGGTCTTTCGATATAGAAGGACGAGAGCAGATTGACTTCAGAAGGCAAGGCCGTCACACCAATGTGGCAAGTATTCACAGGATCGTACCGAATCTTCCAATAGTCAGGCTCAGACTCTTTCTCGACGACCGGGAAAAGAGACCGGAGTTCAGCTCTGGTGATCTCTAAAGGCTGGCCATCGACGACGGGTTGGAAATAGAGATCGAAACTCATCGGTCCCCCGATCTAAGGTTTGCGGAGTGGCCGGAGATGGATTTCGCTGAGGAAGCTTTGCGGACGCTGGGTGACGATCATTTCCACGGCGTGGGCGACGTCTTCCGAGGAGAGAACTTTGGAGGGATCTTTCGAGGCGCGGGTAGAAAACTCCGTGTTCACGCTGCCGGGACAGATGACGCTGACGCGAATGCCATGTTCGCGGAGGTCTTCGGCCATGCAGGCGGAAAGGCCCTGTAATCCCCATTTCGAGGCGCAATAGATGCCGCCGCCGGCGAAGGCATTACGGCCCGCAAGAGAACTGATGTTGATGATATCGCCGGCGCCGCGATGGATCATCAAAGGTGCGACGGCACAAGAGACCAGGAAGACGCTCTTGAGGTTGGTGTCGAGGACGCGGTCCCAGTCCGCTTCGGTTTTCTCGTGGGCTGGGCCGAAGAGGCCGATGCCAGCGTTGTTTACCAGGATGGAGATTGCGCCGAGCTTGGACTGGGTTTTATCCACGAGAGAGCTTATGTCGGCAGAGCGGCAGACGTCGGCGATTTGAGAAAAGACCGGCTGGCCTGATTTCTGCAGCTCCGCCGCGGTAGCGGAGAGTGCGCTCTTGTCGCGGCCACAGATGGAGACGGCGGCGCCGAGATGGGCGAGGCGAAGCGCGATGGAGCGGCCGATGCCGCGAGTGCCCCCGGTGACGAGGGCGACGGCGCCGGAGAGCGCTGGAATTTCGCTGAGTGGTGAATTGTTAGTTGCCTTTTGAGCCATTTGAATTCTTCCTCGTGCAGGCCACCCATTTTGTGCGAAACTCATCTTAGCATCCAGGAGTCTAAGCAGTCCCCGCATGGCTTGGGATCCTCAAAGGTGCGTTGGGAGGACGGAGAGAGACTTGCAGTCCGTTAGAATGCTTCGACAGGCATTTACAACTTCATATCTTGACAGCTTGCGGAGCGACGGGGGCTTTTCCTATAATTCCCAAGTTTTGGAACCGGAGCAATTTCCGGGAGAAGCAGTGCGAGTGAGACCGGCACGAAAAATCCAGGTTTGAAGTTTGGGCGAGGAGAGTGGGAATGAGTGGAACACGCAAAGTGGCAGGCCTCGCGGTAGTCGCGGCGCTATGTCTGATTCTGGGGAACGGGCTCAGCGCGCTGGCGCGGCCACAAGCGGCCGGCGGAGGGCAAGAGGCCGGCGCGGGGAAGCAGCCGTACACGATGCCGGAGTACAACGCGTATCAGGCGGCAGCCGCAGAAAAGAACCCCGCTCAACAGGTCAAGCTGCTGGATGATTTTGTCTCGAAGTATCCGGGTTCCGCACTACTTGTTTACGTTTATCCGCTCTACGTACAAGCTTATGGCCAGCTGAAAAACTATCAGAAAGTGATCGAGTACTCAGACAAGGTCATCGGGCTGGGTAGCAAGATCGACGCCGGGGGACAATATCAGGCGTTGTACGCGCATGCCTTTGCCTATAACGCGCTAAGCGCATCGCAACCCGCGTGGGCGGCGACGCCCGCGAATGCGAAGGCGGCGCAAGATGCAGCGGCGGCCGGCCTAAAGGCGCTGGACGAAGTGAAGAAGCCGGACAGCATGACTGAAGATGCGTTTAGTGCGCAAAAAAAGCAGATTCAGGTTTATTTCAACGGGACCGCAGCACAGGCGGCGATGTCGCAAAAGGACTACGCGTCGGCGATCCAATTTTATAAGGCGGTGCTGACGCTGACTCCTGACGATGGAATCACGAGTTACCGGCTGGGACTGGCATATGAAGCGATGACTCCGCCACAGCACATGGATGCTTTCTGGTCGATTGCGCGAGCCGTGACAGCGAAAGGCGCTACAGAGGCGCAGTCAAAGAAGGTGAAGGACTATCTACGAAAGCTAATCCAGAATTATCAGCAAGCTGCTTGCGATAGCCTAACAGACGCGGAATTGAATGAACTCTTGCAACTGGCAAACAGTTCGCCAGAACGCCCTGCAAGCTACAGCCTACCAAGCGTTACGGACCTGGAGACCGCGAGAACAGCCATGACCATCGCATCCGTGGTCGCGGATCTGAAGGCGGGCGGAGATAAGTCCAAAGTGACGTGGCTGGCGGCGTGCGGGCTGGAGTTTCCCGGAGTACCTGGCAAGGTGATTGAGATTATTCCGGGGGCGACGGCGACGGATCCGATCGACCTGAAGATTGCCTTCGTGACGAGCGACGCAGAATTTCAAGCGGCGACGACGGCGAACATGGATGTGAAAGTAGGCGGGCAGCCGGATGTGTCTCGCGTGGAGAAAGACAGCGCGATTCATTTTACGGGGACGCTGGTGTCCTATGATCCGGATCCGGCCTTCATGCTGCACTGGGATAAGGTCAAAGTGAACGAGGACGATATTCCGAAGGAAAAGGCCGCACCCAAGAGGCCGGTACGCAAGAAACCCTCAGGACACTGAAACAACTAGGCACGGTACAAATTGCGAACGGCTCTCCGGCGTGACCGGGGAGCCGTTTCCTTATTGTCCGGGAGTTTATTTCCGTTGGAGATGCCCGGAACAAGCAAGCAAGAGCGATGGAGGCGGTCAGCGGGAGCGGTGATTCCCTGAAGCGAGCTTGTATTGATCGATCTTGCGGCTCAGAGTGTTGCGGTGAATGCCTAGAACCTGAGCGGCGCGGAACTGGTTGCCGTTGGTGCGGTCCAGGACGCGTTTGATGAAGCGCTTTTCGAACTCTCCCACAGCCTCGTCGAACAAAATGCCCTTGTCGACCATTTGACTGACAAGCCCCTCGAGTTGATCTTTCACGATCGCACGCTCCACAGAAATTGTTCTGGGCCGGTATGAAATTATTGATCAAGTTCGCGCCCCGCCAGGATGCGATAGGCCTCCCGGTATTTGGTGCGCGTGGCGGCGACGACATCGGGGGGAAGCTCGGGGCCAGGCGGGGTTTTTGGCCAGCGGATCCGCTCGAGGTAATCGCGCACAAACTGTTTGTCGAAAGAAGGCTGAGGGCCGCCGGGACTGTACTGAGCGGCGGGCCAGAAGCGGGAAGAGTCTGGAGTGAGCGCTTCATCAATCCACATCAGAGAATCGACTGCTTCAGGAGAGTCGAGGGCGCAGTGAAGAAGGCCGAATTCGAATTTGGTATCGGCGAGGAGGATACCGCGCGGCGCGGCGTATGCAGCGGCGCGCCGGTAGAGCTCGATGCTGACGGAGCGGACGCGTGCAGCGAGCGACTTGCCGATGAGGGAGGCGGCTTGGTCAAAGGAAATGTTTTCGTCGTGCCCGGAAGTGGCTTTGGTGGCAGGAGTGAAAATGGGTTCGGGCAAGCGATCGGATTCGCGCAAGCCCGGAGGAAGGGCAATGCCGCAGATTTTTCCATTGGTCTTATAGTCTTTCCAGCCTGAGCCGGAAACGTAGCCGCGGACCACACATTCGATGGGAAGTGGCAGCGTTTTGCGCACAATCATGGAGCGGCCCGCAAGATCGTCGCGATAGGCGTCGAATGGAGCGGGGAAGTTCGCGGAGCTGAGAACGTGGTTAGGAATGAGGTCCTTCAGCAGGTCGAACCAGAAAAGCGAAAGCTGCGTGAGGACGCGGCCTTTGTCGGGAATGGGAGTCGGAAGAATAACGTCGAACGCGGAGAGCCGGTCAGTCGCGACGATGAGCAGCTTGTCGCCGAGATCGTAGATGTCACGGACTTTCCCGCGCACCGAAGGAGTGAGACCGGCGAAACGAGTTTCTCGAACGATGCGCGTCACGGGACTGGCAGCCACTGCAATGTTTCTCCCCCGAAGGTGCGAAGCATTCTAGCGCAGCGCTCCGCCAAGGGAAAGCAACACGTTGAGGAAATTTATGAGAAATATTTGGGCTGTCGTGGCTGCCATGTCAGGAGAAGCCGCGGTAGGAAGGACCAAGCGGCTCTGCTTTGTCATATGTGCGATTCGAACGCCGAGTGCGGACTGAGAATGCAGTACATACCTTCGCGCGCCACTATTTGTTTGGAATTAGAAATGGAAAGTTTAGGCGGCCGAGGCTGCTTTTTGTTTGGGGGCGGGCGCTTCGCTGCCTTCCCAGCGGACGCTAACGAGTTTCGAAACGCCGGGCTCCTGCATGGTGACTCCATAAAGGACGGAGCCGGTTTCCATGGTCTTGCGATTGTGGGTGACGATAATGAATTGTGTTTGGCCGCTCATGTCGCCGACGAGTCGCGTGAAACGGCCAACGTTGGCTTCGTCGAGGGGCGCGTCCACTTCGTCCAATATGCAGAAGGGGCTTGGCTGGAAGCGGAAGATGGCGATGAGCAGGGCGAGCGCGGTCATGGCCTTCTCTCCGCCGGAGAGAAGGAGAACGTTCTGCATGCGCTTGCCGGGAGGCGAAGCGACGACGTCAATGCCGGCATCGCCGGAGCTGTCGGGCTCGGTCAAGCGCATTTCCGCCATGCCGCCGCCAAAGATGGTGTGAAAAGCCTCTGAAAAATTGTGATTAATCGCGGTAAAGGCCTGTTCGAATTTTTCGCGGGACACCAGGTCGAGTTCGGCAATGGCCTGCTGTGTGTCGGCGATGGATTGGAGGAGGTCGTCGCGTTCGCGCGTCAAGAAGGTGAAGCGTTGCTCGCACTCGTTGAATTCTTCTAGAGCCATCATATTGACGGGGCCCATGGCCTCTATGCGCTGTTTCATTTCTCGGTAATTTGTTTCCGCGGCCGCAAGCTCTTCGCCGGTCATGAACGCAGCTTCTGTGGCGATCAGATCCTCGGGTTGCGAGTTGACCTCGGTCATGCAGGTATCGCGCAGGTGCTGGCGGTCTGAATCATTGCGCGCACGATCCACTTCCGCGTGGCTGCGCTGTTCGCGAAGCTCCTGGAGAGATTGCCGCCCCATGCGCAGATGATCTTCCATTTGCGTTACCCGGGTCCGGCCGTTGTCCCACTCCTGCTCGAGATGGCGCTGGCGGATTTCGAGTCGAAGCTTTTCACCGCGGAGTCCTTCGAGTTGCTGCTCGAGCTCTTCACTTTGTTTGGAGAGAGCTGCAGTCTCATCCCCAATCGAGGACTGTTGCTGGCGAAGAGAAGCTTCGCGCCGTTCAAGTTCTGTGCGCTCTTCTTGCAAACGCTGGGCAAGAGCTTCGGCGGCGGAAAGCCGTTCATGGAGGGCAGCAAGTTCGGCCCGGGCGGTGGCGAGTTCGTTCTGCTCGGTGTGAATCGAGCCACGAAGCTGCGCGAGATTTTCAACGAGTCGGGCACTCTCGGTTTCAGCCTCGGCACGACTGACGGCCGCGGCAGCATGTTCATTCTTGGCGCGCTGGGCGCGCAATCTTGCATCCTCAGAGTCCTTGCGGAGACGCAGAAGCTCGTTCTGACAGACGGTCAGTTCGAGACCGAGGCGCGCCAGTTCGGTTTGCATGTGCTCGTGACGGTGCGTTGCGGAGAAGACGTTGCGCTCGGCGTTGCGCTGCTGAGCCGTAATTTGCTCGAGAGATGTCTCGGTTTCATGCAGTTCCGTGGTCACATTGGCGAGCGCGGCTTGCGCGTCGCTCATCTCATGCTCGAGATGAAGTACATCGGCGTCCAGCGCACGCAATTCGCGCTTCATTCCGAGCGGGCCGGCTTGATCGGCGCGTCCACCCGTGACCATCCGGCCTTGATAACAGGTACCGTCAGGAGCAACAAACGCAAACTGAGGATTGTCGCGCGCCAGCTTTTCGGCGGAGGCCGCGTTGTCTGTAAGATAGGCCGACCGGAGCCGCGGAAGAAATTGTTTGGCAGCGGCACCCAGAGGATCGCGGAAACCGACAAGCTTGTCCAGGCGGGAGATGACGCCATCTTCGATGCGGAAGTTGATGATGGGCTCGTACTCCGCGAGGCGCAAATTGCGCAGCGAATCGACAAAGAAAGTGGCGCGGCCACCGACTTCATCACGGAGGAGGGAAACGCCGGCGCGCGCGTGGTCGTAAGTTTCGACTACCACGTACTCGAGTTCGTCCCGAAGATACTGCTCGATGGCCGACTCGTGCTGTTCTTCGACTTCGGCATAATCGGCGAGCACGCCGACAGCATGGAAGCTCTGGCCGCCGCCGCGTTCATTGGCAGCGAAAAGTTTCTGCACGGCATCTGCGGTATACGAGCGATCGTTGAGAATTTGCGTTAGAGTTGCATGGCGCGCCCGGACGCTGGAGAGAGAATCTCGAAGGGCGTCCGCCTTCAGTGTGGTTAGTTCGCGATGCTGGCGCAGTTCACCGATGCGCGCTTGCATGCCAGCCGCGTTTTTCGTCAGCTCAGTGAGTTGCGCGCTTGCAGCTTCCCAATCGTAGGCAGCCTGATCGGCCTCGTCGCGAATGCGGATGGAAGTTTCGAGGAGCTCATGCTCGCTTGCTTCGTGCTTGCGAAGTGCCTCGAGATGATGGACCAGAGCTTCTTCGGCCTGTTTCTGCTCGCCGTGCAGGCGAAGAAGGCTTTCACCGGCTTCTGACGCCGTGTGACGCAGGGACTCGATCCGCGCTTCAGATTCCTGAATCTGGGTGGCGCGGGATTCCGCTCGTGCCGCGAATTCTTCCACGCGAGCGGAGCGCGTCACGGACTCTTCATGGAGAGAACTAACAGAAAGCTGCTGAGTGCTACTTCGGGTTTCCCACTCCGCAACTTGCGCCGCGGCTTCCGCCATTTCAGCAGAGACCAGTGTGTGACGCGAACCGAGTTCGCTGGCGCGCTGCTGATTGAAATTGATGCGGTTCTCGGTGCGATCGACTTCGAGGGCGGTGAGGTTTAGCACATTCTGATTCTGGCGAATCTCGGCGTCCAACTCGTAAATGCGCTGATTGAGGCGGTCCTGTTCGCCTTCCTGCTGCTGAATGGTTTGAGCGTGCTGCGTTTCGGCGGCGGTGAGCTCAGCGAGTTGCTTCGCGATGCGCTCTGCTTCTGCGTCCAGTTCGCGGGCTTTTCCGGCGAGCATTTGACGGACAATCCCGCGCATCTGGTCGCGAATCTCGGCATAGCGGCGCGCCTTGGAGGCTTGGCGCTTGAGCGAGCCGAGCTGCTTTTCGACTTCGACGACGATATCATTCACGCGCGCCAGATTGAGTTTTGAAGATTCGAGTTTGGCTTCCGCGAGGCGTTTCTTGGTTTTGAATTTTGTGACGCCGGCGGCCTCTTCGATGATGGCGCGGCGTTCCATCGGTTTGGTGGAAAGGATCAGGCCGATGCGGCCTTGCTCGATGATGGCGTAGGAATCGGGGCCGAGCCCCACGCCCATGAACATTTCTTGAATGTCGCGAAGGCGGGCGATGCGGCCATTGATAAGGTATTCGCTCTGGCCGGAGCGGTACAGTCGGCGCGTGACGACTACTTCTCCGGGCTTGGTGGCTAGGACGGGTTTGTCACCGCCCTTCTTTCGGCGCATGCCTTTCAGAAATTCGGGATTGGTGCTAGATGGATCAACGGACTGCGGCGCAGAGTCCTGCGGTCCTGTTGCATCTGGGTGCGATTCAGAGGCCGGCGGGGGGGCAAGCGAGAGAATGTGTATGTTCGGGTCAGTCATGGCGGCCGCGTCGTTTTGCGAAGCGGGGGGGAGAGCATCGGGAGCGCTTTCCAGTTGCGCGCCTTCGAGGACGAACCGGGCAGCTTCCGCAAGTTCGGGATCCTCCATGGTGATGGTGACTTCCGCCATGCCCAGGGGCGGCCGCTTCGTGGTTCCGTTGAAAATGCAATCGGCCATGCGCTCGGCACGAAGGGATTTGTGGCTCTGCTCGCCCAGAACCCACGAGATGGCGTCGACCACGTTGGATTTGCCGCAGCCGTTGGGTCCGACAATGCAAGTCGTTCCGGAGCCGCTGAATGTGACCACTGTGCGGTCACAAAACGACTTAAAGCCAACGATTTCCACTTTTCGGAGCTTAAGCAAGATGTCCCCTTTTTGTCCCAGCACGCGCCATTCGAAGCCCAATTTCGCGGCAGCAAGCGAAAATCTTGCCTGCAACAAAGCCGGTCGGCAAAACGCACGTAGAGAGACGACGCATTGTTCCTCGGGGGGAGGGTCTTTGCAGCAACAAGTCGACCGGTTCACGGTCGCTTAGACAAACGTGTGGCAGGTTCTCAGTCAGAGGCCCAGCCGCCTGGCGCGTGGATGGCGGTACGGGAAAAAAGCGTATCACGGGTTCTAGAGAGTGTAAAGAGCTACGCAACAGATGGTGTTGAATTAAAGAGGGCCACAAGGTGGTGTCTCCGCAGAATCTATTTTCTTGGCTCGACGAAGTTGCCGCGCGGGCTATTCAACATGTAACCAGACCGGTGATTCTTGAACCAGAAGCAAGGCAGTCACCGTATGATGCGAACAAGCAGAAAGCGAACGGAAGGGCGCAACTTGGGGGCGCCCCGAGGTGAAGAAACTGCGATTTCTTGTTGCGTTGATCACCAAAGACAACGACTTTCAGCTCCAGCAGGCGGCTTCGGCGGAGGCGGCTGCCCGGGAACTTGGCGTCGATCTCGAAATTGTGTACGCCGAAGGCGACACCATTACGCAAAGCACACAAATCCTAAAATCGATTCAAGCTCACTCTACGTTGCGGCCGAACGGTATCATCGTCGAGCCAGCAGGCGGCACGGGACTCCCGCAGGTGGCCAAGGCAGCGGTGGGGGCGGGGATTGCATGGGGACTCGTCAACCGCGAGGCGGAATATATCGCTGAGTTGCGGCGCGGCTCTAAGACGCCGGTCTTCCTAGTGACGAGCGACCACAAGGAGATCGGGAGGATACAGGCGAGACAGCTAAGCGCGCTGCTTCCCGAAGGAGGCGCGGTACTTTACATTCTGGGTCCGACAGAAAGCGCCACGGTGAAAGATCGCAAGGCTGGATTTGAAGCAGTGTGCCCGAAGAATCTACGGGTGACGCTGCTGCGAGGCAAGTGGACAGAGGAGAGCGGCTATCGGAGCATGGCAACCTGGCTAAAATTGAGCGTTTCGAGCAAAGTGAGCATTGTGGCCATAGCAGCACAAAATGATGCGATGGCTATCGGAGCGAGGAAAGCTCTGGAGGAGATCGGCAATGCCCAAGAGCGCGAAAAATGGCTGAGCCTGCCGTTTACTGGTGCTGACGGCTTGCCGAAGACGGGACAAGCCTGGGTACGCACCGGGTTGCTGGCAGCCACCGTGGTTACTCCACCGATGGCGGGACAGGCTGTGCAACTCATGACTAGCGCACTGCGCGAAGGCGCAAATGTCCTGGAGCGAACTGTGACGTCACCGGAATCTTATCCGCGGATTGAGAAACTCGCGCGACTTCAGACTATTGGAAGCAGGCAGTAAGCCGCTTTGACGTCCTGGGAACCCACATGCGTCAAGAATTCTGATGCAAGAGCTGCTTCTACTTCACGTGCGCGTCATACCAGGCGAGGATGCGACTGAGACGGTCGAGCAAGTGCTTCTCTTCGCGGAAACCGTGCGGTTCTCTCGGGTATTCGACCAGTTCACTCTCTACCCCATAGTGCTTTAGTCCGCGATACAGCTCCTGACTCTGGCCTAGTGGATCGGTGGTATCGGCTTCACCCTGGAGAACGAGTGTAGGCGTCTTCGCATTCTTAAGCTGCGTGAACGGGGAACTGTTCAGGAATTTCACGAGACTCTCGGACTCGTAGGGCACGCCGTAGAACCATTCGTCGTACGATGGATGTTGCTCGCTGCCGTACTCAGAGATCAAATTGGAGAGACCCGCGCCGGAGACGGCGGCTTTGAAATCATTTGTTTGGGTGATGGCCCACTCTGACATATAACCGCCGTAAGACCATCCGCCAATACCGAGTTTTGACGGATCAGCAATCCCACGGTCAACCAGATCCTTGACGCCCCACATCACGTCCTTGAAGTCTGCGCCGCCCCAATCGCCGCGATTCATCTCGATAAAACTCTCGCCATAACCGACTGAGCCGCGAATGTTGGGATAGAAAACCGCATAGCCGTGGGTGGCAAGGAGTTGTCCCCAGACTTCAATGGAGTCTTGCCAGTTGCCAGTGGGCCCTCCGTGAATCAATGCGACGAGAGGGAGTTTGGCCCTTGGATCGGCTCCGGCGGGCTTCAGCAGAGCCGCTTCGATCTCGAGACCATCGAATGATTTGTATTTGTAGAACTCGGGTGCGCCGAGCGCGTACTGCTTCCAGGTGTCGTTGAGGTGCGAAACCTGTTTTGGAGAGTTTTTCTGATCCCAAAGCCAAAGCTCGGGAGGCGTCCTGGCAGATTGCCCCACGAAGACTACTTCGCCGGAGTCGGATACGGCAAAGCCACTCACATTACCGGCGGG
Source organism: Candidatus Acidiferrum sp. (assembly GCA_035576885.1). GTDB lineage: Bacteria > Acidobacteriota > Terriglobia > Acidiferrales > UBA7541 > Acidiferrum. Next base: position 6,236 of record DATLVZ010000108.1, on the reverse strand, counting down.
CGGATTAGGTGGATTTTTGCTCATGCCTTCGGGAGAAAAGCCGACTAATTTGTTTCTGAAGCCATCCGCATAAAGTGCGAGCAAGGAGCCGTCCTTTGTCCACCGGTGCTCATGAATAGCGCGATCGAGGCTCGCGCCAGTGAGATTGCGAGTGGCGCGCTTGCCGATGTCTAACAGCATGAGGTCGTGCGGCGTGGGACCATCAACGCGGCAGCCAATGTAGCTGACCGTCCTGCCGTCAGGGGATACATGCAGCTCGCCAAACGGACCGTGTGGAGCGAATAGCAGCGTTCGAGCGCCGTTTGAGAGCGCGACAGAAAATATCCGGTGGGTCTCTTCGTCAGATTCGGGCCGATCCGTGGCGCTGATGATGATGCGGTCGCCGGATGGCATCCACGCGAGTTCGCTGATTTCCCATTTAGCGTCCGTTAGCGCTTTAGCCTCGTCTGTTGCTACCGTGAGCAACCACAATCGCGGCTGCTTGTCGTCTTTGTCCACGACATGCGCATCCTCCTTGGCCTTTTCCTTTTTTTCTTCGGCATCGGTTTTTGGATCGGGAGCAAGAAAGGCGATCTGCTTGCCGTCGGGCGACCAAACAAAACTATGCACAGTGCGCTTGCCCTTTGTGAGCGCCGCGGCTTCTCCCCCATCCATTCGCATTACGTATATTTGCTGCTGATCTTCGCGATTTGAAAGAAAGGCAAGCTGCTTCCCATCGGGCGACCAGCGCGGCGAGGATTCATCCTTCCCGGAAAAAGTGATTTGACGGACTGTACCGGATTTCATTTCGTATAGCCAGATATGGCGGGCGCGGCGTTCGCCCTTAGACGGCTCCATGACAACGAATGCGACCCGCGCGCCTTCCGGCGAGAATTGCAAATCCGAAATGGAGCGCAGATTGAGCGAAGCTTCTGGCGTGAGCAACTTTGCCGAATCCGCATTCGACGCTTGTCGGGCTACAGTAGTTCCCGCAATCGCCAAGAAACAGAGAAGGCCACTGCCCAATAGGAAGCGGTTCATCGCTGTACCTCCCAAGTGAGAACTTAGGACTCTATCCAGCGAATCCGGTAGCGTCAATTTTGTTTAGGAGAGTTTGCCGGTGGGCTATCCGCGAAGCGACAGAAGGAGCCGTTCCTCATTGCGGCTGTCTGGAGGCCTCGGATACAATCTTACGTTTATCCTTTGGGACAAATTGCAGTCTTGGCTGCGATGCACGAGATACGCTTTCACAATACGCTGGGCGGAAAGATCGAAGCTTTCACGCCGCAAAAGAGCGATGGAGTCCGCATGTACACCTGCGGGCCTACTGTGTACGACTACGCGCACATCGGGAATTACCGGACTTTTGTGTTTCAGGACATTCTTCGGCGTTTCCTGAAGCTCCGCGGCTACAAGATGAATCACGTCATGAACCTGACCGACGTCGACGACCGCATCATCGCTAACGCGGCCGCGGCCGGCGTGAGTATTCGCGATTACACCGGAAAATATGCGCAGGCTTTTTTTGACGATTGCAAGACGCTCAGCATTGAGGCGCCGGAACACTGGATTCGCGCGACGGACCATATTGACGACATGGTTAAACTCATCCAGCGGCTGCAAGAGAAGACCTACACCTATCCCAGCGAAGGCTCGATCTACTACCGCATCGCGAAGTTTCCGCACTATGGCAAGCTTTCGAATATTGACGTCGCAGGAATTCAGGCCGGGGCGCGCGTCGACGTCGACCGCTACGAAAAAGAGAGCGCACGCGACTTTGCACTTTGGAAAGCGCCAAAGCCCGGCGAACATTTCTGGGAGACGCCGCTCGGCAAGGGCCGCCCCGGCTGGCACATCGAATGTTCCGCGATGGCCATGAAGTACCTTGGAGAGACGCTGGATATTCATACCGGCGGAATCGACCTGGCGTTTCCTCATCATGAAAACGAAATTGCTCAAAGCGAAGGCGCGACGGGGAAGCCCTTCGTGCGCTACTGGATGCACGCGGAACACTTGTTGGTTGAAGGCGAAAAGATGTCGAAGTCCCTTGGCAATTTCTATACGCTGCGCGATCTGTTCGCCAAGGGATACAAGCCGTCGACGCTGCGTTTTGCGCTGGCCAGCGTGCCCTACCGCAAGCAGCTCAATTTCACGTTTGACGGTTTACAGCAAGCGGCTAGCTCCGTCGAACGCCTGCGCAACTTCGCCGCGCGCCTGGCCCACGGAAAATTCCAGGCCGGGAAGCAAAAAGGCATGGCCGAACGCGTCGCCGAGGCCGCGGATGAGTTCGACGCAGGCCTCTCCGATGACTTAAACACCGCCCGTGCGCTCGCAGCCGCGTTCGATTTGCTGCGCGAAACCAATATCGCCATGGACAAGGACGAGTTCGGACAGGGAGACGTGGCCGCTGTTCAGGAATTTCTTGCGGCCTTCGATCACATTTTTGCCATTATGGATGATAACGACGCGGAGAAGTTACGCGCGCTCGGATTTGGCGGTGACGAGAGCGGCCCGAGCGACCAGGAGATCGAAAAGCTCATTACTGAACGCCAAGCGGCGCGCCAGCGGCGGGACTTTGCTGCCTCTGACCGCATCCGCAAGGAACTCGCCGATCGTGGTATAATGATTGAAGATTCAAAGGACGGCAGCGTCCGTTGGAAACGCAAATGAAACTCTCTAACCTCTATCGGTTCCCCGGCAATTTCTCCCCAGCCGAGTTGCGTCCCAATCTTTTCGGCGTCGACTAACCATCCTCTCTTCCAGCAGGGCGCGGCCTAGTCTTGGTGTGCACACACAAACCTGCTTTGCGGTAGCCCATCCACATTAACCGCGTACCATTTTCCCAAGGAGGAAGAGATGATTACCACGACAGAAACGAAACTTCCGAGGCTGATTACAGCACTACCCGGACCCAACGCCAAGCGCGTTGTGGAAAGCGACACCAAGTTCATGTCCCCGTCTTATACCAGGGATTATCCGCTTGTTGCCAAGCGGGGCCACGGCGCGATTGTAGAAGATGTAGACGGCAACTCCTTTCTGGATTTCGCGGCAGGCATCGCTGTTTGCTCGACGGGGCATTGCCATCCTAAGGTTGTCGCGGCCATTCAGCGGCAGGCAGCTGAACTGATCCACATGTCCGGCACGGATTTTTATTACGAGAGCATGCCGCTGCTTGCCGAGCGATTAGTCAACACCTTGTCTGGTGCCTCGCCGAAAAAGACCTTTTTCACAAATTCCGGCGCCGAAGCTATCGAAGGCGCTATCAAGCTAGCGCGTTACGTTACGAAACGGGACAAAATGATCGCGTTCTACGGCTGCTTTCACGGACGCACCATGGGAGCTCTCTCGCTGACCGCTTCGAAATCCACGCAGCGTAAGGGCTTTGGTGCTCTGCTGTCCGGTGTCGAGCACATTCCATTTCCTTATGCCTATCGCTGCGCTCTTGGACACACCGCAGAAACCTGCGGCGCCGAAATTCTCGAGCAACTCGAGCAGCAGATATTCAAGCGCCTCTTTGATCCTGAGGAGGTTGCCGGCATCATCATTGAACCGATTCAGGGCGAAGGAGGCTACGTCGTCGCGCCGAACTTTTTCCTGCAGGAGTTGCAGCGCATCTGCCGGAAGCACGGCATCATGCTTATCGCCGACGAAGTGCAGTCCGGCATGGGCCGCACGGGAAAGTGGTGGGCGCACCAGTATGCCGGGATCGAACCGGATATCGTCTGCACCGCCAAAGGCATCGCCAGCGGCATGCCGCTCGGCGCTTTCTTCGCTCCGGCCAGCATAATGAATTGGAAGCCGGGTTCGCACGGTACCACTTTCGGTGGAAATCCTGTTTGTATTGCGGCAGCTCTTGCCACGGCGGAGCTGATTGAAAGTCAGTACCTCGATAATGCGCGCCGCATGGGCGACTACCTGTTCGGCCGTTTGGCCGCTTGGACAAGCAAGTTCAAGATCGTTGGCGATGTGCGCGGACGCGGCTTAATGATTGGCATTGAGATTGTCCGGGATCAACGCACGAAGGAAAAAGCTGCAGACCTCCGCAATGCCATCATTGAAATGGCATTCTACAAGGGGCTGTGCGTTCTTGGTGCGGGCGAAAACACAATTCGGTTGTCGCCGCCGCTTCTCATCGACGAAGAGCAGGCAGACTTCGCCGTGCACACTCTCGAAGAATGCATTCGTGAGGCAGAAAAAAAGGCCTAACGCTCTCTCGGGGCAATAGCAGAGCTCGCACAAATGACTGCGAATGCAACCCCGTGGCTGCCGGAAAAGGTACGCGGCAGCCACGGGATTTTTGTTTATACTGCCGGCGATACCCTTTTTCGCGGAGAGTCGATGCCCATCATTTCCCGATTGATTTTCCACGCAGTCCATTGGGCGGCGCGGAAGGGTTTGCGCGACGGCGAAGATCTCTCTCAAGAGGCAAAAAAACACGAGGCACGCCAGACGGGCATTCGCGGCGAAACTTACGCCTATTGGTATCTTCGCCGCCAAGGCTACGTTTTCGTGGCGCGTAATTTCACTCCGCGCGCATCCAAAGGGGAAATCGACATGGTGGGCTACGATGGCAAGATACTTGCCTTCGTCGAAGTTCGCACACGCACGGTCCGCGAAGAGATGTCCGCACTTCCGGAGTTGAGTGTAACGCCTGGGAAACAACACCTCCTGGCTAGGACAGCCCAGCATTTTCTTGCTGAACGCCGCGTGCCGGAATGCCCGTGCCGATTCGACGTCGTCGCGATTGACAATGTCCCCGGCAAGCCCCCAGTTCTGCGATTGCATAAGGACGCTTTCAGCCCCCAAATGTAAAATTCCACAGTAAAATGTTGATGGCTGCCTTTTGCGAAGAGCAAGACGCGGTACAATCTAAGCGCAGGGGCGCACTCTCACCGCCTAAAAGTTGAACAAATTCGAGGAGGATTGCTTTGCCGGAGTTGAGAAAAGACCCTATTACTGGCCGCTGGGTGATCATTTCCACGGAGCGTGGAAAGCGCCCAAACGATTTTCTTCGCGAAAGCGTCTCGCCTATGCCCGACGGCAAGAATTGTCCGTTCTGCCCCGGCCATGAAGCTAAGACGCCGCCGGAGATTCTCGTCTATGGCCGGAGCAACGGTGGCGCGAATACCGCTGGCTGGACCGTTCGCGTGGTTCCCAACAAGTTTCCGGCACTTGGCATTGAGGGCGATCTGGACCGCGAGGGCGAAGGTCTCTTTGACAAGATGAACGGTGTCGGCGCACACGAAGTGATCGTTGAAACGCCCGATCACTTGGCGACGATGGCCTCCTTGCCGGAGCGCGCAGTCGAAGACGTCCTGTGGGCCTACCGCGACCGCATGTTGGATCTCAAGAACGACAAGAGGTTTCGGTATGTCCTGATCTTCAAGAATCATGGCGAGGCTGCAGGCGCCTCGGTGGAGCACACTCATTCCCAATTGATCGCGCTGCCAATTGTGCCGCGACGCGTGCGCGAAGAGGTGGATAGTTCCTGGCACTACTACGACGAGAAGGAACGCTGCATCTTTTGCGACATCATTCGTCAGGAACGGGACACCGGCGAACGCGTCATCGGCGAGAACGATCACTTCATCACGCTGTCGCCGTATGCATCGCGTTTTCCCTTTGAGATGTGGCTTCTCCCCAAGGTGCATGGCTCATCGTACGAAAATAACCAAAGCACAATGTATGCGAGTCTGGCGCGTATGCTGAAGGACACACTAATGCGGCTTGATGTCGTGCTGGACCGCCCGGCCTACAATTTCATGATCCACACTTCTCCCGTCGGGGAAGAGATCAACGACCACTACCACTGGCACATTGAGATTATTCCCAAGCTGACAAAAGTCGCTGGTTTTGAGTGGGGAACTGGCTTTTACATTAATCCAACGCCACCCGAGGAGTCGGCGCGCTTCCTCCGCGAAGCGAAGATTAACTCCCCCGTAGCAACCACGAAATAGCGATCTGGAGCTCCCGCTTCTTGCACGTACAGTCCCCGAGCCCCAGCAGAAATTTTGCTATACTTACTCGTTTGGCGCGGTACCCAAGTGGCCCAAGGGAGAGGTCTGCAAAACCTCCATTCGTGGGTTCGAATCCCACCCGCGCCTCCATCATCCGGTGGTCCGGCCCGGAGACATGGGTGACACAACGTACCTAAGACATAGGTAACACTTTTGGGCCGAAGGGATTTTCGAGCGGTTCGAGCACCCGAGTGTCCAGATCGAAGTATCCCAGATCATAATCCATAAAGCTCACCAGCC
>DATLVZ010000107.1:0-149679 GCA_035576885.1 Candidatus Acidiferrum sp. | reverse complement strand
GGAGCTTTCCCTTAGCGTGAAGACAGTCAGCACGTATCGCGCGCGGATTCTAGAGAAGATCGGAATGAAAACAAATGCGGAACTAATTCGCTACGCCCTTCAAAGTCACCTAGTGGATTAGAAATGGCAAGACACTCGGTTTTGAGCCGGCCGCTGCCCCTAAGATTTCTCTGATCGCACGGTGAGCGTAGCCGACTCACTCATCCCATCCTGTTTGTGGTCGTGTAAACCCCGGTTAAGCATTTCCCTGATGAAGTTTTCCAGTATCCACCCGATTGCCTTTGAACATCACAGGCGCTACTTAGTAGAGGGAGAGCGCGATTCATTTGAAGCGTGATGGATCGCTGGTTTAGAGCGAAAGAGTTCCATCCGGCCATCGAGTCAGCGAAGAGAGGAAAGAGGAAAGTATGCGAAAGCTGAATGTTTTGCTCATGTTGTGTTTTGGGTTGGTTTTCTCTTCTGAAGTGCGAGCCCAAGGAACTTCGGGGGTGAATAACGCTGAACTGAAGGGCGACTACGCATTCACGTTCAACGGCATGACTTCCGGAGGTAGCGGTGCCTCAACTCCATTTGCGGCGGTTGGAAGGTTCACTGCGGACGGAGCTGGGAATTTCACCAACGGAGAACTTGACAGCAACGGTGTAGGTCCCATGGAAAAGGCGGTGGCGCTGGCGTTCACGGGGACCTATTCGATCGGAGCAGACCACAGAGGGGTGATGAGCTTAAACATTCCCGGCGGCGGCACGCTTGCGTTCGCCATGATGGCTAATGGCAATGCCAAGCTTGTCGAGATCGACGCCGGCGGAGGGCACGGCACGGTCGGCTCTGGCTCACTGGAGAAAGTGGACACCACCGGATATAGCACCGCCAAAATTGCCGGTGACTATGCGTTTGGTGTTTCCGGCTTGGACCAGTCGAACAATCGTACGGCGATCGCCGGCCGTTTTACCGCAAACGGATCAGGAATGCTCAGCAACGGGGCTGCGGACGTCAACCAGTCAGGGACATTCACGACCTTAAACCTGTTCGCGGCGAGTTACACGGTGACCGACACGGCGACCGGGCGGGGAATAGTCAACCTGCCTGCCTTAGTCGGCGGAGCCCCACAGAACCTTGATTTCGTCTTTTACGTCGTTAACACCGGAAAGTTGTTTGCGATGGAGATGGATGGTGTCTCGCCTTTGACCCCGCTGCTAAATGGCATGGTCCTCCAGCAACAGACTCCCGTGGGCGGATTCTCGAGCACTTCGCTGAATGGAAATACGGTGATGTACCTTACAGGACGCACGATCTGCCCTGGCGGAGCAAATGCGGCGCCGAACGTGCTCGCTGGCCTGCTCTCGACCAATGGCGTCGGAGTCGCCAACCTTACCTATGACCAGAACTGCGGTGGCGGGTCCAGCTCATACACCGGTGTTGCCGGGACATACGCCGTCACAAGCAACGGCCGGGCCGCATTCCGGCTCGGCGGGGGTTACATTGCTGCCTACCTGGTTAGCTCTAATCAGGCGTTCTTCATCGTTCCGGACGGCTCCGTTTTGTTCGGCTTCGGCGAGGCGCAAGCAGCGGGGTCGTTCACCAATACCGCGGTCACTGGTACGTATGCTGGTTTGGCTGAAACACCTGCGGCGCTTGGCGTCAGTATCTTCTCCGGCGAGTTCATGGCAGACGGCGCTTCCCCAACCGGGAACCTGACCGGCGTCGAAGATATCGGTGCACCGAGCGGTCCGAGCTTGGGCGTCACAGCCAATGCCACCTATTCCATCTCGGCAGCGTCAACAGACGGACGAGGAACCACAAGCGGCACAATTGGAGGAACCGGCGTTCTGTACGTGGTCTCCCCATCTAAATTTGTCGTACTTTCGCTGAGCGACCCGAATCCCGCAGTCTTGATCTTCGAGCGGTAGTCTTCACCACATGCAACCCTCTCTCCTCGGTGAGCCTCTCGATCGTGACGGGCCGGCGTTCTTCCATCGGCACGGTGACTCTGAGCGGTCCAGCTCGCGGAGGTGGGTGGAGTCGCGCTACTTGAAATTCCGAGGCTGCACCTTAGTCGCAAGAAACACTCGATCTCGCTGACCCTTGATTAGCCTGCCTACAATTCCTTCGATTCCATTTCCTCCGCGCCGTTTTCGTTTGCGACCCGAAGCGGTTCGATGCATCCACTGTAATTCCTTCCAGTTGGCGAATCCGGTTTCGGGCAGGCGAATACTCGTGTTGGCGAGTTCTCTTAAGAGCGTAGATAAATGTTCACTATTTCCACGAGACTGCGTTATGGAAGGTGCGAAAATTCGTCGCCCCGGCCCCTCAACCGCACGCACCAGCCTGCGAGTTTCTTGACCAATTGACGTCCTGCTCTTGGAACTCTAATCCGACACCAAAGCGTCCGTCTGGCAGCCGTTGACAGTAAACAACGCGGGCGAGCGTTCGCAAGTCCTCATCCAGCGACCTGACCCACAGTCGTTCATTCAGCACTCTAGCCCGTTGGGTCAAAATTCGTATTCCCAGCGAGCAGAAGTTTTCCGCAGTCGTCCGCTCCGTCGCGGCCGGGTTCTGAACGCTGCATATCTCTACTGTAGCAACTAGCCGAATCCGTTTTTCAAGTCGTCCTGACCTTTCGGGCATGTGTAGAATGACCTTCCGAGCTGGATTCAATTAAATGGCACCGGGCTGGTGGGTGCCAAAAAGCTGCTGGAGCCGACAGGAATTTCAACGACGATGCTTTGCTAGGATCCATAGTGCCTATTGAGATTGAGTACTGGTTTTCGCCTCGAGAAGCGACCTAGATCGTCGCCGCTTCTGCTCGTACATGGCTTGGTCGGCCTTCCCCATCAATTCTCCGATCGACGTGCGGTTCCTCGGATCGAATCGTGCAACGCCCAAACTAAGAGAAATTTCGTAGCTATGCTGTTCGGCGCTTATTGATTTCAAACACTCGAAGAGTCGGGTCTTGATTGTGGCCTCGCTGTGGCCGGCTGCCTCGATCGCAAGAACAGCGAACTCATCTCCTCCCAGGCGAGCGACAACATCTGAATCCCGAAATGTCTCTTCCAGGACCTCGGCCATTCGCTTTAACGCACGGTCGCCTTCGAAATGTCCGAACGAATCGTTAATCTGCTTCAAACGGTCCACATCCATCACAAAGAGCAACATTCCCCTGCCCGATCGGCGCCCAATTTTCAATTGGCGTTCGGCTAGAGCCATAAAGCCGCGTCGGTTATACAAGCGTGTGAGTTCGTCAGTGAGCGCAAGATTGCCCAGTTCTGCTTGCAACATGTACTGTTTCGCGGCACAGCGGACAGCACGCATCAAAAGCTCACTGGCAGGCTGAGCCGCAGTGTCACCGGGCGACGTGCCGTGAGACTCCGTGCGCACGTCTCGCAACAAACTTGCGAGTTCTCGATTAGCTTCCGTAAGGAGAGCTTGGAAAACGTCGTCAATACGCTCATTGTCTCTGCGAGGTAACAAGCGCTGAACACGTCGGCGAAATAATGGTTGGGAATCAACTTCCATGCTCAGGATCGCGACATCAAACTGGCTGTTCACGGATTTGAAGCCTGCCTGTCGTTTCCGCGAGCAGCTAGTAAACTTATTTGAGCTCATGGGCATATCTGCGCATCCTTAATCTGCGGACGGTCCTCCGTTGCGACCTTTTCCGCTTTGACAATGTCTCTCGCACGGGCATGGGTGCGGCGGTCCGAATTCTCAGTTCTGCTAGCAGCAGCCGCGCGTCCCCCCAGCAACTGATAGCGACGCGCAAAAATTGCAAGTTCATCCAGGCCGTTTGGAAAACCTTTTCGCTGCAGACCCTTCCAAAGAGCGGACGAGACGGGCAGCGGAGCGCGCCGGTGCTTCATTGCGAGCAGAACGACCCGGTCACCGAGCAACGGTGCGATCGTAATCCGCCATTCGAACTGACCTTTACGCCGGTCACGAAACTTCATTGGTTTTCCTTGCCTTGCACGCCAAAGTGCTCCGGACAGTGATTTAGTGGACAGCCTGCGTCTGGGACGCCGCAAGCTTGCAAATCCGCTGCAATTCCCCGTAGGTGAAGTAGGTCTCTTCCTCGTTGCCGGCACGTTCCACATGTCCCAATCCAGATTCCTTCGAAATGCGCCGGAATTCTGCTTCCGGTATGCCGAGAAGGAAAGAAGCTCTTGCCTGCGTAACGTATTTTGGGACTTGATTGTTCATGACCACTTCCTGTGGCGCGACGATGACCGTGGCAGCTTCTTCGACAGCCGCTATCATCGTCTTGTAAATATCAGTGTTAGACGCTCTGTCCATATACATTTGCCTCCACCAACATGAGTTCGGTCCGCCTCCGTGCCAGCGCAGTTCGGTAGTTGGGGTGTTCGAGGTGGGAGCCCTGATCACGGAGGCGGCCCGCTCCTCTCCTTGCAACATAGCTGGTTGCCAAATGATTTCAATCCGGTGAATCACCCATTTCGACTGAGTGAAATGACCGAGAACGGTCTGGGGTGAACCCTTCCAGGGGCGCGGTCAGGCCTGGATCAAACCGCGGCGGATGGCGTAGCGCACCAAACTCGCTGTTTCGTGGATATCCAGTTTCTTCATGAGTCTTGCTCTGTGTGATTCGGCAGTTTTTACACTAATCCCCAGGTGCGCAGCGATGTCTTTCGTGGACTTCCCTTCTCCAACTAGTTGAAGAACCTGGCGCTCGCGGCCAGAAAGAGGATCGGCCGAATCATGCGTTTTGGATACATAAGCATCAACAACCGCGCGCGAAATGTTCGGGCTAAGATATATGGACCCGCGACAGACTTCTTGTATCGCGTGCACGAGGTCGTCTGCCGCCTGGCTCTTCAGCACATATCCTCTGACCCCGGCACGCAGAGACTCGGTGACATACTGGTCCTCGTCGTGCTGCGTGAGAACTACGACCTTAGTCCTCGGAGAGGATTTCTTTAGTTCGCGAGCAGCGTCGACACCATTCAAAACGGGCATGTTGATGTCGATGATGGCGACGTCAGGTTTGGTCTTCTCTACCGAGCGCAGTGTTTCTTGGCCGTCCGAGGCCTCGCCGACAACTTGAAATCCTTGTTTTTCCAACAATGCCTTCAGTCCCTGGCGGATCAGGGCATGATCATCGGCGAGCAAGAGGCGAACGGACATGGTATGGGGGGAAGCTTAAGAAATTCCTCGAACCACCGGCAATCGGGCAGTTTCCTCCATTTTTCTGAGGTAAAGACCTGAGTAAGAGCAGCGGCGAGACCCATGCACAAAATGAACTGACGGCCTGCGTTATCCTACCGAAACAGTTCCACCTGCTTTGCACTCAGGGAATGCGAGCCGACAGCATCCATCATTTCCATTCAGGGCTGCACGAGTCCCCGGCGGACTGCATAGCGCACAAGACTAGCTGTCTCGTGGATATCCAACTTCTGCATGAGTCGCATGCGATGAGATTCGGCCGTTTTCACGCTGATACCAAGGAGGGAAGCAGCATCCTTCGTCGATTTTCCCTCGGCAATCAATTGCAACATCTGGCGCTCGCGCACGGTTAAGGGATCTGCAGGCCTATCCGATTTGGAGCGGTACGCCTCCACCACTGCGCGGGATATGCCCGGACTTAGGTAGAACTCTCCCCGAGAGACCTGTTGAATTGCATGAACCAGGTCGCATGCGACCTGATTCTTCAGGACGTATCCTTTCACGCCAGCTTCGAGCGCCTCGTGGATATACTGTTCTTCTTCGTGCTGCGTAAGGAGAATTGATTTCGTTCTTGGGCAGGAACGGCCCAGTTCGCGAGCCGCATCTATGCCGTTCTGTGTCGGCATGCTGATGTCTAGGACCGCGATATCCGGGTGGTGCGCCTCCGTCAGGCGGACTGCTTCTTGCCCATCGGATGCTTCCGCAACTACTTGAAATTTCTCCCGCTCCAGCAATGATTTCAGACCCTGACGTACCAGCACATGGTCATCTGCGAGCACGATGCGAATTGGCATGGTTACCCTCCGATGGAATTCGTATGGAAAGCTCAGTTCCCTGCCCCGGGCGGGATTCGATATGCAGTGTTCCGCCGATTGCAGTCGCCCGCTCCTGCATGGCGATTAGTCCTAAGCCCTTCCGGCTCGCTGCCGCATGAGTCTGGCTGGAATCGAACCCCCCGCCGTCGTCCCGGATCGAGCAACACAGCACAAGATTCTCTTTCCAAGCACGAATCCAGACATTGCTCGCCTTCGCATGCTTGACGGCATTGGTCAGCGCTTCTTGAACGATGCGATATAGCGTCGTCTCAATAGTGTTTGGCAGGCGTCCCGAATCAGTTGCATCGATGTGAATTGGCAGATTGGCTCGTTTCGAAATTCCTTCCGCCAGAAAACGAATCGCGGGAATCCAGCCAAGATCATCTAGGATCGTCGGCCGAAGTTCATGGGAGTACCGTCGTAAGTGTTTCTCAACTTGGTTCAACATTTCCTTAATCCGTGCGAACTGCACTTGCTGGGGCTCGGGCAATTCCAGAGCCACTTCGGCGAGCGCGAGATGCACGGCGACTAGGAGTTGTCCAGCCTCGTCGTGCACCGCGTACGCGATGCGCTTGATTTCCTCCTCGAGCGTTTCGTTCAATTGACGCAGGGCCTTCACCGCATCCTGGAATCCGCGGTGTGCCATCTCATAGGGCGACAAGCACTCCGCGAGGAATTCGGCGCTGGCCCGGAGCAATTCCTCCCTTTGCTTCTCGATTTCCGCATCGCAAACCAAAGCAAGTACAGCTTGATGATGCAAGGAAGCTAACTCCACGAGACTCTTTTGCTCGCTGAGAGCTCGACGCCCGAGTTCATACGCCCGACCTAATGCCGGTTCGCCTCCGCCAGCTGTATATTCACGTAACGAAGAGCGGTACTCGTCTTCAAAACCCGCGCCCCGCTTCGCCTTGCGTCGAATCGCGATCTTCATGGACTAATTCCATTTATCCGCGAGACTAGAACGAGCGCATCGTCATTTCCGCTGCGATACTGCTCGAGAATTCTGTCTGCCGCCCTTTGCGGATTCTCCCGAGCGGAGAGGGTCACGGAAAAATCGCTTCGGACTCCATCTGTTGCGAAGAAAAGTGTATCTCCCCGCACGATCGGAAGCACGGTGGCCTGAAGGGCAGGTAACTGGGAACCGACGACGCCAGCTCGCAGGAGAAGCGACTCCCTCACATTGCCTTTCTTCGCATCGGCCCGCATCAACACTCCTTGGACGTTCCCGACACCGAGCCAAGTCATCATGCCATGGTCACGGTCAATGCAAGCAAGGCTCAATACAACCCCGCGAGTTGCGCGGAGTTTCTCGTGGCATCGTTCTACGAGAGAGATAATTGGTTCGTCGGCAGAGCTTCTGAGTAGCGTGGCTGCTGCCTTAGAGGCATTGGCAGCTTCTTCGCCGTGCCCTATGCCGTCAATCGCTGCAACCAGCATTCCGTTTCGATTGCAGCAAACCAGGTGGTAATCGCCCGACTCTCCCTGGCCCGGAAGAATGAACTTGGCAACACCATATTCGACCATTGGCTCTCTTATTGTCTCCATTTCTTCACCGCCACAATAGTTCCCCGACCGGGTTGGGAAGTAATCTCAAATTCGTCCATCAAGCGACGAACTCCAGGTAATCCAAGTCCAAGACTTCCAGAAGTGGAAAAACCGTCTCGCAGCGCCTGGCGAATATCAGGGATCCCAGGGCCGTCATCGGTAGCAATGACCGAAATGCCTTGACGGTTCAAGGCATTCACCATCTTTAGCGTGATTTGGCCTTTGCGGGCATAAGAGATAATGTTGCGCGCTAATTCTGAAATTGCCGTTGCAATGAGTGTGGCGTCCCCAGTTGAAAACCCGAGTTCCGTCGCCATCACCCGGCCCTTCTGGCGGGCTAAGACGATATCCTGGTCGGAGTTGATTGCCACCTGGATTTCCCCAGCCCACACTGTGGCTCACTTTCAGTTCGTGGTTTTGAACTTTTCGCTCAAGTACGCCAGACCTTCTTCCAAGTCCAGGGCGGTCGCAACGCCTTCGAGTGTTAAGCCCAGTTGCACCATTGCAAAAGCCACTTCCGGCTGAATCCCAACGATTACCGTCTCTGCGCCGCGCAGCCGGATCATCAGAGCGATCTCCCGCAATGTCCGTGATGCAAACGAGTCCATCACGTCCATCGCGGTCACATCGACGATAACCGCGCGGGAGCGAAACTTAACAACTTGCTGCACTAAACCCATACGCAGATTGTTGAGGTCCGCATCCGACAGCGCGGCCTGAAAGGTCGCAATCAGGACCGCTCCCTGTTTGAGAATTGGGACTTCCACGTGGCCCTTCCCCGTTTTGGTTAGCGTGGCTCCGCTAGTTTCTCAACTTTGTATCCTAACAGTCTCTCCGCCTGCTCGATGCCGCCCTGCAGGTCGCCGACGGTATTCATCTTGCCAAGGTCCACACCGATGGTTACCAGTGTCTGAGCAATCTCCGGCGAAAGCCCCGTGACAATTACGGTTGCGCCGAGGAGCCGCGACGCCTCCACCGTTTGCACCAAGTTGTTCGCCACCGTGAGGTCCATGGCGGCCACACCCGTGATATCGATCACTACGACTTTCGCGCGGTTGGTACGAATTCCTCGCAGCAGCTGCTCCGTTAATTGCCGGGCGCGCTGCGGGTCGATGACGCCGATGATGGGCAGAATCAAAAGCCGCTCGCGAACCTGCAGCACCGGCGTGGAAAGTTCGCGGATCGCTTCCTGTTGCTGACGGATGACGCGCTCGCGTTCCTGCACGAAACCAACGGCCACGGTGTTCGCGATGCGGTTCGCGGCAGGTTCGTAGGCATCGAGGATGCGATTCAATTTCTTGAAATCGGTCTGGTATTTCTCGAAGAGGGAACGCGCCAAGACGTCGCGCAACAACAGTACAATCCCTACCACTTCGTGGGTTTCGACGCCTCGCGGAATGATGCGTTCCGAAAGATTTCGCGCGTAAGCTTGCAGCGCTTCAAATGCTTCGGTTTCGAGAGCCTCAACGTAACTGTCGTATATCGAGGTCGCTTCCGCGAAGATCTCTTCCTTGGTCATCGCTGTAAGCAGGCGCGTCTCAGAAATGCGCACCACCCATTCCTCGCGTAGCTGCGTGCGGTTCTGACGGAGGTGCGCCACGAGTTCACGAAGAAGCTCTGACGATGCTTCACTCCGCACTAAATCCACCCCTGGATTGCTCCGTGCCTCTGAGTCCTTCGAAGTGCTCTCACTTTTGGACATGAATCGATTCTCCTTGCTCTGAACGGCACGCACCCGTATCCGAGACTGGTCAGGGTCCCCTGCAGATTTGAAACAAATACCATGACATACCCGCTACCTCAAGCAGGCAAACCCCTGCGAATGGCATCAGGTAAATACCTGAGTTACGCGCTAAAGTATTGTCAGAATTGAAGAACCGGTCTCTTCTCTCATCCTTCATGCTTGAATGCCTAGTCACGCGGAAGTACTAGTGGAATCACCTGTACCAACTCTACAGTTCTCACCCGCTTGTCGGCTATCCAGATCAATGGAACGATGTGGTTTCCAGTGAGGCGGCTCTTCGCACTTGCTGGCAGTAGGGGTGATGCCAATACGAGAATTACAGGCCGAAAACGGTTCGCGGGTCACTCGCTTGAGGACTGGTTTGCCGAAGAACGCTGCCAACCACAAGGTTCTCGCCATGCGTCGGAAGAACGGCCCTGCAGAAAAGGGCCTTGAGGAGATTCTGTCCTCCGCACTGCAAGTCGCAGACGATGAGCTTGGTCAGATTCTGCATGAAGTTGACGAGATCTCTAAATCGCTGAAATTGGACACACCGGCCACGCAGACTCTCAGGGCCGCAGCCCACCCCGCGGTCTGGTGTGCCGTTAAGCAGGCCCTCTTGGACAGAGAGCTGCGCCATCTGGCTCTCACCGATGAATTAATCTGCCTTTATAACCGGCGCGGTTTTTTTGCTGCCGCGGCGCAGCAGTTCAACCTGGCGAATGAGGATTTTTTGTCTGGGATTAAAATGTCGGGCGAGCCTCGTAGCTTGGGGAGTTAGGCTGTCGGGGGTAGCGCCTCGTAAGTGAGGCCTTTGCCGGTGGAGGTCTAGGGTAAGGTGAGGGGCTCTTTCCGACAGCGTTCGGTCTGAAGGAAGGGTCGCTTGCTGCCAGCGCAAGGAGAACCCCGACTTCGCCATTGGGGTAGACCTATCCGGACAATTGCAAAGCCGCATGAGGAACCTAACGTGATCTTGAGGACGGACATACGCGCTGATAAGCGCTTCTTGGTGGGACAAAGTATTCCTTCGAGGAGGCGCTACCCGCGAGTCGAGACGCCCCACGGAGTCTGGGTCTACTTGAATTGCAAAGGACGTGAGGATACTTCACGAGTACGAGACCTGAGTACGGGAGGTTTGTTTGTCGAAACAGAAGCGTTGCAAGATGTGGACGCGACGATCAGGCTTGACTTTCTTGTTCAGGAAGGACAAATCAGGGCCAAAGCTGTCGTTCGACATGTTAAGCCCGGAAGTGGACTGGGATTAAGATTCACCGCGCTGACTGAGGAAGACGGCCCTCGTCTGACAACCTTGATGATCAGACTTCACAGGTTGTCTCGGTCCCGCACCAGTTCGAAATGAAAGCGTCCGGCCATTTCCCTGGCCATCGTAATTTGAAATAATAAAGAGGCCTACATGGGGCGATAGGATTACGATTCTCCACGTGCGGGAGGGAAGCCAACCCGCCTTCCGCGTGGGACCAACTGTAGGACCATTAAGCGTTTCCCATTGCTCTAAATGTTACTTAGCGCTCCTGAAAGTTACTCGTAAGTTGTTGACACTCCGTTCCCTGTAGACTTGCCAAGGTTCATGTGTCGGCTCGACTCTAGTTTCTTGTGTAGGTTGAGTTATCGGCTTGGCATCCGCACCGTTTCTCCTACCACGTTGCTGATGCGGTCGCGTCCGGCAGCCGGCGCAAGAACCGATGTACGGTGGTGTGGTCGGGCGCGCTCGACAGTCGCAACACCGCGCGCAACTCGCGGTGCTCGCGCAAGCCTATTTCCGCTTCGCGAAAAGTCCAGTCTTCGTAGGCCACACGCGCAAAAGACAGAAGTCCAATCTCCGGCATGGCACCTTCTGCCTCACTAGAAAACATCATCACCGCACGCTCGTCTCCATCAAAATTCGCCCTCGCGCCGAGGATGTTAACAGAGCCACTTTCTGTCATAAAAACGTAATACTAATTGTGACAAATCATGGCAAAAAGCCTGCTCAAAGGTGATGAAGAAGGAGCAAGTAGTTGATCGGAAGTTGTCACAACTTGCTGATTTCCCGCCGCTTTGCGCTCACTCCGGCAAGTTTTGATAAAACTACTCATGCGGCTTCTAAGCAGAGGGTCGCCAGTTCGAGTCTGGCCGGGCGCGCCACTTATTTTCGGACCGCGCGGTAACCGAAAATATGCTTTGTGGTGGGTCAAGCGTTGCCCCGCTTGTCTTTTTTGGACGGGGCTGTCTCAATCATGAATAGCGATGCAAACAAAACCAATAATGCTCCCGCGCTGGCAATCCACAGCGGCGCCGCAAGTCCGTAACGATTTGCGGCTGCGCCAGCCACTGCGGGAGCCATTGCGCCACCAACTATTTCTCCCACCAGTGTCGCCAGGCCGATAGCCGTCGCGGCGAACTTTGCAGGGACGCTCTCCGTCGGAACAAGCACCAAGACCAGCGGCGCGATACCTTGCCCTCCATTGACAAGAAACCCTGCACCCGCCATCAGCCACGGATGCGCAGTTAGAAATGCCGCCTGATACGTCAATGGCGCTGTGGCGGAGACAAGCGCAACAAAGGTCAGCGTGGGCCTTCTACCTGCGCGGTCGGAAATCCAAGGGAAAATCCAGCCCCACATGAACGCTCCCAGACCGCCGGCCCCAATGATGAAACCTGCCTGAGTAGCGGACTGCCGGGAAACCTCCGTGAGATAGAGCGGCGCGAAAACGTGCATGACGAAAAGCCAAGTCATGAAACCCACGGCACCCAAACAACAAAGCCACATGTTGCGGTACCGGAGAAGCGACAAATAATCTTTGATCGAAGGCTTGGCGTGGTGCAACGTGGCCGATTCCGCTTCACCTGGTTCTTTCACAAATTTCCAAATCAAAAGGCCAAGGATCATTCCGGGAATCCCGGTGACGAAGAAGGCAGCGCGCCACCCAAAACGCGCGGCGATTTGCGTCGTCAGCACAGGTGCCAGCGCTAGCCCTACCAGCGCGCCGGCGCTAACTACGATCCCTATGTCGCGTCCGCGATTTTTCGGCTCGGAGGTCGCTTCGATCATCGAAGTCATCGTCGGAAACGTAGGCCCCTCCGCAACTCCCATCAACGTTCGTACAAAAAGCAGCTCGACGAACGACCGCGCGAGTCCTGAAAGCCAGGAAAGCAGCGAAAAAAGAAATACCGCCGGAATCAAAACGGGACGGCGGCCAATGCGATCCGAGATTGCTCCGAAAATCAAGCCTGACGCTGCCCAGGCAAGCGCCAAAGCCGATGCCAGCAGCCCCACTTGTTCGTGGCTTAGATGAAGCTCTGGTACAATGAAGGGTACCAGGTACAAAACGCTCATGCGGGCGAGGAACACGCTGCCCCACGTAAAGAAAAAAAGAACTACCAACCCAGTTTGATATCGCTTCCCAGTTGCCACGGCCTTCTCTCTCCACAGAAAATCAAAACGCGTGATACGCCCAGAACCCGGCAAGAATATTTTTGCGGTTCTGTTCAAGGTGCTGGAAACTTCGTCTCATTTCTGTTTCTCTGAAAACACCTCCATCGCGATATGGAAGGCGGAATTCGCGGCCGGCAGCCCGCAGTAGAGTGCGGTTTGTAACAGCACTTCTTGAATCTGTTCGCGCGTAACGCCGACATTTAAGGCTGCCTGCAGATGCATGCGCAATTCGTCCGGTCGATTCAACGCAACCATCATCGCTAGCGTGAGCATGCTTCGCGTTTCTTTGGGTAGGCCGGGCCTGCTCCAGATCTCTCCCCATGCATAGCGCGTAATTAAGTCTTGAAATGAGTCCGTGAATTCATTCCGATTTTTAAGTGTGGCGTCGACATGCGCGTCTCCCAGGACCTCGCGGCGCGTCTGCATTCCTTGCTCATATCGCTGACGTTCATCCATCAGAATCCTCCTAGGGCGTCAAGAAACACGTTTACATCCGCACGAAAGCGCTCACACTCTTTGCACTGCCAGCGATGCGAATCGCCGAGTCCCGCGTATTATCCCGGTCCATTGGGCCTCAACAATACACAAAAAATGCGCATCCTGAAGCCCTGTCGCGCGATAATCGGTTTTCCCCCGGGCGCTTTGCGAGGCGCAAAAGAATTGGTAGTCGGCCGCTGAATTCGACTCGAAATCGCAGCTAACGTGATATAACTTCGCTTTTCGCGTCGTGGGATTCTTCGAATCCGGAGCCAACGTTGCGTACGGTCAGAGAAGTCACGTATCAACTCCTTCGCGACTTGGGGATGAATCTGATCTTTGGCAATCCGGGCTCAACGGAATTGCCCTTCCTCCGCGACATGCCTGCTGATTTCAAGTATGTCCTCGCATTGCACGAACGCACGGCAATAGGTATGGGCCTTGGATATGCAATGGCTACCGGAAAGGCCGAGTTCGTGAACGTGCACTCTGTTGCAAGCGTGGGCAACGGACTCTCTGCGTTGATTGATGCATTCTACTGTCATGCGCCGCTTGTAGTAACGACCGGACAGCAGGACCGCCGCCATGTCTCCGCTGAGCCATTCCTCGTGAGCCGCGCTGTGGAAGTCGTCAATCCTTATGTTAAATGGGCCTGCGAACCGCTTCGTGCGGAGGATGTGCCCGCAGCTATCGCGCGGGGATACTACCTCGCGGTGCAGCCGCCCATGGGACCTGTCTTCATTTCTATTCCCATGGACGATTGGACTCACGAATGCCAGAACCTAACCCTGCGCGAAATATCACAGGTTGTTCAGCCCGATTCCGCTGCTCTTGATGAAGTCGTCCGCACTCTCAATGCATGCCGCAACCCCGCCATCGTCGTGGGTGCGCAGATTGAAGAAGACCATGCCTGGAACGAAGTCGTCGCACTCGCCGAGCACCTCAACGCCGACGTATATCAGCAACCCATTCCGCCGCGCTGGACTTTTCCGCGAACCCATCGACTCTTTCGCGGAGGTTTGCTGCCTGCTCAGCAGCCGCTCGCCGATCAACTTGCAAGCTATGACGTCGTGATCGTCTTGGGAGCGCCCGTCTTTCTTTACTATGCCTACGTCCCCGGCCACACCATCACGCCCGGAACCAAATTATTTCAAATCACCAATTCGCCGCGGGATGCTGCCGCCGCCCTGGCAGGAGCCAGCATCGTGGGCAATCTTGCTGCCGCGGCACGTTTCCTGCTCGCAAACGCGAAGCCGCGTGAACGAAAGGATTCGACACCTCGGGAAACTCTTCCTCCGCCGCATCCTGGATATCCCATCACGCCTGCCTATCTTTTCAGCGTACTAAACAAGGTCATGCCGCGAGATGCAGTCATCGCCGAAGAATGCCCCTCCTCCAAAGGCGATCTTGACCGCTATTTGATGCTCGATGAGCCTGGCTCCTTTTATTCCGTGCCCAACGGAATATTAGGCTTTGGCCTCCCGGCTGCGGTCGGCCTGCAACTCGCTCATCCAGACAGAAGGGTAGTCTGCCCAGTTGGTGATGGCTCTATCCAATATTCCATCCAGGCGCTTTGGAACGCCGTCCAGTACAAGGCTCCCGTGATTTTTATCGTGGTGCGCAATGGAGACTATTCCGCGCTGAAATCCTTCTGTGATTTCACGCAAGTCGGCCGCAATGTTCCCGGCATGGATCTGCCGGGAATCGATATCGTGAAAATTGCCCAGGGTTATGGAATGGCCGCGCAAGAAGTAGACCAGCCCGGAGAACTCGAATCCGTCCTGAAAGAGGCCTTCGCGTCTCCAGGGCCGAGATTGATCAGTGTCAACGTGGCCAAAGGCGGACAGACTTGCATGGGAATGGATCAGTCCGCAAATCCGCCAAAATACGGCTGAAATCCAAATCAAAAAGTCTGCGTTCACTTTGAATCAGCCGCGGCCAGCTAGAGCGGAGCAAGACTGACATCTCGCTCCACATGGCCTTCACAAAAATCTTAGAAAGAATACTTCAATGAGATCTGGAATTGCCGGGCATTAAATACTTTTCTCGGTGCACCGAAGTCCGCATTCGGGAATGGCGGACCAGCCGCGGGACACGTGCCAATGAAAGACAGCGGGTTTGTCTGGATCTTCGCCGAAACGGTATCCTTGTAATTGTGAGGCGTTGCACCGCAGAAGTTATACGTGCCATAAACCGAGTCCACCTCATCCACATTGGGTCGGTTGAATGCGTTGAATGCATCCACAGCCACGTCAATTCTCTGCTTTTCGCGGAACTTGAAGGCTTGTGAGAGCCGCAGGTCAACCGTCTTCAACTTGTCGCCCCAGTAGGTATTGCGGGCCGCGAATCCCACGCGATCTGTCACCGGATTTGTGTCATTGTTCGCGTCGAATCCGACGAACTCCGTGAAGGGACGAGCGCCCTGCAATGTGATGATGCTGCTCAATTCCGTGTTCCGCAAGAAGGTCTTCTGCGGCCCAGTCGCGGTGAAGTTGGCAATAAAGCGGTGACGGACGTCCTGGTTCGAGTTCGCGCGCTCCAGGTTTCTACGGTATAGGTCCTGGGGCGTGCTGACGAACGTGGTGAACGTGCCATCATCCAAGGTCTTGGAGAAAGTATAATTTGCGTTGAAACGGAAGAACTCGCCCGCGTGCTCTGTGACGGAGATGTTCCCGCCATGGTAGACGCTGTTGCCGCTATTATCCGTATAGTAGAGCAAGCCGACTGGAATCAGCACGGTCTGGAAAAAGCTCTTGCCCGTGGGGTAATCGCCCGGCGGCGCGGTGTAATTGTTAAAAGGGGCTGCTGATGTTCCGCACTGATACCAGCCAGTGGTCACGCTGGGGCTGGCCCCGCCGGTCGTGTTCGCCGGACAAACGTTCAAATTTTCCGCGCGAACTTGATGGTGAGAAGAGACAAAGAGATAGCCGACGCTTAACACCAGGCCATGTCCAAGTTCGCGGTCAATCTCGAGGCTTCCCTGCTCGGCATAAGGCATCTTGCTGTCTCTTTCCACGGTGCCGTCGCCAACAGGCGAGAACTCACCCTTAGTAACGTCAGTAATCAATGCGACGGGCTGATAGCTGCCAAACCGCAACAGATTCGCAGCCGCGTCGGAAGGCTGAATACCGAAGGGATTCGGGCCGGCTCCCAAAAATGGCAACTGATTTAGGGCATAGGTGGCGGTGGCCCCACCATCCCGAATTCCAGGCAGGAAGAAGTTGCTTCCCGCGGGGCAATTCGCTGAGGGGGCAACACAAACAAATGTGGTCGGCCGCTGCGGGTGTGTAACGAAGAAGAACCCAATGTTGTAGCGGTCGTTGAAGATCCCAAAGCCGGCTCGAATGACCGTGTGCTTGTCGGGAGAATACGCCAATCCGACTCTAGGCTGGAACGCGTGATAGTAATTGTTAATCGTGCCGCTGAGCCCAGTTTCGTAATCCCAGCGCAGTCCGTAGTTCACCGTAAATTTGGGCGTCACCCGCCACTGGTCCTGTGCGAAGAATCCCAAGTATCCGTGATTAATGTTCGAGAAGTAGTCCGGAGTCGCAGCAGAAGGATAGGCAGCCTGCCAGTTGGTATTCACATTGGGCGGAACCGTGCCGTCAACTTGGGAAGTGGGCGCCGAGCCGAGTGGCGATGGCCAGAAGACAACCGGGACACCATTCGCGATATCCGAATAATTGATTCCTGCTCCCTCTTGCCCTCCGGGGAGACAGGCGAAGATGTTGGGGGTCAGACAGTTGCCTGGCCCCGGTCCCCCTGCGCTTACTGCCCAATTCCGTGTTGGATCTCCGTGCGTGCTGAATCCAGGCAGCGCCATCGGACAGGGGCCAGAACTGAAATTGGGCGTGAGAAATGGCGAAGGAGACCCTTTTACTTGGTCGACGTAATTGGCAAAATCCACCAGGCAATTCAAGCCGGGGAGAACGATGCGCATCGGAGAGAATCCCGGCCAGATAATGTGGTCGTTGACGTAGTTATAGTCCGCGCCGAACTTAATCAGATGCGACCCCTTAACCCAATAGAGCGAATCGGAAAATTGTCCACGGCTCTCATAGGTAGCGTCAAAGATGCCGAAGTTATGTCCCATCATGACCGCGTTCGGCAAATCCAGGTTAGGCTGGCCGGTAACGCCGGGGTAGGTGGAGTGACGCCGCGCATACTGAGCAAGAAGCGTGTTCACAAGCGTCGGCTTCAACTGCGAAGACACGCTCCCCACTAGCGACTGGTCGCGCAAGAAGTTGTTGTGGCCGCTCGAGGAGGCCGCGAGCCCCCCGCCGTCAAGCGTGTCGCCGACCAGAACGTTAAGGTTGCGCGCATCCTCGACGTTGTAGCGCAGCGTGAGGCGGTTGTTCTGATTGATCTGATGGTCGAGTTTGAAGAACCCCCTGTCGGAGTCCTGTGTTTTCAGAGTCGATTCTTGTTCCGGAGGAAGCCCCAACAGCGCTTTCGCTTGGTTAATCAAATTGAAATTTGCCAGCAAGGTGGGAGATTGAACCGCCGCTTCACCGCGCCGCTGACCTTCGTAATTCATGAAGAAGAAGGTCTTGTCCTTCCTGATCGGGCCGCCAAGCGTCGCGCCGAACTGGTTTTGCCGCAGCGTATTCGGCACCGGAGCCCCAGAGACCGGCAAGATCCCCCGTTGCAGGAGGTTATGTGCGTTCATAGCGCTGTTCTCTAGGTAATCATAAACCGCACCGTGCAGGTCGTTCGTTCCCGATTTGGTGATGATGTTGACGATGCCGCCCAATGCTCGGCCCTGCTCGGCCCCGAAGCCGTTATTGACTACTCGAAATTCGCTCACCGCTTCTTGAGAGGGTGTGCCGCGCTGCGACCCGGTGGCGCTGTTGATGGTGTCTGCGCCATCCACGGTGACGAGGTTACTGAAATCTCGCATGCCGCCAAAGGAGATGCGCGTCACTTCCGATTCCGTAAACGTGGACTGGAGACTGGTCCGTCCGGTTGTGACACCGGGAGTCAGCAGGACGAAATCTGTGAAGAGGCGTCCGCTGATCGGCAGCGACTGAATTTGGTTGGTGCTGATTACCTGGCTAACTTCGGTCCGCGTGGGCTCCACAGGCGGCGTTTCCGTCGTGACCACCACTTTTTCCGCGGTCTGGGCGACGCTAACATTGACGTCGATGGTCGCCACTTGCCCGACCGTCAGCACTATTCCTGTATGAGTCGATTTTGCAAATCCCGTGGCTTCTGTCGCTAATTCGTAAGTTCCTGCAGGCAGGTTGGGAATCACATAGAGTCCGTTGTCATTCGAAACGGCGGTGTAAGAGCGGTTCGTGTTCACTTCCCGCAAGGTAAGAGCGGCTTTCGCAACCGAACCCCCGCTTGCGTCGCGCACAGTGCCATTGAGCTGCGCAGCGCTGCCGCCAGCCTGCGAGAATGTCGGTTTCGCCCAGCCGCACAGAATCACGGTCCCAAGCACAGCCCACAGCCCTAGACTTCGCCTCATGATTCACCCCTCCAAGAAACGATTCGAACCAACAATTTCCCCAATCGAAATCCCAAATACACCCCTTCTTGCGTGCAGGTCTAATGCTTCGAATCGCCGCTGTCAAGACATTAATCGGGCGTTTCGCGCGAATATCGCTCAAATTCGTCCGCCGCATTCTTGATTTCGACTCATTTTTTTCGCCACCACCACAGGTTCATCTCACAATCAGAGAAAGTTCCTGCGCCGCGGCTTTGAGATGCGGAAGAAATCTCAGCTGCATTTCCTGTATTGACACACGTTGCGCGTGCGCCCCAACATTCAGAGCCGCGACTGTTCTTCCTGCGGAATCTCGGATGGGAACCGCCAGCGAACGCAGTCCAGATTCCAGTTCCTGGTCCACAATGCAGTAACCATTACGCTGTACCAATCGCAGAACTTGACGCAATTTTTCCGCGTTCACCAGGGTTCGCTCTGTGTAGCGTTTGAACTCCACGCGCGCCAAGAATTCTTCCAGCTTTTCGGCCGCGAGTTCGGCCGTTAAGACTCGGCCCATGGACGTGCAGAACGCCGGAAGTCTGCTTCCGACGCCAAGATCGATGGACATGATGCGAGTAACGTTTGCACGAGCGATATAAACGATTTCCGACCTGTCTAAAGTTGCGATGGAGCAGGACTCATGCAGAATGTGGCTGACGTTTTCGAGAATCGGCTGCGCCATCGCAGCCAGGGGCATGGAAGAAATGTAAGAGTGACCGAGCGAGAGGACGCGGGGCCGAAGGTAAAAGTGCCTGCTGTCATCGCTGGCAGCAAAGCCGAGTTTCCCGAGCGTATAAAGACAACGCCGCACTGCGGCCCGCGAAAAGCCGGTCTTCGCGCTGAGTTGAGAGACGGTAAGATCGCGCTGTCGTTCTGAGAAAGCTTGAATCACTGCCAATCCCCGCGCAAGCGAAGTCATAAAATTGGGATCGCCAGCGTATGCGTCAATTGGTGCGGAAACCACCAGCGGGGCAACAGAAGCCGCGTTCAAAGAGGGCATGTCCGAGGCTCGTTGATTCGAATCGGTTCTTTGCGACAGGTTGCGGTTCGAATCGGGCTTGCTTCGAACTTGTTGCTGGGAACCTGCATTCGAAAAGCCGGTAGCCATTGGCGTCCCTCGAAAAAACAATCAAAAAACCTATCGGCGACAGAGATTACACGAATTTGAGCGATATGCGCACGAACTTTCGATAATCGGCTTGACGCGCGTTTTGGGATGCCATAAATTCCCTGCTGCGCTTACGCTGGAATTCCGTCCATCGCGGTCTACAAGGAGAGTTTTTGCATGAGCAAAACGCCCGGATACCGGCGATGTTATCCCGGAACGCAGCCGCGCCATTTGCATCCACCGTATGTTTCGTCTCTTAAACGCGCACCGTTGCAGCCTCTGGTGCCACTGCCTCACACGCTTACTGAAATTACTGGTCCAGTATTCGAACCGGAAATTGCCGATGTGAAAGCCAGTGACCTGACACATCAGCATGCGGGGGAACCGCTGGGCGAGCGTATTGTTGTGAGCGGGCGCGTCCTGGATGAAAATTCGCGGCCGGTGCAGAACACGCTGGTCGAAATCTGGCAAGCGAATGCCGCGGGGCGTTATCTCCACAGCAAAGACCAACACAATGCTCCGCTCGACCCGAACTTCACCGGTTGCGGGCATGCGATGACGGATTCGGAAGGCCGCTATCGTTTCGTCACAATTCGTCCTGGCGAATATCCCTGGGGGAATCACTTCAATGCATGGCGGCCGGCGCACATTCATTTCTCGCTGTTCGGTCCGGCGTTTGCCACGCGGCTTGTGACGCAAATGTATTTCCCGGGCGATCCGCTGATTCCTTACGATCCGATCTTCCATTGCACGGACGATGAAAAAGCGCGCAACCGTCTTATCTCAAAGTTCGATTGGGAAAATACAGTGCCGATGCAGGCGTTGGGCTACCGGTTCGATATTATTCTTAGCGGACGCGAATGCACGCCGATGGAGGCTCATCGTCACGGAGAAAAATCGTGAGTCTTCATACGACCACTTCGCAAACCGTCGGCCCATTTTTCAGCATTGGCTTCACGTGGCTTTATCGCGAGAATCTGGCAGGACCGGCCGTTTCCGGGGACCGCGTGGAAATTGCGGGGCGCATTCTCGACGGCGAGGGCAAACCGGTCCCGGATGGAATCATTGAGATCTGGCAGGCCAATTCACAGGGGAAATACGCGCACCCTGATGATAAGCAGGAAAAACCTGTCGAGCCCGGCTTCAGCGGCTATGGCCGCGTACCGACGAACGACGAAGGACGGTTTCATTTTACGACTATCAAGCCGGGCCGCGTTCCAGGCCCTGATAGAAAATTGCAAGCGCCGCATCTCGCGGTTTCGGTTTTCACTCGTGGTTTGCTGCGCCGCCTCGTTACGCGTATCTATTTCCCCGATGAGCTCAGCAATAAGGAAGACTTCGCGCTGAACCTTGTAGGGGCTGATCGCCGCGGCACACTCACTGCAAAACAGATCGACGGACGTCCCGGCGCGTTCGAATGGAATGTGATCCTTCAAGGCCCTGGCGAAACTGTCTTTTTCGACGCGTGATTCGAACTAGCGAATGTGGATGGTTGCGATTCGAATGCTGCCGCCAATTTAAAATGGATATTGACGACGACCTGTTTGAATGGTGACCCACTTTACTTCGGTCATCTCGTCGGTGGACCAGCGGCCGCCTTCCCGGCCCATACCGGAATCTTTCACACCGCCAAAGGGTACAGTTCCTTCGTCATGTATCGTCGGACCATTGAGGTGAACCATGCCCGCTTCGAGTTCGAGAGCGAAGCGCATCGCGAGCTGTAAGTTGTTCGTGAGTACAGCGGAAGAGAGACCGTAGGTGGAACTATTGGCGAGCGCCAGCGCGTGATCCGCGTCGTTAGCTTTCGTTACGGCGGCGACGGGTCCAAAGAGTTCATCGCGGAAGGCAGCCATCTCCGGCGTCACGTCGGCAAGCACAGTGGGATGATAAAAATTCTCCTCGTACTTTCCGCCGGTCAAGAGGCGCGCGCCGCCCGCTATCGCGTCCTTGATTTTCTTGTCAATCATGGGGCACTGCGAAGAACGGATCAGCGGACCAATCACGGTGTGTGGATCGCGTGGATCTCCGACCTTCATCGTTTGCGCCTTGGCCGCGAAGCGTTTCAGAAATTCCTCATAAATCGGCGCCTCGACGATAATGCGAGAACCGGCCATGCAGATTTGTCCCTGATGGATGAAAATTCCAAAACACGCGGTGTCCACCGCGTAATCCAGGTCGGCGTCCTTCAAAATAATCAGAGGACTTTTTCCGCCCATTTCCCGGACACAGCGTTTGCCGCGCTTGGCGCACTCGATGGCAATGATTTTTCCGACCGCGCTGGAACCGGTAAAGGAGACTAGCTTAACGCGCGGATCGTCGAAGAGCACTTTGGCAAGGGTTGGGCCATCGCCGGGAACTACATTGAAGACCCCGGCTGGCACTCCTGCGCGTTCGAAAATTTCCGCGAGCTTCAATCCGACAAGAGACGTTTCTTCCGACGGTTTCAGAACAAATGTATTTCCACATGCCAGCGCGAACGCAACTTTCTTGAGCGAGAGCACGACCGGAAAATTGAAAGGCGAAATGCCCGCGACGACTCCGAGAGGGCGGCGGATGGCCATGGAAATCATTCCCGGAACGTCCGAAGGAAAAACATCGCCCCGAATTCGGCGAGCTTCACCGGCAATTGAGCGAACCAGGTTTGCGGCGAACGGCACTTCAAAATGGGCCTTGCCGAAAGTCGATCCTGCCTCGTCAATGAGAAGCTCAATCATTTCCTCCGACGCTTTCTCAAGTTCGTCGGCGGCGCGCATCAGGATGCGCTCGCGTTCGGCGGCAAGGGTCGCGCCCCAGGCGGTTTTTGCCGCGTCCGCGGCGTCGATGGCCGCGCGCATGTGCTGCTCCTGGGCCATGAAGATCCGTGCAAACGGCTTTTGATTGGCGGGATTTATGACGTCGGAAAACGCGGACGGCGGAGCTTCAATATTCTTTCCGCCGATGTAGGGAGTGGAAGACATGTTGCCTCCTGTTGCGTGGCAGGGACGCAGGCGAGGTTGACAGCAAATCCGGAAAAACGCAAAAAAATCAGGCGCTTATCGCACTAATTCGTTGCTGGGGAACGGCTCGATTTTTCTCCGCGGTCCGGGAAAAGTCAAGCGGCAGCGTGTGCTAGGGCGGACAGTTTCCGATTACCGACTAACCGGGCACGTGAGCCAAATCGTGATAGATTCGGCTTTGGATGAAAGGCAAGTAGCTTGAGACCTGACCAGCGAATAGTTACGAAGATGCCTCTCACCGAATTGTGGGACGACGGCGGCCCATTAGCCGGTGAGCGCGTCAGGAACCTTGACCTGACTGACCTTGTCGAACTTCTACGCTCTGGACCTGTGCAATTCCTCGTGGCCGACGCTGGTTTCAAACTCAGATGGATACCGACACTGGAGCGGCTTGAGTTCTGGAAAACAGTTCGACCGCAGATTGCCCATCCAGGCAAACCCATCTACCGAGGGCAATTTCCCAACGAGACCGCGTACATTGCATCTGAGTGGCGTGGACGCATTGGCGAATGTTTGATTTTGTTAGAGAAGTATCACTGACAAAAAGGTGGCGAAATTAAAGTGACACAAAACTCGCTCACGCTCGGTGAAATAGTAGCCTGGTACCGTTCAAAACAGATTTCACTTAAGGGTTCAACGTTCTCCCTAGTAAATATCAAGGAAGGTGCCGGCGGACCAAAGCCGGCAGCTGCCGCCGATTTCGACGGACCCAACACAATGGGGCAAATTTGCGGGTGGGTATCCGGTGAATTTGACATCGAGGCCATTCGAGTTCCAGACGGAAAGGACATCTTTGAGCGGCACGTTGACGTATCAGCAGTCGGCGAGCTTGAAACCGCGTATGCTGACTTTCTTCGAAAAATGCAGAGTTCTGCTTGATTTGAGCTGCTCCTGGCCAACCAATCGCGGCTAGGCCGTGATAAACATTCGTACATGTAAAGTGCTACTTCACATCTCCGGTAAGCCTACTAACCAGGACCTACTGTGATTTCGACTCAAGCTCTTTATTGCCGCACTTTTAGGGTTGTGTCTTGGCCTTTGGATATACAAACGTCGGGCTTAGGGCGGCCACGTCGTGAAGGACTTTGCCTCGTTCATCGACAAGAGCCAAGCGCAATCGCGTCGGTTTCTCTAAAGGTCTTCTGAATTCTAGCTGCAGGCGGTACGTGTCCCGAATCGCCGCAGAAAGAGCAAGCGCTCGCTGCTCAAGAGAATCAGAGCGGTAGATCGGGGCCTTAGGGCGGTCGTATGATTGGTGGGGATTGATCGGACCATAAAATGAAGAGCCCGAATCCTGCAGTTCAAAGGATTCCCCACCCGTCGCTCCTATGAATAGCTCGATTCCGTGAAGAGGAGGTGCGCCCCTGATGGTGCCCGCCAGGGAAAAGAACACGCGAACGCCGAGCGTTCCAAGTTGGGGCATAGCACGAAGAAGATAGTCCGGTTGATCGTAGTAGTTGAGAATGTCTCCTTCATTAGAGCGCGGGAAAAGACCATCTGAGAAGATGATGATAGCGTCGCCAAATTGAGGTTTTTCCGATAAAACGGCCAGGATGGAGTTCAGTGCATTGCCCAGATCGGTACGAGCGCCATACTCTTTCTTGATTTCCTCGCTGCCGGGTTTTGGCATGTTCATCATTCCCGCGCGGATTGCTCCTAAATTGTGAGTGAAGGGAACGACTTCTCGTTCCTTCTCTGCGAAGACGTGCACTGAAATCGAATCGATCGGCGAAACTCGATCCAAGAACAATGCCGCTGTGTGTACAGCCGCTTGCAACAAATTTACTCTTCCATTCGACATTCCCATGCTGCCGCTTATGTCGAAGAGCAGCACAATTCTTCGGGGATTCGTGTCCAGGCTAAATCCATCAACCTGCAGGTCGCGACTCTGAAGACGAACATTCTGTGATTGAAGGTTTGTCACTGGCTTGCCGTCCGCCGTTACGGCCGTCACAGGCACAATATACGTTTCGGAATGCTGGGCATGTATTGGGCAGGCTGACGCGCATAAACACACTGAGAGCGCAAGCGCATTAGCCAGGTGAGCCCGCAGCTTGTTTAGCGCGTCAATGAGTTTGCACTTCATGGCGTCCTCATGCCGCAAACGAATTCAGTGAAAACAATGGCCCAGGCTAAGCCTAAGTCGAGGGTCCTAGACATGTTCCCCCGTTCGTCTTTGTAAAATCATACCTGTAGTAAGGGCGACTTCTGGCCCGGGATAACTTCCGTTTAGCCCGTTATCCGCCCGCAATTGGCCACCTGCGTTCGAGGGCTAAAGTAAACGCAATTCGCATCTCCGGTGAACAAACATAGCTAGCACCAGGAGAGTTCTCCCAAGGCAGCTCCTCGAACTCCCACCTGAACGGACATCAGGTTTGCTGATCAGCAGCGGTAGCACGTAGGCAGCGAATTTATTTTGGACTCTTGTTCAGCAGTTCGAGCGTACGCTTCAGCTGCTCAAGTTTTTGACCGGCTTCGCCGAGTTTTCCTTCTGCGGTCAACCTCTGGTAGTCGGAAAGATCTTTAGCAGCCTGCGCGATCAGAGCCTTGAGATCCGGTGCGGCCCCGGAGGCAGCGGCGGAGGCCGACGCGGTTCGGGCCGGCTCTTCCGATTCAGCGACTGCGCTTGTCGAAGACGCTGCTCCGCCAAAAAGGGCCGACATGGCCGATTGGAAGGTCGGGCCATAGGCCAGTCGATCTTGCAGCGCGAGAACGACGAGACGCAACTCCGGCATCGGGCTGCGTTCCGCTTGAAGATAGATAGGCTCGGCGTAAAGCAGAGTGCGTCCGATGGGAATTACGAGCATGTTACCGCGGCGCACGTGCGAACCATGCTGGCTCCATAGGGTCAACTGTCCGGAGAGCTGAGCATTCTGATCGATCCGGGCCTCAACCTGAAGCGGCCCGTCCACGAGTTTAGTCTTGGGAAAGTCGTAGACTATCGAGTTGCCGTACTGTGCGCCGTCGCTGCGCCCTGCAATCCAGCCAATCAGATTATTCCGGTTGGCGGGTGTGAAGGGCAGAATTTCCACGAACTCCGCATCTGCCTCGCCGGGGAGCCTCATGAGCACGAAGTTGGGTTGCATCGCCTGTGTCGTTTGCTCACCAGCGTCGTTCATGCCGATTTCCGTGGCCACCGTCCACAGATCTTCACGATTGTAGAAAACCTCCGGATCGGTCATGTGATAGAGGCCGTAGGCTTGCGCTTGAACGTTGAGCAGCATTTCGGGATAGCGGACATGCTTGCGCAGATCCGGAGGCATCGCGCTGGCGTCCTTGAACAAAGCGGGAAACACGCGACGGTAACCCGCGATAATCGGCTCCTCGTCGTCAAAGACGTAAAAGGTCGTGGTTCCATTGTAGGCATCGATAACCGCCTTCACGCTGTTGCGCATGTAATTGATGGACGTGCCGTCGAGCAGGTAATGACTGGAATAGGGGTAGCTGTCCGAGTTGGTGAATGCATCCATCATCCAATACAAGCGGCCATGCTGAGCAACCACGATGTAGGGATCCTGATCAAAAGTGAGAAAGGGCGCGAGGGCGGACACGCGTGCGCGCACGTTGCGGCGCATGAGCAGGCGGCTATTTTCGTTCACATCATCGCTGAAAGGAAGCTTGGTGACATCGCCGCGGTCCAAGGCGATGAGGATGCGTCGGAGAAAGCCGTCAAGGATGATGCCACCGCTACCCTCGTAGGAGGTGAAACTATTTGTCTGGCCTTGGGGATAGTTGAATTCCTGCTGGCGGGTCTTGACGTACACGTCGGTGTTGGTCAGCTCGCCGAAATAGATTTCGGGGCGCGTTACGGTGAGACCAGGGACGGTACTCTCGACGGGCATGTTGCTCAAAAGAAGGTTCGGCAGCCCCTCGGTTGTGAAGCCGTTAACCGTATTCATGGTGATGCCATAGCCGTGAGTGTAGATGAGCTTCTCGTTGATCCAGTTGCGGCTGCTCTCCGGGAGCTTGTCGACATTCAACTCGCGGGCGGCGAGCATCACCTCGCGAAGGTGCCCTTCGATTTCGTACCGGTCGATATCGATATCGGGAAAGTCGTAGTAGGTGCGGATCTCCTGAATCTGCCGGAGAGTGTCTTGGAGGGCGCGCCAATCCCAGAGGCGAATGTTCTGGAGCGTGGCCTGATTGTTCGCGGGGTCGGCCGCTTCGACGCTGGTCTCGGCGGGGAACTTGCGCTGCGTCATGCGGTCCAAACCGTAGGCCAAGCGCGTCATCTGGATGTTGTAAGCGATGTACGGCTTTTCACGAACGAGCTGGTTCGGTTTGACGATAAAGTTGCTGACGTACCAACCGACGACCTGCAGGAGCAGATAGCAAGCCGCGGCGGGAACGATGGCGGCGATCAGCCACCGGGCACGCTGCACCGAGGCGGCGTTGACGCCGGCGATCCCCGCGCCGAGAACGAGCGCGGCGCAAACGACAAGCAGGCCTGGAAGTATGATGTGGACATCCGTGTAGGAGGCGCCGCCGAAAATAGTGTGGTCCTGGAACAATCGAGCGAAGCGGCCGATATAAACCTGCAGCGCGATGACCAGCAACAGGAAGGCAATGGAGATGGACAAGCCGCGCCATGGCAGGGCGTTGTAGCCGCGGCGGAAACCCTCGAGGGCGCGAGTGCTGTTTGCAACTACGAACAAGAAAGCGGCAACCACGCAAACGATCAAGGAAAGTATCGTCAACCAGCCAGAAATGAGTTGCCATGCAGGAAGCTTCAGGAGATAGAAGGTGAGTGGCCTGCCGAAGACTGGATCGGCAACGCCACCGTTCGCGTTCGGCGCATACCAAAAGAGAGCGAGCGTGGGCCACTCCCCCATCATGTAAGCGCCGGTTCCAAGCGCGACCAGGAGCGAGCCGGCGATGGCGGCAAAGCGCAGGATAGGCTCGACGGGTAGCCGCAGGGCTTGGCCGCCTACGAAAATCGTTTGTCCCGCAGGCAAATCGTCGCGGTGCGTGCGCTTGAGAGCCAGAATCGCCCCATACAGAATGAGAAACGTAGCCGCGGCAAATACGGTGAAAACCGTCCATTCGAGGCCTAGAGTTTTCAAAAACACTTCTCGATAGCCGAGCGATCCGAACCAAAGGGCGTCGACGTAATAGGAGAGCCAGGTCTGGCCGCTGAAAACGACCACGGATAGAACAGCGAGTACGACGAGGAACGGCCAGCGAGAACGCCGCGCCGGAACGAACGACCCTCCTGTCGATGGATGGATGCGCTCTCTATTGATATGCTGGGACATTATTCAACCCCTTCTTCAGCAGCATATCGTCTTTAGGGATCCAAAACAGCGCGTTTTGAAGCCCTCGAAACTTCCGGCATAGATCGCTTCCAACTCTCACATGTCACTGTCTGTGCCTATTTTGAAAGCCGCTTAAACGTTGCGGCTGCCGCAACCCGGACTCTTTTCAGCAGAGCCCAACCGATGTGAAATCGGTTTCCAGCGAAAAGTCACATCGCAGCCAGGTTTTGTCCACATTCTCGGACCGAATGGTCGGCAAACCGCGAGTTGGCTAAAAACGGCGTACTGAGAATTGAAAGTGGTACCCGCCGACCGGTCCACGACAATGGTGGAATATCCTAAGTTCTGATTTACGCGCATATTGGAAACTGAGCCAGCATCGCGAGGCGCATGGGAATTTTGGAAACCGATTGCCGAAATTGGAAATGCCAACACGGCCGCAATGGACTGGCAGGTGGTCCTAGCTCCAGACACGGCGGGTGGTGTCCACAACTAATTTTAGCTTGGCCCATTGGCGGTCTTCGGTGATGAGATTGCCTTCGGCGGTGGAGGCGAAGCCACACTGGGGGCTCAGCGCGAGATTTTCCAAAGGTACGAACTTGGAGGCCTCTTCAATGCGTTTGGCGAGCAAATTGGGATCTTCCATTTGGGGGACTTTGGAGCTGACGAGGCCCAGCACAACGGTTTTGCCTTTGGGAATGAAGCGCAGCGGCTCGAATGTGCCGGAGCGGGGGTCGTCATATTCGAGAAGGAAGCGGTCCACCTCGAGCGTGGAGAACATTTTTTCTGCGATGGCGTCGTAGCCGCCTTCGGCGTACCAATGGCTGCGATTGTTGCCGCGGCAAAGATGGATTCCGAGAGTGACGCCGGGACGCCGGGCGGCGCGGAAGCAAGCGTTATCGGCTTTGATGGCTTCGTCCAGCGCTGCGTCGGGCTCCATGCCGATTTCCTTGCGAATCCATTCGCGCCACTTGGGATCCATGTAGTAACTGTAGCGAGGCGCGTCGATTTGAATGTATTTCACGCCGTCGCTCGAAAGTTTGGCCAGATCGCTTTTCATGATGTCAACTACGGCCCACAAAAGTTCGGAGTGATCTTTGTAGACGCTGTCCGTGACACCGCGTTTGAAGGAAATTGCAGGAAATTGGGTCGCGCTCGGCAGAGTCATTTTGATATCGCCGGGGCTGTTGGCTTTGGTGAAAGGCAGTTCGTGGCCGGTCAATGGGCAAACTTGACGAAGCTTTTTCGTGACGATGCCGTTGACGTTGCTGACGGGAGCCGCTCCCTTGTCTCCAGCGCTCCAGGTTCTCGCGACGGCGTCGCCGAAATCGAAGCCTTCAACAGCATCCGTGAAGTCGCTCATGAAATTGCGACGGCGCAATTCCCCGTCCGTGAAGATTTCAAAGCCAAGATCTTTTTGTTTGGCGAGTACGCGCTTGATGTGCTGGTCTTCGAGCTCGCGGAGGCGTCCGGCGTTTGCGCCGGTTTGGCGCGCTTCCAGCAAATCGGGCGGCCTGAGGAGACTGCCTACGTGGTCAGCGCGAAGGGGGTTCGCCATGATGGTTTGGACCTTTCTCCCAAGCTGGATGCGGCGAGCGGCTCCATGACAGTGCCGAAGTCGGCCGGGCCGCGGCTAAGGTGTTTAGAAAGCCTGGCCGCGAAATCCATAAGCAAAGGGATTTTTTTCTCGAGATCGGGGCCAACAAACCTGAGCGTGGGCCCGGCCATGCCAAGAGCCGCAATGATGCGGCTACCTTTGTAAAGAACGGGAGCAGCAATGCCGCTCAATCCCTTTTCCAATTCTTCGTGGTCGGTAGCATAGCCCTGGCGACGGGTGAGGTCGAGAGCAATCTTGAGTTTCCTAAGACTTGGGATAGTAAGCGGAGTGTACAGCTTCATGCCATTCCGGAAGAGGACGTTGTAGGCCTCCCGTTGAGGGAGCCAGGCGAGGATAGCTTTTGCGACCGCAGTGCAATGCGCGGGGAATCGTTCACCAATGAGGGTGCGGACGGTGATGATAGAAGTGGGGGAGTCGATGCGGTCGAGACAGATGACGCCACCGGCGCCAGGAACGGCGAGGCTGACGCTCTCTCCGGAACGGCGGGCAAGCTCGACAAGAAACGGGCGCGCTTCGGACTGCAGGGGGCGCGCTTGGAGAGCGCGGGCGCCGAGTTCGTGAAATTTGAGGCCGAGACGATATTTGTTGTTGAGCGGGTTCTGCTCGACAAGATGGAATTTCTGCATGGCGCTGAGGAGACGGTAGACGGTGGACTTGTTGAGCGCGAGGCCGGAAGAAAGTTGAGTGAGGCTGGCTTCGGGGCCGTGCTCTCCCAGGTGAATCAGGATGCGCATGGCCTTTTGCAGCGATTTACTGGAGCCGGGAGTGCGATTTATTTGAGTGCGCGGCGACATGCGTTCGAAAGGGTGGTCACAATGTGAAAATGACTTTCATAATATGAAACAACAGAATTAGGTCGCAAAGCAAGAAGGTTTTCAGGGCGGCACGGCTGAAACTCGACCGAGGAGCAGTTCTAGCGGGTTGTTTGCGAGGAGCCAGGAAGGGACTGGTTGGCGCGGAAAATGACGTACGCCCGGATGGCCTCGACATTCTCTTTCGAGAGATCCTTTGAAAATGAAACCATGCCATAAGATTGGAGCGAGCCACCGAGAATTACGTCAGACCATGCAGAATTTCCGAGCGCGCCAGAGTACCGCAGGTCCGGCAGGACGCCGCCACTCACGGCGACATCCCCGTGGCAACTTGAGCAGTAGCGCTGATACAAGCCTTCGCCCGTTTGTACAGTCGCGGCGCTTGCCGTCGGCCGTGGCGGCTTCAACTGAGGAAGTGGAAGCTGGGGCAGAGGCGGCAGGCTAGCCTTGCCTCCTAATTTGAAAGAGAGTACGCGACTGATATTTTGAGTGCGTCCCGATTTCAGCGCGACCTCTCCGGTCGCGAGCGGAAACACGCCGCCCCAGCCAACCACGACGGCGACGTATTGTTCTCCGCCGACGGTGTAGCTTATGGGGGCGGCAATCACGCCGCTTTGCGCATCGGCAGACCACAACTTTTCGCCTTTGTCAGCGCGATAGGCTTGGAGGTCTCCTTGCGCGGTTCCTTCAAACACGAGATTCCCGTCTGTGGACAGAATTCCGCCGTTCACGGGACTGGTGCGATTCACACGCCAGATTTCCTTTTGTTGGATGGGATCCCAGGCCGATAAATGGCCTTTGATGGTATCGAGAATGCTTTTCTTCACTTCTGGCGCTTGCGGCATGCCCGCGGCAACGAAATCGGTGGCGGTGTTGAACGCGAGGCTTTTCGCTTCATAGTGTTCATCGGATTTGTAGAAGAAGCCGGCATCCTGAACGGGAATGTAGACCAATCCAGTTTGCGGGCTGTAGGACATGGAGTGCCAGCTGTGGCCGCCGATCGGTCCGGGAGCAAGCGGGGCTCCTTTGCCGCCGTTTTCATAGCGCGCGTTGGCCGTTTCGAGCGGGCGGCCGGTCGCTGCGTTGATCCCCGTCGCCCAGGTGACTGCGGTGTACGGCTTCGCGGAAATTAGCGCGCCCGTGGCGCGATCAAGTACGTAAAAAAATCCGTCTTTGGGAGCTTGAAAGAGAACCTTTCGCGGAACTCCATCGACAGTGACGTCGGCGAGTATGATCGGCTCCGCCGAATCGTAGTCCCAGGCATCGCCGGGAACCTCCTGGTAGTGCCAAACATATTCGCCCGTGTCGGGCTTGAGCGCCACGATCGAGCAGGTGAAAAGATTGTCTTTTCCCTGAGGGCTGCGTGCGCGCCGGTCCCACGGAGTTCCGTTGCCCGTACCGATATAGAGCAAATCGAGTTCGGGATCATAAACGATCGAGTCCCAGACTGTGCCACCGCCGCCAAGCTTCCACCAGTCGCCGCTCCAGGTTTTCGCGGCTTTCTCCATCGCGGGATTTTCGAAGGGCTTTGATGGATCACCGGGGACCGTGAAGAACCGCCAGAGGAGCTTGCCGGTCTCTGAATCGTAGGCTGAAACATAACCGCGTACTCCCATTTCCGCGCCGCCATTGCCGATTAAAACTTTATTTTTCACTACGCGCGGGGCGCCGGTAATCGTGTAACGAAACTTGGAATCGATGGTGAGAGTCTCCCAAACAGGCTTTCCGGTGGCGGCGTCGAGAGCAGCGAGCCGTCCATCCAATGTGCCGACAAACACCTTCCCACGCCAGACAGCTACACCACGATTGACGACGTCGCAACACGCATTCACGGCCCATTCAGGCGGGACTTTCGGGTCGTAGGACCAGAGTTTTTCGCCGGTCGCGGCATTCAAGGCAAACACCTTGCTCCATGCCGTGGAAAAATACATCACGCCGTCAACAACGATGGGGGTCGCTTCCTGTCCGCGCCGAATGTCCAAGTCTACGAACCAGGCGAGGCCGAGCTGGCCGACGTTCCGATCGTTGATGTGCTTGAGCGGACTGAAGCGCTGCTCGCTGTAGGTTCGTCCATAGCTCATCCAGTTTCCTGGTTCTTGATCCGCACGCAGCATTCGAGGTTCGTCCACGCTGGCGGGCCAAACTGAGCGTTGTGCTTTTTCTTTGACTCCCGGGTTCGAATGGCACCCGGCGCTGCACAAAATGACCAAACCGATCGCGAGATTTCCAAAAATCTTTCGCTGCATTGATGCTCCCTGGGGCGCCGATGTGCAGAAACACCAGGCCGATCAGCGCACTTTCTTTGCCCAGCTCCAGTGCTGGCTCTCGTGAGCTACCTGTATATACTTCATAGGTTCAGTTTCCAAGTGCCCCGAGATGTTCGTTATTCGCGCTTTTCGGAATTCCTTGCCCTTCAAGAGTGGCTGTAATTGCCTTGCGGACGCTTCAGTGAGAGTAAAATTCCGGTGAACTCACACAAAGGAGATAGTGGGGAACATCTAAAGGACCATCCGCGCAAGCGACCGCAATTCTTGGGCGCTAGGAACTTACGTCGAGCAACAACTTGGGAGAAATGAAAAATGATGACAAAGGTAGTGCGATTCCACGAATTCGGCGGGCCAGAGGTTCTGCGATTCGAATCACTTGAGCTGGCTGAGCCTGGTGCCGGAGAAGTGCGGGTACGCGTCGAAGCGATTGGCCTCAACCGCGCCGAGGCCGCTTTTCGGTCTGGCCGGTACATCGAGAAGGCGCAACTGCCCGCTCGACTGGGCTACGAAGCGGCCGGCGTCATCGAGGCCCTCGGTGTGGGCGTTAGCGGACACTCGATAGATGAGCCCGTTTGTGTGATGCCGGCGTTTTCGATGAACAAGTATGGCGTTTATGCCGAGCGTGCCATCGTCCCGGCATTAGCGTTGTTGAAGCGGCCCGCGGGGCTTGGAACGAACGAGTCCGCCTCCATCTGGATGCAGTACCTGACGGCATACGGAGCGCTCATCGACATATCCAAGATTGGCCCGGGGGACGCGGTAATCATCACCGCTGCCTCCAGCAGCGTCGGACTCGCATCGATCCAAATTGCCAACCATGTTGGCGCAGTGCCGATTGCGGTGACGCGAATGCCGGCAAAGGAAGCGGCATTGCGCAAAGCTGGGGCGGCGCACGTCATCGTGACAGAGAAGCAGTCTCTCGAAACAGAAGTGCTGCGCATCACCGGAGGCAAAGGCGCAAAGGTGGCGTTCGACCCAATCGGAGGGCCGATCGTGGCATCTCTTGCCGCGGTGATGGCCCCTCGCGGCTGGCTGATCTTGTACGGCAATCTCAGCGGACAAGCACAGAACACGGTTTTCCCCTTCGGGCAATCCGCCATGAAGGGATTCGCCATGCGCGGTTACCTTGTGTTCGAAATCATCCACGACCCACAGCGATTCGAACAGGCCCGGCTCTTTGTCGAAGAAGGATTACGCGGGGCGTGGTTAAGGCCGATCATTGCGAAGACATTTTCCTTCGATCAGATCGTCGAAGCCCATCGTTACTTGGAGGCCAACGAACAAATCGGAAAGATTGTCGTCACAGTTCCCTGATCGAGCCTCACTGTGGATGGGTTGTTGTTCACACGCTTTGAAAATCCGAGTCTAGGCACGGGCTGGCGGCGCGCCAAGACCAAGCAGCCGGCACGCATTTTCTTTCATGATGAGGGGGTGCACTTCGGGGCGGAAGCCTGCGTGCGTAAAATCCTCCATCCAGCGGTCCGGCGTAATCAGCGGAAAATCCGTGCCGAAGAGCATTTTGTGCTTCAGCAAGGTATTCGCGTACTGCACGAGCTGCGGCGAAAAATATTTGGGCGACCAGCCGGAAAGGTCGATGTAGACGTTGGGCTTGTGAAGGCAAACGGAAAGCGCTTCGTCCTGCCAGGGCCACGACGGATGGGCGATAACGATTTTCATGTCCGGAAAATCCGCGGCAACATCATCCAGGTACATGGGATTGGAATATTTCAGCCGCAGGCCGCCGCCGCCGGGCATGCCCATACCCACGCCGGAATGCCCGCTATGGAAAATCGCCGGGAAACCGTATTCTGCAATGACTTCATACATTGGATACGCCATGCGATCATTTGGAAAAAATCCCTGGCATGTCGGATGAAATTTGAAACCTTTGACTCCATGATCCGAAAGCAAGCGTCGCATCTCTCGCACGCCGAGTTTGCCTTTGTGCGGGTCCACGCTCGCGAAAGCAATCATGATGTCAGAATTCGCGGCTGCAGCCTCCGCCACTTCTTCGTTGGGGATTCGCGGGCGGCCCATTTCGAATTCGCTGTCCACCGAAAACATGACCAAGCCAATTTTGCGTTTCCGATAGTATTCGATGGTCTCGGGGATCGTGGGGAGCTTTCCGGAATTGAAATATTTGACTTTCGCTTCGTTGAACTCCTTGCCGTAATCGTCGAAGGGCTGGTGGCAGGAGACCTCTGCGTGAGTATGGACATCAATGGCGATGAGTTCCGCGATATTCATCAGTGGCCTTTGTAGAGCGAGAGAAGTTCATCCACGCCGTGAACGGTGAGGTGCGGGCGCGGTTTCTCCGGCAAATCGGTGTAAGAGGCAGCCGCACCGATTCCGGTATTGACGGCCACCGCAAGTGAGCCGCCACGCAGCGCCATCGGAATTTCGAGCGTTGGATCGTCGCCAACAACGGTGAGTTCTCTCGTACGAACGCCGAGCTGCCGGGCCGCACAGCGCAACGCTTCAAGCGCGGGCTTGCCAATGACGTGAATATGCGCACCGGTGAGGTCCTTGATCATCGCAGAGATGGCGCGCGAAGTGCCGAGCGCCCTGCCTTGAGCAGTCGCAAAATAGAGCGATTGCGAACAACTGTAAAGCTTCGCGCCACCCCACACCGCGTAGCAAGCCGCCTCCAGCGCGCTCATGGTGAATTCGCGGAACCAGCCGACGAGGACGGCGTCCGCCGCTGGTTGGCCCTCCGGTCTCACGATTTCCATTCCAGCCTCGCGAAGTGGTTTCTCGAGCCCCTCGCCGCCTAGCGTCAAAATGCGGCGGTAGCTTCGACGCCGAAAGTGGTCTGCCGCGCTGCTCGCTGGGGTCATCACGCCATTGTCAGGCAGGAGGAAGCCAACGTTTCTTAACATCTCAACATATTCTTGCGGCGTGCGTGCCGTTCCGTTGGTGAACAAAACGAACGGCACACCGCTTGTCGACAGGAAACGGGTGAATTCAAGCGCCCCCGGGAGCGGATTTAAGCCGTGATTTGTTTTGTCCCCCAAAACCAGCGTGCCGTCCATATCAAAAACAAACGCACGCGAGCCAAGCAACCTTTCGATCGCGGCAAGAGGATGCGCGGTAGCTGCGGTTACGGAGGCATCCTCAGGCATGGGTCGCCTCGCGGTTTCGCGAACTGTGCAGCTCAAGACGAAAGTCTGGCTTTTCAAAGACGATGTCGGAAGCAGCAGGACGCTGCCGCAATTCGCGCAACAGTTTGTGAATCGGCTGCATGTCCGGATTGTAATGCCGCCTTGCAGGGCCTGCTGCCAGCATTGCATCCACTTCTTCAGAAGGCATGGAAGCGCGCAACAAAAACTCTTCGTCCGAAATTCCTGGCTTGAACCGCTTTCGCAATTCTTCCGGAGGCAGTGGCGGCGGCTCGGCGGCCAGCTCTTTCGCGCGCGGACGCGACAAGATGCGGTCTTTCACATTGGAATCGACAGGCGCGGTGGGGCGCCCAAATTTTCCGAGCACATAACGGATGACCTGGTCGGAAACGTTTCCGTAACGCTCGTCGCCGATAATGTTATAGAGCGCCTGCGTGCAAACAATCTGCGGGAACGGTGTAACCATGATTGGATAACCAAGTTCCGCGCGAACCTGAACGACTTCGAGCATCACGTCGGGAAATCTGGATTCGAGGCCGACCCCGACAAGCTGGCGCCGCGTTGTCGTCATGACGCCACCCGCCACCTGGTGGCGCAGGAACGAGGCGTCGTATTCCTGTGGTGTGCCTGCAGGAAGATTTTCTGCTTCCGCTAGTCGTGTGAAATATTCAGCCACATGGGCAAGGGCACGGTCGTCGATGCTCACCGTATGGCCAAGCTCGCGCAGATTTGCAGCAAGGCGTTGCGCGTTCGGCAGCGAAGATCCATTCGCGAGCGGCCCGCACGCAACGTGCAGCACTTCCACGCCGAGTTCTGCCGCAGCCATATAACTCAAGCCGGAAAGGCCAATCGTGGAATGGGAATGAAGTTCCAGCGCCTTGCCGCCCAATTGCGCGCGAACGGCGGGAATGAGAGTTCGCGCGCGCTCGGGCGTCAGCAACCCGGATGGATCCTTTATATAGGCGCGATCCACGTGCGGCGATTTCGAGACTTGCGCGGCGAATTTCGCGTAGAACGCATCGTCATGCACCTCGCTGATCGTGTAAGTCAGCGCGGCGATAATCTCCGTGGCCCCGGCCTTCTTTATCATTCTCGCCGATTCGAGCAGGGCGTCCACATCGTGCATCGGGTCCAGAACAACAAATCGCTCGATACCATTCGCCATCAGCCGGTCGTAAACAATCTGCATGAAATCAGGAGGCTGAGCCTCCCAGGAGATGAAGCGAAGCCCCGTGCCGATAAATTGAAGTTTCGTGTTCGGCATCGCCGCGTGCACCATTCGAATGCGTTCCCAGGGATTTTCTTTATGGGTGCGCACGGCCACGCCCATGTGCGTGCTCGAGGTAAAGTCCAGCGCGCGGAATCCGACCCGGTCCATAACAGGGGCAATGCCGAATATCTGCGGCGTAGTAAACCCCATCGCGCCCCACAAACTCTGGTTGCCGTCGCGAATCGATACGTCGAGGAGTTGAATCTCCGCCATTTCAGTTCCTGGCCAAGCCTCTGATCAAGGTCGGCGCATTCACGCCGCCTCCATATTTCTAGTTTGTAGGAATTGTTGCAAAAAAGCAGTACTTACTCCGCCGCGGGCAAATTCATCGTCGCGCATCAGTTCGTCGTGCAGTGGCAGATTTGTCGCAACACCTGCAATTTCAACGTTCGCAAGCGCGCACCGCATTAGCTGGAGCGCTTCCGCGCGGTCCTTGCCATGAATGATCAGCTTGCCGAGGAGCGAGTCGTATTGAGGCGGCACCATCGCACCGGCTTGTATATGTGTGTCGAACCGAATTCCCAGTCCGGCTGGAAAAACAGCTCGCGTCACCGTGCCGGGACTGGGACGAAAGTGGTGTGCGCAGTCTTCCGCATTAATCCGGCACTCGATCGCGTGACCAGTGAAACGGATTTCATCCTGCTTCCATCGCAACTTGCGGCTCTCCGCAACTGCAATTTGCTCCTCGACAAGATCGACTCCGCAAATACACTCCGTCACCGGATGCTCGACTTGAATGCGCGCATTCATTTCCAGAAAGTAAAACGTGTCGCGATCACAATCGACGAGGAATTCCGCTGTGCCCAGGCCTCGGTATTTCAGGTACCTGGCAAAAGCAAGCGCCGCGCGCTGCATCTCCTCCCGAAGAGCTTCGCTAATGTTCGGGGCGGGCGCTTCTTCCACGAGCTTTTGGTAACGCCGCTGAATCGAGCAGTCGCGAGTGCCAAGATGAATGACGTCCTCGCCGTCGCCAAGAATCTGCACTTCGATGTGGCGGCCGTGCGAGAGGAAGCGTTCGAGATACAAGCGCGGATCGCCGAAGCTTGCCTGCGCCTCCGCCGTTGCGAGTTCCATGGCGCCAGCGAGCTTGCCAGGCTCTTGCACAAGCTTCATGCCTCGGCCGCCGCCACCACCAACTGCTTTAATCAAAATTGGCCAGCCGAGCTCCTCTGCAATTCGCTGCGCCTCGTTGAGGCTGCGTATCTCGCCGCCAGGGACGCCTGCCAATCCCGCGGAAGCAGCGT
Source organism: Candidatus Acidiferrum sp. (assembly GCA_035576885.1). GTDB lineage: Bacteria > Acidobacteriota > Terriglobia > Acidiferrales > UBA7541 > Acidiferrum. Next base: position 111,331 of record DATLVZ010000107.1, on the reverse strand, counting down.
TTGCGCGCGCTTTAAGTTTGTCGCCGACAGCGTCGAGCTGCTCAACCGTAGGACCGATAAAGCAGACCCCCGCGCGAATGCAAGCCTCGGCTAGTTTCTGGTTCTCCGACAGAAAACCGTAGCCGGGATGAATCGCATCCGCATTGCCCGAGACTGCGGCGGCAATAACCGCTTTCACGTTTAGATAACTTGCGGATGAGTTTGCAGGACCGATACAGACGGTGCTGTCCGCCAATCGCGCGGCCACGGAGTCCAGATCCGCTTCGGATGCGGCCAGCACGGTTTCAATGCCAAGGCGCTGGCACGTTCGAATCACGCGAACGGCGATTTCGCCGCGATTGGCGATAAGGATGCGTCGCAGTATCACGGAGCTCCTGGCTGGATGCGCATCAGCACCGCACCTTTTTCGACAAGCTGGGCGTTCTCAAGACATAGTTCGACGACTTCGCCGCGCGTCTGCGCGTGAACCGCATTCATCAGCTTCATCGTTTCGATAATACAAACCACGGTGTCTTCTTCGACGTGGCTCCCAATCTCGACGAACGGCGGCGCGCCGGGTTTGGGCGCTCGATAAAACGTGCCGGGCAGGTGCGCACGAACTTCAATCCAACCTGTTTTTTGCGAATCTGCAGGTCTTGCCGCAGCCGTGGCTGTCGCGGCATCGGCAGCAGGCGCGGCAGTCTGAACTGGCGAGGCTCTTATTATGTTTGGCGCGGAGAGCACCTGTGATTCTTGCGTCCACTGCCCGCTGTCCCTGTTGCGGCGAAGCGTAAGCTTGAAGCGCTTAGTTTCAAGATGCATTTCGTCGTAGGGGGTCGCATCGAGCAGCTGCAGAATTTCCTGCACATCCTCGTTGGTCAACTTCATTTTTTGCCGGCTCCTCGGCTGAGGAGCGAGAACACATGATCAAACGGCTTGCCCTTGGGAGCAGCCACGGGCGCGGATTCCCTGGTGGCCCACACGGTTTCCGGCCGGCTCTGCAATAGAAACAGATTTTCGCCTTGCGGCAAGTCGCGGGCGATGGCCCACTCGATATCTTGAGGGCAGCCGTAGTGGCGTTCAACTCGCTTCGCAGTGTCAACTAGCTCGTGAAGCTCATCGTCATTGAGGCACGCGGCGTTTTGCTGTTCGGCCGGGACCTCTTCATCGACCACGCCCGCGCCCGAGGGGTTCGGCCGGTGCAGCCGCAACTTGGTGGACACAGTACGGCCGATGATCTCGCGCGTTATCTTTCCGACCACGTACTTGTCCGGCGTGACTTCCCCGCTGACGACCGCCGAGCCCAGTCCCCAACTGGCTTCCACCACAACCACGGAACGGTCCCCAGAGTTCGGGCTGCGCGTAAACATGACGCCGGAGCATCGCGAGTCGATCATGCGCTGAATCACCACTCCCATTGCCAAACCTTGCTCCGGCAACTTCAATCGCCGGCGGTAAATAACCGACTCCACCGCATACAAACTTGCCCAGCATTTGCGAACGTGTCCGATCACTGAATCCACGCCGCGCACCCAAAGATAGGTGTCCTGCAATCCAGCGAAACTGGAATCGGCGCTGTCTTCGCTCGTTGCGCTCGAGCGAATAGCAACTGGCTCTCCGGATCCGAGGTTGCCAGTCCCAACATGCAGTTCGTCATAGTAAGCGGCAATCTTTTCTTGTAAGTCCTGCGGCAGAGTGGCATTTTCGAGCCGTGCCCGCACTTCGGCTCCGACACGAATGCAACCAGCGAGGTCATCCGCCGCTAGTTGCTCAATCTCGCGGCGGATTGAGCCCGCAGGATCAATCGCTGATAGGAATCGCTCAAAAGCCGCAGTGGTTACTACACAACCAGGCGGCACCCGGATTCCGGCACGCACCAGTTCACCGAGGCTCGCTGCTTTGCCGCCCACGGTCGACCGGTCGTTAATGCCGACCTCCGCAAAGTGGCTGATGAGATTCAAATTCGTCAAAGCCATCACCTTCAATCTAAAATCGACACGATACCGCGATTGCCATCCACGCGAAGCCGTTGGCCAGTTTTAATGCGCTGCGTAGCTTGGCCGGTGCCAACCACTGCAGGCAATCCATATTCACGCGCGACAATGGCCGCGTGCGACATCGTACCGCCAATGTCGGAGACTGCCGCCTTAATCTTGCCGAACACCGGACCCCAACTCGGCGCCGTAACCGGGCAAACCAAAATCTCTCCTTCGCGAATTTGTCCGATATCGTTCACGTTTCTCAGCACGCGGGCAATTCCCTCCACGACACCCGGGGAAGCTGCGAAGCCAACAATCTCTTTCTCGTGTCCTGCTCCCGCTGTCGAAGACCAGGCCTCAAGCGTTTCTGAGGTGATGCCCCAGAGCATCTGCAGCGCGGGATCATTGATTTGCGATGGGATTGGACCCAGCGCCGGCGGGGGATTCCATTCTTTCAGCTTTTCGAGGATGCGCTTGCGCTCCTCGATAATCGGCCGCCAATGAGCCGCGCCAAGCGGTTTGCCGCCGCCGGCCCAGGCAAGACTAACGTCGGCCAAAGCACTTTCGATTTCTACGTACTGTAAATGAAAAACATCGCCGGCCTCGGCCAAGACGCCATGCGCAACTAGCAGCGCGCCGAATTCGCGCACTTTTTTGAAGAACAGACTTGTGAACCAGTGCTCACAATAAAACTTGTGGTTTTCGACGAAGGGAAAAACGAGGTGACAGAGCCCGAGCATCTGGTCGAACGCCTTGCGCTCATCTTCGCTCCTCAGCAATTCGCGATACTCGGCGATGATGCGCCCACGCTCTTCCTTTAATCTTTCTGTCGGGCGGTCCAACGATTCGCCGCGCCGAAGCTGTTCGACATAACGCGGCAAGGCCGCGAACGGCACGGAAAGATCTTCGTTCCAGCTCAGGTGGTGATGGTAAAAGCCGTCTCCCGTCGACATGTTGAACCACGGCTCGCGCGACTTGTCCAGTTCAGCCAACCAGCGCGGGCCGGCCTCGCCGCGAGCACGCATTTCCTCGAGCACTTTTTTTGCTTCGCAGTCGCTCTTGAACAGGTCGTCAACGCCATACTCGATCGCCAGTTTCGCCAGGCGTTTGAGTTCGTCGTCTGGCCGGAACATAAGCACTTCGATGCCGGCCACCATGCGGGCCACGGTCTGATCCGCTGTCTCGGGAAAGGCTTTCTTGCAGAAATCGAAAAATACCATGTAGGCCCCGTACCCGAGCATCAACATCTCAAAATGGTGGTGCCACATTTTCGAAAACAGCTCGATCACGCGGTGAAAGTTCTCGCGTATGTAGTGGTTTTGCCCAAGCCCTTTGGCCTTCGTCACAACTTCCGCGTCATCGAATTCCGGCAACCCCGGCACTTTGATCGCTTCAAGCTCGTGGATCAAATTCTCAAGCCGCACCTTCCATTCGCGGAACAAAGGGTCCCAGTTTTCGTAGTAAAAGCCGGCGCGTTCCTGGAAGATCGCAAGCCGGCGCTGAATCTTGGCGGAATCGGTAACTGGGTTCGCCGTGATGTAAATTCGCCCGTTGACGATGCGGTGCTCGATGCCCAAGGTCGTCGGAAAAACAAAAATGCGCGTTGTGAACGCGCCGAGCGCTTCATACGGAACTTCCGCGGTGATGGCATCGAACGCCGGCATCGGTTCGGGAAAATGCATGGCGTTGTAAAACCAGAAGCGTTGATCGTCTTCCGGCTGGAACCACGTGTAATAGGGATACATGGACTGCCAACCATCGGTTCCCGGAACATTGGCAAGTTGGGAAGGCAGCGTGAAACTTCGGACTTTTCCGTCACCGCCCATCGGTTTTCTCCAAAGATCGGATTTCGCCCCTGCCAGTTGAAATCAACCGCTGGTCCGCGAGGGGATAGTCGTTCTGTGTCTTAGCGTAATTCACAAAAAAATCCAGCGACTCGGGATTGGCCATGGCGTTGCGATTGGCGGCCTGCTCGGCAGACACCCCCATCAAGATTTTGCGGACCGGAACTTCCATCTTTTTTCGCGTGAGCGTCACAGGAATACCAGGGACTGGGATGATCCGGTCCGGAACATGGCGAGGCGTGTATTCGCGCCTGAGCCTGTCGCAGATTTTCCGTTCGAGCTCGGCATCTAATCGAAGTCCGTCGATCAGTTTGACGAACAGCGGCATAAAAAATCCGGCACCTGGCAAATCAAGATTCACAACCAGTGCATCCTCAATCTCTTCGAGTTGTGCAAGCGCACGATAGACTTCCGCCGTACCAATGCGCACACCCTGGCGGTTCAGCGTCGCATCCGATCTGCCCAACACGAAGCAGCCACCTCGCCGGTTGACCCGAAAAAAATCACCGTGACGCCAAACGCCGGGATAAACGTCGAAATATGATTCGCGATAGCGAGTGCCATCTTTGTCGTTCCACAAGTAGATCGGCATCGAGGGCATCGGCTCGGTCAGCACCAACTCTCCTACCTCATCGATAACACTTTCGCCTTTATCATTGAACGAATACGCCGCCACTCCCAGAGAGCGACCCTGAATCTCACCCGCATACACAGGCTGTGTCGGCACGCCGCCAACAAAACCTGTGCAGCAATCCGTCCCTCCACTGCCCGTCGCGATCCAAACATCCTGTTTCACGTTCCGATAGAACCAAGCCGTGCATTCCGGCGAGACCGGCGAACCAGCGGGCATGATCGCTCGCAGATGCGACAAGTCGAATCTTTCGCGTGGCACAATTCCGGCCTTTGCCATCACGTCCACATAGGCGGGGCTGGCACCGAAGAAGCTCGCGCGCGAATCCTGTGCCACCTTCCATAGCACATCCGGCTCCGGGTATGCCGGATTCCCGTCGTATAACACGGGGCACACTCCGCTCAATGGCATGCTCGCCAGGAAGTTCCACATCATCCATCCAGATGTCGTAAAGGAAAATGCGCGTTCTCCCACGCGATAGTCCATGTGGAAGTGTTGCAGTTTCAATTGCTCCAGCAAAATGCCGCCATGGCTCTGCACGATAGCTTTCGGCAGGCCGGTCGTGCCCGAGGAAAACAGAATCCAAAGTGGATAATCGAACGGAACTTGTTCGAATTCAAATTCGTCCCGCGTGATCGCGCGATGTTCCAGCAGATCGTTCCACAGCAAGGCAGTTTGGCACGGGCCGCCGTGATCCTCAGGATTCAAATAAGGCAAATGCACAACATGTTCGAGGCCTTCCAGGTCTCCGATGATCTCCGCGAGATCTCCCGTACGACTGAATGCTTTACCGCCATACTGATAGCCGTCGACACAGAAAAGTATCTTCGGCGAAAGTTGCTGGATCCGGTCAATCACGCCGCGAGAACCGAAATCCGGCGAGCAGCACGCCCAAATCGCGCCAATCGCGGTGGTCGCGAGCATCGCGACCATCGTCTCCGGGATGTTTGGCATGTACGCCGCGACGCGATCCCCGGGCCGGACGCCCAGCTCTCGGAGCCGCGTCGCAAGAACGCGCACCTGCCCTGCAAAATTCTCCCAGGAAACGCCTGTCAGCGGCGTAGTCTCGCTCATATAGAAGAGCGCATCGGCTCCGGCTCGTTCGTACTTCAAGACGTGCTGCGCGTAATTTAGCCGGGCGCCGGGAAACCACTCCGCACCAGGCATGGCGCGCTGGCCGAGCACACGCGTGTGTCGCGCGGACGACTGGATGCCGAAGTAGTCCCACATGGCCTGCCAAAAATCTTCGATTTCGCTGACAGACCATTTCCACATCGCCTCGTAGCTGTCGAACTGCAATCCCCTCTCGCGCACAAGCCACTTCGCGAACCGCGACAGATTTGTACCTTCCACTTGCGCGGCAGCAGGTGTCCAGAGCAGTTCGCCTTCGCGAACAGCACTCTTTCCCGATTCGAGATTGGCCAGTGGCTTTGTCATTCGGTCGGTCACGATCTATATCATCGTGCTGCCAGCGACAGGCTATTCACCTTAGCGTCTTGCGTCAAGCTAGCCTACCGTAGGAAAATTTTCGCCGCTTTCTCCGCCCTCAACTAGAATTGCGGCGTAATTCGATCTAGCGAAGCGCCAGACATCTTCTCCGAAGTGATAAGCTGTACCTTGCACGAATTTCATCCGGGATAAATTTGAAGAATGCATTCGCCTACTCGACGCGCGTTTCTTGAAAAACTGTCTATTCTCGCAGCCGGCGGAATCGCGGCAGCCAATGTGCCCAATGCCCTGGCGCGTACCGATTCCGTGCCGACCATTTTATTTCCCGCCGCTCCTCGCGATCGCATCTCCATCGCGTCCTACCCATTTCGGGCCTACATCGAAAGCCCTGCCAATCGTGATCGCGATAGCAGCTTGCCGGGAATGAATCTCTTCGAGTTTCCGGCTCACGTGGTCGCCACATTCAAAATTCATAATATTGAGCCTCACAGCCGTCACTTCACGTCAACGCAGCCGGACTATCTCGATGAATTCCGGAAAATTCTGCAGAAGACAAAAGTCCGCGTTGTGAACATTGCAGTCGGCGCGACGAAAAGTTTCTACGATATGGACGCTGACGCCCGGTATGACGCCGTGGCTTATGCAAAGAAGTGGGTCGACGTCGCGGGGCGCATCGGGTCCCCCGGCATTCGCGCTCACATCGCGACGGCGAGGAACTCCTCCCCAAATGTCGAGCGCACCGCGGAAAGCCTGCGTCAGGTGGCAGAATACGCTGCTGGCAAGAATGTTGTAGTCACCCTTGAGAACGACGATCTGGTCAGCGAAGATGCTTTCTTCCTCGTCAAAACCATCGAAGCTGTGAACCACCCGTATCTTCGCGCCTTACCAGACTTCGCAAATTCCATGCTGTCCGGCGACGCTGATTTTAATTATCGCGCTCTGCAAGCGATGTTCCAGCATGCTTACAATATTTGTCATGTGAAGGACGGCGAGACGAATGATGACGCCAAGCTATTCAGTGTGGATCTGCAGAAGTCGTTCGATATCTTAAGAGGCAGCGGCTTCCGCGGCTATTGTTCGATGGAGTTCGACGCCCCTGGAGAGCCCTACGGTCCCACTTCGAAGTTGATCGAACAAACCATCAAGTTTCTTTCCTGATTCCGCCTATCCGCTCCTGCTCGGCCGCGCTCCGCACGACTCTCGTTAACTCAGGTCGCAGGCGCTCGCTCACTAAATGTCTCACTGGCCGTGTCCCAGTACTGCTTCTTGCCAGACCAGTAGGCTTCCGTCGCCATCATGTTCGCTACCGAGTGCGCGAACCCATCCTGCACCGTGCAATGCGGCTGCTGCCGCGACCTCATGCATTCGAACCAGTTGGTCATGTGTTCCAGAGTTCTGTCGTCGATGCCCTGCGGCGGAAGGCCAGTCTCGCCGGGAAGCAATACGTATTTCGCCGTTCGTTTCTTGTCGATGTCCGAGTCGTCCTCGTGATTGCCCTTCTCTTCGACCAACTCATAACGAGGGCTGCCCTCCCCGCCGATATTTGTGAGTGTCGCTTTTTTCCCCATGTAACGTGTGGAAGCGGGCGAGTCGTTTCCAAAACTCGTCGCGTAGCTGACTAAGAATCCTTTGGGATACTCAAAAAGCGCCTGAAACGTATCCGCGTTCTCCCGCCCATCGTGCCACGCAAGAATCCCCCCATGCGCCACCGCCGAGCGGGGAAAACTGTCCTTCATGAACCAATGCACGAGATCAATTGCGTGGCTCATCCATTGATCGGGAATGCCGCTCGAAAATTCCTTATACAAACGAAACTCGCAGTACACCTTCGGGTCGAATGGCCGAAAGGGTTTCGTCAGCAACCACTTGCGCCAATTTGTATCTGCCTCGCGGATCAATTTCGTTTCCTTACGGCCGCGCCATCTCGCCCCGTGGTAATTCCAAACGATCTCGACTTTGCTTACATCTCCGAGCACTCCCGTCTGCACAAGATCGTGCGCTGCTCTTGGATATGGCTCGCTCCGATGCTGGGTCCCGACTTGCACAATGCGGCCGCTCTTGAGCACCGCATCCCGCGCCGCCTTTGCTTCCGCCAAAACGTTGCCCATCGGCTTTTCCACGTAGGCATCCTTGCCGGCCTCGACCGCCAACTTGAGAATCGGCGAGTGCGCGTGTTCCGGCGTCGAAATGATCACTCCATCCACTTCTTTGAGGGCAAGTACGTCTTCCAGATACTGAAATGTTCGCGGCGCGTGGCCATAGTATTTTGCGTTTGTTGCCGCAGCTTTTTCTCGATTTAACTTCCACAAATCACACACCACGCTTATTTCGGCATTCTGGCTGGCTTTCAGTTGCGCCGCGATCCAGGCCAAGTCGCTCCCGCGGCTGCCGGTTCCGATGTGCGCCAGCGAAATGCGGTCGTTAGCGCCCACGATTCGCTCATAGGAAAGCGCTGTACTCGGCAGCGCCGCCCCTCCCGCAATCAACGCTGCGGATTTGCCCAGAAATTTTCTGCGATCGATGGTTCCTTCCGGCTCGCTCATCGTTGGGACTCCTGTCTCCGCCAGTTCTGGCCGCTCCAAGATGATTTCTTCCGAGGTATTGTGTGATTCGTGCTGCGCCTTGTCAATCGCCTCGCCGCTACGAGTTCGGCGTGCAAATTCCCTTGCTGCTTCCGTTGCCGCGTTGACAAGCATTTGCGGCTAGTCTTAAATGGGCACCGTGAACGTTCACAGTGAATCTTTTTGCAGACTCTGCCTCTTCTTGCTCTCAGCTAGGAGGTCTTATTCCCATCCTCGGCATTGATGTCGGAACAAGCGGAACCCGCGCTGTAATCCTCGATGAACAGGGCGTCGTTCTTGCTTCCGGCACGGAAGAGCACGCCAACTTTGCCAGCCCTGAGCCCGGCTGGGCTGAACAAGATCCGCGCGACTGGTGGCGCGCCGCCGCCCTTGCCGTTCGCAAAGCGCTTCAGTCCTCTGGCCTCTCTGCAGACTCCATAGCCGCTGTAGGTTTTTCCGGCCAGATGCACGGCGCCGTGGTGCTCGACGAACACGACGAAGTCATCCGTCCCGCTCTCATTTGGTGCGACCAGCGCACCGAAGCGCAATCCAGGGAACTCGAAAGCACGATCGGTCTCGACCGCCTGATTCAGTTGACCAGCAATCCCCCGCTTACAAACTTCACGCTCACCAAACTTCTGTGGGTCCGCGAGAACGAGCCCAAAAACTGGCAGCGAGTCCGCAAGATCATGCTGCCGAAAGACTACGTCCGACTCCGCCTCACCGGCGAATCTGCCATCGACGTAGCCGACGCTTCCGGCACACTCCTCCTCGACGTCGCGCATCGTACCTGGTCAAGCGAAGTGCTCTCCAAAACAGGCATCGACATTAACCTTCTTCCGAAACTTTACGAATCGCAGCAAATCTGCGGCAATATTTCCGAAGAAGGAGCAAACGCGACCGGTTTGCGTGCGGGTACTCCTGTTGTCGCCGGCGCCGGCGATCAAGCAGCCGGTGCGGTCGGCATGGGCATCACGCGCGCAGGGGTCGTCAGCGCGACTATCGGCACTTCCGGCGTGGTTTTTGCCGCCACGGACCGCCCTTCTCTCGATCCGAAGGGCCGCTTGCACACCTTCTGCCACGCCATTCCGGGCCGCTGGCATGTCATGGGCGTAACGCAAGCCGCGGGCCTCTCTCTGCGCTGGTTCCGTGATCGTTTTGGCGCCAGACCCGATGACGGCCGCGATCCCTACGAACGCCTCTCCGCCGAAGCCGCCACGGTTCCCGCCGGCTCCGAAGGCGCGTTCTGGGCACCCTATCTGATGGGCGAGCGCACTCCTCATCTCGATCCCTTCGCGCGCGCCGCTTTTGTCGGCCTCTCCGCTTCACACACTCGCGCCCACCTTATCCGCGCAGTCCTCGAGGGCGTCGCTTACAGCTTGAAAGATACGTTCAGCATCTTCGACGAGATTCACGTGCCCGTCGAGCGCATCCGACTCGGAGGTGGCGGCGCTCGCTCGATGCTTTGGCAACAGATCCAGGCCGACGTCTACGCACACGAAGTGGAAATATTGAAAGCGGAGGAAGGCGCGGCGTATGGCGCGGCAATACTTGCCGGTGTGGGCTCCGGTTGCTGGAAGAGTGTGGATGAAGCGTGCGATGCGGTGGTGCGCGTTACGAAACGCGTGAGTCCTGTCCGTGAGGCCAGCGTACGGATGCAGCGTGGCTATCACACTTATCGCCGGATTTATCCGGCATTACATTCTATTTTCGGGGAGAATCAATCTACCGCCGCCCGCTGAGCGGCAAGGCAAGCCATTCCCGCTCGAGACGAGAATTCGCCGCCGTCAAACTTTCTTTCGCCCCGGCATGTACTTGAAACAGTACACGGCCCCCAACAACGTCATCAGTGCGCCCCACCATACGCTCGAGTGAAGACTATACAGCACGACTTGATGCGCGGGAGGATGCCAGATTTCGTAAACGCCGGCGCACAGGATCAGCACTCCATTCACGAGCAGCGACAGCCCGATAAAAAACCAAATGGAAATCATGCCTCGAACCTCCGCTTGCCAGAACTACCAGAAAATGATGTTCAAAATGAAGAACACGACGACAACCACGCCGGCCCAGAACAGCGGCTTCTGATACCACGGGACATTGCCGACCGCCGGAATTTCCGTCATGCCGTAAACCAGGCCCGTCAATTCCGCATCGGCTTTGGGCTTGGTGGCCAAACTCACCACCACCGTCACGAGTACGCAAACGAGGAAGGACCACAGCGCCTGAAACATATCCTGGGCCAGCGTTTTTGCGTCAGCCGAGAGCGCCACGTACCGCAACGCCGATGGATCCACTTTCACCCAGGCCCACAAGCTGACGGAAGAGATGGTGCCGCAGAGCAGACCCCAGAAACCGCCTGGCCCAGTCGCTCGCTTCCAGAGCATTCCGAGGAGGACCGTGCCAAACAGCGGCGCGATGAAGAAACTGAACAAGGCCTGCACGTAATCCATGATGCTCGCGAACTGCATCACCAGATAAGCGGTGCCGATGCTGATGAGGACGCCGATGACGGTGGTCCAGCGGCCCATGTTCACGTAGTGGTGGTCGCTGGCCTTGCTATTCATCAGCGGACGGTAGATGTCATAGGTCCACACGGTGGTGAACGCGGTCACGTTCCCCGCCATGCCCGACATGAAGCCCGCGATCAATGCGGTGATTCCCAGACCAAGCAGCCCTGGACCGCAGTAGCGCGCCAGCATCAGCGGAAGAACGTCGTTATAGGTGAGCGCTCCGGCAGCGGAGGCTGCTGGCGATTCGGCCACGAGCTTCACAGGGAGCACCGCCAGGCCCAGCAGTCCGGGCAAAATGACGATGAGCGGAACAAACATCTTGAATCCCGCTCCGATGATGGGCGCCATCTCCGCGCTGCGAATATCCTTGGCGGCAAGGATGCGTTGCACAACGAGAAAATCCGTCGTCCAGTAACCCATGGAAATGACTGCTCCTAGCCCAAAGACAATGCCGATCCAGTTGATGCCCATCGGATTGGTGCTGAAGTGACCCAAGCCGGACCACAGGTGAACATATTGATCCGAAAATCTGTGGGCGATCTGAACTTTCAGATTGCTCCAGCCGCCGGCTTCATACAGGCCAAGAATCGGAATCAGCAGGGCGCCCGCCCAGATCAGGAAGAACTGCAACACCTCATTGAAAATCGCCGACCTCAGCCCGCCGAGCGCGACATAAATCGCGACCGTCAGGGCGGAGACCCAAATGCTGAAATTTATGTCCCAGCCGAGGACGATTTGCATGACCTTGGCCATGGCGAACATATTGACACCGCTCATCAGCACGGTCATGAACGCAAACGAAACTGCGGAAACGGCGCGAGCCGGTTCTCCAAATCGCAATTTCAAATAACCTGGCACCGAGTGCGTCTTGGAAATGTAATAAAACGGCATCATCACCAGCGCCAGAAACAGCATCGCCGGGATGGCGCCGATCCAGTACCAATGTGTGGCCAGAATGCCGTATTGATACGCCGAACCCGCCCAACCCATCAGCTCGAGAGCGCCAAGATTCGCGGAAAGAAAGCTCAGCCCCGCCACCCACGCCGTCATTTCGCGGCCGGCCATGAAGAAGTCTTCGCCTGTGTTGGCGCGGCCCTTCAGGTAAAAGCCGATGGCCAGCACCAGCGCAAAATAGAAAACAATAATGATGCCATCGACGAGAGAGAGATGAACGAGCTGAGTGGGTGCGACAAACGCAAAAGGGGTGGTCATAGGATTTCGATTCGTTTCTCCTCTGCGAGCGTCTTACAAATTCGAAATAACGGCATTGTTCCGGCCGCGGGCAGTTTGCCCGCCCTCTGCGTCACTTCGCTGAAAATTTGTAAATCGTTTCCGAATGAAAATGCGCACCCGCCTTTAGAACCGCCGACGGGAAATTAGGATGGTTCGGCGAATCCGGATAGTGCTGCGTCTCGAGGCAGATCGCGCCGTATTTTTCGTACGCAACTCCGCCTTTCCCCTTAATGCTGCCGTTCAGGCCAATCGAGGAATAGAATTGCACTCCGGGCTGCGTCGTTAGAACTTCCATCTCTCTACCCGATTCGGGATCAAAAACCTTCGCGGCTTCGCGCAGCGTCCCGGCCTTGCCATTCAAAACATAATTGTGGTCGTAGCCGCCGATTCCTTTCAGCTCGCCGATCCGCGCGCCGATCTCCGTTGGTTTCAGGAAATCGAGCGGGGTGCCCACGACGCTTTCGATTTTGCCCGTCGGGATCAACGTCGAATCGACCGGCGTGTACTTGTCTGCGTTGATATACAGAACGTATTTCAGAATGGTGCCTGTGTCCGCGCCCGACAGGTTGAAGTAGCTGTGGTTCGTCAAGTTCAAAATCGTGTCCTTGTCCGTGTCGGCAGAATATTGCAGCTTCAGCTGATTCGTGTTTGTCAGCGTATAAGTCACGCTTACTTTCAGGTTTCCGGGATAGTTCTCTTCCCCATCCTTGCTCAAATAGCTGAAACGGACCGACGCTCCCTCTTTGTCTTTCAGCTCTTCGGCTTTCCACACGCGCCGGTTGAACCCGATTTGGCCGCCGTGCAAGCTATTTGGCCCATTGTTAATCGCCAGTTGATATTCTTTTCCATCCAGAGTGAACTTGCCTTTGGCGATGCGGTTTCCGTAACGCCCAATCGTGCCCCCAAAATAAGGATGCTGTCCCAGGTAGCCCTGCAGATCGTCAAATCCCAGCACCACGTCGCCCATTTTTCCATGCCGGTCGGGAACGCTCAGCTCCGTCAGCGTCGCGCCATAAGTGATTACCTTTGCCGAAGCGCCTTGCGTGTTGTACAGGGTGTACGATTCGATTTCCGCTCCGTCCGGCAACTTCCCAAACGCCGCCTTCACGACGTGCGCACTCTTTTTAGCCGCCTCTTGCGGATTTCCGCCCGGCGACGAACTAGCAAACTCCGGTCCCAGAGCCATCAAGAACACCAGCATGCAAATTCTCCCACAGAGCACCATTCCAATCCTCCTCCGCGCCCAAGACCCTTTGGATTCTTCGGCCCTGTCCCTCGCCTTGTATCACAAATGGCTGCCAATCGCGAACCTTCTCCTTATTTTTCTTAGACTTGCCCACTGCCGCCGTGTCATTCCCCATCAAGCTCTGCGTTTGATCGCCATTGACAACGACAGCGCTGCGGTGCCAATGTGCCCTCGGTCATTCGCCATGAAATCTCGTTATCGTACACGGAGTTCGATGCCGGCTATGAAAATTTTTTCTTCCAGGCTCCTTCCCATCATGAGGTTCCTTCTATTACTGGCCGCCTCCCCGTCCCTCTTGGCTCAATGGGTTCCCCTCAACCCCGTGGACACGGTCGAACCGCAGCCCGATGGAGTCATGCTGGTTCTTAAGACCGGCTTTCTGCGATTCCAGGTCTGCTCGGATTCCATCGTTCATGTTGTGTACTCTCTCGAGCGCAGCGTCCCGCAACAACCGGATTTGGTCATCGTCAAGAAGTCCTGGCCAAAAGCAGATTTCTCTATCCATTCTGACGATCCCAAAGTCATCACCCTGGCCACGGAGCGGCTGAAGATCGAGATCACGCGCGCGGATAGCTCCATCGTTTTCCAGGATGCAAACGGCCACAAGCTCACCCAGGAAAATACGAGGACGCTGACGCCGGTCGAGGTCAATGGCGAAAAAACGGATCACTCCGAGCGGTTCGTCAACATGTGGGACACGCAAGAAGCATTCTACGGCCTCGGCCAGCACCAGGGCGGAGTGTGGAACCTCCGCGGCGAAGCGGTTGACCTGTCCCAAGACAACACGAATATCTCCATTCCGCTACTTCTTTCTAGCAACGGCTACGGAATATTCTGGAACAACGGCTCGCGCAGCCGCTTCAACAATCGCTTCGTGCACGCCATGTATCTCAGCTCCGAAGTCGCTGATTCCATCGACTATTATTTTTTCTACGGCCCCGAGTTCGACCGCATCATCGGCTCCTACCGCGAACTCACTGGTTCAGCGCCGCTCTTTGGCAAGTGGGCTTACGGCTACTGGCAATGCAAGAATCGCTATGACTCGCAGGCGGAACTCCTGGCCATCGCGAAAAAATATCGCGAGTTGCACATCCCGCTCGACAACATCGTGCAGGACTGGTTCTGGTGGAACATCATGGGCGATCCCGTCTTCAACAAAAACTATCCCGATCCCAAAGGCATGGTCGATGGGCTCCACAACGACCACGTTCATCTGATGATTTCCGTCTGGCCGTATTTCCGACCCGGCTCGCCCGTCTACGACGAGATGGACAAGCGCGGCTTCTTCATCGCCAAGACCATCGCTCCGAGTTTCCATCCCGTCGGCCAAGCTCTTTATGACGCGTTCAATCCCGAGGCCCGCAAATACCATTGGAACCTGATGGATAAGGCCCTCTTCAAAATCGGCGTCGATGCCTGGTGGCTGGATACGACCGAGCCCGAAACCGAGGGCCGCGAGACTAGCCTACTTGTGACCAACAAAGTCGACCGCGGCAAGAACGGGGCTCGCTACGCCAACGAATTTCCTCTCTACACCACCTCCGCGGTTTATGACGGCCAGCGAGAAGCGTCCGACAAAAAACGGGTGTTCATTCTTTCGCGATCGGCCTACGCGGGAGAGCAGCGCAACGCCGCGGCCGTGTGGTCGGGCGACGTCGATCCCAACTGGGAAACTTTCCGCCGCCAAATTCCCGCGGGCCTGAACTATTCTGTCTCGGGCCTCCCCTACTGGACCACGGACATCGGCGGATTTGTCTCCGCGAATCCCGATGATCCCGCCTACCGCGAACTTTATATTCGATGGTTTGAGTTCGGCGCGTTCTGTCCCATCTTCCGCGCGCATGGCACGCGCACAACCAATCAGAACGAGATTTGGTCTTACGGCCCTGAGGCTCAGAAAATTCTAGTTGCCTACGACAAGCTTCGTTACCGCCTCATGCCCTACATTTATTCTCTCGCTTGGAAAATCACCAATGAGGGTTACACCATCATGCGTCCGCTCGTCATGGACTTCCGCGAAGACGTTCGCGCGCAAAATACCGGCGATCAATTTCTTTTCGGCCCGGCGATTTTAGTAAATCCCGTCACCGAACCAGGCGCCGCCACCCGTCCTCTCTATTTGCCAAACGCCAAGTGGTATGACTTCTGGACGGGGGCTGCCATCCAAGGCGGCCGCTGGATGGATGCTCCCACAACCATCGATCACATGCCGCTGTATGTCCGCGCCGGATCGATTCTCCCGCTGGGACCTGACGTCGAATACGCCAGCCAAAAATCCGCCGACCCCATCGAGTTGCGCGTGTATCGCGGAGCCAACGGCGCGTTCACTCTCTACGAGGATGAAAACGACACGTACGATTACGAAAAGGGTGTCTATGCCACGATTCCCTTCTCCTGGAACGATTCCAACAATACTCTTACCATCGGCGATCGCACCGGCTCTTTCCCCGGAATGCTCGAGAACCGCACTTTCCGGATCGTCTTTGTCAGCCAAAACCACGGCGAAGGCGGGGGTCTGACAGCAAACGCGGACAAGATGGTCCAATATTCGGGCAGGAAGATCAGCGTAACGATGTAGGCCATTCTTTGGCTTCTGCTCAACCACAAGTGGCGGCCTCCACCTCCCCCTTTTTTCGTAAGTGCGGATTCTAAAGAGTTTTAAGTGCTGTGTTTTTGGAAGTGCGGATTCTAAATGAGTTATGGGCGCATTTTTCGGAAGTGCGGATAGTAAAGGACTTAGTTGCTTGCGAGTGTGGGATGGGTACAGAGGAGGGCAAGCAGCCAGCGTGGTCTTAGGAGGGCAGAGGGTAAATCTGGGCAAGCCGAGATGGCCGCGCCAAACCATAGGGAATGGTAGCATCAGAGTACCGAATAGTAAAGTATTTTGCAGGGAATGGCGTAATTTTGGGGTTGAACGGTCGTTTGAGGAGGGTGGACGGCGTTTGTAAGAAGCAAGAAGCCGAGGGGCGGCCAGGGAGCGGACGAGGAAGGGGATGTTTTGCTTGACGGGAAAGGTGCGGAGGACTAGGCTCGCGCCAATTGGTCGGGGGCTCGCATGCGTCGTTCCGTCGGGGCCCGGAAATTGGTGAGGATTCAGGCTCGGGTGCGAGTCAAACGATGCGCGCGTCTGTCCTTCGCGCGCTGGTTGCTGCCGATCATTCCCTTCGTGATGCTGGTCTGTCCGGCTTGCTGCCAGGACAGCGGAAGCGCGGAGCGCGAATCCTACGGCAATGGATCGGAAATCACGGTGACCGTGCACGATGTTTCGGGAGAGCCGATCGCGACGGCGGCGATGGTGAAACTCTACCGAGACGGAACAATTCTCAGCAGACAGGGAGAGACATCACGCGGGAGCGCCGTGCTAGTGGTGAATGGCTTAGGTGAATTCTCTGTGATTGTGGAAGCGGCGGGGTACGAGAGCGCGCAAAAGGATGTGTCGGTCCAGATAACCGGGCGAACGCAAGTGGATGTTTATCTGAAACGAATGTCAGCTGCTGGAAATACGGCGGAAGTTCCCGAGAGACCGGTGCTGGCTCCTAAAGCCAAGGAATCGCTTAACAAGGGATTGCAAGCGCTAAGCGCGGACAAGCTGCGAGAGGCAGAGAAGTATGTGGGCGAAACGATGCGGCTGGCACCTGGAAATCCGGACGTGTTATATGCGCAAGGCGTGCTGTCGCTGAAACAACGCAACTGGGCGCGGGCGCAAGAAGCGCTGGAGAAGGCAACACAGATCGATCCGAAACACGCGCGAGCTTTTGCGGCGCTGGGGATGGCACTTTGCGATCGAGGAAAATATGGCGCGGCGATCGCGCCGCTGGAGAAGTCGCTGCAATTGGACGCTGTCGGTACGTGGGAAACGCGTTGGACGCTGGCGAAAGCGTATTACCAGGACGCGCGATATGGGGAGGCGCTGAAAATGTCGCAGGAGGCTCTGGCAGCGTCGAATGGGAAGGCACCGGAGATCGCGCTGCTTGTGGCGCAATCGTTGACGGCAGTTGGGCGGTATGAGGATGCGGCGCAGATGCTGCGCGAATTTCTGAGAGAGCACGGGGATCGGCGGGAAGCGGGGACTGCGCGGCGATGGTTGCAGGGGTTGGGGGCGAACGGAAAAATCCGGACGAACTAGGATCAATCGAAACAGTCAATCAGGGGCGCGATAGAAAGGGTTTTGTGTCGCGGATACCAGAACCCTCGACGATTACGTAGATCGAATCGACCGCCACATTTTCGAGGGTTTCGAGCTTGCCGCTGGGCCAGCGGATTTCTAGCGAGTCGATTTTTGCGGATTTGCCGAGGCCGAAATGGAGGCGGAGATCGTTTTGGGAGAGGTAGCTCGAGCCGGCGCGGACTTCGGCGATTTGGCGGACGCCACCTGCGTGGATGGTTACGCGGGCGCCGATGGCGGCGCGATTACTTTTTGTGCCGATGAGTTTGAAGAGGACACGGTGATTGCCGTCCTTATTCTGATTGAGCAGGAGAGAAGGAGGTTCGCCGACGTTGAGGAGGACGACGTCGATGTTGCCGGTGTTGAAGATGTCGCCGAAAGCTGCGCCGCGGCGGGATTTTAGCGGGAGGTCTGCCAGGCCGGCTTCTTTCGAAACTTCGTCGAAGGTACCGTCGCGGTTGTTGCGTTCGAGAAAGATGGGCTGGCGGTAGTGTGGGCTATTTTCGAGGGAATCAATTTGCGGATAGACATGGCCGCAGGAGATCAGAAGATCGAGCCAGCCGCTGTTCGCCATATCGAAAAAGCTCGTGCCCCAGCAGACGCTCGAATAACTGGGGCGGCCGACGCCGGAGAGCCAGCTTACGTCTTCGAAACCGTTTGCGCCCGTGTTACGCCAGAGAGCTTTGGGCTGCTCTTGAAACGTGGTGATAAAGAGACTGAAGCGGCCGGAATGGTCGTAATCGGCGAAATCGACCCCCATGTTTCCTAGTTGCGTGCCATCGCCGCTTAGGGAAACGCCGGAGAGCATGCCGACTTCGGAAAAAGTGCCGTTGTGGTTGTTGTGATAGAGATAGTTCGGGACGGAATCGTTGGCGACGAGTAGATCGGGCCAGCCGTCGTTATCGTAATCGCACCATTGGACGCCGAGGCCGTAGTAGCCGATTTGGTCGTGAACGCCGGCTTTCTGCGAGACTTCCTCGAAAGTGCCGTCGCCGCGATTGTGGTAGAGAAGATCGCTTTCGCCCTCGAGGCCCCAGGGGCCACACTGCACTTGAAGTCCTTTGAAGAGGCAGAATTTGTTGCTGCCGGGGGCGGGCATGTGGTTGATGTCGACGTGGACGTAGCGGGAGACGAAGAGGTCGACGTTGCCGTCGCGATCGTAGTCGGCCCAGGCGGCGCCGGTGCTGAAGCCGCCGCCGCGGAGGCCGGTTTTTTCCGTGACATCTTCGAATTTGCAGCCGCCGAGGTTGCGGTAGAGGACGTTGCCGCCATAGCCGGTGACGAAGAGGTCGAGCTTGCCGTCGTTGTCGTAATCGGCAACGGCGACGCCCATGCCCCAGCCGAGCCGCGTGAGGCCGGCTTCTTTGGTGATGTCCTGGAAGGTTCCGCCAGGCTCCTGACGATAGAGAGTGACCATGGGGTCGCCGCCATTTAGGTAGCGGTCGATGGAGGAGCCGTTGACGGTGACGATATCGAGACGGCCGTCGTCATCGCAATCGAATAGACCTACGCCGCCACTCATGGATTCGACGATGTAGCGCTTTTCCCCAGAGGAGATGTGAGAGACGGTGAGGCCGAGAGATTTGGCGACGTCTGTGAATTTTGGGACAGGCGGCAAGCCAAAGCGGTTTTTCTTTGGCCGCGGTCGTCTTGCGGAGGGCGGGAGCGGGACCGTGGCGCTCTGTGTGTGCAATGATTGCGGCGATGCCAAACTCAAAACCAGCAGAGTGGGAAGGATAAGGGGAGCGGAACGACGAAAAAGAATACAAGGCATTCGAAACATTCTAGCGCAATGGATTTTGTGGCCCAACCGAATCTCAGCCGGAGGGAAAGGCTTTTGCGGACGTAGCGGCAGAGCGAGGGGGGACTTGTCCCTGCTATACTCGCTGGACTATGGATGACTGCGCTCCGGAGCAGGACGCGGTCTGGCAGGCCCTGCCTTGTGTTTGGCAGAACGCATTAGTTTGTCGAGGGCGGTTCAATGACACCCACGCAGAAGAAGAAAACCGGTCCACTCCGGAAAAACAAGAAGGTCACGCTCAAGACGGTGGCACAACATGTAGGCCTAGCGGCAGGGACGGTGTCCGCGACTCTGAATAATTCTCCCGCTGCGCGCTCGATCCCGGAACACACAAAAAAACGCATTTTAGCCGCCGCACAGGAGCTCAATTACCGACCCGATTTTTTTGCGCGGACGCTGCGGATGAAGCGCACGTTCACCATCGGGGTGATCGCGGAAGAGATCGGCGACGCCTACGGCTCGCAGGTGATCAGCGGGATAGAGAAATACCTCAGGGGGAGAAATTATTTTTTCCTGACAGTGGTGCACCGGCACGATCCCAAACTGCTGCAAACGTACTCGGAGATGCTTGTGGAGCGGGGAGTCGAAGGCATTATCACTGTGGACACTTCGATCCTCGCGGAGCCATCTTTGCCGACTGTGGCCGTAGCGGGCCACCGGCAATTCTCGGGAGTGACGAATATTGTGCTGGATCACAAACGAGCCGCCAGGCTCGCGCTCGAACATCTGAAAGAGCTGGGGCATGAAAGGATTGCCTTCATCAAAGGCCAAGTTTTCAGCTCCGATTCCGAGGATCGCTGGAATGCGATTACCGAAGTAGCGGGAGGGCTCGGGATGCAAATCCTTCCTGAGCTAATCATCAGGATAGACAGCACAGTTTCCACTCCGGAAGTGGGTTTTCCGGTGACAAGAGAATTGCTAGAGAGAAAAGAGCCGTTCACGGCGCTCTTTGCCTATAACGACATTTCCGCGATCGGCGCGATGTGGGCGCTTCGCGAAGCAGGATTGCGTGTGCCGCACGATGTGTCCGTGGTGGGGTTCGATGACATCCCCGGGGCTGCTTTTGCTGATCCGGGACTGACGACGGTGCGGCAACCATTGCTTCGGATGGGAGAGATCGCAGCGCAAACGTTGGTAAGCCAGATCGAGGAGCACGGAGAGTATGTTTCAGAGATCGCCATCGAGCCAGAGTTCGTGATACGTGATTCC
Source organism: Candidatus Acidiferrum sp. (assembly GCA_035576885.1). Classification (GTDB taxonomy): domain Bacteria; phylum Acidobacteriota; class Terriglobia; order Acidiferrales; family UBA7541; genus Acidiferrum. The sequence continues at coordinate 90,721 of DATLVZ010000107.1, read as the reverse complement.
ACAGCGCGCGTTGCGCTGCCGCGAGTCATGAATTCCAGAATCTAGGCTTCCGCGAGAATGCTCACAAATCTGCGGGCTTTTCACGCCGCCGATTCATTTCCTCCGCTTCTGACGGAAAAGCAGGAGCCCAATGAGGGAGTTCGGCCTGGAGAGTCGGGTAGCAGCATGCCCCCTGCAAATCAGAAAATCAAAACTTGCGAGTTTCCTGGCGGGACCAGCGCTCGACCACGATTTTCGATTCGGTGAAAAATTCGACGGCGTCGCGGCCCTGGCCGTGGAGAATGCCAAAGAAACTTTCTTTCCATCCGCTAAACGGGAAGTAGGCCATGGGAGCAGCAACGCCGATGTTGATGCCGACGTTTCCTGCGGGAGCTTCGTAGCGGAATTTGCGGGCGGCAGACCCGCTGGTGGTGAAGAGCGAAGCTTGGTTGCCGTAAGGACTGCGGCGGAGAAAGTCCATCGCTTCATCGATGGAGTTGGCGTGAACGAGGCTAAGCACGGGCCCGAAGATTTCGGTGTTAGCAAGCTGACTTGAAGCCGGAAGCCCATCCAGAACGGTTGGAGCGACGAAATTGCCGGACATGTGATTGGGAATTTTGGTTTTGCGGCCGTCGAGGATGGCTTTGGCACCTTCGCCAACGCCCGCCGTGATTAAAGATTCGATGCGCTGTTTGCTGTTGGCAGAGATCACCGGACCCATCTGAACGCCGGGTTCGAGGCCGTCGCCAACTTTGATGTGTGATGCGGCGTGGGCGATGGAATCGCGAAAAGTTTTTTGCGCTTCGCCGATGGTGACGGCCACGCTCACGGCCAGGCAGCGCTGGCCGGCGCAGCCGAAGGCGCTGTCGCTGATGATTTGCGTAGCAAGTTCCATATCAGCGTCGGGAAGAACGATAACGTGATTCTTGGCGCCGCCCTGGCATTGGGCACGTTTGCCTGAAGCGGCGGAGCGCGCATAAACGTGCTTGGCGACAGGAGTGGAGCCGACAAAGCTGATCGCGCGGACTTGCGGATGATCGCAAAGCGCGTTGACGACATCCTTGCCGCCGTTCACAAGATTGACGACACCCTGGGGCAGTCCCGTTTTTTCGAGAAGCTCAAACGCGCGGCAGAGGCTGAGCGGAACGCGCTCCGAGGGCTTGATGATAAATGTATTTCCGCAGGCAATCGCATAAGGGAGGAACCAGTAGGCGATCATAGCCGGGAAATTAAACGGAACGATGGCGGCGACGACGCCAAGCGGCTGGCGGATTTGCATTTCGTCGACGCCGGGCGTGACGTCTTCGAGATTGTAACCCTGCATCATCATGGGAATGCCGCAAGCGACTTCGACATTTTCAATGCCACGGCGCAATTCGGCTTTGGCTTCCGCAAACGTTTTACCGTTTTCGAGTGTGATGAGGCGGGAGAGTTCATCGATGTGGTCTTCGAGCTGATTTTTGAATTTGAAGAGATATTGGACGCGTTCGCCAGGAGGCGTGCGGCGCCAGGCGGGGAAGGCGGCGGAGGCGGCCTGCACGGCGGCGTCAACTTCGGCGGGGGAGGACATGGGAGTGCGGCCAAGGATCTCGGAGGTGGCAGGATTGGTGACGTCGAAGAATTCGGTTGTGGAAGGGCGGCGCCAACCGCCGTTGATGTAATTTAGCGGCTCGGTAACGTGAGTGGTAACGGCGGTGCTCATGAGTTGCTCCTTGCTGGTGAATCGCGAAGAAGATTTATGTCTTGGTAGTTTATCAAGAAACTTTGGAGCTGAGAGCCGAAACCTGCCAGCGAACCAAACAACAATGAAGGCTCAGGTCCGTTCTTCGGCGCCTCGCCAAACGCGATACGCGAGCCAGACGACGGTGGCAAGCATACCGAGCCAGCCGAGGGCGCGGGTGGTGGCGCCGATTTGTTGGTCCTTTGCGAGCAAGCCCCATTGGGTGAAAAGAATCGTCCAGTCGCTCTCCTCCGAGCCGACGAGCGGCAATGCAGAGGTGCGGGCGTCGGACATGTACGTTCCGATATGGAGAAAGTTTTCGAAGAACCAAAAGCTACAGAAAGCGACGGCGGTTGTTTCGCGCTTCCACCAGAAGTAAACGGCGCAGAGAAGCGGGACGAGGAGTTCGCCGAGCGTGCCGCCAAGAATCATGATAGTGTGGCCGAACCAACTGAAGAAAAAGTGGCCGCCTTCGTGAATGATCAGGTTGGCGTAATCAATGATGAGAAATCCAACGCGATCCGCAGCAGCGTAACTCAGGAACAGCGCATAGAAAACTATCCAGGCGATACCCGCGCCGCGAGAAACAGGTTTCAACTCGGGGAGGTCATCAATAAAAAAGGACATGGGAAGAGACTAGCGCGGAAGCGATGCGAGCGCCTCATAAGCGGCGCCGAGAAGCGGGGCGGATTCGTTGAGAACGACAGAAACCGGAATGTTGCTCAACAATCCCTCGAATTTCCACTTGTCGCGGAAGGCTGCAAAAAATGTTCCGTCCTTAATCTTCTCGATGATCTTGACGGCGATGCCGCCGGCAACGTAGACGCCTCCGAGCGCGAGAACTTTAAGAGCAAGATTTCCCGCTTCGGAACCATAGATCGCCGTCCATAGATCCAGAGTGTCGGCGCAGACTGGGCACTCTTTGGAAAGTCCGAGCTTGGTAATTTCCGGCGCAGGATCCATACCGGGATCCTCAAACGAGTGATGAATCACGCTGGGAGCCAGGAATTCATGAATGGTGCGGAACCCTCGGCCGGATAGAATAAGTTCCCAACTCACTTGCGGATACCGCCGGCGCATGAAGCGCAGGAGTTCGATCTGCTGCTCGGTGTGCGGGGCAAAATCAGAATGTCCGCCTTCGGATGGCACGACGCGGTAGCGGGCGCCGTCCCAAACAAGAATCGACTGCCCGAGCCCGGTCCCCGCAGCGAGCAGGGCGCGCGTTCCGCCATGCTCAGGCATGCCGGAATTTAGTACGCAGAATTCTTCCGGCGCGAGATACTCGATGCTGTGGCCCGTAGCGCCCAAATCGTTCATCAGGATGACGTCGGATAAATTCAGTTCACTCGCCAAAGTTGCGGCATCGACGGTCCAGGGGAGGTTTGTGGCACGCACGCGATTGTTGATTACCGGGCCGGCGACTCCAAAGCCAGCGGCGCGTACGGGATCCGTCTTGAGGTGCGCGGCAGCCTGAAGAGAAAACTCGCGAACGATCAGGTCAAATTGCGCAAAATCCTTGCTGGCAAACCGTTGCTTGAAGACGGAAGTCAGCTTGCCATTTTTTTCTGACAAGAGCGCAAGGTTGCACTTCGTACCGCCAACGTCGCCCGCAAGAATCACCGATCGCCCCCATCCTGCCGCCGTTCGCTAGCGTTAATCGGACTTGAAATCATGGGTTGTACCATTCCCTGCCGTCACGCTCGAGTAGGAGGTCAGCCTCGCGCGGCCCCCAGCTTCCCGCGGAGTACTCGGGGACTTTCGCGCTTCTCGCCGCACCCCACACATCGAGAATGGGATCGACGAGCGCCCAGGCCGCTTCCACATTGTCGCCGCGATCGAAGAGCGTGGCATCGCCTCGCAGGCAATCGTTGACGAGGGTGGCGTACGCACTTCGCGACGTTTCGCCAAAGCCCTCCTTGTAGCTGAAGTTCATGGTTACATTTCCGATGCGCATCTCAGTTCCAGGGCGCTTGGCTCCGAAGGAGACGGAAATTCCCTCGTCGGGCTGGATGTTGAGGACGAGACGATTCGGTTCAATTTCGCGATCGCGGAAAACGATGTGTGGGGCGCAGCGGAATTGGATGACGATTTCCGTACTGCGCTTGGCGAGACGCTTGCCGGTGCGCAGATAAAAAGGGACGCCAGCCCAGCGCCAATTGTCAATCAACAATCTGGCGGCCACAAACGTCTCCGTCCGGGAGGACTGGCCTACTCCTGGTTCTTCGCGATAACCCTGCAGGAGCTTACCGTCCAGCTGTCCCGGCGCGTACTGCCCGCGAACTACCGATTGGGCGACCATCTCCAGATTAAAGGGCCGGATGGACTGCAAGACCTTGAGCTTTTCGTTTTGGACGGAAGTGGCGTCAAAAAAAGCCGGCGGCTCGACGGCAACCAGCGACGTGAGCTGCAGCACGTGACTTTGAATCATGTCGCGGAGCGCCCCAGTGGTTTCGTAGAAGCCCCCGCGCCGTTCGACTCCGAGTGTTTCCGCTGCCGTGATTTGCACGCAGTCGACGTAGTTGCGGTTCCAAAGAGGCTCGAAGATGCCGTTGCTGAAGCGAAGTACCAGCAGATTCTGAACGGTGTCTTTGCCGAGATAGTGATCGATGCGGTAGACCTGCTGTTCTTCGAAGACATTGAGAACGATTTTGTTGAGTTCCATGGCGGTGACCAGATCGCGGCCGAAGGGCTTTTCAATAATGATGCGCACCCAGGTGTTCGGAGAGGCGGGGCGGGAGGGGCGGGAGAGGCCGGCGCGGCCGAGCTGCTCGACAATGTGAGGATAGACTTCCGGCGGAGTGGAAAGGTAGAAAAGCCGGTTGCCGCTAAGTTTTTTTTCGGCCTCGAGTTCCGCGAGGCGCTTGCCGAGTTGGACATAGGCCTGCGGGTCCGAGTAGTCGCCGGCGTTGTAGTAGAGACAGGATGCAAAGTCCTCCCACTGCTTGGCATCAACCGGTCCGAGCTCCGACATGGTTTTGGCGGCTTCGCCGGTCGTCGCACGAAAGTTCTCGTCGCTCATCGGAGTGCGCGCGAAACCCACGATGACGTAACGGGAGCCGAGCGAATTGTGCGTGGCGAGGTCGAACATCGCCGGGATGACTTTGCGCTTGGCTAAATCGCCGGACGCGCCAAATAACACCACGGCGCAGGGTTCTGCTGTGCCTCCATAAAGACTTCCAGTTCGGTTAGTATCCTCAGCCATGGGTCCCCTCAGCTCGGTTGCGCCCCTCTTACGCCTTGTTGCAGGCGCCGGAAACTATACCTCAACGCCGAGATTTCTAAGTTCGGAACGCAATTGCACGGCGTTTTGGTGGTGAATCACGCTCATCCCCAAACGGCGGGGGCTCTCAAGATTTATCGGCCGATCATCGATGAATACGCATTGCTCCGGCGGCCGTTGCGTGACTTCGAGAGCGACGCGGAAGATTGTCTCCTCCGGCTTGCGCGAACGCACATAGCAGGAGCTGAAGAAAACCACGAACTCTCGGCGCAAATGAAACGCCTCGATGCGGAACTGGTTGAGTTCCAGGGGCTCATTGTTGATGGAACCGATGAAATACTTCCCGGCGCTTGCGGCGTCAGCCAGGACCGCGCGGTTGACTGGATATTCTTTCGACTGCGCAAACATGAAAGCCGTAAACTCTTCGCGGCTAAACGATCGCGCGCGGTAGAAGAGTGTTCGGTCGAGGTACTCATTCAACGTGATCAGTCCGGAATCGAAGGCGGGAAAAGAGAGATCGTGCCGCTCTTGAAATTCCTCGTAGTCGAACTTGAATGCGGAAGCTGCTTCGAGGCGAGAGCCCCGGTCCCAGCCGTTGGTAAGAATGACTCCGCCGATGTCCCAGAACAGCGTCGTAATCGTGGCCAAAGGCGCCGCTCCTGCGCACGTCGTGCCGATCGTCCCGTAAAACTATCCATAATAAACGTTTCGGGTCAAGAAAACACGTGAATGGCGTGTTTCAAACGATTCAAAGCTGGGAAAGGCATATACCAGGGCTGCCAAACTCGAGTCGCAAATAACGAGGCTTGGCAGTCTTCCAGCGTGTTATTCCGCTTGCGAGTTCCTTAGCGATTCTAGAATATTTGTTACTCGTTCGGGTTTGGTTTCGGCGTAGGGTTCGGGCTTGGGTTCGGGGGCTTTACTTCCGCCTTGGGTTGGATGGACATGAGCTCGACTTCGAAGACGAGAGTTGCGTTGGGACCGATGCCGCCGCCAGGACCACCGCGCGCGCCATAAGCAAGTTCTGAGGGAATGAAGAGCTGCCACTTCGAGCCCACGGGCATGAGTTGCAGCGCCTCGGTCCAGCCCTTGATGACTCCGCTCACCGGAAATGTAGCGGGCTGGCCGCGCTTATACGAGCTGTCGAATTCCGTATTGTCGAGAAGCGTGCCTTTGTAGTTGCAGACCACGGTGTCTGTGACAGCGGGCTTTGGCCCAGTTCCTTCTGTCAGGATTTTGTATTGCAGGCCGCTCGGAAGCGTTACAACGCCCTGCTTGGTTTTGTTATCGGCCAGGAATGCTTCGCCTTTTGTTTTATTGACCTCTGCCTCCGCCTGCATTTTCTCTTCTTGCTTTTTTCGGAGGTCGGCTTGAAGAGCGACCATCGTAGCTTTCGCTTCGTCGTCCGTGAGCAGTGGTTTCGCGCCCGCCAATCCATCCTTCATGCCGCGGAGGAGAATGTTGGGGTCAACGTCGACGGAATCCTTGTGCATGCTCCGTCCGATATTCAATCCAATCGCGTAGCTGGCTTTGTCCTTCTGCGTTTGGAGCGCCAGAACAGCTGGTTTTTTTACTGCGGTCGAACCGGGCTTTGCCGTAGGGGTCTTGGGTGTCGTCTTGGGTGTCGTCTTTGCCGCCGGAGTTTGTGGAGTCTTGGCCGGTGGAGTTTGCTGCGCCTGAGCGTTGCAAAAGGCGATCATTCCTGCCACAACTGCCGTTACCGCTAAAATGAATGGTCTTCGCATCCTTGTATTGTCACATTGCTCTGTTGCGCCCGCAAACGGCGATTCTCTTCCGTGGCGTAGGAATGGTTAACGAACCGCGTGCGAGAGCTTTACGACGGCTCGCGCGCACTAGGCAATTCCGCGAAGTTGCAGTATGTTGAGAATTGGCAATCCCAACGAGGTGATTCGAATGGCGAATGAGTCTTGCGATCCCCCTCCGGCAACCAGCGAACCTGTAAAGCCTGGAACGAGGATGGTCCTGTGCGTGAAATTCGGCAAGGAAATGCCGGGGCTCGACCGCATTCCGTGGGCGGGCGAGCTAGGGAAGCGCGTTTATGAAAATGTTTCGAAGGAAGCTTGGAAGCTCTGGATCGAGCATTCCAAGATGATCATGAACGAGTACCGGCTGAACCCGATTGATCCGAATTCGCAGAAGATCATGGGCGAACAGATGGAAGAGTTTTTCTTTGGCGCCGGCGCAAAGCTACCCGAAGGGTACGTGGCTCCCAAGGCCAAGGGCTAGTTCCCCGCTGCTGGAAGGCGGCCCGTCACGGGATGTTCGACGGGCAGACGAGGGTTCAGCTCAAAGTGCAGCTTCGCGTGGGCAGTGCGTAGCGCTGCCTCAACTTCCGCGGCATTTTCGGCGCTCGCGAACAAAAAGCCCAAATAACTGGAGCCTTCCGGCCAGGCGGCGAGGTAGTCGTGCAGGCGCGCTGTGATCTCGAGCGCGGTGATTCTGGGGACGCTGCGCGCGGCGTCTTGTCCCTGAATTCCTTCTAAAACACCGCTCGTGGGAACAGGAATCATCATTGCACCCGAGGCTGATTGCTCTCGCGGCCAATCGCTGCCGGGCAGGCCAAGGGCGTGGCGCAAGAGCAATTCCTCCAGGCCGACGGGTTGGCCGGCCGGATCCGGCGCAAATCTTAGCGCGCGTGCGCAAAGACCGCCGATAGGGCGCGGAGCAACTTCGAGCGGCCAGACGCCGTCGTCGTTGATGCGGAATTCTGCGTGAATTGGGCCGTGGGATAGTCCGAGCGAGCGGACAGCATCCACGGCAGAGCGTTTGATCTCGTGGAGCCGCGCATCAGGAAGGCGCGAGGGCGTGACGTAGATGGTCTCTTCGAAATAAGGTCCTTCAAGAGGATCGGCTTTGTCAAAAATCGCGAGGATCCGCAGTTGGCCATCCGTTAGCAAACCCTCAACGGCCACTTCCCTTCCCGGAATATATCCTTCGACAAGAATCTGATCGAGATTGGGGTCGCGGGTCGCGCGGATTTCCGGCGATTCGAGCAAACGGCGGATTCGCGCGGCGGCGGAGATGAATTCCTCCGGGGAATTTGCGCGCACCACGCCTTGGCTGGCGGAGAGCGAGAACGGTTTCAAGACGCAGGGATAGGAAACGCCCAGCAGAGAGGGCTCTGGCGCGGGATGCAGTGAAATGGAACGAAACCACGGGACGTGCAGGCCCGCTTCGCGAAAGACTTCGCGCATGCGCAACTTGCTGCGGCAGGCTTCGACGGCGGCGGGATGGTGGTAAAGAATTGCAAGACCGCGCGCAGCGTAGGCTGCGGCGACGGCAGGACGGTCGCCGAGGGCGAGCACTCCATCGATGTTTTGTCCGCAGACACCTTCCAAAACCGCATGGGCAGACAATTCCGGTTTTTCGAAATGAACGGAAATGGCGCGGTCGCCCCAGGGATCATCGAGCTGGTGGCAGCGATCGGTCACAAACACGAGATCGACGCCGAGCTTTTCGGCGGCTTCGTTGAAGCTGCGCGTTTGGTATCCGAGCTTGGCGGTGAAGATGAGGAGTCGCGGCATTTGCTTCTGTTTTGAAGGAGTCGCTTACTTAGCGCCTAGACGTAACTACCCGTGGCGGGCGCCGGTTCTTCCATCTTCTCCGAGACTTGGCCGATAGAGACAAACTGCTCGCGCGTTGGCTCAGCGCAGCAATACCACGGCTCGCTGAGAAATGGTATCGCTGCGGGAGAGCTGCGCGAAGTTTGTATGTTCGGAGCATCGAGCCCGGCAGCGGCGTGGGCGGCTTTCCAGATACGCTCGAAGACCCTCGCGCGGGGTTCTTTCCTGCGATCACCATCGGCCGCGATGGCCTGCACCGTTTCGCTGAGAGCATCGACGCGCAGGTCGCTGTGCTTCCATGGATAAAAGAGCGATTGCGGATCAAAGGGCCCAACGTTGCGGCGGACTTCGTCCAATTCCAAGAGCCGGGAGCCTTCTGGGATGAGCAGGCGAATGCCGAGCTGGATGGGCGCGACGTTTTCGATCAGGGATTCCATATGCAAAACGCGAAGCAGATCGAGGTAACTTTCCATCGTCGTCCATTGCGTGAAGGGAACAAAGGTTGGGTGAAGAATCATGCCCAGCGCGCGGAAGGAGTGGACGACATGGAGGAAATCCTCGCGCGTGTGACCTTTGTCGAGAGAGCGGAGCACGGCGTCATCGAGATATTCGACGGCGCTAATGACGAACAGGCAGCCCGTATCCTTGAGTTTTGGCAAGTGCGCTTCATACTTTTTCAAGTGCTCAATTTTGATGGTGACATCGTAGGTTACGTGGGGGAACTTGGTGTGAAATTCCTCGACAAGATCCGTTGCGTGTCGGATGCCGTTGAAAAAGTCCGGATCACCGAAGGAAATGTGCTGCGCGCCCGCAGCAACTTGCTGACGAATATCATCCATCACGACGTCGCGGCTGACAATTCGGAACATGCCTTTGTAAACCGGAACTATGGGGCAATGGCGGCATAGGTGTTTGCAGCCGCGGCTGGCTTCTGTTGAACCCGCGAGACGAAAGCCTCCGCCGGGAAGGACGAGATGAGCGTACTTGTCGATAGGTGGCATGTCCGTGCGGTCCGGCACTTCGAAAGTGAGTCGCTCGAGCGATATGAGAGCTCCTGCCTGTGGCAAGCCTTTGAAGCGGTCACTGCTTTGCAGCTGCTCGGCCAGGTGAGTAAGCCCACTCTCGAATTCGCCGCCGAGAATGGTTGCGACGCCGAGCGTTCGCAAATACTCCGCATTCATCGGGGCGTATAGGCCGTAGCAACACAGATGAGCGTGCGGATTCAGTTCAAGCAAGGACGGAATCAGCTTCGCGGCCAAACGTGTGGCCGTGTGCATTGGCAGGTAGATGGCAATTAAACTTGCGGCGCGAGCGGCGGCTTCGTCCAGCGACTGACGGGATAGGTCGAGGCAGACGACTTCGTGGCCGCGTTTGCGGAGCCAGGCCGCGGGAGAGGCGAGGCCAAAGGGCTGCCGGCCTAGTTCGTAGGTTGAAATAAGAACAATATTCACGGCGCTTCCAGTATAACCGGCCGTCCGCCGTAAGGAATCGTTTTCGGTTATCATGGAAGTTCGCTTACTGGATGGAAAGGACCGAGAGCATGGCCATCGCCGCAGGGAATTCCTTCGGAACGCGCGACAAACTCCATGTGGGTGCGCAGACGTTCGACATTCACCGGCTCGAGTTGCTTGAAAAGAAAATCTCCTGCCGTTTGGAGAAGCTGCCGTATTCCTTGCGGATTCTTCTCGAAAATCTTTTGCGCTGCGAAGATGGACACTTTGTCCGGCCCGATGACATTCGCGCTCTGGCGAATTGGACACCAGGCGCCGCGGAAAAAGAGATCGCCTTCATGCCCGCGCGCGTCCTGCTTCAGGATTTCACCGGGGTGCCCGCCGTGGTCGATCTGGCCACGATGCGCGAAGCAATCAAGCACATGGGCGGCAACCCCAGGCTCATCAATCCGCTTTTCCCGGCCGAGCTGGTAATCGATCATTCCGTGCAGGTCGACAGCTTTGGCAAATCAAACTCTTTCGATTTGAACGCCGAACTTGAATTTCAACGCAACATCGAACGCTACGCCTTTCTCCGCTGGGGGCAGACCGCGTTTCAAAACTTCAAAGTCGTGCCGCCGGATACGGGCATCTGCCATCAGGTGAATCTCGAATATCTAGCGCGCGTGGTTTGCGCGATGCCTTCGGGAAACCGGGTCGAAGCGTATCCCGATTCAGTTGTTGGAACGGATTCGCATACCACCATGGTGAATGCGCTCGGCGTATTCGGCTGGGGTGTGGGAGGAATCGAAGCAGAGGCGGCGATGCTGGGCCAGCCCTCTTCGATGCTGATTCCTGACGTCGTCGGGTTCCGCTTGCACGGGAAACTTCGCGAAGGTGCAACGGCGACTGACCTGGTTTTGACTGTGACGGAAATGCTGCGCAAGAAAGGAGTCGTCGGCAAATTTGTTGAATTCTGCGGGACGGGCCTTTCTAACCTGAGCGTGCCGGACCGCGCGACGATTGCGAACATGGCGCCGGAGTATGGAGCGACGATGGGATTCTTTCCCGTCGACGCGGAAACACTCGCGTACCTGCAATTCACGGCGCGCGGCGCGGAACAGATCGCGCTCGTCGAGGCGTATTGCAAAGAGCAAATGCTGTTCCGCACGGATGAAATGGCCGACCCAATTTTCAGTGACAAACTGGAACTGGATCTCGGAACCGTGGAACCGACGGTCGCCGGACCCAAGCGTCCGCAAGACCGCGTGGCATTGCGCAATGCGAAGAGCTCTTTCACGAAAGTCATGGAAGGAATTCCGGAGAAGCATATTGCACTGAGGAACAACGGCGACTCGTTTGATCTTTCTAGCGGGGCAGTGGTGATTGCGGCCATCACGAGTTGCACAAACACTTCGAATCCTTCGCTTATGCTGGGAGCGGGACTGCTGGCCAAAAAGGCGGTTGAGCGCGGGCTGCGTGTGAAGCCGTGGGTCAAGACTAGCTTCGCGCCAGGTTCGAAAGTGGTGAGCGATTATCTGGCGAGTTCGGGACTAATGACCTATCTCGAACAACTGAATTTTCACCTTGTCGGCTATGGTTGCACGACGTGCATTGGAAACAGCGGGCCGCTTCCGGAAGCGATTGGCGCGGCGATCAAAGACAACAACCTGATGGCCGTTGCGGTGCTGAGCGGCAACCGAAACTTCGAAGGACGAATTCACCCGTTGGTGCGAGCGAATTATTTGGCTTCGCCTCCGCTTGTCGTGGCGTACGCTCTGGCAGGCCGCATGGACATGGACTTAACAACCGAATCGCTGGGTTCCGACGCGATGGGGAAGCCCGTTTACTTGCGGGACATTTGGCCGACGCCGGCGGAAATTGAAAAGACGGTGCGCGATTCGGTGACCAGCGAGATGTACCGCAAGGAATACAGCAACGTGTTCGAAGGTGACGCACATTGGAAATCCATGCCCGTTCCCGAAGGCGACCTTTACCAGTGGGACCCGAAGTCCACGTATATTAAGCAGCCGCCGTTTTTTGAGAACATGCCGAAGACGCCGCCCGCCCTCGCGGATATTCATGGGGCGCGCGTACTGGCCGTTCTCGGCGACAGCGTAACGACAGACCACATTTCTCCGGCGGGATCGATTGCAATCGATTCGCCCGCGGGAAAATACCTGATCGCAAACGGCGTGAAGCCGCACGAGTTCAATTCGTACGGAGCGCGGCGCGGAAATCATGAAGTGATGATGCGCGGGACGTTTGCGAACATCCGGCTGCGCAATCAACTTGCCCCCGGCACCGAAGGCTGCTGGACGCACTACTTGCCGGGCAACGAGAGGATGACGATTTACGATGCAGCGGTGAAGTACCGCGAGGCAGGAGTGTCGCTGATCGTGCTTGCCGGCAAAGAGTATGGGTCAGGTTCGTCCCGCGATTGGGCGGCCAAAGGCACGCGGTTGCTCGGCGTGCGAGCCGTGATCGCGGAGAGCTATGAGCGCATCCATCGCAGTAATTTGGTCGGCATGGGCGTTCTGCCGCTGGAATTTAAGGCCGGCGAAAACCGCGAAACGCTGGGATTGACGGGACATGAACTCTTCGAGATCGAAGGCGTCGCGTTGCTCTCTCCCAAGAAGGCCATCACGGTGCATGCCAAAGCAGACGGTGGCTCGACGAAAACGTTCAGCGCGATTGCGCGAGTTGATACGCCGGAAGAAGTTTCCTACTACCATCACGGCGGCATTTTGCAATACGTTCTTCGCCAGATGCTCTGAGCCCCGCTAGGGCTTCGCTCATTTCTCACACACGGTCAAATCCAAACATCGCTGCATCGAATGTCTAGGCGCGCCCTTCTCTTTTTTGCGCCATTACCAGACCCCGCGGAGTCGGCAAGAGAAGCATGGAGATCAGACCTTCAGTTTCGAGCCTGAGCGCACCTTCTCGAACCGTTTTCATCAGCGAGCTCGCGTCGTGCATGAGGATGAGGCCGTGCGGGTTCATATGCGGAAGAAATTTGCGCACTTCCTGCTCGCGAAGAGGCGCGTCGCTATCGCAAAAAAGGATATCGATGCGGCCTTCGACTTTCATGTCCAGGCTGGATTCGTTGCGCGCGTCGATCCACTGGGCGAGACCGGAGGTAGCGAAGCGCTTCTGCGCGGCCGCGAAAACCTTGGCGTCGTGCTCGCAGGTGATGACGCGGCCGAAGCCGTTGGCTTGCAAGCCTTCCGCGATGCGCAGCGTGCTCAACCCAGAAAAGGTGCCGGTCTCGACGATGAGCTCCGGCTTGAGCGTTGTGACAATGGCTTTCAAGAAATCCAGGACCTCGACTTCTGCGCTCATCGAATCGTACATGTGCCAACGCTCGGGATGCGGGCATTCCGGCGTGGGGCGGTGATATTCCGGCTGGAGAACGTCACCGCGCGAAGCGATGTGCTCTACGATGCGATGCTCTTTTTTCCGGCTGTGAAATTGGCTTTTAATACGCCAAAGTAACACCGTGCCGAGGAGAATGGAGACAACGCTTGCCGTCTGGGCGTTGGATATCCCGAAAAACGAACGCGGATTGACGCGAATAATTTCCACGAGAAACCGAGCGATGCCGGTGAGAATCAGATAATTGCAAAATATCTCGCCCTTGGCTTTAGGACCCTTGATGGCCTTCGTCCCCATATGCCAAAGAAATGCGGCGATAGCCAGCCAGATGAAGAACTCGTAGAGCGGAGTGGGATGCACGCGCTCAATCGTCGGTACGAGCCCGTTTGGAAAACTCATGCCCCAAGGAAGCGAAGTCGGAATGCCGTAGTCGCCATCGCCCGAGAGAAGGCATCCGATGCGTCCGATGGCGTAGCCGACACAGGCCGCGGGCGAACAGATATCCAGAAATTCGAGCAGAGGAACTTTGAAACGGCGCGCCAGTAGCACCAGCGCAATAAATCCGCCGAGAAAACCGCCGAACCACGCGAAGCCGTAGCGGCTGAACAGCTGCGGCCAGGGATTTGCAAAAAAATCGTGCGGACTTTCGAGGACATGGTAAAGCCGTGCGCCAATCAAACCCGCCAAGCCGGCGATTCCGATAATCAGGAAGCCTTCGTCTTTTTCGTTCCTTGCAGAAATGCTCTGGAGCTGCGATCTGCGGCGATTGAAATCGGCCTGCAAGACATAGGCCGAGACAAGCATGGCGGTGGCGACCATCAACCCAAAGGTGGGGATAGCCAGTGGACCGAGATGCAAGAAAGGGATCATGAATGTGCGCGAGTCAGACTCCTTCGAGAGTATACATGACAGCTCGAACTAGGCTGGAAGGGACGAGTACGATCGTCGGCCCGACAGCCTAGCCGAACTCCTGCTTGGCAGGCAGGGGAAGATTAGTTTGGGCGGCGGTGCAGTGTGGCGCCCAGTACAAGCCAAATCGCAAGGGCCAGCCATTCCGCGTGAGTGAAGTGGCCGGGGAAGGCGGGGATGAGCTTCATTAGGAGAAGGAGCAAGGAGACACAGATGCCGAGGGCGGTGATGAGGCGCATGCGCAGACGCCGCTCGACGAGCCAGAAGGAAAGGCAAGTGGCTAGCCAGCCTAGTGCAGAGGCCATGGAGCCGACTTCGGTGATGGGGACGAGGATGGAATCGCCGAGGAGGAGGCCGAGTAAAGTGCCCACGGTGATGCCGACGACGGCGACGGAGGGCGTGGAGAATTTTTCGTGGATGGTGGCGAAGACTGGAGAGATCGTGCCGCGGCGGGCGTAGGCGAAGAGGAGACGGGTGGAGGCGGCGAAGTTTCCATTGAAGCATTGGAAGAGGCCGAAGAGGGCCATGACGAGGATAAGCTGGACGATCCAATGGTGGCCGAGGCCATGTTCGAAGGCGATGGCGGTTGCGAAGCGCTTGCCGATGAGAGATTGCCAGGGCGCAATGTAGGCGACCGCGGTGATCGAAAGGGCGTAGAAAACAGCGCCGACTCCAAGAGCGAGGCCAATGGCCTGCATGTAACTGGTTTGGCGGAAGTCCGGGTTGGCTTCCTCCGCGTATTTGGGGACGGACTCGAAACCGGTCATGAAATAGGGAACGATTTGCAAGGTGAGGAGGATGGAAAGGAACGGAGTGGCGTGAAAGGCCGGATGAAAATTTGCGGGAGCGCCGCGAACGGAGCTGATGGCGACGAGGGCGAGGAAAATCAGGAGAACCATGCTCGTCATGGCCTTTTGGAAGTTGGCACTGAGGCGGATGCCGCGGTAATTGATGGTTCCGAGAAGTAGAGTGAGCGCGATGCCGAGGATGAGGCGTGGGAGGAACACAGGCTGGCCTGCGACGCGATAGAGTTCGAAGGAATCGATAGATGGAAAAATGTAGGCGGCAATTTTACCGAGGGCGACGGCTTCCCAGGGGCAGACGATGAAATAAGCGAGAAGCATCATCCAGCCGGTGAAGAAGCTGACGATAGGAGGAAAGACCTGCGCGGTGTAGGCAGCTTCGCCGGCGGCGTCGGGAAGGCGCTTCACCCACTGGCCGTAGACGTAGCCGACGGGAAGAAGAATGACTCCGCCGATAGCGAAACCGAGCGCTGCGCCGGCGGGACCGCCGCGTCCGAGCCAGTCGTCCATGAGCACCAGCCAGCCGGTGCCAATCATGGTGCCGAAAGCGAGAGCGAAATAGTCGTGGAGACGAAGTTTGCGGGCGAGGGCGGGCATTTAGAGGACGCAGAGAAGTTCGTAGAGGAGATTGGCGGCGAGTAGCGAAGTGATTTCGCCAGTGTCGTAAGGGGGCGAGACTTCCACGAGGTCGCAGCCGATGATTTGGAGACCGCTTAGTGCGCGAACCAATTCGAGAATCTGGATGCTGGTGAAGCCGCCGACTTGCGGAGTGCCGGTACCGGGAGCGTAGGCGGGATCAACGCAGTCGATATCGAGAGTGACGTAAACGGGTTTGCGGCGGAAGGCGGCGAGATGCCGTTGAACGATGGGCAAACCTTTTTTGTGAAATTCCTCGGCGGTGACCATCTTTACTTTGTGGGCGCGGGCAAACTCGAAATCATCTTCGCCGTAAACCTGGCCACGAAGGCCAACCTGTAAAACACCGCCATCGTGCAAGAGTCCTTCCTCAAAGGCGCGGCGGAACGGCGTGCCGTGAGAATACTTGCTGCCGAAATACTCGTCCCACAAATCATTGTGCGCGTCAAATTGAATGAGCGAAACGGGGCCGTGCTTTTTTGCGACAGCACGGAGAATAGGGAGGCTGATGGAATGATCTCCTCCTACACAGACGCAACGGACATTGGTTTGGAGAAGCGGTGCAATTCCCTGCTCGATGCGCAGAAAGGTGTCCTCGATGGAGAGCGGATTCACGGAAAGGTCGCCGAAGTCCGCGATGCGATATTTCGCGAAGGGATTGACGCGCAGAACAGGGTTCCACGGGCGAATGATCGCGGATTGCGCGCGGATGTTCCGCGGGCCGAACCGAGGGCCGGGACGATAGGTTGTGCCGCCATCGAAGGGAACACCGATAAGAGCGACCTCGAGTTCTTCGGGCTGAGTGATGTGCGGTAGACGCATAAAAGTGGGGATGCCGGTAAAGCGGGCGTAGGTGAGGGCATCCAGAGGCTGAGGATGCGGCAAACGACAGGTGCGGCGAGGCTTAGGCACGGCGAGGCATCTTAGATTCGCGGAGGAGAGGAAGTCAACGCGGCGAGAACTGGCGCGTACAAGAATTTGACGCGCCGTTCATGCGCGAATAACAGAACAAGCTTACAACACTTGGCGCGGGTGAAGTGGCACACAAAGACTGCGAACGTGGCTGTCCGTCGAGGTGTTCATCCCACGCAGTCCCAACCGCAAAGGAAAACTCTGAAATTCAAGGAGATAGCAGATATGCATACTCGCTTTACGAGAGCCATGGCGATGATCGCCGCTGCGGCCATCACGTTGTTGCCAGCCAGTCCTGTACTTGCTCATGACGGAGATGATTTGCCGACGACAACTCCTATCAAGCACATCGTGGTGATTTTTCAGGAGAACGTTTCGTTCGACCATTACTTCGCGACCTACCCGAATGCGAAATCGAACATCGATGGCACACGGTATTTCCGCGGAGCAAAAGATGATACGCCGCGGGTGAACAATCTGGAGACCGCGGGCCTGCTGACCAATAATCCCAACTCGGTGAATCCATTTCGGATTGACCGCAGCAACGCGAACACCTGTGACCAGGACCACAACTATAAGGACGAACAGAAAGCATTCAACAGCGGGCTGATGGACAAATTCGTAGAGTCGGTGAGTTGCAATGATCCGAATCTAGGCAAGGGTAGCGCGATGGGCTATTACGACGGGAATACGGTCACGGCGATCTGGAACTACGCGCAAAACTTTGCGATGAGCGACAACCACTATGGGACAACGTTCGGGCCGTCCACCCCGGGAGCATTGAATCTCGTCTCAGGGAACAGTTTCGAGGCGGCGCTGATGAACGGTTCTTCCAAAATCACGGGGGCGGGGAATATCGCGGGCGGAGGCAGCAGCGGAGCGGTGATCGGCGATCCGGATCCGTTCGGAGACTCATGCTCGAATCCGAATCGAGCGCAGATTTCCATGTCGGGGAAAAACGTCGGGGACCTCCTCAATCAGGTGGGCATCACGTGGGGCGCATTCATGGGAGGCTTTGCGAACTGCTCGCACATCTCGACGGGCAGCACGGGACTCTCGACGGGAGACTACATTCCACACCACGCGTGGTTCCAATACTGGAATTCCACACTAAACGCCAATCATGTGCCCCCGAGCTCGGATGCCATGATCGGCAGGTCCGACGCGGCAAATCACGAATATGACTTGAGCGCGTTCTTTACCGCGTTGAGAAATCACAATCTTCCGGCCGTGAGTTTTCTGAAGGCTTTGTCCATCGAGGATGGGCACGCGGGCTACTCCGATCCGTTGGATGAGCAGCTATTTCTTGTCAATACCATCAACGCGATCATGCAGTCCGACGAATGGAAGGAAACGGCGATTATTATCACCTGGGATGATTCCGATGGCTGGTACGACCATCAGATGGGTCCTATCGTCCGCCAGTCCAACACGACGGACGATTTGCTGCTGGGGCCGGGTAATTGTGGAGCACCGAAAGCGAACGATGTAAGCGGCGGAACACAAAACGGCCGCTGCGGTTTCGGTCCAAGAATTCCACTGCTGGTAATCTCTCCCTTTGCGAAACCCAATTACGTGGACCATCGCGTGTTGGATTTTTCCTCGATCACGAGATTTATCGAGGATAACTTCAATCTTGGGCGGATCGGCAATGGCTCGGGTGACGCCCTTGCTGGAACATTGAATGGCGTGTTTGATTTTTCCGGCAAGCCGAGCGGGCGCAGGCTCATTCTCGATCCCAAGACTGGGCAAATCATAAATTCACACCCGGATTAACCAGCAAGCGACCAAAGGGCACAAGTCTCCAAACGTTGGTGACGCGAAGGAGGCCCGCTGCGGAATTCACGCGGCGGGCTCTACTTTTTTTGAAGCGCGCCCTGGCTCGGGAAAACCGCTCGGTGATTGAATCGATTCCTTGTGTTGCCGGACGGCTCGCTCTTCCTCGCGCACCATCGGCTATTCGCCTTTGGCTGGGCGCTGGGGACGCTGTTCCGAGCGAGCGATTATGTACTACACTCCCACCGCCATGAAATTCCGAAAACAGATCAAAGAATGTGCACGGCTGGCTGCGCCGTATTGCGTCGCTAAAGGGGAACACTTTCGTTTGAATGATTACGACACGACTGACACCGGGGGCGTAAAGGACAAGCAGCACTGCCAAAGGATTATTGATAAGCGGGCGGGGCTTCTCAACATTCTGCAGGAAAAACTTTATGCGCAAGACCGCTGGGCGATGCTGCTGATTTTTCAAGCGATGGACGCGGCCGGCAAGGATGCCGTCATCAAACATGTTATGTCTGGCGTGAATCCGCAAGGATGCGACGTTCATTCGTTCAAGACTCCCAGCAACGAAGAACTGGAGCACGATTATCTCTGGCGGGCGCACAGCCGCCTTCCGGAGCGCGGAAAGATAGGGATCTTCAATCGCTCGTATTACGAGGAAGTGCTCGTTGTTCGAGTGCATCAGGACATTCTGCAGGTACAGAAACTTCCGGAATCCTTGATCACCAAGCACATCTGGGAGCAACGCTACGAGGACATCAACGCGTTTGAGAAATACTTGACGATAAACGGCGTGGTGATTCGCAAGTTCTTCCTGCACGTTTCGAAGAAAGAGCAAAGGAACCGTTTTCTGGAGCGGTTGGAGGACTCAAAAAAGAATTGGAAGTTTTCCATGGCCGACGTCAAGGAGCGCGGCTACTGGAAAGATTATCAGGAAGCGTATGAAGAGATGATCCAGAATACCGCCACAAAACATGCGCCATGGTATGTGGTACCGGCGGATAAAAAGTGGTATACGCAGTTGATCGTGGCATCCGCGATCATCACTGCGCTGGAAGAGCTAGATCTATCTTTTCCCGATGTGGACAAGGAAAAGAAAAAGGAACTGGACAGCGTGCGCGATTCGCTGCTGAAGGAAAAGAGTTGAGCCGGGCTGCTGACGGAGCAGAGTGGGAGAGGCGCACCGGGGAGCAAGTGAAGCGGGAGAATGATCGACTCTGCGATTTCTCCTATGCTTTTGTGCCCTCTTGCGGTGATAAGATGTCCCAGACGGCGGCGCGGGCAAGGGAATTTTGCAAGCTCGGGGAGAAATAATGTCGAAGCCGATCGTACTTCTAATCAACGGTGAGAGCTGCACGGTCCAGTGCGACCCGGAAACACCTCTACTTACCGCGCTCCGCGACGAACTCGGCCTGACAGGCACCAAGTACGGTTGTGGCGAAGGGCAGTGCGGTGCCTGCACAGTCTTGCTAGGCGGAGCGCCGCGCCGATCGTGCCAGATTCCCGTCAGCGCAGCAGCAGCGAAACCCATCACAACGATTGAGGGCCTCGAAAAGGACCGACAACTGCATCCCGTTCAGCAAGCCTTTCTTGATGCGGGAGCATTTCAGTGCGCCTACTGCACGTCAGGCATGATTTTGAGCAGCGTGGGTCTTCTTTCTGCAAATCCTAATCCTAGTTCGGCAGACATCATTCAATACTTGCAGGGCAATATTTGCCGCTGCGGGACGCATCCACGGATCATCGAGGCGGTCCATCAAGCGGCCAAGTCGATGAGGGAGCGCGGATGATGAGCAGCAATATCCTTAAGTTTGAACCAGAGCCGGAGCGTTACGAATTCAGCGCAGGCCCGATGCATCACTTCGATCTGGCACGCCGTGATTTCTTCAAGTTACTCGGGGCGGGTATCGCGGTATTCGCGGTTGCAAAGGATTCGCTGGCCAAGCAGGAAACCGCGCCTACGCGCGGCTTCCACCAAGAAGAGCTGCCGAAAGAAATTACAGCGTGGTTGCACGTTGGGGAAGACGGAAACGTCACCGCTTTTACGGGCAAAGTCGAGATTGGCCAAAACATTCGAACGTCGCTGGCGCAAACGGTCGCCGATGAATTGCGCGTGCCCTTTGAAAGCGTAACCATGGTGACGGCCGATACGGCATTGACGCCGTTCGATTTTGGCACCGTGGGCAGCCGCTCGATGCCGACGATGTCGCCGCAACTTCGGCGCGTATCCGCGGCGGCGCGCGACTTGCTGGTCAGCGCGGCTGCAAGAGAGTGGAAGGTCGCGACGGAAGGACTTACCGCAGCAGACGGAAAAGTAAGCGATCCAGCGACTGGGCGCTCGCTTCGGTATGGTGAGCTGGCTCATGGCAAAACGCTGGCACAAAATTTACCGGCGGAAGATCCCGTCACTCCCGCGAATCAATGGAGAATCGCCGGGAAACCGATTCCGAAGAAGGATGGCCGCTCGTTCGTTACCGGCAAACACGAATACACTCCCGATCTCCACCGGCCGGGAATGCTGTACGGCAAAGTGCTTCGCCCGCCATCGTTTGGTGCGACGCTGACTTCTTTCGATGACAAGGCAGCACAAGCGATGAACGGCGTGGTGATCGTGCATGATGGCAACTTCGTCGGGGCGGCGGCAGCGAACGAACGAGAGGCAAGCAAAGCTCTGGAAGCAATCCATACGGAATGGAAGGAAGTACGGCAGACTTCGAGCAAGGAGCTCTTTTCATACCTCAAGCAAAATGCCAAGCCGAGCAGTAACGAGCGCTCTCGGCGGGTAAAAGGCTCCGTCGAAGAAGGTTTGTCGGCCGCCGCGCACCGATTAGATGCGTCGTATAGCATCGCGTTCATCGCGCATGCCCCGCTCGAGCCGCGCGCAGCATTGGCCGAATGGTCGGAGGGAAAACTCACCGTGTGGACGGGCTCGCAGCGTCCTTTTGCAGTCCGCGATGAACTCGCCGATGCCTTTCACGTATCGGAAAACAACGTGAGAGTCATTGTGCCCGACACCGGAGCGGCCTACGGCGGAAAGCACACGGGAGACGCGGCGCTGGAGGCGGCACGATTGGCGCGCGCTGCCGGTCATCCTGTAAAAGTGGTCTGGACGCGGGAAGAAGAGTTTACCTGGGCATACTTTCGTCCTGCCGGGGTCATTGAGATTAAAAGCGGGATCGCCGCCGATGGCACGCTTACAGCCTGGGAATTCCACAACTACAACTCGGGAATGTCCGCGATCGAAACGCCGTACGCTGTTCCGAATCAACACGTCGAGTTCCATACTACAGAGTGCCCCTTGCGGAGCGGCTCCTACCGCGGGCTTGCGGCCACGGCAAATTTCTTCGCGCGCGAAAGCCACATGGACGACCTGGCCCGCGCCGTGCGGGGGGAGCCACTCGAATTCCGCCTTAAGAATCTGAACGAACCTCGGCTGCGCGCGGTATTTGAGGCGGCCGCAAAATCGTTCGGCTGGCCAGGCAAGAAAACACAAGAGGGGCAAGGATTCGGGATTGCGGGCGGCCTCGAAAAGGGCGGGTATGTGGCGACTTGCGCAGAGGTCGCTGTGGACCGTACTTCCGGCGCAGTGCGCGTCGTGCGGCTGACGACCGCGTTCGAATGCGGAGCGATCGTAAATCCTGATGGCTTGCGGAACCAGGTGATCGGCGCAAACATACAAGGACTGGGTGGCGCTTTGTTCGAGGCGATTGAATTCGAAAATGGGCGGATTACGAATCGTCGTTTTTCGAGCTATCGCGTGCCGCGCTTCCGCGACGTTCCAGAAATTGATGCCGTTCTGCTAGATCGCAAGGATCTTCCCTCGGCAGGAGCTGGAGAAACGCCAATCATGGGAGTCGCCCCTGCTATTGGAAACGCCATTTTGGACGCGACAGGAACTCGTCTTCGTAACCTTCCCATGGCTCCACAGGGTCTGCCACTCGCCAAGAGCTAAAGCCTTTCCAAGACACAGTCGACGAAGGCAAATCGAGTGAGGTTGTTCCACAGTGAGATGGTTAATTGGCTTTGTGCCATCCTGGGAATTTCTCCCTTCCTTTCTGCCAGGACAAGCCAAATAACAATTGGTATTTCAACAAGTTAGACTCAATCACCGCAGGAATCTCTGGCCCCCGTCTTGCCCGAGCAATTGGGGGTGTCTGTGTTTTTCCACCTTGCCCATAGACTCGAAAGATTGGCTGAGAGGGGCCGCGTGCGTTTGCTTCGCGCGATTCACAAATGGTTCTCTTGCCCCGGCACCGCGCCTCCGCGCCGGAACGAATGCAACCGGATGGACAAGCTGGCCCTCACTATCAATGCTTTTATCTTGGTTGCGGTCTTGGTGCTGCCGTTGCCTTCTCGGTGCGCTCAGCCGACAAATGCCAACGAATACCGCGAAAAAGCCGCCTTCCTGGCGGCCTTCCCCAACTTTGTCGAATGGCCCGCCGACGCTTTCCCTTCTGCGCAGGCGCCCGTTTACATTTGCGTGTTCGGCGATTTCTCCTTTGGCACATCTTTAGCAGAGCTGACGCGAGGAGTCCTTATTCACGGGCGGAGAGTGGAAATTCGCTGGGTGCGTCAAGAACAAGCATTGCGAACCTGCCACATTCTTTTCGTGAGCCGCTCGGAAGGCAAACGGTACGCCAAAATCTTCAAGGTCATCCAGGGAGCCAATGTGCTAACCGTCGGCGAAACTTCCGATTTTATGGCAAGCGGCGGCGCCATCGATTTCCTGATTGAAGAAGATCGGTTGCAGTTTGAGGTGAACATACGCGCGGCAAACGACGCTCACCTTCGGATCAGTTCGAACATGCTTGCGCTGGCACACCACATCGTCACAAAAATGGAGGCAGCGAGAAACTAGCATGGCTATCATCCGACGAAATTTCACGGCTAACAAATAAGAAAATCAAACGTGGAAGTGCACTGATGAAGAAAAGCGAACCTGATCTTCAAGAACCGGCTTGGAATCAGGCTGAACTCCTCGAAAGAGTCGACAACGATCGGGAATTACTTCGAGAGCTACTGACCATTTTCAAAGAGGACTTCCCGCGAACGATTTGTTCCCTGGAAGCCGCCGTGAGCAGCGGGGACTTAAAACGCTCAGGTTTGCTGAGTCACACGCTCAAGGGAATGCTTTTGAATCTCGGCGGAGCGCGGGCAGCAGCGGCCGCCGCGAGACTTGAAGAGCTTGCCACTGCTGGAGAAATTGCCGCTTTGAAAGGCGCCTTGGACGCCTTGGAATGCGAAGCCGGCAAACTCCTGCCGGAACTGGACGCGTATATGACGGAGGTGCGGCATTGAAAATTTTGGTCGCAGACGATGAGGCGCTCTCTCGCAGAATGCTTGAAAGAGCTCTGGAGCGTGCCGGTTATGAAGTCACTTGCGTGGAAAACGGCAAGCAAGCCCTGGAGCATCTTTGCAAGCCTGACGGACCTCGTCTGGCGTTACTCGACTGGGTCATGCCAGAGTTAGACGGCCCGGGAGTGTGCCGCGCGGTTCGAACGCGCTCCGAACACACCTACGTTTATATAGTGCTCCTTACCTCCAAGGGATCTAAGGAAGAGATCGTGCTTGGCCTCGAATCCGGAGCCGACGACTATCTGACAAAGCCTTTCAATGCCGAAGAGTTGCGCGCCAGGCTTCGCGTGGGAGAACGCATTCTGCTCCTGGAAGATCGACTGGTGGAAGCCCGGGAGAACATGCGATTTAGGGCGACACACGATCCGCTTACTTCCTTGCTAAACCGTGGTGCGGTCATGGACTTGCTCGCCCGGGAGTTGCACCGTTCCTACCGCGAGCAAAAATCCACGGCCATCCTCTTGGGTGATGTGGACCACTTCAAGCGTGTAAACGACACCCTGGGGCACGTCGTCGGCGACGAAGTCCTGGTGGAAATCGCCAGTCGACTTCTAGCCAGTGTGCGATCCTATGATTTCGTGGGACGCTACGGCGGCGAGGAATTCCTGGTAGTCTTAAACAGTTGCGATCCGGCCTTTGCCCCCGCTCGAGCCGAAGCGATTCGCAAGTCCGTCGCGAACCGCCCGATACAGACCGCCAAAGGCCCCGTCTCCCTGACCATGAGTTTTGGTGTGCTTTTAAGCGCGGATTGGGGGCCGCGACCTGTTGAGGAGTTCCTGCACGATGTCGATACTGCCCTCTATCGAGCAAAAGATGCCGGCCGGGATTGTCTGCGGATTGCCAAACCGGATGCAAAAGCGGAAGCGTCGCACGTCTCGTTGCCGCAACCAGCGCGGCGGGCTCACTGAACGTTATTTGCCGGATTGGATGTCTCCGGTCATCCGAAATCAAGCGCCAGTGGATTTTGGCCGGTCCTGGCCCATCATCTGGCGCATCGCCGCACTCGATCCCGGCGCTTTCTTTTCGCGCCAGGCTTCCAGCCGCCTGCATGTATCCTCAATATTTGAAAACAGCTGCGGATTCTTGAATGCCGCCCGCCAAGTAGGCACGATGGAATGCATGCGATCCCAAACGACCCATATTTCCCCGTTGCTCTCGAAAAACAGTTCGTCGTTGATCAAACCGCGATTCACGATGCTGGCCACCATGTCCCAATAGCTGATCACCATCCGTATGAAAGTGTTCTCCTCGCCGCCCTGCGGGTACTTCTGCATCATGTCCTCTGGAGACAGAGGATGAAAATTTTCGAGGAACCAGGCGCGCGCCTGCCGTAGCCTCGGCTCACGTCTCATCTCGTACAGCTTAAGCATCAGATTTACTTCTTCATAAGTAACTTGGCTCATTTCGAGTTCTCCTTGCTCTATTTTTGGAGCTCTGGCTTGGGTATCTCTTGCGGAGAAGGAGAGGCGCTAGCCAGTTCGAGTCGCTGCACATTTGACAGGGGAATGCTTTGCCTTTGAAATTCGATCTGGATGCGGCGGCGAAGCTCGCGCGAGACTTCGTCTTGCCGTGAGGGAGCCGTGCGGACTTGCAGGCGCACCGTCGATGCCGAACGGTCGAGCGATTGAACGCCTAAAATGCGGGGACCATCCACGAGCGCCTGAGACCAGGACGGATCGCCGCGCATCTCTGCCGCGGCGGATTCCAACGCCTGCATCGTCTTTTCCAAGGATACTTCCGGCGCAATGGATATGTCCACAAAAGCCTGTGACCAGTCTCGGCTGAGATTGCTTACGGTGCGTATTTCTCCGTTGGCGATGGTCACCAGCGCACCCCGGGCATCACGCAACACGGTGCGGCGTAAGGTCAGATTTTCGACGCGCCCGCTGATCTCACCCACCTGGATGGTGTCCCCCATCGCGTACTGATCCTCGAACACGATGTAGAAACCGGTGATCACGTCGCGGATGAGATTTTGGGCGCCAAAACCAATGGCGACGCTCGCAACCCCTGCAAGCGTCAAGACTGGCGTGGGGTTAATGCCAACGATGTAGGATGCCGTCAGCAGCGCAACAACCCACACGACCTTGCTGCCGGCGCTGTAAAGGACGCCGGCAAGAGTACGGGTTTGCTGCTCACGAACCTGCGCAGCCCGGCTCTGGGTCGCGGCCCGCTTGACTATAAGGTTCGACATCGCGCGCAGAAAGCGGTTGACGAGCAGCGCGATAATAATTATGGCTGCGAGGTCAAGGATGCTGGTAAGTGTGAGTTGGGGCCAGTGAATGGGGAGACTGGTCATCGTTTTTTCGGGAAGGAGAGTATAACATTGGACGAGGGAAGATGCGCGCTTGAGCAAAGTTCAATTCTGACGCGGCGCGACAGCGTGAGGTAAGCATGTCTGAGACAAGGCGCAGGTTCTTGACGGCTTTGGGAGGCGGAGCGACTCTGGTATTCCTGCGCGCCAGGGATCTCGTCGGGCAGGCCCGGCCGAAGAGCAGGCCACCAACCTCGGATCCCACACAAGAACCTGAGAATACCGACGCCTTGCCAGCGAAGTCGCCTACCAAAGCGATTCTGGAATCCAACGAGAAGGACATCAAGAAGAACATCGAGAAACTCTATGAGCTCGCGAGGGACTTGAAAGCGGAAGTGGAGAAGACGGACTCCTCCCAGGTGCTGTCGCTTACTTTGGTGAAAAAAGCGGAAGAAATTGAAAAACTTGCCCACGACATCAAATCGAGAGCAAAGGGTTGAGCCTGAAAGCGCCAATAAGGTTGAGGGGCTTCCTGACAAATTTCGCTGGAGAACGGGCTCTCGCGATGAGCGCGGTGTAGCGTGAAACTGCCGCAAGCGCTAGAATAAGTGAGCATCTCGAAGTTTATTGTAGGAAGGCGTTTCCAATTGCGTTCCGGGGAGCGTCAGCAGCGCGCCTGTAGCTCAGATGGATAGAGCACGTGCCTCCGAAGCACGGGGTCGGGGGTTCGAACCCCTCCAGGCGCGCCATACTTTCGAGGGTCCGGCCCGGAGACATGGGTGACACAACGTACCTAAGACATAGGTAACACTTTTGGGCCGAACGGATTTTCGAGCGGTTCGAGCACCCGAGTGTCCAGCTGCCAGAGTCCAAAACCCCAAGCGTGCACGCACTCAAACGCCTGTTTAAGTTCGCGCTCTTGTCAGCTCACTCGACGTCATCGGAATCGTCTGGTTCGGGCGGCTTCGATTCCAATTTGATTTCAGCAAGATTAGCCCCGCGAAGCTGTCTGTTCAGCGCCGGAAGATCGACGCTCATTAACTGTCTCCACTGAGTCGACAACGCTGCGAACTCCTTCTCGGTTTCGGCGCTTGCACTCACTTGTGCGGCGCTGGGAGCGGCATCCGCACGACCCACTTCCGCATACAGTGTGGCGGCTTCGCCATTCGCTCGGCTGAGCGTCGGGTTGGGTGAAGGAGGCGCAAAGAAGCCTCCGCCTCCGCCGAGGAGTGCGGACACTTTCTTGTCCAGCGCGGAAATCGCATCCGCCACGGACCCGCGCGCCTGCGGCGTAAGCTTCTGCAACTGTTCGTGCGCGGACCGCGCTTGCGTTACGGCCTCGGTGCTTTTCGTCATTATTGTGGCAAGCCGACTTTGCAGCTGAAACATTTGGACCAGGCCCTCATGAGTCGTTTTGACGCGCGGATCCATCTTTACTGTCAGCGGCGCGTTGAAACTATGGCCGTCCACTGTGAGACGAACCGTGTATTGTCCGGGGAGCGCGCTCGGTCCTTGCGGCTCTCGGGGAGTGTCGCCCGGCACAGCGGCAATTGGATAGCCGCTTCGCGCGGAAAGCGGTGTTGCGTAATGAAGGTCCCACACCCATCTGTGCATGCCAGCCGCGGTGGAAAGAATCTTCGGCATGCGAACCCAATAAGGCGGAATCAATTGCTTGGCGAGTTCTTCCTCGGTCAAGTCCGGCTTGTCCGTGCTGGCGTAGCGCCGTACCACTTTTGATTGCGCATCGAGGATTTCCAGAATGATGGATCCACTCGCCGGCTGCGCCAGAAAATAGTCCACGATGGCTCCATCGGGAGGATTCTTTGCCGTCGGTTCATCGGGTGGAATTGGCGTGTCGGTATTCGTATCGCGCATGACGCGATAGGCTGCTGCCGGTTTGAAAAGAAATGCCCCCGCCTTCTCCATCGATTCCGAGATTTGGCGCAGCGGAGTGATGTCGTCCAAAACCCAGAAGGAACGGCCATGCGTCGCCACGATCAGGTCGTCGTCATGAATCCAGAGGTCGCGCATCGAAGAGTGCGGCAAATTGAGTTCGAGGCTTTGCCAATGGTCTCCGTCATCGAAGGACGCCCAGACGCTCGTTTCCGTGCCCGCGAATAGAAGTCCCTTGCGGACGGGATCTTCACGCACTGTGTTGACCGCCGAGTTCGCAGGCAGGCCGTTCGTTATCAAACTCCAGGTCTTCCCGCCGTTGTGAGTGCGATAAATGTATGGGCGCTGGTCGTCGATTCGAAACCTGCTCACGGACGCATATGCTGTCTCGTCATCGAAGTGCGAGGCGGCGATCTGCGTCACTTTGCTCCACGGGGTCAATTCCGGAGGTGTTACGTTTTTCCAATTGGCTCCGCCGTCGCGCGTGGTCCAGATCAACCCGTCGTCGGTGCCGGCCCAAAGCGTATTGACCGATTTGAAGGACGGCGCCAGCGAATAAATGACCCCGCGAACTTTTTCCGCGTTCGGATCCTTCGCCGCGGTATTTCCAAGGCTCGCCGGAACCGCGTTGTGCTCACGCGCGAGGTCGGGACTGATGGTCTGCCACGTATGCCCGCCGTCGGTCGTTTTGAACAGAAAATTCATGGTCGTGTAGAGAATGTGCGGGTCGATGGGCGAAAAAAGGATGGGCTGCGTTCGATCGGCGCGGTATTTTGCGCCGCCCACGGGAACAGGCGTGACATCCTGCACCTGCCCGGTCTTGATCGAATATCTAGATACTTCGCGCCGTCCCGCGCCATAAATAATGTCCGGATTCAGCGGGTCGGGCGCGGCGTAACCATATTCGATGACGCCGACTGGGTGCCAGTCGCGAAACGTGATCTCCCCATCGTTCCCGCGGCTCGAAACACAAACCGAACCGCTCTCCTGCTGCCCGCCGCACACAAGATATGGAAACGAATTGCTGGCGATCACGTGATAAAGCTGCGCCGTCGGCTGGTTGTACCACGTGCTCCATGTCTTTCCGCCGTTCACAGTGACGAGCGCACCCTGATCTCCAACCAGCAAAATGATGTTCGGATCATTCGGATTGATCCACATGTTCTGATAGTCGTCTCCGCCGGGTGCGCCGCGAAAACTCATCCACGTTTTCCCGCCATCCGTCGATTTCATCGTCACTGTACTCGTGCTGTACACGATGTCGGGATTTTTCGGGTCCACCTTGGGCATCGGCAGATCGCCGCCACCGATGCGCCCGGCAGGCCGCGGGTCCATGGTGATATGTTCCCATTTTTCGCCGCCATCGTCAGAGCGATAGATTCCGACCACCGAACCCGTTCCACTCTCCCCGCGCGCGCTCGCCACACTCGCATACAATCTGCTGGGCTGGCTCGGTGCGATCGTGAGATTGGCTTGAATGACTCCGTTTGGAAGTCCGCTCGTAAGCGGATGCCAGGTCTTCCCTCCGTCGGTCGATTTGAAAATCCCCCCGCCTGTTCCCTGGTATTCATTTCCGTCTTCCCACGGACCGAGGCGCAGTTCCCACATTGCTGCGTATACAATCTGCGAATTGGAGGGATCAATTTCCACATCAGATCCGCCAACGTTCTCGTCTTTTGACAGCACCTTTTCCCAATTCTGTCCGCCGTCGGTGGAAAGATAGATCCCGCGCTCTTCATTCGCACCGTAAGGATGTCCCAGCACCGCCGCGAAAACGCGATTCGCGTCGTGCGGATCAACTGCCAGCGCAGGAATGCCTTGGCTGTCGCGGAGCCCGGCGAGATGCGTCCACGTCTTGCCCGCGTCCGTTGATTTGTAGATGCCGTCGCCAACCGCGAGATCGGGACGCGCCAGCCCTTCCCCGCTTGAAACATAAACAATATTTGGATCAGAGGGCGCGACAGCGATCGCGCCTGTGGCTTGTGTGGGCTGCTCATCAAATATCGGCGTCCAGGTTCTCCCTGCATCGTCCGTCTTCCACACGCCGCCGTTGACCGCGCCGGCGTAAAAAACATTGGGCTGGCCCGGCACGCCACAAGACGCGCGAGTTCGGCCACCGCGAGTGGGTCCGATCATCCGCCAGCGCATCTCCTGATACGCGCTCTCGGGATACTGCTGCGCCTTCGTGACCATTGCGCACGGAAAAATCGTGAAGGAAACGAGCGCACACATTGTGAGACGGTTGATGCGAATCACAAGACACCTCAATTTCGGATTTCTAACTCATGCGGCAGAGGAAAAATACGCAGACCGCCACCCAGTTATCCTCAACCAATTCCCGCGCAGCACTATGAACCGAATCGCGCAAAAACTCAATGCAGCGCTTTCAAAAATTTGCGTGCAATCATGCGATGCTTCTTATCCTTGTGGGGCGCGCGGGCGCGGGGTAAACTTTCGCAAGCATTTCGTGAAGTAGTTCCTGGGAGGTATGTCATGCCTCGTGTCGTCCGCTGCGGGCTCATCCAGGCCAGTTGTGAATGGTCCCCGGAGAAATTTTCACTGGCCCAAATCAAACAAAAAATGATGGCCAAACACGAGCAGCTGATCGCTGCCGCCGCGAAGAAAAAAGTGCAAATTCTCGGCCTGCAGGAGCTTTTTTATGGTCCTTATTTCTGTGCCGAGCAGCAGACCCGCTGGTACGAACTGACCGAGCGCGTTCCCAACGGGCCGACCATCGCGCGCATGCAAAAACTCGCCAAGCAGCATCAAATGGTTCTGGTCGTGCCGGTCTACGAAGTTGAAATGACGGGGCTGTATTACAACACGGCCGCGGTCATCGATGCCGACGGCCGTTACCTCGGGAAATACCGCAAGCACCACATTCCTCACTGCCATCCTGGCTTCTGGGAAAAGTTTTATTTCACGCCCGGCAACGCCGGCTATCCCGTTTTCCAGACGCGCCACGCGCGCGTCGGCGTTTACATCTGCTACGACCGCCATTTTCCGGAAGGCGCGCGCTGCCTCGGTTTGAACGGCGCGGAAATCGTTTTCAATCCCTCCGCCACGGTCGCCGGGCTTTCCGAATATCTCTGGGAGCTCGAGCAACCCGCTCACGCTGTTGCCAATCAATATTTTGTCGCCGCCATCAATCGTGTTGGGACGGAATCCCCCTGGAAAATCGGCGAATTCTACGGCAAGAGCTACTTCTGCAATCCCCGCGGCAAAATTGTGGCGCAAGCCAGCCGCGACAAGGACGAACTGCTCGTTGCCGAACTGGATCTGGATGAAATCCAAAAAGTTCGCGACACCTGGCAGTTTTATCGCGACCGCCGGCCTGAATCCTACGGCGAAATCACGCGCACACGCGCTGCAGAGAGTTCCGAAGCTGCGGATTGAGGATGTTTTCTCCGTCCGAAAACTCTCATGCCCGAATTTTATCCATGCTGACACAAACGGACACTCAAAATGAGTGACTTGCACGCAAGTTCGCTCGCTGCCGAAACAATTCGCAGCAGCGCGCTCTATAACAAGGACCTCGCTCCAGTCCCTCCTGAACGCCGCACCTGGGGCACCTACGCCTACGCCGCTCTCTGGATCTCCATGAGCGTGAACATTCCAACCTACATGCTCGCGAGCGGCATGATTGCCGGCGGCATGAACTGGAAGCAGGCTCTCTTCACCGTTTTTCTCGGCAATGTTCTCGTTTTGATTCCGATGTTGCTCAACGCGCACGCGGGTACGCGTTACGGAATTCCTTTCCCCGTTTTCGCACGCGCCTCGTTTGGCGTGTTGGGCGCTAACGTGCCGGCCGTATTGCGCGCGCTTGTGGCCTGCGGCTGGTTCGGCATTCAGACGTGGATCGGCGGCGAGGCCATCAACGCCATGCTCATCGCGCTCAGTCCGGGCTGGCAACATTTTCATTATGGCCCGGCCATTTGTTTTGGCTTTTTCTGGCTGTTGAATGTCTTGGTCATTCTGCGCGGAATCGAGACGATTCGCTTTTTGCAAGGCGTCTCCGCGCCATTCCTCCTGTTCATCGGCCTTGCGTTGCTTTTGTGGGCCCGTGGAAAGGCCGGCGGCTTCGGCCCCATGCTGGCCACGCCCTCCAAATTTCACAGTTTCGCGGAGTTCTTCCCTTACTTTATTCCGTCTCTCACGGGCGTGGTCGGCTTCTGGGCCACCGTTTCTCTTAACATTCCCGATTTCACCCGTTATGCCCGCAGCCAAAAAGATCAGATGGTTGGTCAGGCTCTCGGCCTTCCCGCCACCATGACCTTCTACTCATTCATTGGCATCGCTGTTACCTCCGCGACTCTCATCATTTTTGGACAGGCGCTCTGGGATCCCGTCGCCGTGCTCTCCCGTCTCGGCAACCCTTGGGCCGTGGTGGTCGCCATGCTCGCGCTCCTCATGGCCACGCTCAATGTCAACGTCGCCGCCAACGTCGTCTCGCCCGCCAACGATTTCTCCAATCTTTCTCCACGCCGCATCAGTTTTCGCACCGGCGGCTTAATCACCTGCGTGATGGGCATCGTCATGCAGCCGTGGAAACTGATGTCGAGTTACGGCAGTTACATTTTCGGCTGGCTGGTTGGTTATTCCGGTTTCCTGGGACCCATAGCTGGTGTTTTGATTTGCGATTATTTTGTCATTCGCCACAAAAATCTGTCCGCTCAGGATCTCTACCAGCGCGGCGGACAATATGAATACTCGCGCGGCATCCATTGGCAGGCCATCGTCTCTCTCGCCGCAGGCGCGGGAGTTGCTTTCGTCGGTCTCTTCGTTCCCTCATTGAGAGTGCTTTACAACTACGCTTGGTTTGTCGGCTTCGCGGTAAGCTTTTTCAGCTATCTCGCATTGACCAGCAGCGTTGAGCCGGTCGCCGAGATAGCCGGCTGAGGAGGGCCAAATTCCATGGATTTCGGCATCACCATTAAACCCGACATCTCCATCGAGCGAATTATCAGCCTCACCCGCCAAGCCGAAGCAGGCGGTTTTTCTTATGGCTGGATGTTTGACTCTCACGTTCTCTGGATGGACCCCTTCCCCCTTCTGACGCTGATGGCCGCCAACACACGCACGATGCGTCTGGGCACCTGCGTCACAAATCCCGCTGTTCGCGACGTCACCGTTTCGGCCAGCCTCTTCGCCACCCTGAACCTCGCTTCTCGCGGACGCATGCAGCTCGGCATTGGCCGTGGCGACAGTTCGCGCCGAGTCCTCGGCAAAAAACCCACCACCCTCGAAAACCTCGCGGACTTCGTCAGGGTTTTCCGCTCGCTGAATGCGGGCGAAACCGTGGACTACGAAGGCGTGAGCACGCGTTTTCCCTGGGCCAATGCCGGCGTTCCTCCTGTTTGGATCGCCGGCTACGGACCGAAAGCTTTGCGCACCGCAGGACGCATCGCGGACGGCGTGATTCTTCAATTTGCTGATCCCGATCTGATTGATTGGTGCCTCGGCTTCGTTCGCGAGGGTGCGAAAGAAGCCGGCCGCGACTTCACCAAGTTCCAGGTGATGGCCGCCGCGCCAGTCTGGCCGTCGCGCGATTTAAAGACAGCGCGAGACCATGTCCGCTGGTTTCCCGCCCTCGTGTCGAACCACGTCGTGGACTTGATTTCAAAATATAAGCCCGAAGAATTGCCTCCCGCGTTGACCTCCTTTGTCAAAAATCGCGGCGGGTATGATTATCAACACCACTGCGAGGTCGGAAGCGACAATGCCGACTTTGTCTCCGACGAAGTGATTGACCGTTTCTGTGTTATCGGCCCTGTCGAAGCACACCGCAAAAAACTCGACGCCCTTCGCTCCGTCGGCGTAACCCAATTCAACATCTACCTAATGTGTGGCGACGAAGAAAATACCCTCGACATCTATTCCCGCGACGTCCTGCCTAAGTACATTTCTTCGCCGTCCTCCTGAGCGTAGCGAAGGACCCTGCGTGATCGCCCCGCGCCCGATCCTCTAAGGCTGCGCGTCGCCCTCCGACCTGTGGCACAGGCATTCCTAGCAGTGCGCCTTTGCGCCACGCTCCGCGCCGCCAGCACACCCCACCACACTGTTGGGGAGTCGCTTTATCTTGCCTGCGGGAGCCAACCGATTGAACCATGACATACGCTTCGGTGTTCTTCCACGACCGCTGCCTCGCGACGGACAAAACGTTGAACTTCGAGCCGTTGTTGTTGCGCGTTTGTCGCGCTTCGAGCGCGCACTGAATAAAACTCCTCCGGGTCGGCTCCAACGAAGCCCACGTGCGTTACTGAATAGGACATGAAAATGTCCCCTTTTTCTGCCCCATTTTTCTGGGGCACCCAGAAGCGAGAGGCCGCTGCCTCCAAAGCGAGCGGCTGCTTTATGGGAGAGTAGGATTACTAACAAGATTCTGCCTGGTTCTAAGGGGCTGTCCGACGGAACCGGGAAAGCAGAAGCCGCGAAGCTGCCGGACGCAGGAATTAGCCTGAAGCAGTGCCCAGAAAAATGAGCGGTAGAAAAAGGCTGGCCTACTGAACAGGGACGATCGGTGCGGTATCGGCCGAGTTACGTGAGGAGGTAAAGCGGAACAGAAAAAATCAGTCGCGTCTCTAACTCCCGCTCG
Source organism: Candidatus Acidiferrum sp. (assembly GCA_035576885.1). Classification (GTDB taxonomy): domain Bacteria; phylum Acidobacteriota; class Terriglobia; order Acidiferrales; family UBA7541; genus Acidiferrum. The sequence continues at coordinate 56,274 of DATLVZ010000107.1, read as the reverse complement.
ACCTGTTCCTTCCGGAAGAATGATCGGAGGCCGGTTGTAATGTTCCGTAAGAAAGACATGCGTGGCCTCCTACTCGTAACGCAAGGCCACCATGGGATCGACGCGCATCGCACGGCGCGCGGGGATGATGGAAGCTGCGAGCGCAACAAGTATTACGCCAAACAAAGCGAGCAGAAACGAGATCATATCGCCGGGCTGAACGCCAAAGAGCATCGACCGCATGAGGCGTGTGCCAGCAATGGCGACAGGAACGCCAGCGACGATGGCGGCCCCGCTGACCAGCAGACTTTCACGCAAAATCAACCACAGCACTTGCCCGCGCTGTGCGCCGAGCGCCATGCGGACGCCGATTTCCGAAGTGCGGCGGTCGACGCGATACGCGAGCGTGCCGTACAGGCCAGTCGCGACCAGCAACACGGCGATGACGCCAAAAAAGATGGAGAGGCGGGCAAACAGGCGGGCCTGCGAGTAAGACTCCTCGAATTGGGCGCGCTGGGTCAAGGGCTTCTGTATGGGTAGATTGGGATCGAGGCCGTGGAGAACGGCATGGACGCTGGGGATGAGAGCTTCGGGATTGCCCTGGGTGCGCAATTCGACTTGCATGTTGGGGATCGGAGTGTTTTGCGCGAAGGGGAAGTAGAGAGTGGGCTTCGCTTTTTCGTCCACACGCTTATACTTGCTATCGCCGATCACGCCGACGATGGTGAACCTGCTCTCTGGTTCCTTTTTTCCGACCGAATGGCCCAGCGCATCTCCCTTGGGGAAAAAACGCTTTGCGAAGGTTTCGTTGACGAGAACCACTTTGGGCGCGGACCGCGCGTCAGCGTCCGCAACATCGCGGCCGCGGAGAATGGGGATGCCGAGCGTGTGGCAGAAGTCGGGGCCGATGTGGTTCGCGCTCATGCCGATTTCAGAAAAAGGCCCTTGGGGCTTCACGCCGTCGATGGCCCAAACGCTATTCCAGCCCCACCCGGAACCTAGGCGGTGCGAGACGAGCGTTGCGGACTCAACGCCGGGAGTTTCACGCAAGCGGGCGAGCAGATTTTGATAAAAATGCTCCTTTTCCTCGTCGCTGTGCACGGAGAAAGGATCCGTGCCGAACACCAGGAGCCCATCCACGCGAAGGCCTACAGGCAAGCCCTGATAGTTGCGTAGAGAGCGCACGAGCAATCCCGAGCCAATCAGCAAGATGAGGCATAAAGCCATCTGCGAGGCGACAACAACTTTTCCTGACCAGGAGCTCCTCTGGTCGCGATAGGCGGTGGCGTTGGAGGTCTTGAGTGTAACTCCGACGGGGACGCTGACAGCGCTACGAAGCGGGGCCAGCCCGAAGACAATGGCGCAGCTGATCGAGATTGCCAGAGTAAAGAGCAAAACGCGCGAATCAAGCACGAAAGGAATTTCCATGCCGGACCAGGCGGCGAGTGCCTGACTGCCGGAAATCGCAAACATCCAACCCAACGCTGCGCCACCGCCAACCAGGAGAAAGCTTTCCGTCAACATCTGGCGCAAAAGTCGGCCGCGGCCGGCGCCAAGTGCCATGCGCACCGAAAATTCGCGGGCACGAGTGGCATTGCGCGCGACGAGGAGCATCGACACGTTGGCACAAGCAATTGCAAGAACGAGTCCGACCATCGCCAAGAGAATCTGGATGGGCTTTTGATAGGCGTCGCGCATCCCTTGTATTCCCTGCGTGGAACTGAAGGCCAAAATGGTTTTCTTCGCCTTTGGATCGGGAGTGCCCAGGCCGATATGCGCGGCGCTTTGAAAGTCAGGATCTAACTTCGCCAGCGCCTGAGATTCTGTGACGCCTGGAACAAGACGGCCGATCAGCTGAATGCACCACCACTTCGGATTGCTGTAGAGATTGCTCAGCGGGCCCTCTTCGTTCCACGCATTGAGCTCGGGGCGATTCTGAAGCGGAATCCAGAAATCGGTGGACGAGGCAGGCTCGATGCCATAGAAGCCCTGAGCGGTCACGCCGATCACGGTGAATGGCACTCCTTTTACGTAAATGGTTTGGCCGATGGCGGAGGGACTGCGCCCGAAGCGAGTGGTCCAGTAGGAATAGCTGAGAACGACGACGCTGGCGTGCGCGGTCTCGTCTTCGAGCGCGAACCCGCGGCCGCGCGTAAAGGAAACGCCCAGCCCGGAAAAGAAGTTGCCGCTGACCATGTCGCCTTCCGCTTCTTCGGGATCCTCGCCGGTGCGTACGGCCACTTTGTCTACGGCTAAAGGCGCATAGGCCATCAAGTCAGAAAAAACGGCGTGCTCTTTGCGAAGCGCTTCAAACACCGGATAGGAGAAAGACCTGTCGTCGTCACCGGTGGTGCTCAGGCCGTCGGGCGGCCCATTGGGAAGGCGCAAGAATACGAGTTGCTGAGGGTTGGGCAGAGGAAGGTAACGAAGGAGAACGGTGTTCATGACGCTGAAGACCGCGGTATTTCCGCCGATCCCAAGAGCGAGGGTGAGTATCGCGACCAGCGTGAAGCCGGGGCTTTTGCGCAGCATGCGGGCGGCGAAGAGCAGATCCCGCCACAACGTGTCCACTACGGACTCCCAGCCGCCAGACCGGACGACCTCCTTCGTAAGTTCGAGACTGCCTCGCTCCAAGCGCACCGCGCGAAGAGCTTCCTTGTGGGTCAAGCCGTTCCTCATCCTTTCGGCGACTGCCATCTCCAAATAGGCGCCTAGTTCCTCATCCAACTCGCGATCCACCTGCTGCCTTCGAAAAAGAGACCGGAGCCCACTCGCTATGTTTCGTAGCCAAGACATAGCTCACCCCTCCGAAGCCTCGAGAATCCTCGCGATTGCTGCCGCCTGCCTGCCCCATTCCCGTGTTTCGCTGTCGAGCCTCTTTCGTCCCTTCTTAGTCAGAATGTAATACCTCGCGCGGCGGTTGTTCTCGGTTGCCTTCCATTCGCCATCGATGAGTCCGTCCCTCTCTAGTCGTTGAATGGCGAGAAATAACGAGCCCGCATTCAGGCGGAAAACGCCCTTGCTCATCTGTTCGATTCGCACGGAAATCCCATATCCATGCATAGGTTCCAGCGCCAACGTTTTTAGGATGAGCATGTCTAGCGTGCCCTGGACGAGATCACTCGGCTTATCTGGCATAAAAACCTCTTCCCCTTGGCCACCAAGAGGAGAATACTCTTCTCCTACTGGTTGTCAAGGGGAGAAGACCCCCAAAATTCATGAGGGGGCCCCCCTTGCTGGCGAGCGAACTTTCACGGGACTTGCGCTCCTTCCCCCCGCGCCTCAAGCCCCGAGCCGGGCTTCTATCTCGCGGAAAACAAAAGGCTTTCTATTTATTACTTGACAAACTATGCCGATAGGATATAATATGAGCTGTTTTTGTTTGGCGCCATCTTCTCGCGCCACGATGCCATGACCGCCCGCCGACTGGACTCTTCCCGCAACTCGGCGGCCTTCCGGTCTCCCCCGTCACTACTTTGCAATTCCTCGCATTTTTCAAACTCTTTAGAATCCGCACTTCCACAAGTGTTCATTCCACTCGACTTAAAATCCTTTAGAATGAACACTTATGCAAAAACCAGGGGGGAGGGGTGATTATTGTTAACCAATTGTAGGTCTTCTGTTACTGACTCGCCAACAAGGGCCATTGCTCGCAGGATTAGGTCCGCCCATGCGTTTTGACACCGTCATCCGAAACGGCACGGTGGTCACGGCAACGGACACATTCGCCGCGGACATCGGGATCGACGGCGACAAAATCTCCGCTATCGCTGCCGCCCTGCCCATTGAAAACGCCGGCCGCGTGCTGGACGCCTCCGGCCTTCTCGTCATCCCCGGCGGCATCGACGTTCACACCCACCTGGACATGCCCTTCGGCGGCACCACTAGCGCCGACGATTTCCAGACCGGCACCATCGCTGCGGCCTTCGGCGGCACGACCACCCTCATCGATTTTGCCATTCAATATAAAGGACAAACTCTTCGCCAGGCCTTTGATACCTGGATGAAAAAAGCGCATGACAAAGCCGTCACCGACTACGCCTTCCACTGCATCATCACGGACCTCGGCGCCGCGCAGCTCGAAGAGATGGGCGAACTGGTCCGCGAAGGCGTCACCAGCTTCAAACTGTTCATGGCCTACCCCGGCGTCTTCATGCTCGATGACGCCACCATCTTCAAAGCCATGCGCCAGGCCGCCAAGCACAATGGCTTGATCTGCATGCACGCCGAAAATGGCGGCGCGATCGACGTGATCGTTCAGCAGGCTCTGGCAGAAGGCAAGCGCGCGCCGAAATATCATGCCCTCACTCGTCCGACGACCGCCGAAGCGGAAGCCACTTCCCGCGCCATCGCCCTCGCGGAAATGGCCGGGGCGGCCGTCTACATCGTTCATCTCTCCTGCAATGAGGCACTCGAAAAAGTTCGCGAGGCGCGCGATCGCGGCTTGCCTGCCTACGCGGAGACTTGCCCGCAATACTTGTATCTTTCTCTTGAAAACATGGACGCTCCCGGCTTCGAGGGCGCCAAATATGTCTTCACTCCGCCGCTCCGCGAAAAATGGCACCAGGAAAAACTTTGGCAGGGCCTCGCAAAAGACACCTTGCAAGTGGTCTCTACCGACCACTGCCCGTTTTGTTTCAAAGAGCAAAAGGAACTGGGCAAGGATGACTTCACGAAAATTCCGAACGGCGGCCCGGGCATCGAGCACCGCCTCAGCCTCATCTACACGGGCGGCGTCCACGGAAAACGCTTCTCCGCCAACCGCTTCGTCGAACTTGTTTCCACCGCGCCTGCAAAACTCTTCGGCCTCTATCCGCGCAAGGGAACGATCGCGGTCGGTTCGGACGCGGACCTCGTTCTTTTCGATGCGAACGAAGAACAAGTCATCAGCGCAAAGACTCACCACATGCGCGTCGATTATTCGATGTTCGAGGGCATTCAAATCAAAGGAGCGCCGAAGACCGTCTTCTCGCGAGGCCGCCCTGTGATTGACGCGGGAAAATTTGTGGGCCGCCCTGGCAGCGGTCAGTTCCTCCGCCGCCAAGCTCATTCCTCACTTAGGTAAGCCACTGCGATCGAAGGATTAGATGAAGCAGGAGAATGACAATGCTGGCGAATCACCGCCCGTACGCTACGGCTTCTGTTTTGGGCCTTCGCCGGGCGCGGAGTCTGCCGGCGCCTCATCCACTTTCGGCGCCGAAATCTTCTGCTTGTCGTCCACCGCGAAAAGCATGTAATTGCTGAAACTATGCCGGCGGTGGATGCGCCGCCCTCTCCAGTCGTAGTACACATCCGCGCTCTGCGGCAGCCACATATTCACATTGCCCTTTTTGAATTTCACCGGACCATATTCGACGTCGGCATGATCGGCAACCAATCGGATTTGCGGCACAGGCGCGATCAAATCTGTTTCGAGTCTCACGATTTGATAAGTGTCGGCTGAAAGCCACGCGCGCCCCTTCAGCGCCACTGGATAAGACGGGCCATCGGCACCGATTCTGTACCTCTTGATGGTGTTCGGTTTGTCGGGCCTTTGCCGAAAATGCACCTGCCAGACAAGCCCGCCATTCCATCGCGCCAATCCTTCGCAGGACATTGAAAAGTTGACTGAATTGTATGGATGAAAAATCAGAACAAGGGCCGGCAGACCATTGGTTGCGACTCCGTCCGGAAATTGAGCCAGCGAACCACCGCCGTTTCGATATTCCTCGACGTTCAGGAAACCGTGCCGCACTTCCTGGATGGAAACTACATAATCAAATTTGCGCTTCTCCGGAGCTGAGGCGAGTCCATACTTGTTGATCGATTCATGCGTGAGAGACTCCGTGGCGGCAAATCGATCGACGTCTTTCACCAATTCCATGATTTGCTGACCAGCCTTGCCCACCACGTCATCGACGTTGCAGCTCGTCCCTGGCTCTACCGCCGGGATTGTATCGTCAACGTCGGGAGGCAGCCAATTGGAGGGCACCGGCAACGCAGTCGCATCCTTCATTAAAGCTGCCATCTCGTTCACCGCAGCCGCAGAGTCGCCGGATGCTGCCGCTACTTGGGGATTTTTTAGATTCTCGAGATCTTGGCTTGCCGAGGTATCTGAAGGATGCGCCTGAATATAAGTCTGCAGCACCACCATGGCTTTTTCGCGATGGCCACTTTCCGCCAAAGCCCTGGCTAGTATTAATTGGACGCTAGCCGCTCGTTCATGCCCAAGTTGGATGGCTCGCTCGGCTTGTTCGATAGCTTCTTCCCGCTGGCCCTGGGCCACCAACGCTTCCGCGAGCAGCGCGTGCGCGCGCCAGGACGACGGCTCAGCTTCGACCGCACGCTTCAGATAGGGCAAAGCCTCGGACGATTTGTTTTCATGCAGCAGGTCAGAGCCGACACCCAGGAGCGCACTCAAGTGTTTGGGATTGAGCGCGAGCGCCTTCATCCAATATGCTCTGGCCTGGACGGGATCGTCCAGTTGCGATGAGTAGATACCGAAAAGATATTCGATCTCCGCGCTATTGGGAGCAGTCTTGCGCGCGGCATCGAGATGCTTGCGCGCATCCATGGGCTTCTTCCTCCGCAACTCCTCCAGTGCTCTTCCGACTTCTCGTTGCGCTTTGGGGGGGAGCCGGAGGAGTCCCTCGGAGGATGCGGCTTCTTCCGCGTCGGTCAACGGCTTCATCTCGATCGTGATCTTGGCGAGGGACCGCTCGTGAATTTCAAATTGCTTCGACGTGCTTTGATACCGTGGTGCCATTACTCGAATTGTGTACTCGGTCAGCGGCACTTCATTGAACCTGACATAGCCGTCTTTCGCGGTTTTCTGGTCGAATAACTGGCCGCTTAGTTTTGTCATGATCACTACCGCTGAACCCTGAAGTGGCGCTCCGTTTGGGCCTTTTAAATACACTTCAACGTCTGCTTGAAGAAACATATTGTCTGTGCCCACAGACCGGCCGCCGGTCAGGTCTTGCCCGAACCACTCCGGAATAGGCGCGCCCGCACGCACAACCACCGGCAGCAACAAACAGCCACAAAAGACCCTAAGTATGGATCGGAAATAGTGCAAGGCACTTGAAGACATGACTGACCCGTCCGTCGAATGGAGGACCCGAAAATCTGGGCTGATGATACTCCTAAAGTAGGTACATCTGCTAGCAGTAAACGTGCGGCGCGCGACTCCCCTAGTGCGAAGAATTTTCTGAGATGTGATCAAACAATCCGGCAGGCACTCACCCTGCACTGGGGACCGATGAGCCCCAAAATCGTGCCTCCAAACGGCAAGTACCCATCTCAATGCAATTTTGTGCCTGGATACTGGAGTGATACAGTACGCGCCAATCGCGTGAGTCTTGAAGAAGAGCGTGTCCGCGTGAACCGTAAGTCAGGCTCCATAACAATGACCAAGAACTCCAGGAAGCAAACTGCGCAGGGCGGCGGACTTGCTCGCCAACTTGGATTATTTGGCACGACGATGGCTGTGATGGGCGGGATCATCGGCGCGGGGATTTTCATCAATCCCTACCTGGTTGCCGACCGTGTGCACACATCCGCTCTGATCCTGGGCGCTTGGGTAGCCGGTGGTGGGATCGCGCTTCTCGGCGGCTTTATTTACGCAGAGTTGGCCGCGCGTTTGCCGGTCGTCGGAGGCCAATACGCGTACTTGAGAGAGGCGCTTCATCCGGCAGTCGCATTTCTTTATGGATGGGTGCTTCTCCTGGTGATCCAGACGGGCGGTATGGCGGCCGTCGCGGTTACATTTGCGAAATATTTTCTCGAGTTGACGCACTGGCAAGTCAGTGCTCCGCTCATTGCGGCGTCCGCACTCGCTCTGCTTACGATCATCAATTGCCTGGGTGTTCGCACGGGCAGCCGGGTGCAGTCCGTAATGACGCTCGCAGCGATTGCCGCGATTGCGATGCTCGAATTGTTCAGCTTCCTTCGCGGTGGTCCATCGCAAATTTCATGGCGGCCAATTTTGGACCAGCCGATGTCTGCGAGCCTCATCTTCACGTTTGGAGCCGCGATGACGCCGGTTTTGTTTGCCTACGGAGGATGGCAGACATCCAGCTTTCTGGCTGGCGAGGTGCGCGACCCGGGCAAAACACTTCCGCGCGGTTTGATTCTGGGAGTGCTCGGCGTAATTGCAGTCTATACTTCCGTGAATTTCGTCTACGTTCGCGCCCTGGGGCCAGCCGGATTGGCCGCCACGATGACGCCGGCGTCTTCCGTGATGCGAATGTTGCTCGGCCCGCGCGGTGGTTCGTTAATCGCTGCTGGAATTGCATTGTCCGCGTTCGGCTTCCTGGGGCAATCCATGTTGACGGCCCCTCGCGTCTATTTTGCGATGGCAGAAGACCGCGTTTTTTTCCGCGGTGTGGCCTGGATCGATCCGCGCACCCGCGTTCCGGTTGTCGCCATCCTGTTGCAGGGCGTTTGGGCCATCGTCATCGCGCTCACGGGAACTTACTCGCAAGTCGTCAACTACGTCGTGGCGATGGATTCCATGTTCTTTGGCCTGACGGCGGTGTGCCTGCTGGTGCTGCGGCGTCGTGCTGCCGATTCAGGCTCGTCAGCGATCGAGTTCCGCGTGCCCGGACATCCGTGGACCACCTTATTATTCATCGCCGCGGAATGGATTGTAGTTGTGAGCACGTTCGCCCACGATCCCAAACGTTCGTTCATCGGGCTTGCCATTGCAATTGCGGGATTGCCCGCATATTTTCTATGGCGCGAGAGAAACAAGCTGGAAGGCGAAACATGACCGGGGCCGCACGCACAAAACGTTCGGTGTACATGGAATGGGCCAAGACGCGGTCGCATGCTCGTTTTAATTTGGCGACCAGTGGGTTGATTGGCGTCCCCCTGGCGGAGTTCCCGCTAGACCTCGAGCAGCTCGAAGTCACCGCGCCCGGTGGTTACGGCTACGCGCCGTTGCAGCAGCGGCTGGCACTCCACAACTTCGTGCCTGAGGAATGCGTCGTCGCGGCCACCGGCACGTCAATGGCGAACCACTTGGCAATGGCCGCCGTCCTCGAGCCCGGCGACGAGGTGATTATCGAGCAGCCTGTTTACGGCCCACTGCTCGATGTTGCGGAATACTTGGGAGCGCGGGTCAAGCGCGTTCCACGGCGATTTGAGACCGGATTCGCGCTTGAGCCGGCGGAACTTGAACGAACCATCACTCGCGAAACGCGCCTGATTGTGCTGAGTAATTTGCACAATCCGAGCGGCGCCCTAATTCCCGAGGCGACGCTGCGCGCGATTGGTGAAATGGCGAACCGGATCGGTGCCCACGTGCTTGTGGATGAGGTCTACCTCGAAATGCTTTTCGACCGCGGTTCGCCCTATTCATTTCCGCTCGGCCAGTCCTTGGCGTCTGCTGGCGGGAACCCATTCATCGTCACCAACAGTCTCACAAAAGTTTTTGGATTGAGCGGGCTGCGCTGCGGCTGGATCCTGGCCTCCCAGGCACTGGCCAAGCGCATGTGGCTACTCAATGATTTGTTCGGAGCAGTCGCGGCGCACCCCGCCGAGAGAATGTCTGTGATGGCGTTCGATCATCTGGAACATTTCCGAGAGCGCGCTCGGTCGCTCCTGGCCACTAATCGCACGATACTCGACGCGTTTCTCGATTCGCGGCATGACCTCGAATGCTTCCGTCCGCCGGCAGGTACAGTCGTTTTCCCACGCCTCGCTCACGGCGATCCGGAGACTTTTTTCAATCTATTAAATGAAAAGTACGAGACGACCGTTGTTCCGGGTGCATTCTTTGAAATGCCGCGGCATTTCCGCATTGGTATAGGCAGCGATACTGCCACACTGAAAGCCGGCCTCGAACGATTAAGCGCGGCACTCGATGAGTTCGCAAAGCGTTAGCACCAAGTTATCGCATAAGCGAACGTCACCAGCTCCCTACTGATGACAGCCTGGGCACGAATCCATTAGGCTCTGAACTTTGATGGCGTTCTTTATGTTGGAATAGGAACACCCACTCCGAGACAAGATGAAAAAGCTTAGATTCCTGGTTTCTCTAACGACCGACGATAACGACTACCAGATCGAACAGTCGGAATCCGCCGAGCAAGCCGCGCGAAAGACAGGCGTGGACGTGCAGATCCTCCACGCGCAGAACGACGCCATCAATCAGAGCACGCAAATCTTGAAGGCCGTCCAATCGCCGAAGGATTTGCGGCCGGACGCCATCATTTTTGAACCTGTCGGAGGCACCGCATTGCCCCAGGTGGCGCGCGCAGCCGCCACGGCCGGAATCGGTTGGGTGGTTCTCAATCGTGATGCAATTTATGTTGAGGAACTCCGCAGAACATCGTCCGCTCCGCTTTTCGCCATTAGCTCGGACCACGCCGAGATCGGCCGCATTCAGGGGCGCCAGATGGCGGCGCTGCTCCGAGGCGGAGGCTCGGTTCTCTATATCCAGGGTCCTTCAGAAAATTCCGCGGCCAAAGAACGAACCGCTGGAATGCAGGAAACCAAGCCTACGAACATTCAGGTCATCACGCTCAAGGCGCAGTGGACTCTGGAAAGCGCGCAACGCTCGGTGCGCTCTTGGCTCAAACTGACAACCTCGCAGAGAGCTGCCATCGACCTCATTGCCGCGCAAGATGACTCCATGGCCATGGGCGCAAGGGATGCCTTTAAAGAATTGCCGAATGAGGACGAGCGCGAAAGATGGCTCAAGCTCCCGTTCACAGGTTGCGACGGCCTGCCGAAAACCGGTCAAGCCTGGGTGCGCAGCGGGTTGCTCGCCGCAACTGTGTTTGTTCCTCCGAATACCGGCCAGGCCATAGAGATGCTTGTCGACGCCCTGCAAAATCGGAAGATGCCTCCGGAACGTGTGCTGACTGTTCCCGTTTCCATCCCAGCCTTGGACGTGCTTACCCGCAAGAAGCCGTAACTCGAAAATCTCGCAATGTTAACCGGCCCGGCCAGCACCTGGGGCGTGCGCTCCATTTTCTTGAGCCCATCCCCGTCGTTCGTCGCCACTAAAACGATTTTGTGACTTCCACCTCGGCTCAGGAGGCGTATAATGCCGCCGGTCGTTCATGGCAGGGATGAAACGGGTGCATCTTGGAGGGGCAGGGATGGAAGGCTCGCGCGCAGGTAAATCGGTTGATCGCAGGCAATTTCTTGCCGCAACCGGCGGAGGCCTTCTGGCCGCCGCTGTTCCGGGGGGAGCCGATGTGAGGGGATCTTTTTCGGGTGCCGAAACTGGGTCGAGAAAACGCTTCGTAACTCCACCCGCAGCGCAGCGCAAAATTCCCATTGGCGTGTTCGACCCTGTTTACGAAAAGCTTTCGCTCGACGAGATGCTGGATAAGGTTAGCGCGCTTGGCCTGGAAGCGATGGAGATCGGTACTGGTGGCTACCCCGGTTCTCACCATTGCCCGGTCGATGAGCTTCTTGCCGATCCCGCGAAGGCTAAGGCCTGGCGGAAGAAATTTGAAGATCGCGGCATTCAAGTGGCTACGCTAAGCTGCCATGGAAATCCAATCCATCCTGATTTGAAACACGCCGCCCGCGACGCGGAAAGTTTTCGTAAAACAGTCCTTCTTGCGGAACGGCTCGGTGTGAAAGTTATCGTCGGCTTTTCCGGTTGCCCCGGAGGCTCGCCTTCGGACGTGCAGCCGAACTGGATCACCTATCGATGGCCTCCCGAGTACGCGCAAATGCAGGATTGGCAGTGGAAAGAGAAAGTCATTCCCTATTGGAAGGAAGCCGCAAAATTCGCGCGCGACCACGGAGTTCACCGGCTAGCGTTCGAGATGACTCCCAACTTCGTTGTCTACAATCCGCGAACACTTCTCAAACTCCGCGAAGCCGTCGGTGAGGAGATCGGCGCAAACTGCGACTTGAGCCATCTGTTCTGGCAGGGCTGCGACCCCGTCGAAGTGATTCATTTTCTAGGCAAACAAGGCATGCTCTATCACGCACACATGAAGGACACCGTATTTTTTCCGGATAACCTCGCGAAGTATGGCGTGCTAAATTTCGCATTCGATACCAGTGACCTCGGGATGGCCTCGGAAACCTTTCGTGCCGTGGGCTATGGGCACAGCGCAAGTTTGTGGAAGTCTGTCGTGCAAGCGTATATGGATGTCGGCTATGAAGGCATCCTGAGCATCGAGAATGAAGACCCCATTCTTTCCGGAGAAGTGGGCGTTGAACGAGCCGCTTATGTCCTGAAAAACGTGCGTAAGGAAATTCTGGAAGGATAAGGATGATGAATCGTCGCGAATTCGGGCGCAGCATTGCCGGAGTGGCCGCGGGAGCCGCCGCCGGGAGCTTGACCTCGGCGATGCCCCTTGCCCAAAGCACCCAAGGCAAAGACGGTGGCGGCGGCGTTGCCCCGTTCAAGCTTTCCGTTATGCTCTGGACAGTCTTTCGCGGACAGCCGTTTGCAGAGCGTCTGGATAAAATCGCTGAAGCAGGTTTTCACGCGGTCGAGCTTGTCGACGAGTTCAAAGGCTGGACGAAGCAAGACTTCGGCGCTGCCCGGCGCAAAAAACAGGAGCTTGGCCTCGAGTTCGACGCTACTGCCGGTGTCTGGCACACCTTGGCCGACGCGGGAGACCGCGACGCATTCTTGCAAAACGTTCGCGAATTTATCACCACGATGAAGGAACTCGAATGCACTCGCCTCGTTCTTCAAACTGGAAACGCAGTCCCCGGCTTATCTCCACTTGCCATGCGCGCGAATTGCCTCGAAACTCTGAAGCGCGGGGGAGACATCGCGGCTCAAAATGGCATCGAACTCTTGGTGGAAAACATTGACCCGGAAGAAAATCCAAAATACTTTTTGACTTCGTCCGCCGATGGCTTTGAAATTGTTCGTACCGTCGGCAATCCTCACGTCAAGTTTTTGTACGATTTCTTTCATGAACAGATCGCCGAGGGTAATCTGATCGCGAAGCTCGGGAAAAACATGGACCTGATCGGGCTGGTGCACGTCGCCGATGTGCCGGGCCGTCATGAGCCCGGAACGGGCGAGATCCATTATCCGAATATTTATCGCAAGCTCGGCGAGCTCGGCTATGACCGCTACGTGGCCATGGAGTTCTTGCCCACAAGCGAACCCGTCGCGGCACTCAGAGCCGCGCGTGAAACGGCTTTGAAATTCGGCGCGGCGCAGCGCAAACAATCCTCGAACGAATCGCATTCACGGAGGTCCTATGCAACGGCGTGACGCACTCAGACTTTTGGTAACCGGAGCTGTGCTGCCAACTCTCACACCAGAGGCCTTCGCATTCTTTCGCGCGGCTCATCCCGCTGCGGGCTATGCGCTCAGAACTCTCAATGCTCATCAGAACGCGACCGTTGTTGCCATGACTGACCTGATTGTCCCCGCGACCGATACGCCGGGCGCCAAAGGCGCGCTGGTCAACGAATTCATCGACTTGATTCTCACGGAATGGGCCACCGAGGAAGAGCGCGCCAATTTCCTCACCGGCCTTGCCGGCGTCGACAAACAGAGCAACGATCTTTTCGGAAAAGATTTCGTTGATGCTTCACCCGCACAGCAATCCGCACTTCTGCGCTCCATGGATGACGCCGCAATGGCCGAGCACACGCGCGAACCTCGCGGGCCGGAGATGGGCCGCGAGCGCGACACGCAGTTGCATGGAAATTTCTGGAAAATTTTCAAGGGCATCACGCTTCACGGCTATTACACCTCCGAAATTGGATTTACTCAGGAATTGAAACTCCAGATCATCCCGGGTGCGCAGCATGGCTGCGTCCCGGTTGGTTCGAGTCTTGGTGACGCTTAATCAAAGGGAGCCCCAATGGCAACACCGGTCTACGATGCAATAGTCATAGGTTCAGGAATTACGGGCGGTTGGGCGGCGAAAGAGCTCACCGAGAAGGGACTCAACGTCCTTCTACTCGAAGCCGGGCGCACCATCGTTCCGGAGAAAGACTACGTCGAGCACGTTCCGGTATGGGAGCTGAAATACCGGGACTGGGACAACCGCGCCGAGCGCGAGAAAACCCAGCCCATCCAACGCGAGTGCTATTACGCGTGCGACGAATACTCCCACAAATTCTTCGTCAGCGATGTTGAAAATCCCTATACCTGCGAGGAAGGCAAACACTTCTCATGGATTCGCGGACGCCAAGTGGGCGGAAAATCGATCACGTGGGGACGCCAGAGCTACCGCTGGAGCGATCTTGATTTCGAAGCCAACTCGAAAGATGGAATCGCCGTCGACTGGCCAATCCGCTACGCCGACATCGCGCCCTGGTATGACTACGTCGAGGAGTTCGCCGGGATCAGCGGTCAAGCTGAAGGGCTGCCGCAGTTGCCGGACGGGAAATTTCTGCCCCCAATGGAAATGACCTGCGTCGAGCATGATTTCCGCGACGCGCTTGCCAAACACTTTGATGACCGCATGATGACCATTGGCCGCGCTGCCGTGCTTACGCGTACGCATAAAGGGCGCGCCGCTTGCCACTACTGCGGCATCTGCCACCGCGGCTGCATTACGCAATCCTATTTCAGCAGCCTGAATTCAACTTTGCCGGCGGCGCAGAAAACCGGGCGGCTCACGCTTCGGCCCTACAGCGTCGTTCGAAACCTCAGTTATGATTCCAAGACCGGCCGAGTGACGAGTGCCAACGTCATTGACGCCCAGACGAAAAATGAGCTTGAATTCAAAGCTCGGATCTTTTTCATTTGCTGTTCTACTCTTGAATCCACGCGCCTGCTGCTGAACTCCGCGACCCCGGACATGCCCAATGGACTCGCGAACAGCAGCGGTGAACTCGGCCACAACCTCATGGACCACCACATGGGCGCGGGCGCGAGCGGAACCATGCCCGGCCATGAAGACAAAATGCCCTTCGGCAATCGCCCGAATGGAATTTATATTCCCCGCTTCCGCAACGTAAAATCCAAACAACGGGATTTTATCCGCGGCTACGGTTACCAGGGCGGAGGAAGCCGCGATGGCTGGACGCGCGGCATGTCCATGCCCGGTTTTGGCGCGGACTTCAAGAATGCGCTAAAGAAGCCCGGGCCGTGGCGGATGGGCATGGGCGGGTTTGGCGAGTGCCTGCCCAATCACAAGAACTACGTCGAAATAAACAAGGACAAGCTCGATGCCTGGGGCATTCCCACGCTCACCATTCACTGCGCCTGGGGCGAGAACGAGCATACGATGTCGAAGGACATCGCGGTGCAGGCCGCGGAAATGCTGGCCGCCGCGGGCGCGAAGAATATTTCCGTTCGTCAGGAAATTTCCAGCCCCGGGCTCGGAATACACGAAATGGGGACGGCACGCATGGGCCGCGATCCCAAAACCTCGGTCCTGAACGAGCACAATCAGGCGCACGACGTGAAAAATCTTTTCCTTCCCGACGGAGCTTCCATGGTTTCGAGTTCGTGCGTCAATCCTTCGCTGACTTACATGGCCTTGACGGCTCGAGCTTGCGATTTCGCAGTTTCTCGGATGAAAAGAAACGAACTGTAGTCAGGGGTCTACGAAATGTCCCAAGTGATTCGCTCGCCGAAAATGTATGACGTATGCGTCATTGGATCCGGCGCTGGAGGCGGCACTGCCGCCAAAATTCTTACAGAAGGCGGCCTCAGCGTGGCCTTGCTCGAAGCCGGCCCGCCGGTCAATCCCGAAAAAGATTTCAAGATGTTCACGTGGCCGTATGAACTGCCGCATCGGGGCGCCGGTATCGGGGGCCACGCCTCGGAAAATTTTAGTGAATTCCTGGCTCCTAACGGGGCCTGGAATATCGACGGCGAACCTTACACGTCCGCCCCAGGCGCAAACTTCGAATGGTTTCGTTCGCGGATTGTCGGCGGCCGGACGAATCATTGGGGGCGCATCGCTCTGCGCTTCGCGCCAATCGATTTTAAATCGGGCACGCGCGACGGCCTGGGCGACGATTGGCCGATTACCTACGATGACCTCGCGCCTTATTACGACAAAGTGGAGTCCTACATCGGTGTCTTCGGCACGCGCGAAAACGTCTCGAGCGCTCCCGACGGCGTGTTTTTGCCTCCTCCGATTCCCCGCTGCACCGATCTGATCGTCAAGAAAGCCTGCGACAAGATCGGGATTACTTGCATTCCTTCGCGGCTTGCCATTCTGACGCGCTCCGTGAATGGCCGGCTGCCCTGCCATTATTGCGGCCAGTGCGGCCGCGGCTGCGTCACCGCCTCAAACTTCAGTTCCAGCCAGGTGATGATTCCCCCGGCGATGAAAACCGGCAAGCTCACCATGATCACCGGCGCGATGGCTCGCGAAGTCATTCTTGGCAAGGATGGCAAGGCTTCTGGCGTCTCCTACATCGACAAGGCCACGCGCACAGAAAAACGAGTGAACGCTCGTGCCGTTGTTCTCGCGGCAAGCGCCTGCGAGTCCGCGCGTTTGCTTTTGAATTCCAGGTCCTCCCAATTTCCAGACGGCCTTGCCAATTCTTCCGGCGTTGTTGGCAGATATCTGACGGATTCCGTCGGCAGCGATGGCTGGGGAATTATTCCGCAGCTCGAAAAAATGCCTCCCCACAATCACGACGGCGTCGGCGGAATGCACATGTACATTCCCTGGTGGAAATTCGACCGCAAAAATGATTTTCCCCGCGGCTATCATATCGAATTTGGCGGCGGCCGTAATATGCCCGGCGTCGGCACCTTCAATCATCTTTTGCACGAAGAGGAAGGTTACGGCGCCAGCCTGAAAAAGCGCGCCAGAGAAACGTACGGCACCGGCATCGGTCTCGCTGGCCGCGGCGAAATGATTCCCAATCCGGATACCTACTGCGAGATTGACCCCAACGTTGTCGACAAGTGGGGCATTCCCGTTCTGCGGTTCCATTTCAAGTGGAGCGACTACGAACTCCGCCAGGCCAAAGACATGCAGGAAACCTTCCGTGCCATCATCGAGGCAGCCGGCGGCCAATACATGACCAAGACTTCCATCCATGGCCAGTATCCCTTCGGCATCGAGGCTGGCGGAAAAATCATCCACGAGGTTGGCACAGCGCGCATGGGCGCCGATCCCAAATCCTCCGTGCTAAACGGCTTTTGCCAGTCGCACGACGTGAAAAATGTTTTCGTCATGGATGGCGCTCCACTGGTCACCAACCCGGATAAAAATCCAACTCTCACGATCATGGCGCTGGCTTGGCGCGCGTCCGGCTATCTGCTCGACGAGGCCAAGAAGGGGAACTTGTAACGACGCCGGCATCTGCACTAGACCCATTGGGAGATACAGATATGAATGAGAATTCCGTATCGCGACGTGACATCCTCAGAACGCTGGCACTTGGCGCCGTCGGCGGTTCGGTCCTGCAGGTGATCCCCGCGCAAGCCGCGGAATACGCACACCAACTGGTTCACACTGAAAAATCCGCCTCATCCACGGGGAGATACAACCCGAAATATTTTTCGCCGCACCAATACGAGACTCTCACCGCGCTGTGCGACACGATTATCCCCAAGGACGACAAATCCGGCGGAGCCGTGGAAGCCGGCGCGCCGGAATTTATCGACCTGCTTACCAGCGAAAATGAGGAGTATCAGCTCCAACTAGGCGGCGGGCTCATGTGGCTGGACGGTTTCTGCTCCGATCGCTACTCCAATCCATTTTTGGATTGCACTCCGGCACAACGCAAAGAAGTGCTGGACTTGATCGCCTTCCGGAAGAACGCCAAGCAGGATCTAGCCCTGACCCAGGGCGTGGCTTTCTTTGCCTTCTTGCGCAAGATGACTTGCGATGGCTTCTATACCAGCAAAATCGGCATCGCGGATTTGCAATATATTGGAAACACTTCTTTGCGCGAATTCCCCGGCTGCCCTCCGCTGCCGGAGGCATAACTTAAAGCTCTCCGGCGCGGACGACATTTCTCGAACGCCTCTGTTTCCGTATCTCGCTTACCCTTTGTGGGGTTTCCCACCGCCGCCCTCGTGACGCTCGCCGACAGGCGGCCTGCTTTCCGCATGCGGTCTGCCCTCTGAATGCGGCTGATTCCTCGGCGCGTTATCAGCGTGATTTACGCGCGGAGCGTTGTGCTCAGCGTTTCCCCCGCGGGAAGGCGGACGATCCGTTTTGTGGAATTCCGCCGCGTTGTTCAGATGCGCGTTCCCGCCGTGTGGCGAATCGTTGCGCGAATGGTCCCGAGCCCCGCCGATTTCGTGACCTTTAAATTCACCAGGCCTCGCCGTAGCTGCGATAGCCGGCCTCCCATGATTTTCTGAGGCGCGCAGCTCGCGATTCGAACTTGCGAAATGCTCGTGCTGCGTCTGCATGGATGTCGGCGCGAAGTGACGCTCGTGCTCGAACTCTCTTTCCCGCTCGTTTGGCCGGGCGTTGAGTCCGCCTCTCCCGCCGTTATAGCTCACGCGATTCACGGTCACGTTTCGAATGACCGTGCGGTCCACGTAGGTATTGTGAATTTCGCGCGTATTGACCCGCATCACCGCGGTGTTGTACGCGAAATGGCCATGCTCCCAGCGTCCACCGACGAACCCGACGCCGGTGTAGCCAAATCCATAATTAATTCCGCCGTAGAATCCCACGTGCGGACCCCAATAACCAGCGTGCCAGATATATCCGCCGCCGCCCCAGCCCCAATATCCCGGCGTCCAGAGAAATCCAACTTCGGGCGCCATCACCCATGTTCCCGGCACCCAGTAATAACCATCCGGCCCATAGGCCCAGTATCCTGGCGTCCAAAGATAGCCCGGACCAGGGCAGATCGGCTGCTCATATACCGGCAACGCCGGCGGACCGATGTGCACCGCAACGCCAACGCTAACCTGCGCGGATGATCCGGCTGGCAGAGCCAACATCAGCGCTGCGAACAAAAACAGGGTAATAAAGTGAATCTTTCGCATTTGCCACGCTCCTCGGTGGAATACCCTGATTATAAAACCCCGGCAATTCCGGGAAGTTGCTCTGTGGCTCACGCAACACTGTCCTAATGGACAGTCCGCTTGCCGGCCCTTGTGGATTGCGACCGCCGTTGTTTTGACCTTGTCGGGGAGTGCCAGCCGGACAATCCGCAAGGCAAAAAGAAGTGGCGCCTCAAAACTGCTTGGAAGAGGCGCCACCGTCTTCAACTGCTGAGTCCCGCATAATGTTGCGAAGTAGCGATTCGGAGTGCGGCAGCCCTGCTGCCGGTTTTCTCATCGACCCGCACAACTTTATATTTGGCGTGTCTCAATCATTCTTAAGTGCCGAATACAGATGGGCTGATCCGTCCTGCTACGCCGACTTAATCGTGCCGGACGCCGCGTCCCACGTAACCGCACTCAGACGGAAATAGGATTGGTTGGCCATATGGCAAGCCAGCGCGGCGTTATTTCCAAACACCGCGTCCTCCGTCACCGGCTGACGGCTCTTCACGGCCTGGAAGTATCTCCACAGGTGCGGTTTCTCGTCATCCCAGGAGTCGCCGCGATACGTGAAACCTTCCAGCGTAGGTTCTTTGCCGGGAACTGGATCGTGCTCCTTATGCCATTCCGCAACATACTCCTCCCGCATCTTTTGCGGATAGCCAGAGGTATAGTAGCTCGGCCCGGTATCTTCGCCCGTCTGCGGATAGTAGTTGATCGCAAATTCCGTGACTTCCAGAATTCCCTTCGATCCCTGGAAGCGATAAATCTCCGGAGTCTCGCAGCCAAGATTCAGCCGCAGATATACCGGCGCGCTTCCATAATCAAATAGCGTCGCATGCACGTCCGGCATGTTTCGTCCATCCGGAAAGCGCAGGATAGCCCCCAGCGCCATCGCTTTTTTCGGCGGAGCATTCCACCCCAGCATGAAATTCATGCCGCTGACGAGATGCACTAGCAAATCGCCCGCAAGTCCCGTTCCGTATTCCTTCCAGCAGCGCCACCGGGCAAAAATCTTCGGATTGAAAGGCACCTTAGGCACAGTCCCCTGCCACGTGTCCCAATCCAAATTTGCAGGAGAAAGATCCGGTGGCGGCGGGTACTCCCACGCTCCAGTAGGATCGTTGCGTCCCAAAGAACCCTCCACCAGCGTCAGTGTCCCGATGATCCCCTGTGCAATCATTTCTTTGGCTTTCGCGCAAATCACGGAACTCACTCGCTGCGATCCGATCTGCACGATGCGTCCCGTCTTCTGCGCGGCCGCCACCATCGCCAGTCCGTCCTCCGCGGAATGCGACATCGGCTTCTCGCAGTAAATGTCTTTCCCGGCACTGACCGCGTCCACGACCACTTGTTTGTGCCAGTGATCGGGCACCGCGGCGATGAGGCAATCAATCTCCTTGTTCTCCAGCAACTCGTGATAGCGCCGCGTCACCGGTATGTTCTTGCCCACAATCTCCCGCGCGAGCAGATGCCGTCCGTCGTACAGATCGCACGCCGCAACACATTCAACCCCAGGCAGTTGAATGGCGTTCGTCAGCAATCCCGAACCCTGCATCCCAATGCCAATGATCCCGAATCGCACACGATCGCTCGGCGCCACCGCTTCCAGCGCGGAAGGAATGTACTCAGGCTTCAGAAAGATGCTGGGAGCCGCCGCCAGTGCCCCCGTCGCCCCGGCGGTGCTCCGCAAAAACTTGCGGCGTGAAAAAAGGTTCATGCTCATCTCATCCTCCTGATTCGATTTTGCCCAGCGGCTTCCCGCAACCCTTACTTCAAGGGCTGTAAGCTAACTTCTTTGAAGAACACGATGTCGTTGTCGCTATGATTTTGCAGACCGATATAGCCGTCATCCGGCCGCCTGCCCCGCTGCGGCTCGAAATCAAACTTCCGCTCGGGAACAGGCTGGCCTTCGGTGTAATCGGTGACTTTTACGTCGTTCAGAACTACAACGGTGTGCGGGCCATCGAGCGTAATCTCCATCGTGTTCCACTCCGGCCCCGGTTTGCCTGGCATCGCGAGCGGCTTGGTCAGCGAATAGAGCGTTCCTGTGACGTGATACTCGTCTTCCTTCGAGGTCTCCGGATGATTGTCGATCTGCACTTCATACCCGTAGTTCACGGGCATCCATGCTTCCCGGGGCTCGATTGGAATACGAATGAACACGCCCGAATTGTCATTGAAATCGCGCATCTTATAGACCACGCGAATCCGGCAATTGCCCATCTTGCCGCCCGTCCAATAGAGTAGTCCCATGCCGCCGTGCGTTCGGATTAGGCCTTCTTCAACCGTCATGTCGCCCGGCCCGACGTGCTTCCAGCCCGTCAAGTCCTTGCCATTAAAAAGCTGTTTCCATGCGGGCGTCTGCCTCCGCGCGGCGAGCAACAGAAAACCGCTAACCAATACGCAAGCCAGCGCTGTGCCTGCTTTGCGCATGATGTCCCCCCAGTTCCGATTCGTCCAAACTAGAAGCGCAGTGCCGCAAGATAGTCGTAACTCGTCTTGATGTCCTCGAACGGCTCTTTCGCGTCGTCATTCTCCACGAAATAATGCTTGATGCCCGCCTTTTCCGAATGCTCGAAGATCCGCTTCCAGTCGATGGTTCCCTTTCCAACGTCGGCCAGGCGGCCCTTGAAGACTACAGAGCCTGTCGCTCCGGCGTAGCTGCTCGTCGCGTTGGGGTCGTTCACATAATCCTTTACATGAACAAGCGGAAAGCGCCCCGGATGCTTATCGAAATAGCTTACGGGGTCTTTCCCAGCGACGCTGATCCAGCACAAATCCATTTCCATTTTCACGAATTTGGGATTCGTTTCCGCCAGCAGATAGTCGTAGGCAAGTTTCCCGCCGAGGCCTTCGACGGGTGAGAACTCGAAAGAGTGATTGTGATAGCAGAACTGGATTCCCGCCTTCTCGCTGGCTTCTCCTGCCTTATTGAAAAGTTCCGCGGCGCGCTTCCAGCCATCCGCGGTTCGCTGCTTCTCGTCAATCCACGGGCAGACAATATATTTGTGTCCGACGACGTGTGCCGCTTCGAGCGTCTCCGGCCACTCCTTCTCCACGACATCGTAGGCGATGTGCGCTGAGGGCGCCGTGAGACCGTTCTTGTCGACCACGGCCCGGACATCTTTTGGCGAGTGCTTGAAGTACCCCGCGAATTCCACCTCTTTGTAGCCTGTCTCAGCGACCTTGGCGATCGTTCCTTCAAAATCCTTCGGCATCTCCGAGCGGACGGTGTACAGCTGTAAACCCACCCTCTTGATCTCGTGAGTGCGTTCAGCGGCCCACGACGGGCGTGCCGCATACAGCGCCGCTGCTGCAACGGATGTTTCAATAAAGGTTCGTCGTTTCATGGCGTTCTTCACTCCTCCTTAATAGCCGGAGCGAGTATACAAAAAAGTGATGGCCGTAATCAGAAAAAAAGGCGGCGCTCAGGAAAAAAGCGCCGCCTTCGTTTTTACAGGCCTTGTTAAAAATAGAACCTTAGACCGAGCTGCATCCGCCGCCCGTCATGCGTGTTGGTCAGATGCAGAAAGTCACTCGGACCAAAGTCTGCGTTAACGCTGTTGAACTGCGTGTGATTGAAGAGGTTAAAGTTCTCCCACCGGAAGTCGAATCCGGCCCTCTCGCTAATCGGAAACCTCTTGAAGAGGCCGAAGTCGAAGTTGAGTCGGCCGGGCAAATTAAGTGTGTTGCGGCCGACGTCGCCGAAGGTAAGGCCCCTTGGAACGGCGTAAGCCGCTGGGTTGTAAGCGAGTGGCCCCCGCTGGGAGGAGTCCTGATTTGCAGTGAAGCCGGACTTGGGGTTGCCCACCAAATCAGGCCGAGAACCGGTGCCCGTTCCATTTCCGACGCCAGCATTGTCGCCGAAAGAATTTAGGCCGTTGGTGGTAACGCTGAATGGCGTGCCAGTCTGCGCAACGGTGATGCCCGAAATCTGCCAGCCACCCAGGAGCGTATGGGAGAACCCACTGCCCTTAAAGATAGGTAAAGCGTAGACATAGCTGATAGCAAAGTTATGGCGCAGATCGAAGTTCGAGCTGGCCCGATTGGCGGCAAAGTTGTAGGCGTTCACGAACGCCGTGTCGCTCCGATCCGAAGAATCATCTATAGAGTGGCTGTACGTGTAGGCCAAGCTCATCGTGAGATCGCCCACCGTGCGCTGTACTCCTACTTGCAATGAATGATAGATCGAATTCGCTTCGTCCCTGAGTGTGTTGATATTGTTGAATCCAGGGAATGCGGTCCGCACTGCAGAAACACTCGAAACCGTCCCGCATGCGACAGCAAGGTTGCGGGCGACCTGGCCGGAAACCGGCGCGCCATTTACAGTTCCCCCCAGCAAGCTGGAATCAGGACATACGGTGTTAACCGGCAGCCCTGTGCCGTTCGGGTCGCCTGCGGTAACGATCGGTTCCCCCGCCGAGTAAGGATTCGCGGAAGCAACCACCGGCAGAAGTTGGTTGGCATTGCTTAGCAAGGTCAGATGAGTGCCTTTGCTTCCGACGTACGCGGCGGAAAGTACGAAGTGGTAGGGCATTTCCTTCTGGACACCCAAGTTCCATTGTTGGATATAGGGCCAAATCGCCTTGTTTGGTATGGAAACCACCGTCAGCGGAAAAAATGGGATCGTGCCACCGCCTGCTCCGATATTCTGGTAACCGATGACGTTAGACTGCGTGGCCGAGAGAACTAGTGGCGCGGAGCCTTCCAGCGATTCGGTGTTGCCTTCGTTACCGTTGGTGTGCTCGTAAAAAATGCCGTAGCCGCCGCGAATGGCCATCTTGCCATCGCCCTTGGGATCAAACGCGAAACCGATACGCGGGGCGGGGTTGAAAAGATGTCCACTTAGGCAGCCAGCGTTCGAGGAAGATCCGATGCTGACTGTCGGGAAAGCTGATCCGGGGACAAGCGGCAACGTCCCGCCCGCACCTCCACACTGGACGAATCCGTTCAGCGGACTGCCAGTCCCAGAGCCCGTGTTTAACGAACCATCCGCGTTAAAGCCGGGCTCGTTGGCCGTGTTGAAAGCGCTGGGATTGAAGTTGAAGGCTTGCCTGTAGCGCTCGCGATAGGTCCCAAACAGACTTACCCGTAAGCCTAGATTCAGTGTGAGGCGCTTGGTGATACGCCAGTCGTCCTGGAAGTACGGCTCGACGATCCTGTAACGGTCATAATATTGCCGTTCTGCGCTCCACTGCTGGTAACTCGCGACGTTTCCCAATAGCAGATCCGCAAAGGCGTTGCCCGTCGTGACTGCCGCGTCGCCAGAGTCAAAGGTCAGAATGCCCTGGACGTTGGGCGAGTTCGCTTCGTTCTTCTGCGCGAACACGATGTAAGCACCAAATTGCAGGGTATGCTGACCGATAATCTTGGTCATGTTGTCGCGATAGGTGTAAGTCGGGTTGGCGTTATGCCACGGAAAATAACCGCTGTCTTGCCCGAAGCCACCGCCGTATGCGTTGTTGCTACCTATATCGATAGCTGGAATCTTTCCTCCGAAACCATTGTTGAAAATCGAACCCATGGCGAAGCCGGAAGGTAGCCCCACAGGCCCCCCGGTGGTCAGGAAAATATGATCCCCCGTATAACTTGCTACGAATTCATTGAGGAGTGTCGGCGAAATATTGGCGTTTAAGCGAGCCACAAAACTTGAGCCTGGACCCACAAATGTTGTCGTGACGTTCTGAAAATTCGTAGTTCCATTACCCCACAACGGACTCGGCACGACCGTTTGCCAGGAGTCGTGGATATAACGGAAGGTCAAACGATAGTTGTCGGTGAGATTGTGGTCCACTCGGATTAGTTCTTCGCGCCACGTGGTGGGCGTCGAGATCGTCTGTTGGAATGCGGGGAAGCCACCTATCGTAAAGCCGGGAATGGCTTTGGGAATCAGTGCCAGCAGGTCAGTCCCAACGGCAGTCGGCGTTATTTTGTTGCCGGGAAAACGGGCGGTGCTATTGACCAAGTGCGGACAATCGTTGAAACTGCCGAGGGGATCCGGACACAGATCACTGAAATCTCCGCCTCGCTCCGCATCCGAAGGAACATTCGGAGTCGTCGATACGTCTGACGAAGGGGCCGAGGAGGTATTGCTTTCCTTCCTCCACTCTTCGGAGAAAAAGAAGAAAGTCTTCTTTTTGTCCGAATTATAATGGTGCGGGATAAAAATCGGTCCGCCGATGGTGTAGCCGTAATCGTGCTTCTTATACGATGCCTTTTTTGCAGTTGGATCGGCTCCTTCCGCCCAGGACTTCGCATTGAAGAAATCATTTCGCAGATACTCGAAGGCGCTGCCGTGGAAGGAACTGCCGCCGCTCTTGGTCTCTACCTCTACAGTGCCCGATCCGTTGCGGCCATATTGCGCTCCGTAGTTGGAAGTCAATACCTTGAACTCGGCGATGGCCTCTGGATTGGGGTAGACATTGAGGGTGGCATTGCTGCCGTTGTCCATGTTATCGCCACCGTCTAGTTCCCAGTTATTATACTCCGTTCGCCCGCCATTCATGCTGTACTGCACGTTTCCGTAGACGCCAACCTTGCCTTCGTCCGAGCCGGTCTGGCTGATAACGCCCGGAGTTAGAGTTACCAGCTGGGTGAAGTTGCGGCCGTTCAGCATCAACTGATCGATTTGTTTTCCGGTGATCGTCGAGGAAAGTTCCGAGGATTGCGTCTCGACCTGTGCCACGCTCTCCCCCGTCACCGTCACTTCTTCCGTGACGGCGCCGACGGTCAGCTGAATGTCCAGGCGAATCTTCTGCGCCACGTCCAAGACGACATTCTTCGCCGAATACCTCGAGAATCCTTTTGCTGTCACCACGATGTTGTATGACCCGCCCGACAATCCGGCTACGACGTACGCGCCGTCCGCGTTTGTCGCTGTTGTGTGCGTCGCGCTGCCGGCCGCGCTGGAAATTACCACTTCTGCCCCGGCGACCACCGCGCCGGTCTTGTCCGTTACAGTTCCGCTGATGTAACCCGTGTCCTGCGCCTTCGCAACGTACGCAGTGCAGAGCGTCGCGAGCATCGCGCAGACCAAAAGGCGCGCTGCTCTCGGCATGTTTTTCAGAATATGGGAAGGATTAAAACTAAGACTGTGTCCCTTCACTTTGCTACCTCCGGAATTTTTAAAATGAATAACCGGCCTGGTGTGGGCACAATTACGCCTGCTACAGCGGGCACCCCTGTTTCTGCCGCACGCAGAAGGCAACTCATAAGAGACAGCCCCCACCACTCGACATTCGAAAACGCACCAATCTCTCTTATTAAATCGGATTAATAAAGCATTCCTGCGCTTGTGTCAAGCTGAAAATCGGCGTGCCCGTTCAAACCACACGGCCCATCCTGACCCTTCTTTCCTCGTTTACGTTCACGCTCCGCGCTTGAATTCCTCCTTCCCCTGCTGGACACTACGCAAGGATGCGCTCGACCAACCACATCGGCCCTGCCTTCTCTCGATCGATCCTCTTACTTGTTGCTGTAACAACTTTGTTTACGGGCGGCGCCCTAGACGCATCGTGTCGTCCCGTCCCTCAACAGCCCGGCGGCGCAAGCTCTGCCTCAGTTGATCCCGCTGTTTGGTTTGCCCAAGGCCAAGCCGCCCTTAAGAGTGGCGATCTGCCTGCCGCGGAATCAGCTTTCGGCCGCGTTCTCTCCGTCGATCCGCAATCCGGCGCGGCGTACGCCAATCTTGGCGTGATCGCCATGCGCCGAAAACAGTGGGACCACGCCCTTAAACTTCTGCAGAAAGCCGAAAAGCTGGAGCCCAAAATGTCGGGCATTCGCCTTAACATCGGCTTGGTCAACTACCACCGCGGCGACTACGCCGGCGCCGTGGCTCCCTTGGCCTCGGTTGTCCGCGATCAACCCGACTCTCAACAGGCCCGCTACCTTCTCGGCTTGTGCCACGTCTTCACGGAGCACTACGGCGACGCCGTCGCCGCGCTCGAGCCTCTCTGGCCGCAAATGTCCAACGATTTCACTTATCTTTATGTACTGGGAATTGCCGCGCACAACGCCGGCAAGAATGATTTGGACGAAAAGGCGCTTAGCCGCCTCGTTGAAATTGGCAGCCGGACTCCCGAGTTTCATCTCATCCTCGGCAAGGCTTATCTCAATCGCGAAGAACTCGACAAAGCCATCTCCGAACTGGAACTCGCCGCCGCCGCGAACTCCGGCTTGCCTTTCGTCCATTTCAGTCTTGGCGTTGCTTACATGAAGAAACAAGACAACGAGCGCGCGGAAGTGGAATTTCGCAAGGATATCGCTGTCGAGCCGGATCTCCCGGACAATTACGAGCAGCTCGGTTTGCTCGATCTACAAATGCAGAAAGACGAAGAAGCCGAACATTTTTTCCGAAAAGCATTGCACTACAATCCGCGCATGCCGGTCTCTCTTCTGGAGTTGGGCCGCCTTTATCAGCGCCAGGGAAAAAATCGCGAAGCGCTCGCGTTCCTCAACTCCGCGGAACAGCTCGCCCCGGACAATCAAAATATTCACTACATCCGCGGCCAGGTCCTTCTCCGCCTGGGACGCCGCGAAGAAGCACAAGCCGAACTCGCTACTTCCAGAAAACTCGTCAACGCCAGCCTCAACAAACAGCGCGCAAAATACGGCGGCGCGCCCGTTCCCAATCCCGAACTAAAACAACCGCCGCAACCCTGAACCGAAGCAAGGTCTGTGTAGGCGCGGGGGTTCAGCTCCGCAGTGCCGCCCGGCAATCCTAAATGTTCGGCGGCTTCCACGAATCTCTGGCTTTCTCAATCGCTTCGGCAACCGCCAGCACCAATTCGTCTTCATAAGGCCGGCCAATCACCTGCACGCCAATTGGCAATCCCTCGCCCGACATTCCTACTGGCACAACCGTGCCCGGAAATCCCGCCAAATTCAGCCACTGAGAATATCTCATCGTGGACCGATAATTTTCTTTCTCGCCGCTCCGCCAGTTCCCTTCTCCATGTCTAAACGCCGGGCCCGCTGAAACTGGGGATAGCAGAATCGTCAACTCTTCCATCTGCCGCAAAATTTCCGCGCGCAGACTGTCGCGCTCTCCGCAGGCTTTCAGGACGCCGTCGTAAGTCAACGTCCTCTCCGCCGTAGCCAGCGCGACAAATTCGCGTAGCATCGGACTCATCTCGCTTTCACGACCAGCCGCGCCTTTTTGAATCAAGTCCGCGATCACGGGTCCAAAAAAATACCACCACAATTCAATCGCTCGGTCGAGCCCGTGCAATCGT
The DNA here is from genome assembly GCA_035576885.1 of Candidatus Acidiferrum sp. Classification (GTDB taxonomy): domain Bacteria; phylum Acidobacteriota; class Terriglobia; order Acidiferrales; family UBA7541; genus Acidiferrum. Next base: position 28,203 of record DATLVZ010000107.1, on the reverse strand, counting down.
TTCGTCTCCAAGATGAATCCTTGCTCGCTCAACGATTTTGCGGCTCGCTCAAGTGCCATGGTGGTTTCCGCGGTTGCTTTGCCAAGCGCATCGCTTTCCAAAATTCCAATTTTCAATTTGCGCAATTCGCGTTCTTCAACTTGGCGCACCGACACAGGCGCGGACAGCGCGTCGCCCGCATCCGGCCCGGCCATCACTTCAAACAGCGCGCGCACGTCTGAAATGGTCCTGGCCATTGGCCCGACCACTCCGATCCAGCCGAATGCGCCTCCTCCGCCCGGAAAATGTCCCGTCGCAGGGATACGCCCCGGCGTCGGCTTCAATCCGCAGATCCCGCAAAAATGGGCCGGCACGCGGATCGATCCTCCGCCGTCGCTTCCCACTCCGCCTGCCGAGCAACCGGAAGCAATCGCCGAGGCCTCGCCGCCGCTCGACCCGCCTGCTGAACGCTCCAAATTCCAAGGATTGCTCGTCTTGCCGCTCAAAGAATTGTCGGTCTCGTAGGCCATCAAATATTCCGGCGTATTTGTATTTCCGAGAAGGATCGCGCCTGCCGCACGCAGCCTCGCGACGAGCGGCGCATCCTCCTGCGCCACATAGTCCTTCCGCAGCAACGATCCCGCCGCCGCCGGCCATCCCGCAACGTCGATACAACTCTTGATCGTCAGCGGCACGCCGTGCAGTGGCCCGACTGCGTCCTTGCGCATCACCGCAGCTTCCGCCGCCCGCGCTTGCTTGCGTGCGCCGTCCGCATCGAGGTGCACAAACGCATTCAGCTTCGGTTGCAGAGCCGCAACTCGTTTGAGGTGCGCCTCCACAACCTCGACCGGCGACAGTTTCTTTGCGCGGATTCCTGCCTCGATCTCCGCAATCGTCCCAAAAATTATTTTGTGCATGGTCAGGCGTTCGAGCGTATGTGTGCGGGCTCCTCGGGTCAAGCTGGATGGAAATGACGACGGTTGAAAGTCGAAGGTTGAGGAGCGAATAGGGGAAAAGGATAATGCGGAGACGCCCCGACCGGATCGGGGCAGGCGCGGTTCGCGAAGGCGCGGAGCGGAGATGAATCGTGAAACTTTATCGGCACGTGGGGACTCGTGTCGTGAGAGCGTTGAGACTGGAAGAGGACAGCCAGGATTGGCTATCCCACTCTGGTTAACCAGCCATGACCGCCCCCCACTCCCGGTTTTTTCGTAAGTGCGGATTCTAAAGGAAATCGTGGCGAGTGGTGAGTGGTGAGTAGTTAGAAAGAATGATCGGAAATTGGTCGCTCCGGCCCCAGCGGTGCGCACGCTTGGCACAGGTTTATCCGAGTATAGACTGAGGGGAGAGAAATGGTGACAACAAACAGGTGACGGGGAGGGTGATGGGGTGGTTGGCGAGCGAAACATAGGGAATGCTAGCAGGATATTGGCGAATTGTCAACTAGTTTTAGGGTGTACTGAGTAGGTCATTCGAATGGAAGGCGCGGATTCGAATGAGCATGGCGGAAATTGAGAGGTTTGAAGGAGTTAGGCGGGGATTAATTGATTTGATAAGGCTGTGAAAACGTGTGGAAAACTCAAAAGTCCGAGGTGCAAAACCGGCACCCGGGGCACCCGACGGTCGACGATGAGGATGGGGCGTCGAGCGCTGGCGGCCTAGCGCCCTCGATCATAAGCCACAGCATGAACGCTATCTCCCCGAAGGCGGCGTGCTGAGAGTGGGTAAACACCTAGTCGCAATATTGCGGGGACAATGCGCCCGTAGGGTCAGGAGCACCCAGGCGAAGCCGGCGAGTGCGAGCCAAACGCCGAGAAACCGCGGCAGGAATCGCGACCGGTACACCGGCAGCGCGAAGTGGAGCAGGCCAACGAAAGAGGAAGAGAGATTTCTCTCTGCGCGAGCCGACCGCTTCGCAGGAGCGAAGCGGGAAGAAAAAGTCGTCTCGCTCCGTTCGAAATGACAGGTGGCTGTGGGCGGCTGTCGAAATGTTTCGCCACACGAGCAAAAGGCGCCCGCGCTGGTGCGCCCGGCCGCGAAGGCGCGTTGCCTCCTGGGATTTGCGCACGAAGCTGGGGCGGGGATGCTTCTTTCTTGACAGGGAGGCACGCCGGGAGCATGCCACTTCTGCAAGCCACCAGAGAGTTCTGAGGCGAGGGCGCCGACGGCTTGGTGGCGCGCTCTCGCCCGGCCCGGTATAATCCCTGCGCTCCACCGAAAACCTGGCGATCTCTTGCGCGGGCACAAAAACGCAAACGCGCCTTTCCGCCGAAACGGAGAATCTTTCATGAGCATTGCAAATCTGTACGGACAGAAACTTTGTTTTCTCGCCGCTTCCGCCGTGTTGTGGCTTTCTCCCTCGGCGTTCGCGCAATCCGCCGCCACGCTCCCTAGCGAAATGCCGGCGCAGCTGAAGCCCGTTACGGATAGCTTCGAATACACGCGGCGAGAGGTGATGATCGCGATGCGCGACGGCGTGAAGCTCCACACCGTCATCCTCGTTCCCAAAGGCGCAAAAAACGCGCCGATTCTTCTTACGCGCACCCCTTACAACGCCAGCGATCTTACTTCGCACGCCAACAGCTCACATCTCGGGCCGATTCTCGAGGGGTACGACAACGCCACCGACGTGATCGTGGAGGACGGCTACATCCGCGTCGTCCAGGATGTTCGCGGCAAATACGGCTCCGAAGGCGATTACGTGATGAACCGGCCGCTGCATGGACCGCTAAATCCGACAAACGTCGATCACGCAACAGACACGTACGACACGATCGACTGGCTGGTGAAAAATCTTCCGGAATCCAACGGGAAGGTGGGCATCCTGGGGATATCTTACGACGGCTTCACGCCGCTGATGGCGCTCGTCAATCCGCATCCCGCGCTCAAAGTTTCCGTCCCGATGAATCCCATGGTGGACGGATGGATGGGCGACGACTGGTTCCACAATGGCGCGTTTCGCGAGCAAAACATGCCGTACATTTACGAGCAGGACGGCACGCGCGACAACTCCGCCAAATGGTGGACCGATCACTTCGACGATTACGACGTCTATATGGACGCAGGCTCAGCCGGCGAGCTCGGCCGCCGTCACGGCCTCGAACAGGTGGGCTTCTGGCGCAAAATTCTCGAGCATCCCAGCTACGACGCGTTCTGGCGGGAGCAGGCCGTGGACAAAATTCTTGCGAAAGAACCGCTCAAAGTTCCCGTCATGCTCGTGGACAGCTTGTGGGATCAGGAAGACATTTACGGCGCCATGGCCGTCTACAAAGCCATCAAGCCCAAAGACACGGGCAACGATAAAGTTTTTCTGGTGATGGGTCCGTGGCATCACGGGCAGGAAATTGAAGACGCCAGCTCCCTCGGCGCCCTGAAATTCGGGAGCGACACGGGCCTCTACTTTCGCCAGCAGATCCTGCGGCCATTCCTGGCGCAATATCTGAAGGACGGCGCGGGCGAAGCGGACATTGCGCCGGTATCCGCGTTCGAGACTGGCACGAACGTTTGGCGGCGGCTACCTGCCTGGCCCGCGGGCTGCTCGAGCGGCTGTGCGCCGAAACCGACTCCACTTTATCTCAAAGCTGGTTTGAAACTCAGCATGACCGCCCCGACGTCTTCCGATACCGCATATGACGAATACATTTCCGATCCCGCGAAGCCGGTCCCTTTTCGCGCGCGTCCCAGCCAACCCGTCGGCTATACGCCCGAACTCACCTGGTCGCAGTGGCTGGTCGACGACCAGCGCGAAGCTTCGGGCCGCCCGGACGTGCTCGTATTCACGTCCGATGTCCTGACAACACCGCTAAAAATCAGCGGCCAGCCTGTCGCCAATATCGTCGCGTCGACCAGCGGCACTGACTCGGACTGGGTCGTCAAGCTCATCGACGTTTATCCCGACGAAGTCGCAAGCCAGGCGAACATGGGCGGCTATCAGTTGATGATTTCCGCCGACATTTTCCGCGGCCGATACCGCGAAAATCTGGAAACTCCCAAGCCCATCGCGTCTGACAAGCCGCTGCTCTATCGCTTCAATCTACCGAACGCCAACCACGTTTTTCTTCCCGGCCACCGCATCATGGTGCAAATCCAATCGAGTTGGTTCCCGCTCTACGATCGCAACCCGCAAACATTCGTGCAAAGCATTTTCTGGGCCAAGCCCGCCGACTATCGTAAAGCCACCGAGCGCATCTACCACTCCTCGGCCGACTCCAGCTTCGTCGAGCTCCCCCTCGTCGCCGTTCCGTAGATGGGAGAACCAAGTGACCCGCCGGCTTCGCGCGTCCCCGCAAAAACGGTTGACGCTATCATCCGCTCCACACAGAATCTGTAGTGCTCCGCGTCGCGGCAGCCGCTATTCACCGCGCTTCGCGCAAGGACAAAAACCTTGATGCAAGCTTCCCTCCGTCGTGCTGCACTGGTCATCGTTTGCTTATTTGTCTTTTGCGTGGCCGCGAACCTTCTTCATTCTCGCGCCGCACAATCGCAATCTGCGCCTGCTGCGCAGAAACCCGCAACTCATCCCAATCCTGCCGAAGCGTATCGCCTTAACACTCTAGGCGTCGCCTATATGAATCAGCAGCGCCCTGCTGACGCGCAGAAGTATTTTGAGCAATCTCTCGCCGCCGATCCTAAATTCGAAGTTGCCCGTATTAATCTCGGCATTTCTTTCCTGGCTCAGCAAAAACTCGAACCTGCGCGCACGGCTCTTGCCGCGGCCGCCGAAAAACTGCCGCAAGACCTCTATGTTTGGTACAACCTCGGCCTGACCTACAAGGATCTCGGGGACGCAGAAAAAGGCGTCGCCGCGTTTACTCATGTCACGCAGATTGCGGACGAAGCCGACGCTTGGTATTTCGTCGGCTACCTGAAATCGCAGCTTCAACATTACGAGCAAGCCATTGCCGCCTTCCAGAAAGCTCTCGCACTTTTTCCGTTTCACGCCTCTGCTGAGTTTGGACTCGCGCGCGCCTATCAGCGTAGTGGCGATGCAGCGTCTGCACGCGAGCATCTCGCCAAATTTCAAAAAATAACTTCCGAGCATCTTGGCTCTCCCTTCGGAGCCGCTTACGGAGATCAAGGCCGGCTCTCTCTGGCGGAGTTGCCGCGCGGCTCGGCGCAAAATGCGCCGTCCGCCATTTCCGTCCGCTTTGCGCCGCAGCCCATCTCTGAAATCGTGCAAGCCGCCGCGGGTAATACCACGAAAATCGGGCCAAGCACCGGCGCCTGCTTCTTCGACTACGACGGCGACGGCAAACCCGATCTTTTCCTCGTCAGCGCCACAACTAGTGGCACAAGCCGACTGCTCCACAATCTCGGCAAGGGGAAATTTGCCGACGTCACCAGCGAGTCCGGCCTCGAGAGCACCGCAGCCGGCTTCGGTTGCGCGGCCGGTGACTTCGACAACGACGGCCACACGGATCTCGCCGTTTGTCTGAACGATGGCGTGCATCTGTTTCACAACGATGGCGCGGGAAAATTCACCGACGTCACCGAAAAAGTTGGCCTCCGGCGCGAGAAAGGCTGCGTCGGCGTCACTTTTGTCGACTACGACCACGACGGCGATCTCGATCTCTACATCACCATTCAACCCGCAGCGGCTGCGACACCGGAAACAAAAGCGCACAATTTTCTCTGGCGCAACAACGGCAACAGCACTTTCACCGACGTTTCCGCGGAAACCGCTCTCGGCTTCGACGCCACGGGCGCAGGGCTAGTCACCACTGATTTCAACAACGATCGCGCCATTGACTTCGTTTTCGCCGGAGGCACAGGCGGCGCGTCCATCTATCGCAATCCGCGCGAGGGAAAATTCACGCCGCTCGACGCCATCGACTTCAAAAAAGAAAATCTTCCTCCCGCTGTTGGCGTCGTCGCGTTCGACTTCAACAAAGATGGCTGGATGGATCTCGCGTTCACGCACGCGGGCGCGCCCGGCATCAGTTTGTGGCGCAACGTGGACGGCAAGCGCCTTGAACGAGTCGCGCTTCCCGATTTCGGCTGGCTAGATGGCTGGGGCATCTCTGCCATCGACTTCGACAATGACGGCTGGCTCGATCTCGTCGCCCTCGGCGAAACCAGAAGTGGAGGAGAAATCAGGCTCTTGCGCAATCTCGGCGCGCGCGGCTGGGCCGATTACACCAAGGAGACTAGTCTCGATTCCGTGAAGTTCACGCAGCCGAGGGCGATTGCCGTCGCCGATTTAAGCGGCAAAGGCAGCCCCGACCTCGTCGTCACTCAGCTTGGCGGCCCACCGATCGTCCTTCACAACGAAGGCGGGAATCAGCACCATTGGATGAGCATCGACCTAAAGCCTCTTGCCGACAACAAAAGTGGCATCGGCACAAAAGTGGAACTCTACGCAGGTGCGCTTTATCAAAAATGGGAAGTGCAGGGCGCTTCGGGCTATCTCGGTCAGAACGCGCCAACGATTCTTGCCGGACTGGCGGACGAAAAAAACGCCGAAGTCGTTCGTCTGCTCTGGCCCACGGGCGTCCCGCAGGATGAAATCAATCTCGCCGCCGATAAAATGCAATCCATTGCCGAGATCGATCGACGGGGTAGCTCATGTCCAGTCTTATTTTCCTGGAACGGCAAAGAATATGAATTTATTGCGGACATGCTCGGCCCCGGCGTCGTGGGCCATTGGGTTGGCGCCGGTGAGCACAACGTCGCGGAACGTGACGTTCCCGATCCCGACGAATATCTAAAGGTGAGCGCGAGCAGCGTTCGACCGCTTCACGGCATGCTCAGTTTTCGCTTCCTAGAGCCGATGGAAGAAACTGTTTATCTCGATCAACTGCGCTTGCTCGCGGTCGATCATCCTGCATCTTACGAGGTCTTCCCCAACGAGCGCTTTGTCTCCGCGCCTCCCTTCCCTGACTTTCGCGTTATCGCCAGCAACGACACAAATCCGCCGGTTGGCGCGTGGGATGATCGTGGAAACGATGTTCTCTCGCTTATTTCAAAGCGCGACAGAAAATACGTTAGCGATTTCGAAGGGCTGCCCTTCACTGGATTTGCGAAACCCCATTGGATCGAACTCGACCTCGGCAAATGGGATGCCGCAAAACCTCTGCGTCTCATCATGGACGGTTACACGGACTATTTCACGGCAACTTCCATGTATGCCGCAGACCAGGGAGGCGTCAAAGTCATCGCACCGTATGTCGAAGCGCTTGAAGCCGACAACAAGTGGGTCCGCGTTGTCGAGGACATGGGCTTTCCTGCCGGGCTGGAACGCACTATGGTCGCGGACCTTACCGGAAAACTTCCGCCTGGCACGCACCGCATTCGCATCGTCAGCAATCTAAAAATTTATTGGGATGCCATCCGAATCGCTCAGACTCCGGATGCGCGGGAAGTTCGTACTGCGGAAGTTCCGCTGGCCAAAGCTTCGCTCGAATTTCTAGGCTATCCCCGCGAAATTCGCCTCACTCCCGCGAGCGACACCGTTTATTCCTACACGAACCGCAGCATGAGCGGCCCTTACGCGCGGGCGGAAGGCAATTACACGCGCTACGGCGACGTGCTCGGCTTGCTTAGCGCGGTGGACGACCGCTTTGTGGTGTTCGGTTCCGGCGAGGGCGTCAGACTGGATTTCGATCCGAACCGGTTGCCCGCACTTCCCGCGGGATGGGTGCGTGATTATTTTTTTTATGCGAACGGTTTTGAAAAAGATCTCGATTTTTACGCAGCGTACGCATTCAGCGTCGAGCCGTTACCGCGCCACGCGATGATTTCGTATCCCTATCCCGCAGGCAAGGAGTATCCAAACGACGCGCAGCATCTTGGCTATGAGCTCGAATACAATACGCGCCAGCGGTCGGACCGGCTGCCGCCCAGCTTGGGTTATCGCTATCCGCCAAAGAAGTGAAACGTTTGCAATTTTCTGAGAGTCAGTCCCACTGCACTTCTTGCCACGACTTGCTCTGCGCGCTTTTCGCGATTGCGTCGCACAGCAGGAGTTCGTCGTGGCCGGTTTCAAACGTCGGAAATGTTCTTGGCGCGCTCAAGTCATTTTTCTCGACGTACTCGTAAAAATCCTTGAAAAGCTGCATGAACGTATCCGGGTAACCTTCCGTATGTCCGCCAGGATATACGGCATAGCCGCGCGCGGCTGGGCTCATCAGCGCAGGGTCCTTGAGCAGCGAGCCATTCGCTTCGTCGCGCCGCCCGATCCACATCTCATTCGGAGATTCCGCGTTCCAACCGAGCGAGCCTTCGGAGCCATTGATCTCAAACGCGAGCCGTGCTTTGTGGCCGGCGCTGACCTGCGAGACACTCATCACGCCCCGCATGTCTCCTTCAAAATGCAGGAGCACGGATGCGTAATCGTCGGTGCTCATGGGCATTTCGTCATAGGCTGTGGCGTCGGTCTTTTTGAAGGTTTCGACACGTCCGCGCGGCTTTTTGCGAACGGGGATTAGCGTGGCCAGGTCCGCACAGACTTCCATGACCTTTTTTCCCGTGAGCCACATCAACAGATCCAGCGAGTGCGTGCCGATGTCCGATACCGCGCGCAAGTCGCCGCCCAACTTTTGTTCGAGCCGCCAATTCCAGTCGGTCGGGTGCAGAAGCCAATCCTGCAAGAAGCTGCCCTGTGCGATCCGCGGCTCTCCGATGGCGCCTTTCGCGATCAAAACGCGGGCTTCCTGACAAAGGGGGTAATAACGCAAGTTGTAGGCCACGCCGCCGACGCGCTTCGACTCCCGCACGATTTGCATCAGCATTGCAGACTCGCGGGAATCCATGGCCAGCGGCTTTTCGCACAGCACATGTTTTCCCGCGCGCAGCAAGCGGCTGGCCTGTTCAAAGTGAACGTAATTGGGCGTGCAGATGTGAACAGCTGTGACAGAGGAATCTGCCGCAAGGTCGTCCAGGGAAGCGTACGCTTTCTCGAGGCCCAGAGCCTGGCTGGATTCCGCGCCGCGCTCTTTCGTGCTTCCAAGAATCCCGCGTATTGGAATCCCCAAGCGCCGCAAAGCATCCACGTGCGCTCTGCCAACAAATCCCACACCGATCACAGCAGCCGTTTGTCTCATGGACGTCGCTCCTGATGTTGCTCTCACGATTGCGTTTGCTCTGAAGCTGGCAATCGCATGGCGTAAGGCAGTTTGCGTCCTTCAATGTGCAGGAGGCAAGGTACCAGTTTTGGGGCCGCTCGGAAATGGCAAGCGCTGTCAGGGCAGGGATGAAATCCTGCCCGAGCCGAACTTGGGCCAACCCTAAGATTGGCCGAAAGCCGAGGTCAGGCGGGACTCTGGCTCTGGCCGTCGCGGGTCCTATGAGTTTGAGGTCCGGCGATGCGGTTATGAACTGCCGCGAAAACGAAGGCAGCTAGAGCGCCGTCCACAAGGCCATCGAGGGCGCTGATCGCCACGCCGCGCATGGTGTGCGAAGCGTGAAACTACGGATCTACGGAACTGGTCAATTGCAGGAAGTTAAGGCCGTAGCCAGGGCGCGACAGGTTGATTAAGCCGACCAGCAAAATCGCCCCACCCCAGAGCAAGGCTCCGGAAATGGTGATCGCTTTGAGAGAAAGCTTCATGAGTAGCCTCCTTTTCAGAAAAATCCACCGAATCGAGTGGCGTGCGGCCCGGTGGCGGGCAGGATCCAGATCCCTTGCATCTTGTTTGTGCTCTTCGCCAGACCGCACATCGTTTCAACTCCAACCGGTAAGGATCAATTGCCCGAGGAGCTTGCGCTTAAACTTTGACCGGCAGCGGCTGACTTCTCCGCCCTTTGAATTTTTTTCAAGCTGGGCTCGGGGCGTTGCCAGAGAAGGCGGGTATAGGCGACGTCATTTGGATAGTTTTCCGCTGATTGCAGGTTCCTGGGCTTGAGAATGATGTCGGCACGGCGGTTGTAGGCGAGCCACGTTGTTTTGCTATGGCGGGTCATCCATTTTTCCGGCTTTTCAGGGTTTTGCGTTTGCAGCGCTTCGACTCTCTTCATCTCGAGTTGATGTTCTTTGCCGTCAGCGCGAACTTCAATTTTGTCCGGGGGAACTCCGCGCGAAACCAGAAAATTCTTCACAAGATTGGCTCGGCGCTCGCTGAGGGCCTGATTGTAGCGATTGGACCCGCGCACATCAGCGTGCGCCACGACCAAGAGAGTGCCCTTGTGATCGTATGGCTGGTATTCCTTGAAATGAGCGGCGATATCGGCCAGTTGCTTTCGTTCACTTGCGACCAAACCGTCTTTCGGATGTCTCCTGGTCGGATACGCCGTCGGATAGAACATGCTGGCAAGCGTGACCGGAGGCGGAGGGTCGATCGAACCAACGATGTGCAGCGTGGCGGTCTTGGTTGAAGTTCCTCCGCAAGCGTTTGCTGTAGTTAAACTGTAGGTTTTGTCCTCGTTGATGGGGCCGGTGTTGTCCTGCTTGGGATCCGCCGAAATTGTCCGGCTGCCGCTCAGGGCCTCGCTGCCAAAAGGCGCAAGCATCGCGGAGTTGGCGTTGGAAGCTGACCAGCTCAGAGTGGCCGTATCCTGCTCGACGACCTTATCGCCAATTTTATGGTAGCGGACTTCCGGCTGGCTGAGCGCGAGGGTGGCCGTGGGCTTAATGTTTACATCTACGGTGATGGATTTTGTCGAATTACCGCCGGGACCCTTCGCCGTGAGCACATAAGTTGTATTGCCCGTGGGCGAGACCGTGCGATCGCCGTTGCCTGAAACCTCGCCGAGGCCAGCGATGGAGGTATCAACTGCATTCGCGGATTTCCAATTCAGGGTGGTTCCCTGACCGCAAGCGAGACTGGAAGATTGAGCCGCGAGTTGCGCGGAGACCGGAGCGACAGGCACAATCGCGCTGCCAATTCCTGCATGGAAACGCGCCTGCGGCGGCATATTCAATCCTTCCTTCCATTCTTTGGTTTTAGTCTTACCGTTTCGGTCGAGATAGACGGTCACCTGCTGGCCGGCTTTAGCGGTGACAGGTCCTGACCAAATTGTGTTGCCTTCTCGCGTGACGGTGACCTGGTAAGTGCCTGGATGTACAAGCAGCCGCTGATGCCATATCCAGTTCCAATCGAATTCGTCCACGTGGCCGACAAAGTAGGCTGGTGTCTTACCGTTTAACAAAACAGCGGCGCGGGGATCGCCCTTGAATTCGATGTCCGCAAATGGACCTTCGACGACATCGCCGGAAGATTGCAAGCGGACGCTGAGGTCGGTTGATTCGCCGGCGCCGACGTGAACATCCTGCAGCTTGGGAAGATAGCCGTAGTTGTAGACGCCGACTTTATGATCACCGGCGGCGAGATTGATGGTCTGACTGCCGTCGCGGATGGCCTTGCCATCGACAAACACGTAGGCCTGCTTAGGGTCGACGTGAATCTTCAATTTACCTGTTTCCGAAGAGGACTGCGCGAACAAAGGCGCCACGCAGAAAAGACAGGCGGCACAAAACATGATTAGGACTGGGGTAAACAAGCTCTTTCTCATCTTGGGAATTCTCCTTGTTGAGCGGTGTTTCCATCATGGGGCAAAACTGTTTCGAGGAACCGCAGGGCAGTACCGGACGGAGAGAAAAAAACCGGGTACCGCCACGGCGCACCCTCCAGACCCGCTAGGCCCGCCCAGCCGCAGGGCGCGCAAACAGGTTCAATATATCGTGATGCGATATGATTACCGGGCGTTGCCTGCCGAGATGTATCGTGTTACGATATGTTTTCCGGAAGCGTTCCGCAGACCTGCAACCTAGTCGGAATGGTTGCCAAGAGCAACCGCCAGCCCGCGGCGCGGAAAAGGGGGGGCACCGAAGGGAGGGAATGGGTGTGCATCCAGCCGGATCGCGCTTGAAACAGATCTGCGAGACGGCCGTTAATCGCACTGGTCGGCGGCTTCCAATCAATACTGATAAACACTCTCTTTAGTATTATTCAACGCTCCGGATTCGCACCTACCGTTACAATCACATCCGGCATTTTGTTGGGCGCTTTGCGCCATCGCGAGTCTGAGGAGAGGTTCATGGCCTATCCGCTTCTTGATTTGACAAACAAAACGGCAGTCGTGATAGGCGGTACCAGCGGTATCGGACTTGCCCTGGTTCGCGGCCTGGCACAGGCGGGCGCGAATATCGTCCCTACGGGCCGCCGCGAGGAGCAGGTTAGAAACGCCGCCGCGGAGGTTGTGGCGCTGGGCAGGCGGGCGCTTGCGCAGACGTGCGACGTCACGGACAACGGCAGCATCGAGCGGCTTCTGAAGTCCGCACTCGCCGAATTTGGGAGCGTTGAAATCCTCGTGAACTGTGCCGGTCGCACGAAGCGAATGGCCACGATTGATTTTCCCGAAAGCGAGTGGAACGCGATCATCGAAACGAATCTAAACGGGACTCTGCGCGCTTGCCGCATCTTTGGCCGGCACATGATTGAGAAGGGCTACGGCAGGATCATCAACATTGCGTCACTCTCCTCGTTCGTCGCCCTCTTTGAGGTTGCCGCCTATAGCGCCAGCAAGGCCGCCGTGGCTTCCCTAACCAAGTCTCTCGCGATTGAATGGGCGGCCTCGGGGATTTGTGTAAACGCCATCGTGCCGGGTGTATTTCGGACGGACTTGAATGCAACTCTGCTGGATGGAACTGGGCGCGGCCGAGAATTTCTGATGCGCACGCCGATGAGGAGGTTTGGTAAGCTCGATGAACTAGCGGGCGCCGCTGTCTTTCTCGCATCCGATGCGGCGAGTTTCGTGACGGGCCACTTATTGGCCGTGGATGGCGGTTTTCTGGCTAGTGGCGTTAATCAATAACTAACTGGAACCGAGGCCGCTTCCAGAACCAGCCGACCTTCTGGCCTGCATCAGTAGCTGGTCTTTGCGGCCGCGGTCGGCGAAGCTACGCGGGATCGAGCTTGCTTCACAATCTCAAGAAATTTCCTTGCGTTCTCAACGATGATTTCCGGTTTGTTGGACTTCAGGGCGTCGGCTTGCACTAATTCTCCGCCGATGCCCAACGCGATAGAACCTGCTTCAATAAATTCGGCAGCCGTGTTCAGGTTGACGCCTCCGGTGGGCACAAACGGAATTTGCGGGAATGGACCCTTCAGCGCCTTGATGTATTTCGCGCCTCCCACCTGACCACAGGGAAAAACTTTGACGATGTCAGCGCCAGCTTCCCACGCGGCCATGACTTCCGTGGGAGTCAGCGCCCCCGCCATCATCAGCTTCGCTTCTCTTGCGGCCAGTTCAACGGTTTTTAAGTTGAGGCCAGGGCTGACGAGGAACTCCGCTCCGGCGTCCAAACACGCGCGCGCTGCCTGTGCGTTCAGCACGGTTCCGGCCCCGATGAGCACATCGGAACCGCATTTCTTTGCCAGCTCTCGAATGACCTCGAGGGCGCCTGGCACCGTCATCGTGATTTCCACGATAGGAATACCGCCCTTACAAACGGCTTCAGCAGCAATGCATGCTTCAGCCGCCGACGCCGCACGAACGACAGGGACAATCCCAATCTCGACGATCCGTTCGCGAACCTTTTGTTTATCCACTGGCGGTCACCATTTCTCCGGACCTTTCTTGTCAACGCGCGATGCGCGCCCCGACTCCTTTCATCACTTGCATCACTTCCTGCAGCGTTGCCATGGAAGTGTCTCCCGGCGTGGTCATCGCGAGAGCGCCATGTGCAGCTCCGCATTCGACCGACCACTGAGGATCTTGTCCCGCCAAAAATCCATAGATCAGCCCGGATGCAAAAGAATCGCCGCCTCCGACGCGGTCGAAAATCTCAAGATTTTCACGATTTCTCGCCTGGTAGAATTTGCCATCGCAATAACAGATCGCGCCCCAATCATTTAGCGAGGCCGTTTTCGCTTTGCGAAGCGTCGTCGCCACCACCTTGAACGGATATTCCGATACAACCTTCGCGATCATCTGCTTAAAGCTCTCGACTTCAAACGTTGAGAGATGCTCGTCCATGCCAGGCACTTCGAATCCAAGCGCCGCCGAGAAGTCCTCCTCATTGCCCAGCATGACGTCGACGTGCGGCGCAATCCTGCGGTTTACCTCCTGCGCGGTTTTCTTTCCGCCGTGGGACTTCCAGAGCGAGGCGCGGTAATTCAGATCATAGGAAACGGCAGTGCCGTGGTGCTTCGCCGACTGCATCGCTTCCAGGGCAACCTCGGGCGTTGTCGCGGAGAGCGCGCAGAAAATGCCGCCGGTATGAAACCATCGTGCTCCCAGCTTGCCAAAAATCTCATCCCAATTGATGTCACCTGGCTTCAGTTGGGAAACAGCGGTGTGGCCGCGATCGTAACTTCCAAGCGCTGCTCGCACACCGAATCCACGCTCCGTGAAATTGAGTCCGTTGCGGGCCGCATGACCAACGCCATCGTGCGCAACCCAGCGGATCAGCGATGGATCCACTCCGCCTTGATAAACGAAATCCTGAAGCAGCCGTCCGACCGGATCGTCCGCGAAAGCAGTAACGACCGCTGCGTCCAATCCGAAACAACGTTTCAATCCGCGAGCGACGTTGTATTCCCCGCCGCCCTCGCACACTTCGAAGGAGCGCGCCGTAGCGATGCGCCGGTCGCCCGGGTCGAACCGCAGCATGATTTCGCCCAAGCTGACGATGTCCCAGCGGCACTCCTTCTTCGGCTTCAGTGTCAGGCCCATCTCATCTCATCTCCTCAACTCGCCCTGTGATCGAGAACTCGTCCATATCTTGACTTAGGATCGCCTATCCGCCGATTCAAGTCCCACTGGCTCCGTCGAGATTGGCAGGCTCCAGTCTGGGAGAGAGGACGTGAATGACGGCGAGTGCCAGTAAGTAGGCGGCGCCGGCAATCACGAAGGGAATCATGTAGCTCCCGGTCCACTGGAGCACGTGACCCACCACTGTGGCGATGAAGAATCCGCCGATGGCTCCGGCCATGCCTCCGATTCCCACCACCGAACCCACCGCGCGAGCCGGAAACATGTCGGACGTCAAGGTAAACAAGTTGGCGGAGAATCCCTGGTGGCAGGCGGCTGCGAGCCCAATCAGCCAGACCGCAGACCAGGTGCTCTGGACGCGGTATGCAAACACGACAGGAATCACGCCGATGGCGCAAATCAACATGGCGATCTTGCGGGAGGCGTTAACACTGTGTCCGCGCTTGATGAGCGAGGATGACAACCAACCACCGGCGACGCTTCCCACGTCCGAAATCACGTAAATTACCATGACTGGAATTCCAAGCCCCGTCAGCGCCAAGCCGTGTTTGCTTTGCAGGAAACCCGGCACCCAAAAAAGATAGAACCACCAGACCGGATCGGTCAGGAATTTCCCCGCCACGAACGCCCAAGTTTGCCGCAGCGGAATCAGGCGCGCCCAGGAAATTTTTCCGGTAGGCTCTGTGACGCCGCTCGAAATATATTCCAATTCTGCCTTGGAGACTCTGGGATGCTCGCGCGGGTTGCGATAAATCAGCAGCCAAAACGCGAGCCAGACGAAACCGAGTGCGCCAATTCCAATAAAGGCGGCCCGCCATCCCCAGTGCACCACAATCCAAGGCACGATTAGCGGAGTGATAATGGCGCCCACATTTGTCCCCGCATTGAAAATTCCTGTGGCCAGCGCCCGTTCTTTCTTTGGGAACCATTCCGCCACTGCCTTAATACTGGCGGGAAAAACTGCGGCCTCGCCGAAGCCCAGAGCATATCGAGAGAGCGCGAAGCTGCTGAAGGAATTTGCGAGGGCGGTCCCCATTGAAGCAAGGCTCCAGAAAATCATGGCGAGCGCGTAACCCAATCGAGTGCCCAGTTTGTCGATCAACCGGCCAACCAACAGCATGCCCACCGCGTAGGCGATCTGAAACGCCGACACCAGGTTTCCGTAGTCGATTTCGTTCCAGTGGAAATCATGCTGGAGGGTGTCCTTGAGTATCCCCAGGACCTGCCGGTCCATATAGTTCTTCGTGGTTCCAAAGAGAAGTAGCGCGCAGACCACCCAGCGGAAATAGCCAATGCGAGAGGAAATGCGTTGTAAGGAAGATTCGCCCGTGCTCACACTTTCGGCGTCCAGGGACGAGGCCGAGTTGCCGGATTGGGATGTGGGACGCGTCTGGTCCATTTTGTAAAGGCAAACTTACTAGTTTTTGCGACCGGCTTCCAGGCCGGTGGCTCCTTGATTGAATCCAGGCTGCACATTAACGACTCCGAATTGCCGGTCGGCGACCTCCCGGTGAGCGGCCATGGCCCAAAGAAAACAAATCTGATGTCCCGGAACGGAAACGTTGGGGTGATATCCGCTGGGCATAAGCACCGCGTCGCCATCGCGGACCACAGTCACCAACTCCGGATATTCGGTGTTGCTGTAGACGAGCTGAATGCCGTAAGCGGGATCAGGCATGTTGAAGTACACGTACATCTCTTCCAGCATCGCTGCGTGTTCATGCGGGGGCCAGCTCGTCCAGTTTCCTGGATCAGCTTGCGTGAACCCGACGACGAGTCTGCCAGCCTCAATGTTCTTGGCTAACAGCATGTTGAGATGGCGCGTATATCCAGGCCCGCCCGTGCTGAACTTTAATCCCGGGTCCTTGGCGAGCTCCGCAAACCGCACGACCTGAAGAGGGTAGAGATTATCCACGTCGGCGGAGAATTCGGCGATGTCCGCGCTGGTCTTTGTCGTTATGCTAACGGCGGAATCGCGCGGAATGTAGATCGAGTCGTATTGTCCGAGCTCGATGTCCTTGTGATCCACAGCGACGGTCGCCTGGCCGGAGAGGCAGATCAGTCCCATCTCCCGATTTCCCGTTGAAAAGGACTCTGAAGATTTCGAGGCGTTCAGCAAAATGCGGCCGTAGGCGAGATGGCGCATGGAGCTGTTTCCAGGAGAAATGGAAACATGCCTGCCGAGTTGCGCGTTGGTCTTGCGGAAAATAAGTTTCTCCCCCGGGGTTTGCGGCTGCGTTGTCATGGTTGCTCCTTCCCAGGCGAGATTTGGCGCGAGTCAACTGTCGAGGCACACTGATCCGGATGATTCCTGGAGAACTTTAAGAACTTAGGACTCAGGAGTCAAACCCTAAAAACTGATATTTCCATTCAGTGAGACTGAACTAACGGCGATAGTCTATCTCAGTCTTGTAATTGGGGTGCTAAGTCGTGGAACTTGCCGCAAGTTCTTGCCCGCAGTGTAGAATGCGGTGCACTCTTCGTCTATGCGACCGAGGCGGAAGTCTCCAGCACGAGCCCGCCTGTTCGCGCAATGGGTACCGATGGGAGCTGGCCAATGGACGTCCACCAACTTCAGCTATTTCTCGCCGTCATGGACTCCCCCAGCATGACCCGCGCGGCGGAAAAGATTCACCTGTCGCCCGGCGCTGTCAGCCTTCAGCTTCATAACCTAGCCGACGAACTCCATACGGAACTTTTTGTGCGTCGCGGAAAGCGGCTGATTCCCACACCGGCGGCCATACGCCTTGCCGAGCATGCCAAAGAAGTGGTCAGGATGATGGGTCACATCCAGCAACTTTTTGAAAACGATTTGGCCAAGGATGTGAGGCCTTTCCATTTCGCTACCGGCGTGACTACGCTGATCTACCAGCTGGGGGGACCGCTTCGACAGCTGCGAAAGCGCTACCCTAATGCGGAAATCCGTGTGACGGTGGGTGTGACGGAGGAAATGGTCGCGGGCCTGCTGGATCGCCGCTTTGACCTGGCCCTAATCTCACTCCCTGTATCAGAGGCAAACCTCAGAATCATTCCTCTTTTTGATGAAGAGCTGCTCATCGTGCGCCCTTCGGCAAACAAGGTCGGCAGCGGACACGTCGGCTCGTTGCGAGCCGCGGATCTCGCCAATGTCCCTTTTCTGCTGTATCCGAAACGCAGCAATGTTCGCCTGGTCATCGACAAGTTTTTCGACGAAATCGGCGTGACGCCTCGTGTGCTCATGGAGGCCGATGACACCGAAGCCGTGAAACGCCTGGTGGAATCTGGATTCGGTTATTCGATTCTGCCTGAGCACGCTTTGCGGGGGCGTTCACAATTCTTTCAGAAGTTCCGCCTCGCTGGTCATCGCTTGACGAGGAGTTTGGCGCTCGCTACCGCTCAGACCGAATGTCCTCGAAAACTGACGGAGTCCATTGCCAGCTTTCTGCGCGCTACCCTGGTCGACGGCGGCGCTGCCCCCGAAAAGGCTTGAGCCGTGCACTTGCAATCCATCCGTCTCGCCAATCGGGTACCCGGCTCTGAAGTCGAGTACCGGGTTCCGAATCTTCGGTAGGTCTTCACTGGCCAAACAAACTGCTCGTCCCCTTCAAATCTAGTTTTGTGGCTCCTTTGATTGGGACGGTCAGCTTCTGGGCTGCTGAGTCGTATTTGTACTCGTTGCCTTCGCGCAGCTTTGTTCCATTCTTCGTCACTGCCTTCGGCTTCTTGCAATACACGTCCACGTTGCCTTCGGCGCCCAGATCGCCGAACTGAACCGTTAACCCATCGCCTTCCGCCGTGGCTGTGATTTTCTGGACTCCATCCCCTGTAAAATAGCTGAATTCGCTTGCTGTCTTGCCCGAAGGAAAAATCTCAATCCGCAGCTTCGGGGTCCAATTCTCATCCCAGTTGTTGTTCAGCTTCACCACATCCCCCCGCGGAACAATCGCACCCTCTCGAACAAACAGCGGAATGGTCCCAAGCGGAGCCGAAGAAGTGATGGTCTTTTTCCCGTCGTAGACAGTCCGTTTGTCGTTGTAGTTCATCCACCGGCCTTCCGGCAAATAGACTTTTCGGCTTGTGGCGTTCGCTGCGGTCACCGGGGCCACCAGAATATTCTCACCGTAGAGGTACTCGTCCCACGTATCAGCCAGGCTGACATCGCCAGGATAAGCAAAAATCAAGGCGCGCATCACTGGCATGCCGGTTTGCGTGGCGTGGTAGAGATAGGATCGCGTGTAGGGGATCAGCTCGTGGTGCTCCGTATCGTAAGTTTTCGCGATACTCACGAGTTCATCGTCGTAGTCGTCCCAGATCGTTCTCTTCGGGCCGTTCAGCACTTCCATCATGGGGCTGAAGGCGCTGAACTCCAGCCAGCGAGCGAACAATTCTTTCTCGGGAACGCGGATATAGCCGCCGGTGTCCGAACCCCACATCGGGAAGTTGATGGCTCCGCTGCGCAATCCTGTTTTGATGGATACTTCAAGTCCCGCAAATGTGCTGCGTGTGTCGCCGTTCCAAACCGCCGTGTATTTCCTCGCCGTGTCATTCACATTGCGTGTAAACATGAAAAAATCATTGCCATGGACGTCGTGCAATCCCTCCGCGGCCATCTTAGGAAAAAGAATGGCGTTCAGGTTTTCCTCCGCCAGCGGCAATTCGTCTTCTTCCCCGCGATCGATCTTGTAGCCCTTTACTCCGAGCTTCACGTACTCGTTCAATTTCTCTTTGAACCATTCGTATGCGCCGGGGATGCGCATATCCGCCGCCGAGCCTCGCCCAAAAAATAAATATTGTCGCGCCGAGCCTTCCACTTGCAGTTGATTCCACGCTCGGTTTGCAATCCATATCAACAAATTCATGCCGCGGTCATGCAGATCGCGAATCATCTTCGGCGGATCTGGAAATGAATCATCAAAATCCATATTCCCCCAGCCCATCTCTCCGGTTCCGTACGGCCGATCCAGCCAGATCGAGCCCGCCGGAATATGCAAGGCGCGAAGTTTGTCCGCGTCTTCAATCACTTTTTCCTGGGCGTTCGTCGCGCGCCGCAAATCGGCGTGATGATCGTCGCGCCACCAGATGCTTCCGAATGCCCATGTTGGCGGCATAATCGCCGGGCCCGCGATCGAGTTGTAGCGGTTGAAAACGTCGGCGTAAGAAGGGCCGTAAAGGATATCGTACTTCAACTGTGTGTCGAAGAAAGAGAAACTCGTCTTTCCGGCCTGCGCAATCGTGTAGTGTCCCTTGGCCGTCGTTTCAACGTAAACGCCGTATTTCCTGGAGGTCACGTAGAAAGGAGCCCGTGCGCTCGAATAGTTGACGTCCGCCTGATGCCGTATTCCCATGTAATCGTGGTCAGCGCCGCGATCGTCGATATTGCCGCCGAACGGCATTTCCCAGACGCCGTAGTAATGCTCTCCTTGATCGGCGAACTCCTCTTTGATTTCCGCGGGCACGCCAGCATTAAACGTGAACACCACTTGCAGCACTCCCGGATGGACAAAGCGAAAGCTCACTTGCGCCGGCAACGACGTCCCTTCAAGGTGCAGCACTGCCCGCATGGAGCCACTCGTTTTCGTGACATCCGAAACGCTCCGGACCGTGTAGTCGTTCGAAGTAAAGGTGATTCCGCCGCTCTCCGAAACCAAGACTTCGCCGCTCGACTTCTCGATCACGCGATAGGAATATGGACTCGCGTTCAACTCGATCCGCAAAACCGAAGATTCCAATGTTTCAGCAGCCCTGCACTCAGGGGTCAGCACTCCTAAACCGAATGAAACTAAAACGACGAGATCAAAATACTTCAGAATCTTCATCACCTTTATCGGCCCTTCCTTCAAGTTAAATTTGCCGGGAACCGGCGGGCGATCATCCGAAGGCCACTACGCTCCCGCGAAACCCTGATCGGCAGCCCACTCGGTTTTTCCTTCTTCAAGCGCTTGCTTTATCGTTTTAGAATCTTTCCCGCAAAGGTATTTATGGCTCCCCGCTTTCCCAGTCAACTCAAGACTGATAAACGATTCCTTTAGTAAGTCTCAACACCCGAATTCACCCGTCTTGGCTTACTATTTGGCTGCAGGTCGTCGCAGGAGGACGCAGCAAACCATGCGCATTTCAATTGCCGGTGCAACTCTTATAATCGTCGCCGCGGGTGCGATTCTGACGTCTCTGGTTTCCGCCGCGCCCGATCGCGTCTCTGTCGTCGTTAAAGAGCAGGCCCGTCGCGTCGATATCTCCATTGACGGAAAACCTTTCACCTCCTATGTCTGGCCCACCACTCTCAAAAAACCAGTGCTCTATCCGCTGCGCTCCGCTAAAGGCACGATCGTCACTCGCGGCTATCCTCTCGAGCAGCGTCCAGGCGAACGCATCGACCATCCGCATCACGCCGGCCTGTGGTTTAACTACGAAAACGTCAACGGCTTCGATTTTTGGAATAATTCCGACGCCATCCCGGCCGAAAGGGCTTCAAAAATGGGCACCATAGTCCATCGTGCCATCGTTTCCGCGAAAAGCGGCTCGCAGCAGGGCGATCTGGACGTCGAATCTGACTGGGTCACCTTCGAGAAAAAGGTTTTGCTCCACGAACGCACTCACTTCGTCTTCCGCGGCGGCCCTGGATACCGCAGCGTTGACCGCATCGCCACTCTAACTGCTCTCGATGAAAAAGTTTCCTTCCCTGATGAAAAGGACGGCATGCTTGGCCTTCGTGTCATCCGCGCGCTTGAAATCCCTTCCGACAAGCCCGAGGTTTTCACCGACGCCAGCGGCCACCCTACCACGGTCGCCAAACTCGACAACACCGGCGTCAACGGCACTTACCTCACCAGCGAAGGCAAAAAAGGCGACGCGGCCTGGGGCACTCGAGGACGCTGGTGCAATCTGAGCGGTATGGTCGGCGACGAGCCCGTCACCATCACAATTCTCGATCATCCGGAAAATCCTGGTTTTCCCACCTACTGGCACGCACGCGGCTACGGCCTTTTCGCCGCCAACCCGCTCGGCCAAAAAGTTTTCAGCAACGGCAAAGAGGAGCTGAATTTTTCCATTGTTCCTCACACCAGCGTCACCTTCCGCTATCGCATTTTAATCTCTTCCGCGATTCTTACGCCGGAAGCCACCGAAGCCGCCTACAAAGATTTCGTCGCGTCCTATCACTGATACACTTGACCGCATGACCTTCCACATCGGCTTAATCGGCGGCGGCAACATCTCGGAGACGCACGCCCGCGCCGCGCTCGCCATCCCCGGAGCCGAAATCGCGGCCGTCCACGGCACCAACGCCGAAAAAATCGCCCGGCTTTGCCGTGAATATGGCGGCATCCCGTATCAAAATTTCAACGCCTTTCTCGATCATCGACCCATGGAGCTCGTAATCATCGGCAGCCCCTCGGGCCTCCATGCGGAGCACGGCATTGCCGTGGCGCGCAGCGGCCTGCACGTCCTCACGGAAAAACCCATCGAAATTAACGTCGCGCGCGCCGACAGCTTGATCGCAGCTGCAAAACAATCGAACGTCCTTCTCGGCGTAATCTTTCAGGACCGCACGAAGCCGCACATCCGGCAACTCAAAACTTGGCTCGATCAGGGCCTGCTAGGCAAAATTCTACTCGTCGACGCTCGCGTGAAGTGGTATCGACCGCCCGAGTATTACGCTAATTCTCGCTGGCGCGGCACACTCGCTCTCGATGGCGGCGGCGCGCTCATCAATCAAGGCGTCCACACCATCGACCTACTGCTCTGGCTACTCGGTGATGTCGTTCGTGTGCAAGCCCGTACCGCCACTCTGCTTCACAACATCGAAGCCGAAGACACCGCCGTCGCCACGATTGAATTCGCCAGCGGCGCTATCGGCGTTTTCCACGCCACCACCGCCGCCTATCCTGGCTACCCTCGCCGCGTCGAAATCTCCGGCACCGAGGGCACCGTAATCCTCGAACACGACCGCATCCTCGTGGCCGATCTCCGCAAGTCCGCAGCCGCCGCCGTTTCCGCCTCTCTCGCTGCTCTCACCCAATCCGCAAAGGACGAAAACCAAAGCGCCTCCTCCGCTGCCGTCAGCGATTTTCGCGGCCATCAAGCCGTCCTCGAGGATTTTCTTGCAGCCATCCAGCAAAATCGCGCCCCCGCCTGCGATGGCACGGAAGGCCGCCGCAGCCTCGCCCTAATCGAATGCATCTACCGCGCTGCAAAAATCCCTGATCGCATCGCGACGGTCTAGGCACCCAAAGCAAACGGTAAGATGTCTGCTTATTTTTTTCTTACTTTGTTCCCCTAGCGCTCGGCTGTACCATGTCCAACTGCGTTCGGCTTATCCCACGGGAATTGTGCAATGTCCATGACGAGGTGTCTTGCCATGACGCGCCAAAATAGGTTCGCGCACGGAGCTGTTCTGGCCCTTCTGCTGAGCACCCCCTCCTTGGCTGCGGAGAAATCGACCATCGCACAGCTCATCGAACTTGCGAAATCAGAAAGTCCCGCTCTAAAAGACGCCATCACAACCACTCTCGACGCCAAGGAGCTAAAGGACGGCACTGCATGGATCGCTCGCGGCCCGGACTTTTTCTTCGCCATTGATTCCTCCTCAAAACCAGCGCTCGTAATCGACGAGGCTCCCGGTCCTCAAATGCAAAATCTCTCCGGTTCCGATCTTTGGTACGCGCCCGCTCACATCGAGCCCGTCGGCAAGCTGCACTCCTTCTACTACCTCATCAAACGAGAGAACGGCGACACAAAATTCGGCGGCCGCCTGGATCTCCCGGCATTCACTCTCTTGTCCTATCAGCAGCCCGCAGTTCCTACAGGCACGCTCTCGCCGAAGCTTTTCCATACCAGCAACATCTACGACGGCATGAAAAGCGAGTATTGGATTTACGTCCCCGCGCAGTACAACCCGCAAACTGCCGCTGCACTCATGGTCTTCCAGGACGGCGAGTGGTACCTCGATCGCAACGGAAACAACCGCGCTCTCAACGTCATCGATAATCTGATTGCCCAAAAGAAAATTCCGGTGATGATCGCCGTGTTCATCAACCCGGGCGACATTGAAAGTTCCCCGGGCACGCCTACCTTCAATTTTGTAAGAAAATATTCGGAGGAATGGCAGCGCACTCTCAAGGACTCCATGCGCAGCACTCTCTACGACACTGTCAGCGATCGTTACGTCCGCTTTCTTCGCGACGAAGTCCTCGCCGGCCTCGAATCCAACTACAACATTCGCAAGGACGCCTACAGCCGCGCGATCACCGGTCTCTCCTCTGGCGGAATTTGTTCCTTCAACGCCGCGTGGCAGATGCCGGACCAGTTCAGCCGCGTCATCTCTTGGATCGGAAGCTTCAGCAGCATTCAGTGGAAAGAAGATCCCGCCGTTCCCGACGGCGGGCAGGATTACCCCGAAAAAGTCCTGCACGAACCGCACCGCAATCTACGCATCTGGCTTCAGGACGGCTCCAACGATCTGGAGCTGGAGCGTTACGGCAGCTGGCCGCTGGCCAACATCCGCCTGGCCAATGCCCTGAAGTTGAAGAACTACGACTTCCACTTCAGCTTCGGCAAAGGCACACACAATTCAGCCCACGGCGCCGCCGAGTTCCCCGAAGAAATGGTCTGGCTCTGGCGCGATTACGACCTCGCCAAAACCGCGCAGACTTACGAAATGGAACCATCCGAAAAATCCAAGCCGCTGTTTCGAGTGTCAATCACAAGCCGTGTAGCCGAGTAACCCATGAATTTACGCGCAAATCGGGATGCCGCGGCCCTTATCCGCTGCATCGCATCCTCAGCATTACTCTTTATTTATTTCCGGCCCGGGCTCAATGAGGTTGCGCTTCGACCGGGTCGGGCAGGTGAAAAGTTCCGTGCATCATTTCATCCACGGTGACATTTTTCCCCTGCAGGACGTATCGCGCGAGCACGCTCGGCTGTAACCACTCCAGCCCCCACGCATCCTCCACCGCGATGATGGTGTAAGAACCGGGAATCACGCCTCGCACAACGAACGTCCCATCAAAATCGCTCTGGTCTCGCCGGAACAATTCAATATGCGCAACGGGGTCCTTCGGTACCAACGCGACCATAACCCCCGCGACCGACTTGCCTTTTTTCTGCACAACTCCTTCAATGCTGACTGTCCCCGCGGCGAGCCAAGCCGTCAGCTCAACTGCCGCTCCAGCCATGATGTTCACATCGTGGCCGGGAGCATCCCCCGCCTGCGAAGAAGTTCGCACCACGGAATAGGGCTTTGTTTGGGAGCCAACTAGAATCGCATACTTACCCGGAGGCAGGCTTTCAAAAGTGAACTTCCCAGTTGGGTCTCCTCGCTTGAATGCCATAGTTCGTCCCCGGGAACTTTGCAATCCGATGCCATATTGCCTCGGCAGCGTTTCCTCCCCAGGTATTTTGACGGACAGCTTTAGGCTGCCAAGCGGTTCGCCACGAGAATCGTCTAATTCCTGCCCGTCGCGGTCGAGTTCAACGTCCGTAGATTGCTCGAGTTGGCCCGACTCCGAGTTCCTTGCGTTCACGGTGTAACGGCCGGGCGCAACACCCATAAGTTCGTACATCCCTGGCGCTACCTGGCGCATGCCGTCAGTCTGCACAAACTCGACGGAATCGAAGACATGTTTCTCCAACAACGGCATCCTGAAGAGGTTGCGCTCTGCTGGACGGCGCTCGGGCATCCGAAAAATGAGATGCAATGCCGGTACCGGATTTAGATGCATTTCGACCTGAAGCCTGTCACCGCCTTTTACTTCGATGGGAGTCGCACTGTCCGCTTCGGTCGCGCCATTGTAGTAGGTCGTAGGGTAAGCGACGTCCAAGCCGGGAGAAATTTGTGGCGCAGGACCGTCCCCCGGGGCTGACGCGGTCGTCGGATGCATCGCGTACCACGGCTTTGCGTTCACGGAAATATAGTATTTGCCGGGGCGCAGCAACGAAAAATCGAAAAATCCACGGTCATCGCTCGTCGCATTATTAAAGCGAATGATGCGGCTCATTCCTGCCCCGTGGTTCTCCAAATACAAAATGAGGTTTGCACTTCGCACCGGGTCGCCAAACTCATCCACCACATGGCCCGTGATAAGCGCCATCGGCGTAAGCCGTAGAACCAGCTGTTCGGTCGCGAATTCCGGCCCCGTCACGATCGCCGTAGAGTACTGTTCGTGTTGTTCGTACGCCGAGGAGATGAATCCGCGCTTCGCTCCCTCCAAAGAATACTTTCCAGCCTTTAGTTGCGAAAACTCAAAGCGTCCATCTTCCGAAGTCACCATCGAAATCGACTTCGCGCGGTCTCTCGTCTCTGCGATCCAGATGCGTGCTTGGGAGAGCGGCTCACCCGTCGTTGCACTCACGACCGTTCCTGCAATTCGGAAAGTCTGCCCCGCGCGGGAGCTCTCTTGCGCTGCGGGATTCTGATCCGCAACCGCGCCGCCGTACTGCACCAGCGCCAGCCCGCAGGTTAGAATCAGCTTTCGGCGAATGCGCATGCCAAAACTCATTGGGAATCGCTCCCCCGGATGATTCTTAGATGCAGGTGCTCTTTCTGGCCGGCGTCGAGTTGAATGAGTTGTCCTTTGGACTCGAGTTTTCGCATGGCTTCCGCATCGGCGTAAGCCATGTCGTCCTGCTGACGTTCAAAAGCGAGAACACGGTAACTGCCCGGCGGCAGTTGTGCCAGTCCAAACGACCCATCGGGAGCGCTTGTCGTTTGGCGGAATTGCCCGGGGCCGCCTCCCAGCGGCAAGAAGTACACGAAACCTTGGGTTTCGTCCTCGATCTTGCCTTCTACTTCCGCTCCGTCGTCGCGCAACGTAACTTCAATCGGTGCGCTTGCTCCTCCCATCCCCACTACCAGCTGCTGGCGTAAGACATCCATTCCACCGGACTGAATGGAAGCAGCGTAGCCGGGACCATTTTGGACGCGCACGCGGTAGCGCCCCGGCTGAACATTCTTGATAACGAGTGAATGTTCCACAATCCCTTCCCTTGGCTCTGACACTCGCATTTCTCCCGACCCAAACTCTTCAACGGGCATCAGCATGACCTGGACATTCGCGCGCCGGCGCCCTCCTCCTTCTGATGGACCGCCGGGCTGCGTCGTGTCTTCCACAAACACGCTTTGACTCGAATTGAATTCTTCCTTCACCGCCACGGTCAATGACGTGTTGGGCACGAGGTTGACCGGGGGAGCATCGCTTGATCCGGCGCCCACGGAGAAATTCAGAAATCCAGTAGCACCAGGCTGCCCTCGGGAGACTGCTTCGAGAGTGTAATTGCCGTCCGGCAACATTCCCTGAATCAACTGCTCCCCCGAATTGTATCCGAGCGAATATCCAGGCCCGGCATGCCCCACAGGATAGACTCGAACATTTACCTGCTGCCCTACAGTGCCATTCGCGATTGGAATCTTGACGGGATAATAGCCGTGCCGGACTGGCGAGAGGTTGGCCTGAAACGTCGTACCCTCAGCCAGTTGAATGGGAGTGGCCGACGCAAAATCGACGGCAGCGGGGAAGAAAATGGGCGGATAGCCATACTGTTGTCCTCCCGGCGTGAAGGTCAGTGGATCTCGGTCGAGTTCTTCCGCGGTCCCCAGCTTGTAAGTCCCACGGGGAAGCTCGCTGAAGCGAAACTCGCCGTCTGCCCAGGTGCTGAAGGTGCGCATAAACTGCCACACTTCCTGCCCTTCCCTTATTTCCCGGCGGTACAACTCCACGCGAATTCGCATGCCGCTTTCCAACCCCGGAACCTCGACGTGCCCAACAATCAATGATTCAGGATCGAGATAGATGACCACCTCGGTTTGGTTCGGCAGTACGCCGCCATTGGACGAATTTGGCCAACTTTCAAGAAATCCGGGCTTGCGCGCCTGGAACATCGCGGGCCTGGAGTTCCGCATCATTCGTAGCTGCCAGGCGCGAAGCACGCTGGCGTCAGGCGTCGCGGTCCAATCCACTTTTGGCTGTGGCTCTAGCGGCGGAAACTTAAACTCGAAGCGGCCCTCATCGTCGGTCATCGTGGCGTATTGCTGGTCCGGAGAAAAAACGAGGGCCCGGCTGATCGCCTCGCGCGTTTTGCGATTGAGAACCCTGCCACGAATGGATGATGCGCGATCGGCGGTAGTGCCATTCCCCGCCAGGGACTGTGGTCTTGCGGAACCGCAGAGCATTACCCAGGAGAAAAAGATCGCCGAGGAGACCGTGCGCAGCCGCACACTCTGGCGTAGAAAAACGGACAAGAACGGATGCTTGGCGGGCGCAGCCATAACGACAGTTTCTATCCTCGCC
Organism: Candidatus Acidiferrum sp.; assembly: GCA_035576885.1. Taxonomy (GTDB): domain Bacteria; phylum Acidobacteriota; class Terriglobia; order Acidiferrales; family UBA7541; genus Acidiferrum. Next base: position 307 of record DATLVZ010000107.1, on the reverse strand, counting down.
AATTATTACACAGACAAACTGGTTTTCCTCGCAGGATTAGTTGCGGCTTACGCCGAAGACGCTGCCTCGACGAATGGCTGAGCCAAGTGGGCGCCTCTGGGCACTTGGAACGTCATCGATTCCACAGGGCGGGTTGCAAAGCCATAGCAGTTGGTTCTGATTTTGGGGGTGCGGCACCCATAAGCGTTAACTTAACAATAGGCGTAGCGTCGACGGCGGCGCGGGGGTTCCGCGAGCTGTGCGACGATTGTTTTCCAATCGTGGAAGATGTTGGCCAGGTGGTGGGACGGCAAAATGGCGTGACGCA
>DATLVZ010000106.1:0-9481 GCA_035576885.1 Candidatus Acidiferrum sp. | reverse complement strand
TCCGTCCAGAGGGGTGGATAAAGCGCGACGCCTGACTCTGGCCCCTTTTTCTGTTAGATTACGAGCATGTGGGATGTTCTTGATATCGTCTTAGACGTGGGTGCTCTCCCCGGTATGACGGAATTGTCGTCCTGTGATGTTGATCGGCTCAGCATTCTCGACACAAAGGCTCCTCCGGTCCAAAACATACACCTGCCGCAGCCCCTGCCGCCTTTGATCTTGACGTTAGACCTCCACAAGAAATCCTGATTCGTTGCAGAATTTACATTTCCAAATCTCCGGTTACGGCGTTAATCAGGACCTGGCCGATTTCCTTCGCTGACTTCCCTGCATGCTGCTACTCTTTTGTCCGTGAAGCCGAAGGAAATGAAGAACCTTGCCTTAAAGAGCCTGATCGCGATAGTGCTCGCAATGCTTTTCGTCTCCCTTCTGGCGAGGCTACTTTTCCATCCACGGTAATTCCTGGAATCTACTTTTCCGGTAACCGCGTTAATCAGGACTTACAACCCGATCTCACATGCTTGCTGGATTCGGTAGCCCGATTTCTCAAGAACTTGTTTTGCTACTTGCGGGCGAGAATTCTGAACTTCGATCTGAAGGGTGCCGCGTATCAAAAATCTCACAAACTTTACCAGAGTCGGATGAAAGCGTAGATGTCAAAGAAAGCATGGGCGACGATAATGGGAAGTGCGCGGCGTGAGCGAGCGTAGTAGAGCGACAGGGCAAGGAACATAAAGGCCATCGAAGTGGCACCGGCCCAGCCGTAATAGAGGTGGTACGACCATTGGAAGATGACGCTTGCCGCAACAGCGAGTGCCGATGAGCCAGTGAGGTCTGCGACCTCGGTCATGAGGTAAGCCCGCACGATCAACTCTTCAAAAAATGGATTGAGCAGCATGAACGGCACGGCCCAAGGACCAGGGTGAGAGAAGAATGTGGCGCCCGTCGGTCCTGTACCGAAAGTTCCATAGATAGTGTGATGGATGAGTTGGACGACCAGAGCTCCCACCACGGACGCTGCGAAGGAAACCCCAGCTACGAGCAGGCCCACTCCGACATCCCGAAACGACCAGCGCAGGCCGAGGTCCCTGATCCTGCGGCTTCGACGCGCCAAAACGTAGCCGAGCAAAAACAAGCTGGAGACTTCTTGAAGAAGGCCACCCAGCCATCTCATTTCGGAGACTTGGGGAAAAGCTCCGGGACCCTTAATCAGCAAATAAAGGCTGTGGAGGAGCGGTGTTCCGCAGGAAACGAAAAGTACGAGGAAGAGTTCGAACCAACGCCGACGCACTTCGACCGTAGAGATCTCAACCTGCACTGCTTGAGGTGCGGCATCCAGCGTGCAAGAGGAAGATTGCATTCCCGACTTATACCGTATTTGCGAAGTAACCGTGTCGACGAGAATTTTTCGCGGGGTGAAAAAGTAACCGGCCTAAAGATCGGTGACTAGGAGACAACAATTCCACCTGTCGAAAAGCCCTGTAGGGCCTGATAAGTCGGGAGACCGGACAAGTCAGGCCTGCTCAGTTTGCCAGAAGTTCGGATTCGTTCATCTCGCGCCAACTGCGAACTGCTGACTTGTCGAAATAGGCTGCGAGCGCGCCGTCAGCTTTGAAGAAGACCAGGCAGTCTTCTGATACTTCAACTCTTGAAGCGCGCACGGGCTGATGGTATGCCAAATCCATCGGGTCTTCCGCACCGTTGAGATAAACCATGAAGAGCTTTTCCGGCATGCTTTTCAAACTTGTACACGGATTCTCCCTCAAGTCCCGATTAGTCGCATTACCGGAAACTGACCCACCCTGAGGAGTTCGCTTCGAGAAATTCGAGGCGGTTGCCCCACGGATCTTCGGTGTAGAAGCGGCGACTGCCAGGGAGAGAATCGTCGTCGATGACTTTGACGCCCAGCGCGATAAGATTTTCACGGAGCTTGTCGAGTTCTGACACCGAGAATGCGGGGTGGGCTTTTTTCGCAGGACGGAAATCGGATTCCACGCCAATGTGCAGCTGTTGATCCCCGCACTGGAACCAGCAGCCGCCGCGTGCGCGCAGGGACGCGGGCTTTTCGATTTCACGCAGCCCGAGAAGCGTGCCATAGAATTCGCGGGCCGTCGCCTCGCAGCCTTTTGGAGCGGCCATTTGGATGTGATCGATTCGTACAATCATTGCGCTCATCTCGGGACCATGATACCTCCGTGGGCAAACCTTGAGTCTTTGCAGAGAAGTTTTTCTGCTCAGAGAGCATTCACTTGACTGCTTACTTGACGTGTCCCTGCCACGCAGTTAGGCTTCCCGCTCAGGGTTTTGCGCCGCAGAAATTCAGCAGAACGGCTGACATAACAGGTACTCGTGGCAGACACACCTCTCCAGGTCGCAGGTCGCGAAGCCAAGACGGAAGAGCGCATCACCGTCGCGGGAGTTCTGGTTAACGCCCTCAAAGGGGCTGTGGCCGATGTGCAGGAATACGCCATTCTCTGTGGCCGCACCCTCTACGCCATCTTTACTCCGCCATACTACCTTCAAGACATTTTGCAGCAGATGGACAACATCGGCGCGGGTTCGCTGCCCATCATCTTGCTCTCCGGCTTTTTCATCGGCGCGGTAATGGTCTTGCAAACAGGATCGCAGTTTACCCGTTTCGGCCAGAGTTCGTTGACCGGCGACGTGGTGGCCATCGCTCTGGTGCGGGAGCTTGGCCCTTCATTAACAGGGTTGCTTGTCACCGGCCGTTGTGCGACGGGAATCGCCTCCGAACTTGGGTCCATGCTCGTGACCGAACAGGTGGACGCCATGCGCGCCATGGGCACGAACCCCATCCGAAAGCTCGTGGCGCCGAGAGTGATTGCCACGCTGCTGACTCTGCCACTGTTGACGGCCATGACAGATTTTATGGGTTTGCTGGGCGGATGCGTGGCGTCGATTTTTTCCCTGCGGCTGGGCGTCATTGAGTTCTGGCGACGCGCTATCGACGCGCTGGATTTTGCGGACTTGATGCAGGGATTCACAAAACCTTTCTTTTTCGCTTTCATTCTTGCCACGATTGGCTGCTATAAAGGTCTGACGGTTCGCGGAGGAACTCAGGGCGTTGGCCGGGCCACGACGCAAGCCGCCGTCCTCTCTTCCGTGATGATCATCGTGGCGGACGCATTTCTCACCAAAGTGGCTTTGTACCTCGCCAATAAACTTTTCTAGCCACTGCTCCCTCCCGATGGCGCGCACGCGAAATGTGTTTCTGGCTCGGCGTGACGGCGGAATTGCCGCTATAATGTCGGTCATTCCCGATGCTTAGCGCCACATCGAGTTCCGGCTCTACTCCCGCTATCACATTCGAGAAGGTACGCATCGGTTTCGAAGAAGGCGACATCTTGCGCGGCGTCTCGTTTCAGGTGCGGGAACGAGAGACGCTGGTGCTGCTGGGAGAAACGGGCAGTGGGAAAACTCTGTCGCTCAAGCTCGCTGCGGGACTCTTGCGGCCTTCCGAGGGCACCATCAGCGTGCTCGGCAAGGAGCTGACCAACATGCCCGAGCGGGACTTGCTTGAGTTTCGCCGGCACATCGGTTTTGTTTTTCAGGAAGGCGCGCTTTTCGATTCGATGACCGTCGGGGACAACGTGGCCTACCGGCTTCTCGAAGACAGAGTGAAGGGCGACCAGATTGAGCCTCGCGTGCTCGAAGTGCTGCGATTTGTGGAGTTGGAACACACGGTTGACCTGTTCCCGTCCGAGCTGTCCGGCGGGATGCGCCGGCGCGTTTCGATTGCGCGCGCATTGATCAATCAGCCGCCCATCGTGCTTTATGATTCACCGACTGCCGGGCTTGATCCCGTAACTTCGCAGACGATCATCACGCTGATTTTGCGGCTGCGCGACTTGTACGGCGTCACGGCCCTGCTTGCCACGCAGCGGCTGCAGGATGGCTTTGCTCTGGCGAACTTTCGCTTCGACCCGGCGACGAAGCGCGTGGTGCACACGGTGTCCAACGGAAATGCGGCGGCGGCCGCGACGTTTGCGGCCACTCGTTTCCTGGTCTTGCGCGAAGGTGCAGTTTATTTCGAGGGCGGGCAGGAAGAGCTTGCAAGCACGAAGGATGAGTATCTGAAGCGGTTTCTTATTTGAGGTTTTGGTAAGCCGATGGCGGAACGAAATGGAGGAACGAAAAAATGGCGCAGCGCAAACAACTGACTTGGACGGAACTGCGCGTGGGATTATTTGTGCTGGTCGGCTTGTCGGTCTTGGCCGCCGGCATCTTCTACGTGACAGGCGCGGGAACCCTTGGGCCAAAGTACCGGATAGTCACTTACCTCCCGGAAGTGTCCTTGCTTTCGAATGGAGCTCCGGTGCGATTGGATGGAGTGGAAGTAGGAAACGTTGAATCCATCAGACTTGCGCCACGGGCGCCCGGCAAAGTCAGTGACAGGAACAGGAACATCGAAGTTGTGATGCGCGTGAGCAAAAGTTACGAGAACGACATTCTGACGGATTCCGTGGCGAGTCTGGTGACAGAAGGCTTGCTGGGGAATCGGTACGTCAGCATCAGCCGCGGGTTCACGGGAGTGCCTTTGAAGGACGGGCAAGAAGTGCCAGGAACCGAAGAAAAGGCCATGAAGGAAGTAGTCGAGCGCAGCGCGGACTTGCTTGGAAATCTTAAGGCGCTCTCCGAAAACGTTCAGGAATTGATCAGTGGGGTGAAGCAAGGCAAAGGGACTCTTGGGAAACTGCTCACCGACGAACAGGCTTACAACCATTTGAACGGCCTTCTCGCCAAGAGCGACTCGATGATGGCAGATATCAAGGCGGGCCAGGGAACGATCGGGAAGCTGGTTGTGTCGGACGAGATGTACAACAAAGTGGACAAGGGGTTGGACAGCGTAAACGTGATTTTGACGGATGTCCGCTCACAAAAAGGAACCATCGGCAAGCTCCTGTATGACCCATCACTTTACGATCAGGCCAAGCAAGCCATTACAAATGGGAATGCCATGATTGGCGATGTGCGTGCCGGGAAGGGTACGCTGGGGAAACTAGTGACCGATGACGCGCTTTACAACAAGCTGCGGGAAAGCAGCGATAACGTGGCCAATGCTACGGCCAAGCTGAACGACAACACCACTACCGTCGGCAAACTGTTTTCCGATCCGAAACTCTACGACACTTTGACCGGCTTAACCGGAGACATGCGGCTACTCATCGGGGACTTCCGCCAAAATCCAAAGAAGTTCCTGCGCATTAAGCTGTCTGTGTTCTGAGTTGGCGTTTCGCTCGCTTTGCCACGCACGCCGGGGGTGTGTTGTAATGCTCTTGTAACACTTCGGGTTTACGCTGCATCGCCGGATCGGTTCTCGCAAAGTGCTTCATGGAAAATCAGGACATCGCTCAAAAGCAGCCTCGGACGGAACCCGGCAAATCCACACTTCCACAGCCGGGAAAGCCGGTGCCGAGCCGCGCGTATCCCGGCGCGCTCATCGTCGTGGAAGGTACGGACGGCTCGGGAAAGAGCACGCAACTCTACCTGCTGAAGCGCTGGCTCGAGATTGGCGGATACCGGCTGCATTTTACGGAGTGGAATTCCTCGCCCCTCGTGAAATCCGCGACGCGGCGCGGAAAGCAGCGGCGGCTCCTCACACCGACGACGTTTTCGCTTTTGCATGCCGCGGATTTTGCGGATCGCTGCGAACGGCAAATCATGCCTCTGCTCCAGGGCGACTATCTGGTGCTGGCGGACCGCTACATATACACGGCATTCGCACGCGACGCAGCTCGCGGCTGCCCTGGCCGCTGGCTGAGAAATCTTTACCGTTTTGCTCCGGTTCCGGACATCACTTTTTATTTTCGCGCGCCGCTGGATATTGCGGTCCACCGCATCCTCAGCGGCCGCCCAAAGCTGAAGTATTACGAGGCGGGGATGGATTTGGCGCTGTCTTACGACCGCGCGGAAAGTTTCCGGTTGTTTCAGGCGCGCATCCTCGAGGAGTACGACAAAATGGTGGACTCCGATAATTTCGTCGTGCTGGATGGCACTCTGCCGGTGAACAAGCTGCAGAAGCAGATGCGGGACATCGTGGCCTCCAAAATCGATTTGAAGCGCTTTGCCCCCCGCGTTCAAGTTCCGGAGTGAGCATGCCCGATCAAGAAAAAGAGAAAGAAAAGCCGGGCGCGCAGGTTGTTGCTTCCGAAGCGCCGTTGCCGCAGGAATCGCCGGCCACGCCCTCGCCAGCGACAAAGCCAGTTGTGCCGGGAGAAGACGGCGCAGCCCAATTTTTCTACGGCGAGGCACTGGTTGGTTTCGATCCGAGCGAGATCACCGGAAACCTCATCGTCATCGAAGGCATGGATGGCTCCGGAAGATCCACGCAGATTGCGTTGCTCCAGGAATGGCTGGAATCGGAAGGGTTCGCCGTCCAGACCAGCGGATTGCGGCGCTCGAACCTCGTTGGCCGCGACATCGACGAACTGCTCGCTAAAAACGCGGTCACGCGGCTGACCCTGGCGTTGATGTACGCGACGGATTTCTTTGATCAAGTGGAGCACCGCGTTTTGCCCGCTCTGCGTTCCGGAACCGTCGTGCTCGCCGACCGCTTTATTTTCACGCTGGTGGCGCGAGGCGTGGTGCGCGGCATCAACCGCGACTATTTAAACGGTTTGTATGCCATGGCCTTGCGGCCGCATTTGACCTTCTGGCTAAACGTGCGGCCCGAAACGGCTTTCGCCCGGGAGTTTAAAAAAGCGCAGGCTATCAGCTATTGGGAAGCGGGCCGCGATATGTCGCTGTCGCACGATTTGTATTGGTCGTTTATTCGCTACCAGACGATGATCAAGCGCGAATTCGAGGTGATGGCCAAACGCCACTCGTTCATCGAGCTGGACGGAGAGGCGAGCGTTTCGGCCGTCAACAAACAGCTGCGCCAGCGAATCGGCGAGCAACTGGGGATTCGCGCGACCAAGTACACGCCATCCGCTGCGCTAGCGCATCTCTGGCGTTAGCTTCCGAAATGTCCGAACCCGTTCACATTGCCGCCATCGACGCGGGATCCAATGCGTTGCGCCTCGCCGTGGCGCGAGCCTATACCGCGCTCGATATAGAACCGCTCGTCAATGAGAGGTATTCGCTGCGGCTCGGCGAAGGCGTTTTCCTGCGGCATCGGTTCAATGAAGAGCAGTTCAAAAAGGGCGTCAAAGCGTTTCGACACTTCCGAGAAATCATGGAGGAGTTTGGAGTCACGCGCTACCGGGCGGTGGCCACCAGCGCATCCCGCGAAGCCCGCAACCGCACTGCCTTTGTACGGCAGATCAAACAGAAAACGGGAATCGCTCTGGAGGTGATCGGTTCGCCGGAGGAGTCGCGCCTTGGCCGCGTGGCAGTCCTGGCGGCGTTGGGCCCCGAATCGCCGCCACGGTGCATCGCGGACTTGGGCGGCGGGAGCCTGGAGATCAGCTTTCTTCGCGACCACAAGGTTGAGCTGAGCGCGCAGTTGCCGGTGGGCACGGTGCGGTTAATGACCACACTGAATATTGCCGGCGCGATGCGTCCCGTGCAGGCAGAACAGGTGCGCAAGTACGTGCGCGCGCTTCTGGAATCGCGGCTGCCATCGCGGCCAAATCTCGGAGAGCAAATTGCAGTCGCGTTGGGTGGAAACGCGGAAACGTTGGCAAACATCGCGCCTGGCCCGCGGCTGCACGGTCTGCCTACGCTGGAAGTGTCCTTGTTGCGTGACCGGCTGCCGGATCTCCTGAAGCGCGATGTCCGCGAGCGGATGAAAAGCTATGCCATCCGGCGGGACCGCGCGGACGTGATCGGCATAGCGGCGATTACGTTTGTCACGCTGGGACGCTACTTGAACATCCGGAATTTTTTGATTCCCAGCGTGGGCCTGCGCGAAGGAGTGATGCAGGAGATAGCGCGAGAGGCGTTTTCGAGGACCGAACCACACCGCTATGATGCGGCGACGCGGCAATTGCTGGTGGGAACACGGAGTTTTGCGCGCCGCGTGCAAAAAGATCAAACACATGCCGAGCACGTGCGCGAATTGAGTGTTCTTCTCTTCGACCAGCTTCAGCCCGTGCATCATCTTCCAGAGCAGTCCCGCGTGCTGCTGGAAGCCGGTGCGCTCATGCACGATGCGGGACACATGATCAGCCATCGCGGCCATCACAAGCATGGTGAATACCTGGTGTTGAATGGAGATATCCCCGGCCTCGAAGGCCGCGACCGCGCGATCGTCGCGGCGCTGGTGCGTTATCACAATCGAAAATCGGATCCTGCCGGGCATCACGTGGCTTATTCCTCGCTGAACAACACCGACAAGCGGATTGCACGTCGGCTTGCTGCAATTCTGAGGATTTCCGAGGCGCTGGATCACTCGCACCGGCAACGAGTACTGCAATTGCGAGCGGCGTTTCAACGCGGAGCCGTAGGTCTCCAGGTGACCGCGCGAGGCGACGCAGCGGAAGATTTGCTCGATGCCAACCGCAGCGCGGAACTCTTCGAAAAAGAGTTTCACGTGCGGCTTTACTTTCGGCAGGCTGCTTCGTAGGAGACGGGCACTAAGTATTGCGTCGAACTGCTTCGACACCATTTAGATTCGTGCAAGGGAGAAAGCGTCCATGGAAATCTACGTCGTGCGCCACGGGATCGCGATCGACCGGGAAGATCCCAAGTGCCCACCCGATCCGGAACGATACCTGACCGAGGAAGGCATCGAGAAGACCAAGCGGGTCGCCGCGGCCGCTGCAGCGCTCAGCGCGAAACCAGACCTGTTGCTTTCGAGTCCTTATGTGCGCGCGACGCAGACGGCGGAGATTTTCGCGGCAGCGCTGGACTATCCGAAGCAGAAAATCCGCCACACGGATTTGCTGCTACCCGGCGCGGAGCCGACTCTATTTTTCCGCGAACTCGCGAAGGACAAGCAAACTTCAACGCTTTTCATTTTCGGGCACGCTCCGCAACTGGATGACATCATCGCGGCGGCGCTGGGCTCGAAGCACCACATCACCTCGCTAAAAAAGGCGGGAGTGGCATTGATCGAACTGAAGCGCGTGTCGCCGCCGAGCGGAGAATTGACCTGGCTGGCAACGCCGAAGCTGCTCCGCCGTACCGGGAAGTGAAATTGGTCACCCTTGGCTCCTGCGAGGATGGCTGGCGAGACATCGCGGTAGGACTGATGATCCGGGCTAAAGCCCAGGAGCTACACAAAGCGCCAAGAAGTCTGGCGCTGCGGTGATGCGAAGCAGGGCACGAAGTATCATGCCCCTACAGCCGTCTGTTGTTGGATACCCGATGCCGTTGTTGGCCCCCTGAGTTTTTGTAAGTGTTGCTGATAAAGGACTTACGTCTCGTGTAAGCGCTTTAGAAACTTACAGTTGCGGGGATTTGTGTAAGTGTTGATTTTGCTTGGGTTGCCGGAGGGGAAGCGGTCATCCTCAGAAGGATGACCCTACCGAATCTCAAATGAGTTTTCCGTCGGTGCGGAGGCGGTAGTTGTGGT
>DATLVZ010000105.1:0-39482 GCA_035576885.1 Candidatus Acidiferrum sp. | reverse complement strand
TCATCGGGATTGCGGGGGAGGCGTTCGCTTAGGAATTTGTAGCCCGATTCGGTGATGAGGATGTCGTCCTCGATGCGGACGCCGAGATTCTCTTCGGGAATGTAGATGCCGGGCTCGACGGTGACGACCATGCCGGGCTCGAGCGGTTTGCAATACTCGCCGGGATCGTGAACATTAAGTCCGATATCGTGGCCGAGGCCGTGAATGAAATACTGGCCCAGCGATTTGCCGTGAAGGTCTTTGCCATGGGAATTGATGTAATCGTAGGCAATTTTAAAGACACTCTTGGATCCCTTTTGGCAGAAATCCATGCCGGGCTTGATGGCCGCTAGTGCGGCGTTCTGGGCGCCGAGAACAATTTCGTAGATTTCGCGCTGGCGGGGCGTGAACTTACCATTCGCGGGAAGGGTGCGCGTGATATCGGCGGAATATCCGGCGTATTGCGCGCCGACGTCGAGGACGACGATGTCGCCGTCTTCCACCTTTCGGGAAAGCTTGTCGTAGTGCAACGTGGTGGAATTCGGTCCAGCGCCGACGATGGGAGCGTAGCCCTCCGCTTCCGAGCCGCCCATGGCATGAACTTCGACCATTTTGGCGGCGATCTGATACTCGTGAAGGCCGGGGCGCATCATGCGCATGGCCGCGAGATGAGCGTCCAGCGAGAGCTCGATGGCTTGCGTGAGAAAAGCTAGCTCGCCGGGCGATTTGATTTCGCGCAACTTCGAAATATTGGAGCGAATGTCTTTCAGCGTGATTTGCGGGACCGCCATCCGGATCCAATCCGTAACGGCTTTTTCGTGTGGAAAGCCGCCGAGTTCTTTTTCATAAGGGAGGATGGTGTAGATCGCGGGATAAAGTTTCGCGAGCTTTTCGACAGTGGCGCGCATTTCGGGGAAGGGCAGCACGGAGGAGAAACCGGTGCTCGCCTGGATTCCGGGATCCGATGGAGACATACGGAAGCCATTCCATTTTTCCTTGTCGGGATTCTTGGGAGGCAAAAAAAGAATTTCCTGCGGACCGTCCCAAGCTGCGCCGGCACCACTCTTCTGCGACGGAAGGATGATCAAGCCGGCGCCTTCTTCATTGTGGCCGGTGAGGTAGTAGAAGTTCTCTTCTTGCTCGAAGATGTAGTTTTGCGAGAATTCTTCGCGGCCGGTGAATCCCCAGAGGAGGATGGGCGCGTTGACCTGGGCGGCGAGTTTGGCGCGGCGAGCGGCGTAAACGCTGTTGGGTTCGCGCTCGCGGCGTTCCTGGGCGTGGGTGAGAGGCGCAGAAGAGAAGAGGACAGAAACAGCCGCCACAAAGACGGATAAGAGGGCACGACATGTCGTGCCCCTACAAGAGACACACGAAGCTCTCGGAATCTTGGATAGACCACTCACCTGTTCACCTCGCGAGTAAACGGACGAGCATTGTAGCTGAACGAGGCGAGCGGGCAAACCTGCGGGCATAGCCTGACAAAGCGCGATAACCTAGTTTGGCTTGAAAGATGTAACCCCCACCCCGGGTGATTTTTGTAAGAGTGGCAAACAAGGGACTTAAGCTTGACGCGGCTCGTAAGAGTGGCAAATACAGAACTTAAAGTTGCTGCGTTTTCAGTTGGTTGCGGGAGACCTGTAAGAGTGGCAGCGAAAGGACTTAGGGGGCAGGACCTGAACACCGAAGCGGCCAGGCGCGGATTTTGGCTGACAAACATAGGGGATGATAGCATGGTTTCAGATTACTGTCAAGCTATAGTACCGGAGTGTTATCGTTCGAATGAGACGCGTGGAAGTTGAGGGGTTAGAAGGAGTTGGCGGGAATTTTGTAGTTTGGTGAGACGGAAAAGGAAAGCGATCAGGGGGTGGTGGGTAGTGAGCAGGGCCGGATTCGGAGGCGAGGTTAGCTGACAGTCGACAGCTCACAGCAAAGAGCGGGAGGGAATCTCCGTGCGCGCGCCGCAAGAACCTCGGCCGCCTCCGGTTGAGGAGTGAGCGAGTAGGGATGTCCGAGGACTGTGCGAGGAAAGATAAAGGGTGAGACCAGACGCCGACTTGAAATAAGTAGCCCCACCTTTTCAAAAATCAAACCCGAAAAAGTGGGCCACCCCAGAAAAAGACAAAGTCAAAATCGTTGTGCGTCGCTAAAGCTGTCACACCCGCCAAGAATAGGAGAGATTTCTCTCTCCGCAGGCCGACACGTTTGCGAGAGCAAACGTGAAGAAAATAGCGTCGGCCTGCTCCGTTCGAAATGACGGTGAAGTGGATGGCGGCGGGCTAAGAGATTTTTTTGGCTTCGAAGGTTTGGGAGCCGGCGTGGATTATGAGCTTGGTGACGGCGCCTTGGTCGTCTTTTTGGAAAGTGAAGGTGATGTCGCCGGAGAGGACGAAGAACCGTGTGGGTGATTCGGGGAGGAGTTCCTGCGGCTCTGGGCCGAGCGGGCCAGCTTGAATGTAGGCGCCAGTGTCTTTCACGATGACCGTTAACTTGCCAACTCCGGGGACTTCATAGATGCCCGCGTACGGTTTGAAAAGAGCGGGATTGATTTTGATCAGGACATGCTCGGCAGGATGGTAATCGGGCCAGCCGTATTCCTTGGCCACGGAGCGAAAGATTTCGTTGGTTAATTCGCCGCCGCTATCGGAGTTGGTCATGACGGCGAGGCCTTGGCCGGAGTCGATCTGGGTTTCGAGATTGCAGCGGAAGCCTTCATTGGCGCCGCCGTGACCGAACGTGGATTTGCCGCCGGTAGATTCGAGTCCGAAGCCGAGGCCCCAAGTGCCGATTTGTTTGGTGAGCATCTGGCGAGCCATGTCCTGCGAAAGAATTTTCGAGGACTTTCCGGTGTATTCATTTTCAACTTCCATGGCCATGCGAGCCAGGTCGGAGGGAGTGGTCCATAGGCCTGCGGGAGCCATTTCCGGATAGGTATGCGAACCGCCTTTGACGGGATCGCCGTTGCTGCGGTAGGGAGTCGCGGCCTCAGGGGCGCGATTTTTTGGAAGAGGCTGCTCATAAGTGCTGTGGGTCATTCCTGCGGGACGGAGAACGAGTTCACTCATGACTTGCGGGAAGGGTGCTCCGGTAACGTCGGAGAGGAGCGTTTGCAGGACGACGAAACCGCCGCCGGAATAGCGCCAGAGAGTGCCGGGGACAACATCGACGCGGATGGGATCGGTGTTGGCGGGCTTTTCGCCGTTGAGGATTTGCACGACCGAGGGAACGGGTTCGTCGGAGGCGTAGCCGGGAAAACCGTGGACCGTCAGGCCAGCGCTATGGCTGAGGATGCGGCGGATGGTGACTTTTTCTTTTTCGGTGAAGGTATTTTCGGGGACTTTCCAGGTGTGAAGCTTAACGTTGACATCTTCATCGAGGTTGAGCTTCCCGTCCTGGACCAGACGAAGGGCGGCAAGCGCGGTGACAGGCTTGCTGATCGAGGCGGCCTGGAAAAGCGTATCGGGAGTGACGGATTTTTTGGCGGCAACATCGGCGAAGCCGTAGGCGCGAGTCCAGAGGATTTGGCCGTGGTCGAAAAAGGCGACGCTGACACCGGGAACTTTGTGGAAGGCCATGCGGTCAGCGATGGCCATGGGCGCAGGTGGCTGGCCTTTGATGATGACGGCCGGGAGGAGGCCGTTTTCGATGCGGGCAATTCGCGCGGCGAGTGCGGGGTCAGCCGAGGATTGCTGCGCGGTTGCCGTGACAATTGCGCCGAGCGAGCGGTCGCGCAAAGAGAAGGCGACGAGCCCGGCTAGAAGGACGAAAACGACGAAAAGCTTTTTGAAGTTTGCGTTCATGGGCGAAAATCGTATCACTTTTTCGCGGCGGGGAATCAGCGATTGGCTAAGTGCGGAAGAAATCGATGAGGAGTTCTGAGACGCGAGTGGGTTCTTCGTGCTGGAGCCAGTGAGAGGCGTTCGCAAAGGTGTAGAGTTCAGCGGTGTCGCAGTAGCGCAGGCTGTCGCGGGCCATTTCAGAGAGGAGGAAGGCGTCGCGTTCGCCCCAAAGGATACGCGTGGGGACGTGAACGGTGGAATCGGGGAATTTGGAGCGGTAGCGAAAAGCGGCGCGATACCAGTTGATCATGGCGGTGAGAGCACCGGGTTGCGACCACGCGGCGCGATAGAGCGCGAGATCTTCGGAGGAGAAAGTGCCCGGACGGCTGGAGCGGACGAGAGACCTCACGCCAAGTCGGAAATTGAACGCGGAGAACGCGGCTTCGGGAAGCCAGGGCAATTGGAAGAAGAACATGTACCAGCTGCGGCGAAGCAGACGGCGATTTGTTTTTAGGTAACGGCGCATGACGGAGGGATGAGGAACGTTGAGTATGGCAAGCTTAGCGACGCGCTGCGGATGCAGGAGGGCAACGCTCCATGCGACGGCAGCGCCCCAATCGTGGCCAGCGAGGAAGATGCGTGGTTGACCGAGATGATCGGCGATGGCAAGAACGTCGGAAATGAGATGAGAGAGCGCGTAGGAACGTGCGCCACGGGGTTTGCTGCTTGTGTTGTAACCGCGCTGATCGGGAACGATGACGCGGAAGCCTGCGGCGACGAGAGGCGCGATTTGGTTGCGCCAGGAATACCAGAATTCGGGGAAGCCGTGGAGGAGCAGGACGACGGGACCGTTGGGAGGGCCGGCGGCGACGGCGTGAAGCTCAATCGGGCCATTGCGAAACGTTACGTTTTCGAGAGAGCTTGGCACAGACAGCGAGTTTACGCTGGAAAGAGTGGCACGAGAAAAAACTAGTTAGGTGATGGAAGTAGTTTCGAGACCGTAGGTGGTGACGTAGACAGCAGTGGCGGCGATTTCGGAGACGCGAGCTTCCGTATCGCCATGCGCGACGGAAGTATGAGGCTCGGCGGAGGCGTCCGGAGCGAGAGCGCCAATGGCCTGGTTTCGGCCGGCGTTCTTGGCTTTATAGAGAGCGCGGTCGGCGATGGCGAGGACTTCTTCGTAGGAAACATCGACAGGCGAATCGATGTTCCAGGGAAAGGCGGCCCAGCCAATTGAGACGGTGCGGTGGAGAGAAAGGCTAGCGCCCTTGATCTTGAACGGCTCGCTTGCAACAGCGGAGAGAACGCGTGAAGCAAGCGTGGCAGCTTCCTTGCGCTCGCAGAAGCGAGAGACGACCAGGAATTCTTCGCCGCCCCAGCGAACGAGCACGTCGGAATAGCGAATGGCGGAGCTGATGCGCGAGGTGAGCTCGATGAGCATCTGATCGCCGGCATCGTGGCCGAAGCGGTCGTTGATTTCTTTGAAGTGATCGGCGTCGATCAGGTAGAAGATGATGTCGCGATTTCGGCGGCTGCGCGTGGGATCGGGAGAAGAGTAGGCGCGAACGGCCTGGCTGACGTCGCTGGCGATGGTGGCCTGGAAAAAGCGGCGGTTGCGCGCGCCAGTGAGCGGATCGGTGAGAGACATTTCCTCGAGTTCCTTATTAGCTTGCGCAAGAGCTTCGCTACGTTCGGCGACGGCTTGTTCGAGGCGGAGACGCTCGCTCTGCAATTTGCGTGTGCGGTAATTCACGAGGGAGTAGAGCGCCAGGATGCCGAGAAGAAGGGCGAAACCGCGGGCGTACCAGCGCTGCCACCAGGCGGGAATGACCGTGAAGGAAAATTCCGCCGGGAAGCTAAGTGTGCCGCGAGCGGAGCGGCAGGAAACAGTGAAGCTGTAATTGCCAGGCGGAAGAGCGGGATAGCGAGCCTCGCGACCGGAAGTTTCGTTGGTTTCAGTTTCGAGGCCGGCCAGGCGATACGCGCAGCGGACATTCTCCGGGTCGCGGTAAGTGAGAGCGGCGAAATCCACGCGAAGTGTGTTGTCGTCCCGCGGGGCTTGGGGATTGCGCTCGCCAACGCGCTCGCGAGAGCCGAGTTGCGCGGAGGTAATGACGACGCGGGGCGGAAGTTCAGCACTATCATCGGCGGAGATGGGATTGTAGCGAGCGAGGCCGCCACTGGTGCCGAAGAGCAAGGTGCCATCTTCCTCCGCAAAGAAGCTTCGTTCACTGAGATCGTTCCAGATGAGGCCGTCCGCGCGCGTGAAGCGAAGGGTGCGGCCATTGCGGAAGAATTCGGTAAGGCCGAATGCGCCGCCGGCCCAGACGTTGCCTTCGTGATCTGCGCCGAGCATGTAGACGTCGAGCGAGGGCAGACCGTCAGCCAAGCCATAGTGAGTGAGCCTGAGTTTTCCGTCCACGAGACGCAGGCAACTGAGACCGAGAGCATCGGAATAACGAAACCAAACTTCATCGCGGCTGACCGCAGCGGCTTCCGCGACTTCATCCTCGAGCAAGCCATTGGCCTTCTTGAAGTGCAGCCAGTGTTTGCCATCGAAACGGGAGAGGCCGCTTCTGCCAACAGCCCAGAGCACGCCGTCTTTGGCGGATGCGAAGTGACCAATGCCTTCAGGAATCTCCGGCGGCAACGGCACGTCTACGAATTTCAGAGGCCGTTGCGAAAGTTGCGCGGCTTTGAGGTAATGAGAGTCGGCGATCCAGAGGCGGCCATCGGGGCCGATGTGCATGCCGGTGGGGTTGGGCTCTGGAATCGCAATTTTTTGAGGTGTTAGCGTGGACGGATCGAAACGAGTGAGCCCGCCTGGATAGCAAAGAACCCAGACGGCGCCATCCGGGGCGAGCAGCATTTCGTGCGCGAAGGTGCCGCTGAGGCCGTCCTTCGATTTCCAGAATCGCCAGCGCTCCGCCTGGGGATCCCACATTGCCACACCATTGTTAGTGCCGAGCCAGAGGCGCTTGCGCAAATCACGGACTTCGGACCAGACAACGTTATCGGAAAGACCCTCGGCCCGCGTCCAGCTCGCCCAGGTCTTCCGGCCGATCCAGCGTTCAACGCCGGCTCCGCCGAGGCCGATCCAGTATGCCCCCTCGCGATCCTCAGTAATGGCGAACGTGGCGTCGACAGCCATCCCGCGGCTCTGATCAATGACTTCCCATTGGCCGGAGATCCGGCGATAGAGTCCTTCGACAGTGGGGATCATCAGATTGCCACCGCGATCCAGAGCGGGCGCGCCGTAGTCGTTGGCAGGTGGAAGACTTGGCAGGTCGGGGACAAAGTGGGTGGAGCCTGGATTCAGGCGAAAGAGATGGGTGGAGGTCCGAACCCAGAGGATCTTCTCGAAGTCCTGGAGAATGCTGACTACTTGTTCGTGAGGCAATCCGATTTGCGTGGGAAACATGTGGACGTGGTCCTGCGAATCAAGCCAGCCCACGCGGTGTCCTGCGGCGAACCATACCCGGCCTTCCGAGGTGACGCTGACAGCCTCTGCTTCCAAGCTGGGCAGGCCTTCCGAGAGGGTCCACCGACGAAAATCGTTAGGACGGTCGGGATCGATGCGAAGCAGGCCACTTTCTGTGGCGAGATAAACTTTGCCCCAGGAATCGAGGGCCAGGACGGAAGGTCGACGGAAAGTAGCATAGGCCTTGGCGAGGGGCAGCTTGCGGAGGACGCCGCCATCCATGTAAGCGACACCACGTGATGTCACAATCCAGATTCGTCCGCTAGGGGCCAGAACGAGTTGGTTTACATTGGTGCTGGGAAGGCCTTGTTCGAGGCCAAAACGAACAATTCGGGTGCCGTCAAAGCGAAGCAAGCCGTCCGGAGTGCCAATCCAGATGAATCCCTCCTGATCCTGTAGGATGCAGGAAGGAGTCAATGAACTCAGGCCGAAGTTATCGCCGACGCGTTGGAAAACATAGTGCGGCCTCGGGGGCAGGGAAAGCACAGACGTCTCGGTGGACTTTGCCTGTGCGGCAAGAGAACCGAGAGCCAAGAAGATGAGGCAAGCCAAGAATGGGGCAGCGGAAGTCTTGCTCCGCATGAACACTCCGAATAATTCAGTCGAAATAGTTTAGCGTGTGGGTGAGCGGGACGGTGGGAGTGGTCCCAAAACGATAATGGCGAATTGTGAGGATTTAAAAGCACAAGGCGCGTGGAGGAATACCGAACAAGAGGAGACCGAACTCGGCAAAAGTCCGGCGGGGTGACGGGCCTGCGTATGAGATTCAGTTCTGGATCGGTTAGATTCCGGGCGCATCATGAGATCAAGAGACTTATCTCCGAGTGCATGGTAACTCGGACGCAATCGTGTCGGACGTCGTGAATGGGTTGCACCGTCTGCTGATTTGACCATTTGAGCAGGAATTGAACTACCTCGACTTCCCACAACGGGGCTTCTGGACCGCGCGTCATCCAACCAAAGCGATTTTTGAATTCGGACCGCAGGCCGCACGACTCGCTACGATTCTGAGAACGCGTCGTATCTCCGCAAGGGTGCAGCTGTTGCTGGGAGAGATCAGGGCTGGACAATACCGTGACGGACGGCGTAGAGCACGAGGCTCGCTGTCTCGTGAATATCCAGCTTCTGCATCAGCCTCGTGCGATGAGATTCGGCTGTTTTCACGCTGATGCCAAGCAAAGATGCGACGACTTTGGTGGATTTTCCTTCGGCTATCAATTGGAGCACTTGTCTCTCCCGCAGCGTCAATGGATTCTTGGATTTCTCCGTCTTGGAGTGATACGCCTCCAAGACGGCGCTGGACACACCGGGGCTTAGATAAACCTGGCCACGCGAAACTTGCCGGATGGCCAGCAGCAAATCGCTGGCGACCTGGCTCTTCAGCACGTACCCCTTCACACCTGCTTCCAGCGCTTCGCGGATGTACTGACTTTCGTCATGTTGCGTTAGCAGAATGGATTTGGTCTTTGAAGAAGCACGGCTCATCGCCCGGGCGGCGTTCAGTCCATTCAATGTGGGCATGCTGATATCCATTACGGCGATATCGGGCTTGAGCGACTCTACATGACCAAGGGCCTCTTGCCCATCGGAGGCTTCTGCAACGACTTGAAATCCTTCGCGCTCGAGCAAGGACTTCAGGCCTTGGCGCACGAGCACATGGTCATCAGCCAGCACGATGCGGATTGGCATTCAAAATCTCCGTTGGAAGCTGGATCAAGAGTCTCGTTCCCCGGCCGCGTGCCGAATCGATCGACAGCGTTCCTCCAATGCCATTTAAGCGTTCCTGCATGCCGATTAGTCCCAAGCCTCTTCGCTTGCCATCCGACTGCACCGCCCGTACGTCAAAGCCCACGCCATCGTCTTCGATGGAGCAGCAAAATACTCGCTTTTTTGGTCCAATCCTGATCCATACTCGGCTCGCTTTCGAATGTTTCGCAGCGTTGGTCAGCGCTTCCTGAACGATGCGGTAGAGGGCTATTTCCATGGGACTTGGCAGCCTGCCCATAACTGTCGTTTTGATTCGAATGCTGAGGTTAGCGCGCTTTGAAAGTCCTTCCGCCAAGAAACGGATTGCCGGGATCCAGCCAAGGTCATCCAAGACGGTTGGTCGAAGTTCATGGGAATACCGCCGCAACTGTTTTTCAACCTGGTTGAGCAATTCTTCAATCCGCCCAACCTGTTCTCTTTGAAGTTCCGGCAATTCGCGCGCGAGGTCTGCCAGCGCTAGATGGACCGCCACCAGAAGCTGCCCGGCCTCGTCGTGCACGGCATAGGCGATGCGCTTGATCTCCTCCTCAAGCGTCTCATTGACTTGCCTCAGAGCCACGATCGCATCTTGAACTCCACGGTGTGCCATTTCATAGGGAGAGAGAGTCTCAGCCAGAAACTCGGCAGCGGCTGCCAGCAATCTCTGGTGCCGCGCTGCTCCCTGTGCATCGGCGAGCGTCCCGTGGAGAACCTGATGGTGCAAGGAAGCTATTTCCACGAGGCTCTTTTTCGCGCTGAAGGCGCGGCGGCCTAGGTCGTAAGCGCGGTTCAGTGCGGCCTCTCCACTACGCTGGGCGTATTCACCAAACGCTGAACGATATTCTTCTTCAAAAGTTGGCGGCAACTTGGTCTTCCGTTTGGTTGCCGTCCTCATGCACGAACCCCAGTTAGCCGTAGCACCAAAACAAGCGCGTCGTCATTTCCGCTGCCATGCTGTTTGAGGATCTTGTCCGCGGCCCGTTGCGGGGATTCCAGGGCGGAAAGACCGTCCACAAATTCGCTGCGAATCCCATCTGTGACAAAAACCAGAGTATCCCCCTTTGCAATCGGCAGCACAGCGGCTTGCAGGGCAGGCAATTGCGAGCCGACGACGCCGCCGCGAAGCAGCAGCACCTCCTCCGCTCTTCCCTTTTTGGCGCCGGCGCGCATCAGGACTCCTTGAACATTTCCAACACCAATCCAGGTCATCATGCCATGCTTCGGGTCGATGGACGCAAGGCTCAGCACCACGCCGCGCGTCGAACGAAGGCCCTCATGGCAGCGCTCCAGCAGAGAAATGACGGGCTCATACCGGCTCGCTTTGAGAATGGAAATTGCCGCCTCCGCGGCGATGGCAGCCTCTTCCCCGTGCCCAAGTCCGTCTATCGCCGCGATCAGGATTCCATCTCCCCCGCAACAAACCAGATGGCGATCGCCCGATGCACTCTGGCCCGGGAGAATAGAGTTTGCCACGCCGTATTCCACCAATGGCAAATTTATAATTTCCACTTTTTCACCGTTACGACCGTACCGCGGCCAGGTTCGGAGGCAATTTCAAACTCGTCCATCAAGCGCCGCACTCCCGGCAGCCCCAGGCCGAGGCTTCCGGATGTCGAGAATCCGTCTCGCATGGCTTGATGAATGTCCCGAATCCCCGGGCCGCTATCGGAAGCGATGATCGAGATGCCCTGGCGGTTCGAGGCATGGACTATTTTCAAAGTGATTTCGCCCCTGCGGGCATACGACACAATGTTGCGCGCAAGCTCGGAAATAGCGGTAGCGATGAGTGTGCCGTCTCCCGTCGAGAAACCAAGTTCAATAGCGAGAGCGCGGCCTTTCTGACGGGCTGTCACGATGTCTTGGTCCGAGTTGATGGCAGCCCGGATTTCTCCAGCCCTCACTGTGTCTCTCTCAGTCTATGTTCTTGAATTTTTGAATCAAGTAAGCCAGACCTTCCTCCAGGTCCAGCGCAGTGGCAACGCCTTCGAGTGTCAGTCCCAACTGAACCATTGCAAACGCCACTTCCGGCTGAATTCCAACGATAACCGTTTCCGCGCCGCGCAGCCGGATCATATGCGCGATCTCTCGCAACGTCCGCGAGGCGAACGAGTCCATCACGTCCATTGCAGTAACATCGACGATAACCGCTCGGGAGCGAAACTTAACAACTTGCTGAACTAAACCCATGCGCAGTAGGTTTAGGTCCGCGTCCGAGAGAGCCGCCTGAAACGTGGCTATGAGGACCTCTCCCTGTTTCAGAATGGGGACTTCCACGTGGCGCTTCCTCCCAATCCTTTAGCGCGGTTCCGCCAGCGTTACCACTTTGTATCCCAGCAGTCTTTCGGCCTGCTCGATACCGCCCTGCAAGTCGCCCACCGTGTTCATCTTGCCAAGATCGACTCCGATCGTCACCAAGGTCTGCGCAATCTCCGGCGAAAGGCCCGTGACGATGACCGTGGCGCCTAGGAGCCGCGAAGCTTCCACTGTTTGCACCAGGTGGTTCGCAACAGTCACGTCCATTGCCGCCACACCGGTTATATCGATCACCACGACTTTTGCGCGATTGGTGCGGATTCCCCGAAGGAGCTGCTCCGTCAACTGCCGGGCGCGCTGCGGATCGATCACGCCGATGATCGGCAAAATTAGCAATCGTTCGCGCACCTGCAGCACCGGCGTGGAGAGTTCGCGGATTGCTTCCTGTTGCTGACGGATGACGCGCTCGCGCTCCTGCACGAAGCCAACTGCCACGGTGTTCGCAATGCGATTGGCGGCAGGCTCGTAGGCATCCAGGATGCGGTTCAGTTTCTTGAAATCCGTCTGGTACTTGGCGAACAGGGAGCGGGCTAGCACGTCTCGAAGGAGGAGAACGATACCAACGACTTCGTGGGTCTCGACGCCTCGCGGAATGATGCGTTCGGAAAGGTTGCGCGCGTAAGCTTGCAGTGCTTCGAATGCTTCGGTTTCCAGAGCCTCGACGTAGCTATCGTACACCGAGGTTGCTTCCGCGAAGATCTCTTCCTTGGTCATCGCCGTAAGCAGGCGCGTCTCAGTGATTCGCACCACCCATTCCTCGCGTAGCTGGGTGCGGTTCTGACGGAGGTGGGCCACCAGTTCACGAAGAAGTTCTGAAGGCGCTTCACTTGGCCCTAATGAGTCCTTTGAAGTGTTCTCTCTTTTGGACATGAATCGATTCTCCTTGCTCTGAACGGCACGCGCTTGTATCGGCGAATTGTCCGGGTCCACTGCAGATTCGGAACAAATACCATGACTTACGTGCGACCTCAAGCAAGTGAACCCCTGCGAACGGCATCAGGTGAATACCTGAATTGTGATCTAAAGCCTTGTCTTCTGAAGAGCGGATCCCTCGTGTGGTGCTTCAGGAATGCTCGCTTTGCGGAAGTACTAGTGGAATCACCTGCACCAACACTGCGGGCCTTACCCGCTTGCCGTCTGTCCGAATCAATGGAACCATGCCCTTGCCAGTGAGGAAGCTCTTCGCACTTGCTGGGAGGAGGGGTGATGCCCATACAAGAATTGCAGGCCGACAAGAGTTCGCTGGCCACTCGCTTGACGACGGGATTGCCGAAGCAGATCTCCAATCGCAAGATTATCGCGATGGGTCACAAGAATGGCCCTCCAGAAAACGGCCTCACGGAAAATCTTTCCTCCGCTTTGCAAGCTGCGGATTCCGAGTTTGGTCAGATATTGAAGGAAGTGGAGGAAATTTCTAAGCTCCTGAAGTCAGACCACCCCGATACCCAGACTATGAGGGTTGCAACTCACCAAGCGGTCTGGGGCGCGGTTAAGCAGGCCCTTCTCGACAGAGAACTGCGCTATCTCGCTCTCACGGACGATCTGACCTGTCTCTTCAACCGGCGCGGTTTTTTTGCTGCTGCGACGCAACAACTCAAACTGGCCAAGCGCAATGGCCAGAGTCTCCTGCTATTGTTTTGTGACGTCGACAACCTGAAAAAGATAAATGACACATACGGTCATCACGAAGGGGATCTGGCGCTCATTAGGACAGCAGACGCTCTGGAGCAATCATTCCGTGGTTCCGACATTCTTTCTCGCCTGGGTGGGGATGAGTTTGTTGCACTGGCATCGGAGACATCGAATCAAACTCAGGAAGTCATTCTCCGTCGTTTAGAGAAGAATCTCAAGAAGTCGAGCGCAACAGAACCGCGGTACACGTTGTCACTCTGTGTTGGAGTGGCGCGGTTTGATCCCAAGCGCGCCACCACGCTCGGTGAGCTCATGGTGCAAGCCGACAAAGCCATGTACGAGAAAAAACGGAAGACTCAGAAGGTGGTGTGAGGACAATCCGTGAACAATTCGGACAACCTCATGCCACCGGCAAGGGCCGTCTCGGAGAAATCCGGTCAAATGGGCTTGGATGGAAGAAATGAAAAACGCGTCACGATGGCAATCCCAGTATGCCTTGTAATCGCGGAAAAGCTGCTCTTTGCCGATCAGGCGATGACAGTAAACGTGAGTTCCCACGGAGCTCGCATCATAACGAGACGACGATGGCAGCTCGAAGAGCAGCCAAGACTTGCATCAAGCTCCGGCGAGCTCTGGGCGCAAGCGAAAGTAGTTTACTGCGAGCCGCTGACGGACGGGCATTTCTGCATAGGATTGCAATTCCGCTCGGCCATCATGGATTGGAAACCCACATGAGACTTCCAGCTTGATATATCGATGCCTGAAATGCGCTGTCGCGAACGGGACTTCTCACCAGCAAACAGGCAAGTGCTCCAGAAACAGGTTGTGGGAAGGCCAACCGAGCTAACGGGCGTCTGGCCGCCGAAGCGGGAGCTACGATGCCGCCGGTGCTCAGAAGCCGGGGGCGCCGGAGGCGGCGGGGCGCATTTCCGGGGCGTTGACGTCGAAGCGCAGATGGGCGAAGTAGGTTTGGCTGATGGACATGAGGCCAGTATAAAGGTAGCCCCAAACGAAGAGGAGCAGGAACGGGATCGTGGCGTAATTTTCATTGGTGGCGGCGTAGACGACAGTGCCGGCAAAATAGAGGCCGAGAAGGACTTCGGCGTAGGGCATCCAGCCGGCTTTGTTTCTGTATTTTTTTGCGACGAATGTTCCTTTTTTCCCTTCGATATTGAATTTGGGCGTGCGCGCGAACTCGCTTTTCTTGCCTACAATCGCTTCCAGGACAGCTTGGGCGTTGCGAACGGAAATGCCGATGCCAACAGCCATGACGAAGGGCATATACAGAAAAGTGCGCCACCAGTTTTTCGGGCGGAGCTCGCGTTGCGCCACGATATAAAAGCTGGAGATGGAGCACGTGGAAGCGAGGAATAGCGGCAGGTCGATGAGAAGCATCTGGAACCAGCCCTGATAGAAGCGGACGATCATGGCGGGAAGAAGCATCGCGGAAAACAAAACCATGAGCGGGTAACTGATGTTAGCGGTGAGATGGAAGAAGGCTTCGGCTTTTACGTGCCAGGGCGCGTCGGATTTCATTACGCGCGGGAGGATTTTCTTCGCAGTTTGCATCAGGCCTTTGGCCCAGCGAGCTTGTTGCGCTTTGAAACCATTCATATCGACAGGCAATTCCGAAGCACATTCGATCTGCGGAAGATAGAGAAATTTCCAGCCCTTGAGCTGCGCGCGATAGGAGAGATCGGTGTCTTCCGTGAGCGTGTCGTGCTCCCAGCCGCCGGCTTCCTCGATGGCCTTGCGGTGCCAGACGCCGGCGGTACCGTTGAAATTGAAAAAAGTGCCGCGGCGGGAGCGCGCGCCGTGCTCGACGACGAAGTGGCCGTCAAGGAGAATTGTTTCAACCTGGGTGAGGAGCGAGTAATCGCGGTTGAGGTAGGTCCAACGAGTCTGGACCATCCCGATTTTGGGGCCGTTGGCCGGATCTACGAAATACG
The DNA here is from genome assembly GCA_035576885.1 of Candidatus Acidiferrum sp. Classification (GTDB taxonomy): domain Bacteria; phylum Acidobacteriota; class Terriglobia; order Acidiferrales; family UBA7541; genus Acidiferrum. Next base: position 24,606 of record DATLVZ010000105.1, on the reverse strand, counting down.
GAATGGTGCGGCGGAGGAAGTCCGGCTCGGGGATGAAGTCGGCGTCGAAGATGGCGATGAATTCGCCTCGCGAAGTCTTGAGGCCGTTTTCGAGGGCGCCAGCTTTATAACCTTCGCGATTGGTGCGGTGGATGTAGACGATGGGCATGCCTTGCGCGACGTGGCGCTCGACGCAAGCGCTGGCAACTTGGCAAGTTTCGTCGGTGGAATCGTCTAGGACTTGAACGTCGAGCAATTCGCGGGGGTAGTCGAAGCGCGCGATAGCTTCGACAAGGCGCTCAATCACATAGCGCTCATTGAAGATGGGAAGCTGCACGGTGACGCGAGGCCAATGTTTAACCACGGGCGCCGGGCCTGGAACATTCTTCGAGTAGAGGTAATAGTCGTAAACGAGCCAGTAGCGATGCAGGCCGTAAGCTGCGAGTACGAAGAGGACGAGGAAGTAAGGGATCATCATCGCAAGGTCGAAGGAGTTGGCGTGATACACGCCGGAGAAGGTGCGGTCCGTAAGTCGGTGCCAGTAATGGCTGAGGGAGGTTTGGGCGAGGAGAATCGTCGCGATGGGCAATGGAATCGTCACGAGGTGGTCAGCTTTGCTTTCTGCGGATGGAGTCCTGAGTCGAACCTGACGACGCAAAGATTATAAGCCCTAAGCGTTGCATGCGGAAGGACCGGCGGCTATCGCGCAGGAACCAGCTTCGAGCGGGAGAGGGCTGACTTTAGTATGAGTTTTGCTGACCTGACCCCGCTCACGGGATCAGGACGATTTTTCCCGCGGCGCCGGGCTCCAGGATTTCTTTGTGGGCGCGGGCGGCTTCGGCAAGGGGCAGCTCTTTGCCGACGACGGGGCGAAGCGTGCCATTTTCCAGGCCAGCGATAATCCCAGCGTGAATTACCGTCTCCTCGGTTTCGGTGATACCCCAGAGAGTGAAAGCGCGAATCGAAGCGCGGCGACCCATCAGTTCACGGGGGTTGATGGTGATCTCGCCGCGGTTGCCGATGACGATGATGCGGCCGTTGATGGCGAGGAGCTTCATGTCGTTGGCAAGATTCACGTTGGCCAGCATTTCCAAAACAATGTCGACGCCGTGGCCTCCGGTAGCTTTCATGATTTCGTCGAGATAGCCGGGCTTGCTGTGATCGAAAACCTGATGAGCACCTACTTGGGTGGCGAGGTCGAGGCCTTTGTGGCTGCTTGCGGTGCCGAAGACGCGCAGTCCCATGGCACGGGCAAATTGGACGCCGGCGATGCCCACGCCGCCGCTGGCGCCGTGAATTAATACGGTTTCCGAAGCGCGCGCTTGCGCGGAATGATGGAGTGCGTGATAAGCGGTTCCGTAGGGAACCCAGACACCTGCGCCTTGCGCAAAAGTAGTTTTGGCGGGAAGCGGATGGACTTGGCTTTCCAGGACGATGGCGTACTCGGCGTAAGCGCCGGTCACGGTTTTCGCCATGTAGACGCGATCGCCGGGCTTCACCTTAGTGATGACCGGCCCAACAGCTTCGATTACGCCCGCGCCGTCGGATCCGGGGGTGTATGGCAACGGAGGCTTGACCGCATAAGTGCCGTTGCGCATGTACGTGTCGTAGGGATTGACGCCGACGCCGTGAATGCGCACGAGGGCTTGTCCTGCGGCGGGCTTGGGAGTGGGGATTTCTTCAAACTTCAGGACCTCTGGTCCGCCGAATTCGTGGACTTGGATTGCTTTCATTTTTTGGCCTCCGCTTCTCCCAGAATTTTCCGGGAGTCTTGTTGCCACTAAACTTTTATTTTTCTAAGGGACGATCTGGGCGCGCAAGGGCACGATACATCGTGCCCCCCCACACAAAGTGACGATGCTCGCAAGCACAAAAATACTCCGTTAAAAATGATCGTCGGCATGGACGTGAGACGTCTCTTTCTCTTTTTCAAGCAAGCCCGCGGACTGGCCCCAGGCCGTCGTCTGCCAATTGTCCTTGCCTTTTCGCTGGGGTATCCAGGGAGGCAGCGACTGATTCAGATAAGCCGCGAGCGCATGAATGTAGGGCTCGTACATGCCGCGGAGTTCTGTGAGGCGGCGATCAGCTTCGTCCCCGTCGCGTAGCTTTAGACCGTGCTGCGCGAGAATGTTGCGGATGTGGAGCAATTGCTCGGCGGGGAGCCTGTCATGAGGCAAGGAAGCCGGTGCCGTGCCGAAGACTTGGGAAAGATCAACAACGGCGTGGCGCGCGATCGCGAAAGTAAGCTCGGCTTGTTTCTCGCAAGCGTCTTCGACGCCGACCATGACCAGCGCGCAGGTATCGAGAATGGCCGTAAGGGAGGCAACCCAGGACTGGTTGTCGTGCTGCGAACGGAAGTAAGCCAGGACGGGATAGGAGAGGTGGCTTTCCATCAACTCGGCGGACCAAAGTTCCCAATCCTTCAGGAGTTCGCGCAAAGCGTCTTGTCCGTGGGGATAGCTGTGGCGGCGGAGCAGCTCTCCGGCGGTAGGAGGCGTGCCCGCGCGGGAATCGAGCAAGGAAATGTCCACTTCGCGTTTTGAAAACGAGCCGTAGATGAAGGGCAGATAACCGATTACCGCGGCGAGAAAGCCGAAGCCAAAACCGGATTCAGTTACGACGAGCGCACGCGCCAAGCCGGAACGAGGAATGACGTCGCCAAGGCCAAGCGTAAAAAACGTCGTACCACTAAGATAAATGTCGGTCAGAAAGCTGGCTTCGCCTCCGCTCATGGTCACGGCCGAGCCTGCTCCATACTGCATCAGGCCAAATCCCAAAACCAATCCAACTGCCCATACGGCGACGAGAACCAAGAGGGAAAGCGGCCCGTAAAAGCCCAGAAGCGCTTCGCGCTTTTTGCGCGACGGCACGAGACACATCACAAACTTCCAGGACCTCCAGGAAGTCCTAAAAAACAGGCGCGTGAGGCGAAACCTTCGGGTGACACGCCGAGGCAAGATGATGGCCTCGAACGCGTCCCACAAAACAATCAGGAATATTGCGGCGCCCGCTGCGAAGGCGCCTGGAGAAGGAATCATGTGCGGCATTGTACTCGTTTAGGGAGACTTACGATAAGCGCCGGCGCGATCAGGAATTCAGGCGCGCCGTGACGGTGATCTCGGCCTTAAACAGCTTGGAAACGGGGCAGCCCGTCTCGGCGGCCTTCACCGCGACGTCAAATTTCGACTTATCAGCGCCGGGAATGGTGGCGACGAGGTCCAGGTGGCTCTTGGTGATGGAGAAGCCATCGCCGACCTTGTCGAGCGAGATGGTCGCCGTGGTTTCGAGTTTTTGAGCGGTCATTCCGGCAGCGCCGAGTTGCCCGGAAAGCGCCATGGTGAAACAACCCGCATGGGCTGCGGCAAGGAGCTCCTCCGGATTGGTCCCGACGCCGTTTTCAAAGCGCGTGCTAAAGGAATACTGAGTTTGCTTGAGGACGCCACTATCGGTGGAGATGGAGCCTTTGCCGTCTTTCAGGCCACCCTGCCAAACTGCCCATGCTTTGCGTTGCATAATGCCGCTCCTTCTGAAATGTTCGGTTGATTTGAATCCCGAGAATTCGATTCGCCAGCAAGAGAGAAGGGTATATTGGCGGAATGATCGTGTCGAGTGATGCGTGTAAATCCTGATGAAACCGAATCTCAAGCAAATTGCACACCGGCCCTGGCCGTTGCCTGAAGGGCCTTGGGTTATGGCGCAAGTTTGGCACGATCTGCTCTTTGCGCATTGGCAAGTGGATGCGGTCATGTTACGCCGACACGTGCCCGCCAGCTTGGCGATAGATACGTTTGCTGGACAAGCTTGGCTCGGTGTCGTTCCATTCCGGATGTCCGGAGTGCGACTGCGCGGGACGCCTGAGCTGCCGTGGCTTTCGGCCTTTCCGGAATTGAATGTTCGAACATACGTGGAGGTGGATGGAAAGCCGGGTGTGTGGTTTTTTAGCCTTGATGCCGCGAATCGAGTTGTGGTGGCGATCGCAAGAGCGTGGTTTCATTTGCCTTATTTTCGTGCGCGGATGTCATGCGAGGAACGGAACGGATGGATCGAGTACAGCAGCGGGCGCGCACACCGTGGTGCTGCATGCGGGGTGCTGTATGGGCGCTATCGCCCGGCCGGGGCAACATTTAGTCCGGAACTCGGATCGCTTGAACATTTCTTGACGGAGCGCTATTGCCTTTATGCCGCCGACGGAAAAGGACATATCCTTCGCGGTGAGATCCACCACGCACCGTGGCCGTTGCAAACTGCGGAAGCCGAACTTACAAGCAACACGATGGCCGATGCTGCGGGAATTTACCTTCCATCAGGAAAACCTCTAGTGCATTTTGCAAAACGGCAAGACGTGGTGGTGTGGCAGCCGCAACGGCTAGAGAAATGATTCGCCTCATTGCGCCTACCACTTGTGGAAAACAAAAAACACTGCCAGGGCAATGCAACTGAAACCTGCCGCATAGTTCCATTTTATTTTCTCGCCGAGATAGAGGACCGAGAAAGCGGAGAACACCGAGAGCGTGATGACCTCTTGAATGGTCTTCAGTTGTGCGGTAGTGAATTCATAGGACCCGATGCGATTCGCCGGGACCTGAAAACAATACTCGAAAAAGGCGATGCCCCAGCTCACCAGTATCACTTTCCAAAGGGCGGAGGTGCGAAACTTGAGGTGGCCATACCAGGCAAAGGTCATGAAGACATTTGAAATCGTGAGCAGCAGGATGGTTCTCATATTTTTCCGGTTCCTTCTTGTGGACAAATGTGTTCTTCATGAGACGCGTCCTATTTGGATCGCAGGTACAAGCCCGCTGGACAGATCCACCAACGGTGCGGCATACCGGAGCGAGGGTTGGCGTGCGTTTCAACCAGCAAGTCACAGTAAATCGGCTTTTTCAAGGTTGAAACCATTTCGTAATCCATAATGGCGCTTTCTGCACACCTGAACTATAGAGAGTTCGTCTGGCTGCGGTAATTTCGTTAAAGTCACCGGAGAATGATTGTTTAGCTTCCCTCTTTCAGTTGTTGCATTAGGTTCGGCAATTTGTGGAGGTTATCGTGGCGCGGATGAGCAGATTTACTTTTGCGGTGGGCTTGACGCTCGCGATCGCATCGTCGCTCGCAATAGTTGCTCAGGAGTCTACCGTGTTGGTGGTCACTGGATCGAGCATGCCGGAGCCGCTTTATCTTCAGTGGAACGACGAGTATCACAAGCAAAGGCCCGACGTGAAGGTGCGCTACTTGCCGGAGGGCAGCGGCGCCGGTGCCAGCCGCGTCTTAACAGGCACGGGAGATTTTGCCGGTGGCGACGCCCCGATTTCCGAGAAAGAATTAAAAGGAGCCACAACCAGGGTGCTCGAGCTTCCAACGGTCTTGATAGGGATCGTGGTGATCTACAATTTGCCGAGGGCGACTGGCGAGCTCCATCTTTCAGGCCCCGTTCTGGCAAACATCTATCTTGGGAAAATCACGGCTTGGAACGATCCGGCGCTGATCAAGTTGAATCCGGTTACAAGACTTCCTGCCCTTCCGATTCAAGTCGTGCATCGGACAGCGGGGAAAGGATCGAGCTATATCCTCACCGATTTTCTCGCGAAATCGAGTCCCGAATTTCTTGCGCGCGTTGGACGCAGCGAATCGCCGAACTGGGTAGTGGGGGCGAATGCAGGCAGAACGCAGGACATGGTTGACAAGGTGGAGGCTACCTCAGGCGCCATCGGCTACACGGAATTAAATATTGCAGAGAAAGCCTCCTTGCGGATGGCTAGTATCCGGAACGAGCAAGGAGAATTCGTCAAGCCTTCCGCACGCTCGATTGCGGCCGCGGCCAAGGCCCTGACAAGCAAGACCGGGGACGATTTTCGGCTATCGCTCACGAATGGTCCCGGAGGAGATAGCTATCCCATCAGCAGCTTCACCTGGTTTTACGTTCCAGCAGTGGCGCAGGACCCGCGGCGTGGCCGTGCCATCGCGGAATACCTGAAATGGGTGTACACCAGCGGCCAAAAGATGGCGCAGGTAGCGGGTTACCCCCCTCTGCCCGATGAACTGCTCGCCAAAGTGTTGGCTAAGGCTGCGACGATTCGCTAAGTGACAGCCAGAAGTTCTAAACGTTCAAAGTAAGAGAAACCAGGTCCGGTCGCGGTGCTGGAGGTAGCGGCGGCATCTTGGACCGGTCAACGGGACGATAGAGCGTGTCGCGTTCGACGGGCACACGGCCTGCAGCGCGGATGAGACGCTCGAGTTCCGCTCGCGGCGTGAACTCCGAAGTCCTTGCCCCAGCGTCGTGGTAAATCTTTTCTTCGATGACTGTGCCGTCCAAGTCGTTGGCGCCGAAACGCAGCGCAATCTGCGCTATGCTCGGCGAAAGCATGATCCAATAAGCCTTAATGTGGTCGAAATTATCAAGCAGCAGGCGCGCCACCGCGATGTTGCGCAGGTCAGCGTAGCCGCTGGGCTTCGGAATGTGCGAGAGCGCCGTGTTCTCCGGGTGAAAGGCCAGCGGAATAAACGCCACGAAGCCGTGCGTTTCATCCTGGAGGTCGCGCAGCTTGATGAGATGGTCGACGCGCTCTTCCTCGGTTTCCACGTGGCCGTAAAGCATGGTGGCGTTCGACCGCAGCCCCGCTTCATGAGCTTTCTTCGCCGTGCTGAGCCACATCTGGCCACTGGTTTTGTGGTCGCAAATGATCTTCCGCACACGCGGGTGAAAAATCTCCGCACCGCCGCCCGGGCAGGAATCCACGCCCGCCTCTTTCATCTTCCGCAGCGTGTCCTCGATGGAAAGCTTGGCGATGCGCGCGAAGTAATGAACCTCAACCATCGTGAACGCCTTGATGTGAACGGACGGGCAGCGTTGCTTCAAGCCACGCACCATCTCGAGGTAATGATCGAAGGAGAGGTCCGGATGCAAGCCACCGACGATGTGAAATTCGGTTGCGCCCTCTCGAACGCCTTGCTCCGCGCGTTGATAGATTTCTTCGAGAGCGAAGGTGTACGCGCCCGGGGCATCGGGATCGCGGCCAAAGGCGCACAGTTTACAGTGGGCCACGCAAACGTTGGTCGGATTAATGTGCCTGTTGACGTTGAAATAGGTCACGTTACCGTGGCGCTTTTCGCGGACATAGTTCGCCAACCAGCCGACAGCCAGAAGATCGGGCGAGCGGTAAAGCGCGATGCCGTCGTCCATGCTCAACCGCTCGCCGGCGAGTACTTTGTCCGCGATGGGCTTTAGCCGCTGGTCAGTGATTGTCAGTTCGCTCATTTTGAATCCGCTGGAAACTTCAAACGCGCCAAACCGCTGCCGCAGCGCCCCAGAACAACAGGAACAATAAACTAATATAACCGTTCACGGCAAAAAACGCAGCGTCGAGCTTGCTGAGGTCGCCGGGTTTCACAAGAGAATGTTCGTAGCCAAGCAGCGCGGCGACGACCACGATGCCTGCCCAGGCGGGCCACGGAAGCGCAAAGCTGTAAGCGAGCCATGAGAGCAGCGCGACCACACCGAAATGCATGATGCGTGCAATGAGCAAGGCGTTGGCAATGCCGAACTGCTTGGGAATGGAATAGAGGCCGGCTCGGCGGTCGTAATCGATGTCCTGGCACGCGTACAGCACGTCAAAGCCACCGACCCAGAGAGTGACTGCTGCGCAAAGGATTAGCATTCGTGGTTCGAGACTGCCCGTGATGGCGATCCACGCCGCAGCCGGCGAAATGCCGAGAGCGAAGCCAAGGAATATGTGCGACCAGTTGGTGAAGCGTTTGGTGAACGAATAGAAAAAAAGTATGGCGATGGCCAAAGGAGCGAGCTTTAGAGCGAGCGGGTTAAGCTGCCATGCCGCGACAAAGAAGAGAGCCACAGCGACGAGCGCGAACAACCACGCAAATTGCACCGAAAGTGCGCCCGTGGCGAGAGCGCGCTGCCGCGTCCTCGGATTTTCACGATCGTAACGGAGATCGGAGATGCGGTTTATGGTCATGGCCGCGGAGCGCGCCGCGACCATGGCGACAATAATCCAGACGAGCTGGCGCAGCGTCGGCCAGCCTTTTGGCGGCTGATGCGTCGCGCGCGCGGCGAGAATGGCGCCTGTGAGCGCAAAGGGAAGCGCGAACACGGAGTGTTCGAACTTGATCATCTCGAGCACGGTGCGGATGCGGCCAGCCATTGCGAAATTATGCCTCCGCCTTTTTGATATTTGCCTGCCCCGTCCAGCGATACATATTTTCTTGAGGAAGCTCGATTTGTGCGAGCACCCGACAAATGTATTGCGTCACAAGATCGTCGATCGTTTGTGGATGGTGATAGAACGCCGGGATTGCGGGCATGATCACCGCGCCCGCTTGCTGCGCGCGCAACATGTTCTCGAGATGGATGCGGTTGAAGGGCGTATCGCGGACGCAAAGCACGAGTTTGCGGTTTTCCTTGAGCATGACGTCCGCAGCGCGGGAGACGAGGTCGTCGCTCACGCCGCTGGCGATTGCGGCGAGCGTGCCCATCGAGCAGGGAACTACGATCATCGAATCCACCGCGTAGCTGCCAGAAGCGATCGCAGCGCCGATGTCTTTGTTTGGAAGAACTTCGATTTTTGTGACCGGGCGATTCAGAAGGCGGCTTGGCAGCTGCTTCAAGTCGCCGGAGGTGATTCCCATCTCTTCAGAAAAAAGTCGCTGGCCTGCTTCCGTCACGACCAGGTGGATGCGCGGTACACGCGAGTCCGCTTCAAGTATCGACAAGGTCTTCTGCGCGAGAATCGCGCCGCTTGCCCCGGTCACACCTATGGTGACGACTTGTTTTTGCGTATCAACCATGATTTCCGTGCGGATAGAATCAGTCTCGCAGCGGTGTTGCGGCAAGTCAAGCTAAGGCCGCGCGCCTGTGTGATGATAGAATTTGCGCCGGTCAAACAATATGAATCAACAGGAATTGCTGAAAATTATGGAGTTGGTGAAGCTCGGCGCTTTTTCTCCGGAAAAAGCCGCCGAGCGGCTGAAGCATTTGCCGTTCGAGGACTTGGGATTCGCCAAGGTGGATCACCATCGCTCGTTGCGGCAGGGCTTCGCGGAAGTGGTTTTCGGCAAAGGCAAAACGCCCGCTCAAGTGGCGGACATCGTTCGCGCGATGTCGCGGCAGAAGGATTCGCGGCAAAACATATTAGTGACTCGGGCAGATGCGAAAATCTTTGCGGCGGTTAAGCGCGTGCACCGCGCGGCGAAGTTCCACGCATCCTCCGGTGTCATTACGATCGAGCGAAGCCGCGAAATTACGGGGAAGGGAACGATTCTCGTCGTTTCCGCGGGAACAAGCGACATCCCGGTCGCGGAAGAAGCGTTGCTCACCGCGCAGATGATGGGAAACCGCGCCGAACATCTCTATGACGTGGGCGTTGCGGGGATTCACCGGCTGCTCGAGCATCGAGAGAAATTGACGCAAGCGCGCGTGATTATCTGCGTCGCCGGAATGGAAGGTGCGTTGCCAAGTGTCGTGGGCGGATTGGTCGCGGCGCCGGTCATTGCCGTGCCAACGAGTGTTGGGTACGGCGCAAGCTTCGGCGGAGTCGCGGCCCTGCTCGGCATGCTCAATTCCTGCGCGTCCAATGTGACCGTCGTCAACATCGATAATGGTTTCGGCGCGGCGTGCGTTGCGTCCTGTATTAATCGACTTTGAGCCTCGTGCGAGCTGCCGCTCAATTTTTCAGCAAGACTTTCAGTACACCTGGTCCTTGGGCAAAACGGATGGCCGTCGGTGCTTTGGCCAGCGGAAACGTGCGGGTGATCAACGGCGTTGGATCAACTTTGCCGGCAAGGAGTAACGCGAGCGCCTTCGTGAAGGGGCCGCAACGTGATCCGAGGACGGTAAGTTCTTTTACTACGATGGGCCAGGTTTCGACTGGTGTGGCGCCGTGAAATGTGGATTTGAGAACCAGCGTGCCGCGCGGCTCAGTCATTTGTTGGGCGAGAACTAGGCCGGTGCGTGAACCGGTCGCCTCGACAATCAGGGCGAAGGTGTCCTTTAAACGTTTCAAGTCGGATGGATTGCCTGCAATCTGTTTCGCTTCGATTCCGGCTTGGCGTGCCAGCGCCAGCTTGTTTTCGTGTTTGCCGTACATGACGACGCGAGGAAGGGCCGTGCGCAGGACTCGGGTGATTAGCTGCCCGAGCTTTCCATCGCCGAGGATGGCCGCCTCGCGAAAATCATTTATGTCGACTTGTTCCAGAATTTCGCAGGCAGCCGCGAGAGGCTCTACAAAGACGGCTTGCTCATCAGGGATCGAATCCTCGACAGCGTGGAGATTCTCGAGCGGCAACGTCAAAAACTCAGCGAACGCGCCATCGTGCGCCACGATGCCGAGAACGGTCCGTCGAGCACAGTGCGTCTTCAGGCCACGCTTGCAAAAATCGCAAGCGGAGCGGTCACCGTAAGCAGAACAGGAAACGTTAATTTCGCCGCAGACTCGGTGGCCCAGCCACTTGTTCTTTTGCTCCGCGGAAACACCGTGCACCTCGGCTACTTCACCGACGAATTCATGGCCAGGAATCCCGCGAAAGCTTTGATAGCCGCGAAGGATCTCGATGTCGGTGTTGCAAATCCCGGCAAGCCGAACGCGGATCAGCGCCCATCCGTGCCGCAGCCAGGGCAGCGGTTTTTCGATTCGCCTAAGCTTTCCTTTGGCAACAGTGAAGGCAAGCACGACGTACCATGTTCGCGTACTTCTCCTAATCGAGTCCAGTTGCACATTGCTTGGAGTAAGAGCTGGTCGCCTAACTCGTTCTTAGTGCGTGTAGCTCGCACTGATGAACTCGTCGATGTCTTTGTGCAGCTTGTGATGCGCTTTTTCGTCGACGTACATCATGTGCCCGCCCTCGTAGTATTCGAAGCTCACGTTCTTGCGGATGGAAGGTTCAAGATTCATGTGTGCGAACGTGTTTTCAATCCCGTTGAACGGTGTCGCCACGTCGTAGTAACCGCAGAGCACCAGCACTTTCAAGTAGGTTTGCTGGGTCATCGCCGCGCGCAAGACTTCTGCGACTTCCGTATTTCCGGTTTGATCCCATGGGCGAACATTGGCGGTGACCGTGTAATACGCATCGCTGTCCCACTTCAGTTCGCGCCGCACGTAATCGTGGAACGTGGCGACCAGCGCGCCTTCGTAGGAAGCCTCGCTCGGATCGTATTCGTTGCGTTCGCCTGCCGCGTCAACGTCCATGCCTTCAAATCGCGAATCCAGCCGGCCGACGGTACGGCGCTTGTCGCGTTCCAGTTCTTTGAACCAGCGGAACGGGCTGATGCGCAGATTCGTTTCCTGGATGTATTTCGTGGAGAGCCCCGTGTAGCGCGCAATGTCCTCGACCACTTTTTGATACTCTGCGCTGGAAAGCGCATCGCCTTTTTCCAAAGCCTGCGCATATTCGCCATGTGCGAACTCGCGCGCTTTTTGCGCCACCTGCTCGATGCTCAGGCTCTGCAAGTCAGAGGGAAGCAAGTGGTGATACCAAGCGGTTGTGGTGAAAGTGGGCAGAAAGAACTCGAATCGATTGTCAGCGCCCCAATTGCTGAATGCCACCGAAGAGAGGAGCGCGATTCCGCTCAAGTATATTTGATGGCGTTCTTGTATCACTCCAGCCAGCTCGGCGGAACGCGTCGTGCCGTAGCTTTCCCCAATCAAGAATTTCGGCGAGGCCCAACGCTCATTGCGGGTGATGTACTGGTAAATGAAATCGGCGAACCAGTTGGCGTCCGCTATGATGCCGTGAAATTGCGCGGGCGCTTCGCCCGGAGCGGGACGGCTGTACCCGGTGGAAATCGCATCAATAAAGACCATGTCCGTGGCGTCGAGGAAGGAGTCCTCGTTATCGACTACGGTGTACGGCGCGGGCATTCCATGGCCATCCGCGGTGAGAAGGACGCGCTTCGGCCCCATGCCCATGTGTGTGAAAAGCGAACCGGAGCCCGGCCCACCATTATATACAAAGCTCACGGGGCGCTTGCTGGGATCGGCGACTCCGTCTTTCGTGTACGCAACGTAGAACATCGTCGCTTTCACCGTGCCATCATCCGCCTTGATGTTGTACGTAGCGGCCGTTGCTGTGTAGTTGATGGTTTGCCCGCCGATGCGCACGGAGTGATGCGTGACAACGGATTTTTCTTCCGGCACTGGAGCGTGTTGCGCTTGCTTGCCCGGAGCACCCTCGGTTTGAGGCGCTGCTTGCTCCGCCGGTGGGCGGGTGCGCTGGCGCATTTGTGGCGGCTGCTGCCCTGGGGGAACAGTCGGCTGCTGGGCCGCCGCCGTGGCCAAACCGAATGACAGAACAATTCCTGCGAGGACGCACCAGTCTCTCCTCATTTCACATTTCTCCTTTTTTTGCGCAAAACATGAATCGGGCAACCAGGCAAACCGCGAAATTCCGGAGGAATCCGTCCACTCCCCCGAAACATTTCGTAGGACGCGCGAAGCGCTGTCCGAGTTTCATTTGGAAAAAATTAGAATGTCGAACGCTCGAAACCGCAACAATGCGAGAATCATTCTCGGCAGTTTGGCCAGCAATCAATGCAGCGCTGCGGCGAGAGTCTTGACGAGCAGGGGCTCTTGTTCGGGGAAGACGGTCCTGAGGTCGAGAATCAAACGGTCATTCTCCACGCGCGCGATTACGGAAATGCCCGCTGGGGCGCGGCGAAGCCTTTGTTCAAGCTGCCCTGCGGAATAGCGGACGCTGGTAATTCGAATCACCTTCGTGGGCAGCGCCTGGGTCGGTGTCGAACCACCCCCCGCGAGCGATGCGCCATCCACAATTTCGATCTCCACTTCATCGAGCGGAAGCTCGGGCCGCAGTTCGCGCAGAAAAATCTCGGAGCGGCGCTTCAGTTCTTGCGCGCCAGCTCGAATCATGCGCAATGAGGGGATTTCGTCCCACGCCGCTCGCAGATAGGCGCCGAGAGTCACCTCCAGCGCCGCCGTTGTGAGTTTGTCCACGCGCAGAGCGCGAAAGAGCGGATGCCTGCGCACGCGTGTTACAAGTTCTTTCTTCCCCGCAATGATGCCCGCCTGCGGTCCGCCCAGGAGTTTGTCGCCGCTGAACATCACCACCGATACGCCGGCTTCCACGCTCTGCCGAACAAGCGGTTCGGAGATTCCGCTCGAGGAAAGATCGACTAGACAGCCCGAGCCAAGATCTTCAACAAGCGGTAACCCGGTTCTCGCGCTGAGCGCGGCCAATTCCTCAAGCGCCGGCTTTTCCGCAAATCCGGTGATGCGAAAATTCGAAGGATGCACGCGCAGAAGTAACCGTGTTTTTTCATTCATGGCGCTTTCGTAGTCAGCGAGGCGCGTGCGGTTTGTCGTCCCAACTTCACGCAGCGTCGCTCCGCTTTCCGCCATAATCTCCGGGATACGAAAGCCGTCGCCGATCTCGATTAACTCGCCGCGAGAAACGATGACCTCTCCGCCCTTCGCCAATGCCGCCAGGACCAGCAGCACTGCCGCCGCGCAATTGTTGACTACCACGGCTGCTTCCGCCCCAGTAAGCCGTTCTAGAAGAGATGACGTATGAACGTCACGCTTGCCACGTGTGCCCGCCTCCAAGTCATATTCAAGATTTGTGTATTGCGTCGCCGTCCGCCGGAACTCTTCGACCACCGCCGCAGACAGTGGAGCCCGGCCAAGATTTGTGTGGAGGATAACGCCTGTGGCGTTGATCACCGGCTGCAGCGAGTGCGCAAGTATGCGCTCAACCACCGTGCTGATGTGTTCTTCAAGAGAAGCGGGATCGGCAGCGAGTAATACGAGTTCACCGAGCACGGTAAATTTGATCTGATCCGTAATGCGCGACCGCAACTCGGCGAGCACGGTGCGGGTTACCTCAACAAGCAGGGCTCGGTCCACGCGGCCCGCAAGCGCCGCGAGCCGGGGCTGCGCGAGGAGTTCATCAACCGAAGGAATCTGCCGCAGAAGGTCTCCCTGCTCGGGGGAAAGAGTCTGCTTGGACCGTGCTTCCATGCCCTTATTTCAGCACACCCCCCTTCTTCGGGCAATGAAGCTTTCTGCATCCGCCAAACCGGCCGGCACGTCCAGCATTCGCCGGCCAAGTGGGATACCCAATGCGAAGCGCCGCGCACTCCTTTGGTTGACGGCTAGGCCGGGTCCTCCTAGCATGATAGTTCAAGGGGCGTTTCCTCCATGGCGACCATCGACGAAGAGCTGGCTCAGCTCGAGCGCGACATCCGTCAGCTCAAGATTGAGTACGACCAGTACTTCGGCGGCGGCCGTAAGCGCCCGCCGACGGAAATCGAGTGGCGCATTGATTTGACGATTAAGAGATATGCCGAGCGCGGCGGTGATCTGAAGTACGGCCAACGCTTCCGCTTGAATAACCTCACGCAGACCTACGCAAAGTACAAGGACATTTTCCGCAAGAAGACGCAACAGAAGGAGGAGGGAAACATTCAAAGGCACTTTGGTGCTGCCGCCAAGGCGATCGAGGCGGAGCGCGCGCGCAAGAAGCTGGGGATGCCCCCGGAGACCGCTTCTGCGGCCGCTCCCGGCGCTTTCCGTGTGGTTTGCTCCGAGCCGGAGCATGAGGCGGAAAAGGTCGACCAGCTCTACCAGGCATTCCTGCAAGCCAAGCAGCAGGCCGGCGAGCAAACCGGGAAACTATCGCGCTCCAGCTTTAATGAATTCGTGCTGAAAAAAACAAAGGATTTGCGGAAGCAAAAGAATTGCCGTGATGTGGAGTACGTTGTTGAAGTCGTCGACGGCCAGGTAAAACTTAAAGCCCTCGTCAAAGCCTGAGTGGACCACCCATTTTTCGTTCAGAATCCCACATGGAACCTCCTAGAGAATTCGTACTAGACCTCTGACCCCCGATTTGCACCATCTCAGCTCGACGCCCCAGTTTGCTGCCTGTGCCCTTTCCACTTCCCGAAACTCCGTCAGACGCATACACTGTTGTGCTTTTCTTTTTCGGGAGGAATTCATGGCAGTGGAACGCGCGCTCATCAGCGTGTTTGAAAAAACAGGAATCGCGGAATTTGCGAAGCGCCTTGCAGCGCTGCGCATCGAGATTCTTTCGACGGGCGGCACTGCAAAGCTTCTGCGCGAAGCCGGCGTCCCCGTGCGTGATGTTGCCGACTTCACAGGATGGCCGGAAATGCTCGGGGGGCGTGTGAAAACGCTCCATCCCAAGGTCCATGGCGGGCTGCTGTATCGCCGTAAGCACACGGAAGATCAGCGGCAAGCCGCGGAACACGGCATCGCGCCAATCGACCTCGTGGTCGTGAATCTTTATCCGTTCGAAGCTACCGCAGCGAAGCCCGGTCTGAGGGCGGAGGACTTGATCGAGAACATTGATATCGGCGGACCCACGATGTTGCGCTCCGCAGCTAAAAACTTCGAAAGCGTCACGGTCGTCACCGATCCTGGCGATTACGGCCGGGTTGCGGAAGAGCTGGAATCAGCGCGAGAGACTTCGCTTGCGACGAGGCTGGATCTGGCGCGGAAGGTGTTTGCCACGACGTCCCGCTATGATGGGCTCATCACTTCGGAACTGGAACGGCTGGCAACCACTGCGGGCCACTTGATATTGAACGAAAAGCCCGTTCTGGCTGAACGAATGCATATCGCCTTGCGCAAAAAAGACTCCTTGCGCTATGGCGAGAATCCTCACCAGGCGGCGGCGCTCTATGTGACCGCTCAGGCTGCGCCGACAGGTCTCGCAGCGGCCAGACAGCTACAGGGCAAGGAGCTCTCCTACAACAACTACGTGGACCTCGAAGCAGCCCGAAGCTTGGCCGCGGAATTCAGCCAGCCCGCTGCTGTGATCGTTAAGCACAACAATCCTTGCGGAACAGCCGAGCGCGAATCTCTCTTGGATGCCTACTTAAAAGCGCTGGCGAGTGACCCCGTTTCGGCATTCGGTAGCGTTTTGGCGTTCAACCGTGTGGTCGACGCTGCCACCGCGCAGGAAGTCGCTAAACTCTTTGCCGAGTGCATCGCCGCGCCGGGATTTGACGAACAAGCGAAAGCGATTTTTGCCGCGAAAAAGAATTTGCGATTGCTCGAGCTGCCGCCCGGCGGTCTCGAGCCCGACCACGAACTGCAGCTCAAGCGAATCCTTGGCGGCATGCTCGTGCAGCAGCCGGATCAGGGCGCGATCAATGAAGACCTCCTAAGGGTTGCATCGAAGCGTTCCCCGACCGCCGCTGAGATGCAAACGATGCGCTTTGCCTGGAAAGTCTGCAAGCACGTGAAATCGAACGCTATAGTGTTCGCCAAGGATGGGGCCACTCTGGGCGTCGGCGCGGGGCAGATGAGCCGAGTGGATTCCGTCAAGCTCGCGGTTATGAAGGCGCAAACTTCTTTGGCAGGAAGTATAGTGGCCTCGGATGCGTTTTTCCCGTTCCCCGACGGAGTCGAAGAAGCCGCCAAGGCCGGTGCTGTCGCTGTGATTCAACCCGGCGGTTCGGTCCGTGACGGCGAGGTGATTGCTGCTGCCGACCGTCTTGGCCTGGCGATGGTCTTGACAGGTATCCGCCACTTCCTGCATTAAAAGGCTCACTCAGTGACTCTGGCTGCCTTACATGCGGGATTTCCCTTCAACTCTTTTCCAGTTTTCCGCATCTTAGAGGTGGGCGCCGTTTGGCCCTGGAAACGGGTTACTTTTGGCTTTTGACCGCGTTCCACCCGCATGGGATACTTTTTGTTTCCGGGGCATCTATGAACTTCCGACGAATTAGTCTCGCCGCACTTTTCAGTGGCCTCTTCGCCGTCGTGGCCGGCGCTCAATCTTCCGCAGACTTGCCGGGGCAGGAGCATGCCCAAGTCCAGGCGAAGTCCGACACGACAACTTCGAAAACGCCGGCCGCTCCTTCTCCGCGCGCCGATGCCTATTACAATTTCACTATGGGGCATCTCTTCGAGCAGCAGTTCGAAGCGACCAGCCAGCCGGAGTTCGCGACACAAGCCATCGACGCTTACAAAAAGGCATACGCCCTCGATCCCAAATCAGCTGTCATCGGCGAACGTCTTGCCGAAATGTATTGGAAAGCCCAGCGCGTCCACGAGGCGGTCACCGAGGCACAGGGTCTCCTCAAGCGGGACCCGAACGACTTGCCCACACGCCGCCTTCTGGGCCGCATCTACCTGCGTAGCCTAGGTGATCTGAGCTCGTCTGCTCAGTCTGACATGGCGGAACGTGCGATCGAGCAGTACAAGGAAGTCTATAGGCTGGACCCCACGGATTCGGAGTCCGCTCTGTGGCTCGCCCGGCTTTACCGCCTCCGCAACGATCACGACAAGGCCGAAAAAGTCTTGCGCAGCCTGCTCAAAGAGGACCCGGAAAATGAGGCCGCTGTCGAGCAGCTAACTCAGCTTCTCCTCGACGAAGGCAAGTCCGCGGATGCTGTTTCTCTGCTCGAGGGAATTACCGGCCGCACGCCTTCTCCCGCTTTGCTCGATCTTCTTGGCGATGCCTACACCCAGACGCATGACCTGTCAAAGGCCGAAGGAGCTTACCGCAAGGCTACGGAGCTGGATCCTTCCGAATTGAGCCATGAACGCGGACTCGGCCAGACCTTGCTTGCCGAAGAAAAATATTCGGATGCTCTCGCCGTCTATTTGAAGCTTGCGGATTTGATGCCCGATGATTCTGATGTCTACCTGCGTTTGGCGCAGATCTACAGAGAACTCCACCAGCTCAATCGCGCCGAAGAGTATCTCTTGAAAGCGCGCCAGTACGCCCCCGGCAGCGTCGAAGTCATGTACAACGAGGCCATGCTCTACGAGGCGCAGGGTCGCTTCGATGATGCCATTCGCGTTCTTTCCGATGCCGTTACCGGCTTGAAGTCGCAATCCACTGTGCTGCCGTCGCGCCGCCGTTCTCTGGCCATTCTGTACCAGCAACTCGGTCAGCTTTATCGCGACGCCCAGAATTTTCAGGCTGCCGTCTTCACCTACGAAGAGTTGGGCCACCTGGGTGACGAAGAAGATCGTCGCGCGCGCATGCTGATTATGGACACCTACCGTGCCGCGAAGAATTTGCCGAAAGCCCTGCAAACGGGCAAGGAAGCGCTCGCAAAATATCCCAGCGATCCCGGACTCCGCACTTCCAACGCGCTTCTGCTCGGAGAGAACGGACAGACGGACGAAGCTGTCAAAATTCTTCGGTCCCAGCTTACCGAAAGCGAGGGCGATCGCGATATTTATTTGAACATTGCTCAGGTGTACGAGCGCGGCCGCCGCTACAAAGAAGCTGAAACTGCTGCACGGACCGCCGAAGCAATCCCCGGCCAGCCACGTGACAACGAAATGGTCTGGTTTTTGCTGGGAGCAATCTACGAACGGCAGAAATTCTATGACCGTGCCGAAGAGGAATTCAAGAAGGCTTTGGCAGTGGATCCAAAGAACGCGCCGGTTCTCAACTACTACGGTTATATGCTCGGCGATCTGGGCATACGACTCGATGAAGCCGAGGCCCTCGTCCAGCGCGCTCTGAAAGAAGAGCCGAACAGCGGCGCGTATCTCGATAGCCTCGGCTGGATTTACTTCCGGGAAAACAAACTCGCCCAGGCGGAGGCTACGCTCCTCAAAGCAGTAGCTCGCGAGAGCCACGACGCCACGATTCGCTCCCATCTGGCCGACGTCTATGCCAAGTCGGGCCGTATGGATCTTGCGGCAACCGAATGGGAAAAGTCCCTCACCGAATGGCACCGCGCGCTGCCCGCGGACATGGAAAACGACAAAGTGGCGGAAATTGAAAAGAAACTCTCTCAGGTGAAACACCGCGTGGCGCAAAAATCCTCGCCGCAAGACGCGAAACCTCAATAAGCCGCATGCGCGAAGTTCGTATCCCCGCGTTTGCCAAAATCAATTTGCGCCTCGATATTCTTGGAAAGCGCCCGGACGGCTACCACGAACTCCGAACCATCTTTCAGAGTGTTTCTCTGCATGACGAGCTGCGATTGCGTGCCTCACGCAGTAGCGGAATTTCGTTGTTGATTCGGGGAAATGCCGCCCTTTCTCAAGAGCCCCTTCAAAAAAATCTCGTCTACCGTGCCACGGATGCGCTCCGTCGCGAACTCAAGATTCGCTCCGGCGCGGAAATTGAACTTAAGAAGTTGATCCCTGCCGGCCGCGGTTTGGGAGGCGGTTCGAGCGATGCAGCCGCCGCCATGCTCGGCTATTTGCGCCTGACCGGACGAAAGCTGCCTCTGCCACGGCTGCTCGAAATTGCCTCCTCGCTCGGCGCCGATGTCCCCTTTTTCCTCCTCGGAGGCCGCGCCCTGGGCGTCAGCCGCGGCGACGAAATCTACCCGCTTCCGGACGTCCCTACACTTTCCGTGCTCATCGTCTCCCCGCGCGACACTCATGTCTCCACTCTCAATGCCTACCGTTGGCTCGAGGCCCGCCCGCTGACATTGACAAAAGGAGCCGCAAACCCTACACTTTGGAGGTTCTGTGCTTTGTGCTGGAGCGCGCAGGGAATCGGCCTCTCGAATGATTTCGAGTCTCCCGTTTTCCGGCGCCACCCCCGTCTTGCTCAAATCAAGCGGGCCTTGCTCCAAAAAGGGGCTGCAGAAGCCTCGCTGGCGGGTAGCGGTTCGGCGGTGTTTGGAGTTTTCCCGAGCCCAGCGATGGCGCGCCGAGCCGCTGTTGGGTTTCCGGACGATCAGACCTTTGTTTGCGAGACACTCTCGCGCGACAGGTACGTTCGTAAAATGCAGGGCACGCGTTGAAGCACTTTTGTGCCCTCCTATTGTCTCCGTTGATCCGCAGCGTTTCCGCCGAACTAAATCGTCGACCAGGAAAGTGAACGCGGGCGAAGTGCCGTGCCGGCTCAAGACCGAGCCGATGGAGCGCGAGTGTCGTGAACGACGATCGATTCAAAATTTTCTCGGGGACCGCGAATCTTCCGCTGGCGGAGAGCATTTGCCGCCATCTGGAGGTGCCGCTAGGCAAGGCGAAGCTGGGGCGCTTCAGCGATGGCGAGATTTATTTCCAGATTCTCGAAAACGTCCGCGGCGCCGACGTTTTTGTTGTTCAGCCGTGTTGCTACCCGGTGGATTGTCATCTGCTTGAGCTCTTGTTGATGATTGATGCGTTTAAGCGCGCTTCCGCCTGGCGCATTACCGCCGTCTTGCCGTACTACTGCTACGCGCGCCAGGATCGCAAAGACAAGCCGCGTGTCCCGATATCAGCAAAGCTTGTCGCCGACCTTCTTGAGACGGCCGGCGCCAGCCGCGCATTGACCCTCGACCTGCACGCCCCGCAGATTCAGGGTTATTTCGACGTTCCGGTCGATCACTTGTACGGCTCTCCCGTTCTTGTCGAGCATTTTCGGCAGTTGAACTTGCCGAACCTGACCGTCGTTTCGCCGGATGCCGGCGGCGTGGAACGCGCCCGGTTTTTTGCAAAAAAGCTCGATGCGCCTCTGGCCATCGTGGATAAACGGCGCGTCGACGTGGACGTCAGCGAAGTCATGAATCTCATCGGCGACGTTCGCGGCCGCAGCACTCTGATTGTGGACGACATTATCGATACCGCCGGCACGCTCGTGAAAACTGCGGAGGCCCTGATTCGCGAAGGTGCGACGCAGGTTTACGCGGCTTGCACGCACGCCGTGCTTTCCGGCCCCGCCATCGAGCGCATCGCCAACTCGCAGATCAAGGAAGTGGTCGCGACAGATTCGGTTCCCCTCGCGGAGTCCGCGAAAGGAATGGGCAAGATAAAGGTTCTAAGCGTCGCGGACCTGCTCGCCCGCGGCATTCGTTCGATTCACGAGGAGACTTCGATCAGCGAGCTGTTTATTTAGATTTTGGTAGGACAGACTTCAAGCTGTCGCCTTGTTGCGGTGAGCAGTGAAGCTGAAGCTAAAAAGCTAAAGAGAAGTAGCTAAATTAGACTTCTAGTTCCACAAGATTTCAGGGAAGGAATGAGAGTATGGCTGAGACTCAAATCATCGTAGAAGGAGCGCCCCGCTCCGATCGGGGCAAAAACGAAGCTCGGCGCTTGCGTCAGACCGGCCAAGTTCCGGCTGTGTTATACGGCGGCAAGGGCAATTCCATCACGCTCGCGTTGAACGCCAAGCAGATTGGAGCGATTCTGCGCTCCGCCAGCGGCCACAACACTCTTTTCCAGGTGGACCTCGCCGGCAAACACGAGCCCGCCATCTTGAAAGATTGGCAAGTCGATCCTCTCAGCGGCAAATTGCTCCACGTGGATCTCCTCCGCGTGGCCATGGACGTCCGCATGCGCGTGAAGGTCCCCGTGCACACCTTCGGCGAGCCTGCCGGCGTCAAGCAGCAAGGCGGCGTCTTCGAAGTGGTAACGCGCGAAGTGGAAATCGAATGCCTGCCTAACGACATTCCGACGGAATTCAAGGTAGACGTCAGCGAACTGATGCTCGGCAAACAGCTTCGTGCCAGCGAGTTGGCCATTGACGGCGCCAAGATGAAGCTGATCACCGATCCCGAACGCGTTCTGGCCCACGTCGTTGCTCTCAAGGTCGAAGAAGAGAAACCGGTTGAGGTCGTCGCCGCGGAAACTGCAACGCCCGCCGAGCCAGAAGTCATCAAGAAGGGCAAGAAGGAAGTTGAGGGCGAAGAAGGCGCCGAACCCGAAGCCAAACCGGAAAAGGCCGAAAAGGGCGAGAAGAAAAAGTAATGCGGCAAGTTGCGAAGCGCGGCGCCTGGCGGCAAGCGGGCTGCTGGATAGAGGCCTATGCGGCTCATCGTCGGACTTGGCAATCCTGATCCGGAGTACCAATGGACGCCGCATAACCTCGGATTTATGGCCGTCGACGGACTGGCGAATCGCGGTTCGATTCGCGTCGAGCGGCCGGAAGGCAAGGCTCTCGTGGGCCGCGGAAAGCTCGCGGGAGAAGATGTGGTTCTGGCCAAGCCCCAGACGTACATGAATCTCAGCGGCATCTCGGTTCGAGAGCTGCTGGCCAAGTACGATCTGGGTCCAGGCGATCTGTTGGTTCTGTGGGATGAAGTGCAGCTGCCCTTCGGAACCATTCGCATCGACCGCAGAGGCAGCGGCGGAAGTCACAACGGCGCAAATTCAGTCATCAGCGCCGTGGGCACACAGGACTTTTTCCGCCTTCGATTGGGTTGCGGGCCGGATCATCCGCTGAGCAGCCGCAAGGAATTCGTTCTTCGGCCGATGAAAAAGGCCGAACTCGAAGTGGCCGCGGAAATGGTCGGCGAAGCCGGCGACGCTGTCGAAATGATTCTCGCGAACGGCATCGACGCGGCGATGAACAAGTTCAACCGGCGAAAACTGCCGGAAGCGGAAGAGCCGGAAACAGAGTGAAGCAGTTTTCCGCTCCAGGGCCCGAAATGGATTTTGAAGTGCCGCCGATGACATCGGCGCAAAGAGGAAAGAGGTCATCATGGAAGAACGTTTGTACGATCTGATTTTCATCGCCCGCCCGGCAACACCGGAGGACGAAATCAAGAAAGTGATTTCCGGCATCGAGCACACCTGCGCGGAAAAGGGCGGAAAGATCGAAAAGACCGAGCACTGTGGCACGCGCAAGCTCGCCTATCGCGTCGCCAAGCATCGTGAAGGCATTTACGTCTACCAGCAGATTCGCACCAATCACGGCGAGCTCATCTCGGAGCTCGAGCGCCGCCTTCGCGTCCAGGACGTGGTTATCAAGTATTTGACCGTGCGCCTCGACGAAGATCTGAAGCGCCAGAAGAAGCTCGGCGGAAAGCGCGAACAGCGCGCCGCCCGGCGCCCGCGCCGCAGCGCGCCTGCGTCCGTCCCGGCTTCGACTCCCCCTCCGGCTCCCGAGCAGCACGCGGCCGGCTGATTTTCATTTTTCGAATTTCGTTTTTCGACTTTCGTTTTTCCGTTCTTAGAGAGAAAGGCAGGATGGTATGGCAGAGGAACCGAAACAAGCACAGTCTCACAGCGGGCCCCCCCGCCGCGAAGGCGGAGGCGGCCATGGAGGTCCCGGAGGCGGCCATGGTGGTCCGCGCCGCGAAGGCGGACCGGGCGGCGGTGGTCCGGGCGGTCCCGGCGGGCGGCCGCGCGGCAAGCGCCAATATTTCCGCAAGAAAAAAGTCTGCAAGTTTTGCGTCGAAAAGATGGATTTCATCGACTATAAGCGCGCGGACATCCTCTCGCAGTTTGTCCAGGAGCGCGGCAAAATTCTCCCGCGCCGCATGACCGGTGTTTGCTCGCGTCACCAGCGTTGGTTGGGCGTGGCCATCAAGCGCGCTCGCAACATCGCCCTGCTGCCGTTCGCGGGCAGCGCCGCCGGCTCGCAGGCGTTGCGGGCCGTTGCGCCTCACGTTGCTCATGCAGCGCCCGCCACGCCTGCCGCAACAGCCGCCGCCGCACCCGCTGCGGCCGAGGCCCCGAAGGCGTAAGCCTGCTCGGGTCAATGGAAATAGGAGCCTAGAGAGACAACATGCAAATCATTCTTCAGGAAGATATCGATAAGCTCGGTCATCGCGGCGACATCGTCACCGTCAAGCCCGGCTACGCCCGCAATTTCCTCTTGCCGCGCAAGCTCGCCATTGAAGCCAGCACCGGCAATATGAAAGCGCTCGAACGCATCCGCACTTCGCTTGCGAAAAAAACCGCCAACGAGCTGGACGCCGCGCAGAAACAAGCGGCGCTTCTCAACGGCGTCTCCCTGAGCTTCACCCGCAAGACCGGAGAAAACGACCAGATGTTCGGCTCCGTCACCACCGCCGACATCGCCGAAGGTCTCGTCGCGCAAAAATTCAAAATCGACAAGCGCCAGGTCCAGCTCGCCGATCCCATCAAAGCCCTCGGCGAATATCCCGTCACCATCAAAGTCTTCCGCGACGTCACCGCCCAAGTAATCGTCCACGTCGCCAAGGAAGAATAATTCCAACACCATAGCTGCTGAGAATCTTCAATGTAGGGGCACGATATATCGTGCCCCTCTTTGTTTTTTCTGTTTTTCTTTTGTTCGTTCTCCGCTCCTCTCTCGGCCCGAAAAAAACTTTTCCTCGTTTTCCGAATCCATGCACAGCTCTCCGGTTGACGCCTCACCCTCTTCCGCGCACAATGCGGCTCCAGCTCGAACGCAGTCTGAATTTAATTTGAATCACCAATCGTTTGATCTTGCAGTCAGAAACTCCGCGCTTGCCCTGCCGCGGAGAACATGATACAAAAGCGAAGAAAAGGCGAATAGTGAAGACTGTCCATGCCCGTTGATACCACGCTCGAAAAGCCCCTTCCGAACAATCTCGATGCCGAGCGCTCCGTCCTAGGCGCCATCTTGCTCGACAACAACGCTCTGAACGCGGCCATCGAGAATCTCCGCCCCGAAGATTTCTTTCTCGATCAGCACCGCCGCGTCTTTACGCAAATGATTTCGCTCGGCGAAGCCCAGCAAGCCATTGACCTCATCACGCTGACCGAAGAGCTCCATCGCCGCGGTGACCTCGAAGCCGCCGGTGGCGCGCCCTACCTCGCGTCTCTCGCCGACGGCATGCCCAAGGTCTCCAACATCGAGCACTATGCCCGCATCGTCAAGGAAAAGGCGTTGCTCCGCAACCTCATTCATACCACGCACAATATCCAGCAGCGCGCCTTCGAGGGCGAGGACGGCGCCGACACCATCCTGGACAACGCGGAATCCTCCATCTTCTCTCTCGCGGAA
>DATLVZ010000104.1:0-23191 GCA_035576885.1 Candidatus Acidiferrum sp. | reverse complement strand
TCCGCCTCACTCCCCTGCTAATTCCTGGTGGAGCTGGCGGAGGGAATTGAACCCCCGACCCTCTGATTACAAATCAGATGCTCTACCAGCTGAGCTACGCCAGCGTCGCTCAAACCGGGTAAGAATAGCAGAAGGGGCATGTAAATTGCAAGGGGGTGATTCGGTTTTCGAGCACGCGGGGGGCCACGTCTGTGGAAAAGCCGTTTCCCTGTGTCGCACTCCTAGCGGCTCTATCTTTCAATTCTTCTATAGTTTAGCATGAAACCCGGGTTTCCGGGCGAAGGACACTGGCGGCTCCCAAAGGGCAGTATTTTCTCGCTGGAATTCGATGGTATCAGGGTTCGGTTTTGCCTGATAGAAACCCAACTGGAGTCGATTACGTGAAGTCTCGGAGATTGGTGTTCACCGGATGAACAAGCGCAGGCTCGCTGGAACAATCGTGGCAGTCGTGGTGGTTAGCATGGCCCTCGTGTTCGGCTACCAGCGCTGGACAAGTTCCAGTTACGACCCGCGCAACGATCTGCTCGCACAGATGCCCGCGGAATCCAGCGCCGTCTTGTATATCGACTTGGATGGACTGCGGCAATCACCGTTTCTCGCCGAAATATACAAGTGGGCGCCTCAAGCCAAGGCGGACGCGGATTACGTGCAATTCCTGCAATCCACGGGATTCAACTACGAAACCGACCTGCACAGAGTGAGCATCGCTTTCTTAAAGCGTGCGGAAGCCACCACCCTGTTTGTGGTGGCCGAAGGGCAGTTCGACCGAAAGAAGATTTCCGCTTACGCATCGCAAATGGGAACCCGCGAAAACCACAAAGGAAGAGAGATTTTCTCCGTGCAGCCTGGTGGCGGTACTCGTCGCATCACTTTCACGTTTTTGCGCAATGACCGCATCGCCCTTACAAACGGTGCGAATCTCGAAGCGTCGTTGTCTCGGCCAGCGGCCGATTCGGATGCGCAGGCGTGGCGCGAGCGATTCCACCGGCTCGCCGGTTCGCCAGTATTTGCGGTCGTGCGGCAGGACGCCGGTGCCGGAGAGGCGCTAAGCAGGCAAGCCCCCAGGGGATTGCAGTCTTCCCAGCTGTCGGCTCTGATCGATCAACTCCAGTGGATCACCATCGCGGGAAAACCGGAAGCCGATCGCCTTCGCGTCGTGCTGGAGGGAGAGAGCGGAGCGGAGGCGCCCACGCGGCAACTATCCGACGTGATCAACGGCCTGCTCACGCTGGCGCAAGCAGGACTTAGCGATCAGAAGATGCGGGAACAACTCGAACCCGATGTGCGCGAGGCCTACCTGGAAATGCTGAAGAGTGCGGATGTCTCGCAAATTGATCGCGGCGAAACAAAATCAGTCCGGCTGATTTTTGACCTGACGCCAAAGTTTCTCGAAGCGGCGCGCACGGCGATCCCGGTCGCGCCTGCGGCTCCTCAGGCTAAGCCTTTCCCAAACAAGAGCACCATCCGAAATTAATTTAGCGCAATAAAAATGCCCCGGAAAAGATGGGGCACGAGGGATTCACCAGGATACAGATCCGATTAGTCGCCGACGACGGTACTTCCCTTCATATAGCGCCAAGGATTGACAGGTGCATTATTGACGCGTACTTCGTAATGGACATGCGGGCCGGTGGAGCGGCCGCTGATGCCCGTGTATCCGATAACTTCGCCTCGCTTGATGCGCGTTCCCGGCACCGCGGAGAACGAAGAGAGGTGGGCATACCAGGTAGTAATGCCAAATCCATGATCGATCACTACCAGGCGGCCGTACCCCGCATGGTTCTCTGCAATCGTTACGATACCGTCCGCCGTAGCGTGCACCGGCGCACCGTAGTCGGAGGCCACATCCACACCGGTATGGAACGCACCCTCACCGCTGAAAGGATCCAGCCGCTCTCCGAAACTGTCCGTGATGTGTCCCATCACCGGCCAGATCGCGGGTGTATAGCTGGAGTCGGCAAAGCTCATCGCAGGCATCAGCCGCAGCCCGTTCGAGGAGACGGCGATTACCGCCGCGTTCCTTTTCAAGAAAGTGTACTGCTCAATGGAACGATCGAAAGCGTCTTCCGGCGTGGCTTCGCCATCGGTCGTGTCGAAGGCCGCAGGGTGATAACGAAGTACGCCGTACGTCATGGCTACTTCGGTGGCGAGAGACTGAAGAGAATCGAGGCGCTGGTTCGTGTCGGTGACAGTGCTTTGGAGTTGCTGATACTGCTTCTTAAGAGTTTCCTGATCATGGCGGAGGGCGTTGTAGTTGCCGACCTTCCAGAGCATCCGGGAGTACGAGCCAAGCGCGACGGTGACAGTGATCGCACCGATCAGGGCTAGTACTGCGACCCCATGCAGAACGTACGCAGGCACGATAAGCTTTTTGAGCTTACCCGGCGTCGTCGCGATGTAGAACGTATAGTTCTTGCTCGTAATCACTTGCTAGGCCCCTCAGGCCTTCGAACTGGGCAAAAGAGAGCTTTGTGCCCTACAACCCGCACGAGAAAACCACTTCGAAATTCCAATCTGAACCGTAAGCCTCGGTCCGCGACCTTGCACATACTAAATTCTGTAGAGGTGTCCGTCAACCCTGTATTTTGCTGTTCGAAGAACAGGGTGTGAAAACCCGTCCACCTGTCCCAAGGTACAGGTTGTCGGCCTCTCACGATAGGAGACCCGATTACAGGTTCACGGTTTTCGAAAGGCCAAGCTTCGAATCGGGAACCGGGAGCTATACTCAACCCCAGCCATGAGGAAGACAAAACAAAAAATTGCCAAGCATAGGGAACGTGGGGAAGCCGCCATTCTGGAACGAATCGGAAAGTCGGCGGCTCGAGCGGGGATTGGCCAAGTCCGTTTACACGCGGGGATAGGCGACGACGCGGCATTGTGGATCCCGACAAAAGGCTACGAGACGATTTTGACATGCGACTGGTTCCTCGAGGGTACGCACTTTCTGCGCGACAAGCATCCAGCCGATGCCGTTGGGTGGAAATGTCTTGCGCGGGCCGTGAGCGACGTCGCGGCGATGGGGGGTGTACCGCGTTGTTTTCTGTTGAGCCTGGCCCTGCCCGGCACGCACACTGGATCCTGGCTCGAACAATTTCTTGGTGGAGTACGGCGGGCTGCCAAGAAGTTCGAGTGCGTGCTGGCGGGCGGCGATACGACGCGGACACGCAAAATCCTTATCAATGTAACCGTGGTCGGTGAGGTGCGATCGGGCGGAGCTGTTTTGCGGTCGGGAGCGCGCCCTGGGGACGTCGTGTTTGCAAGCGGACGGCTAGGCGAAGCCGACCTAGGCCTTCGCCGGATCCGGAAGAGCACAGCACGAATTGATAGAAGTGATCCAATCCTGAGGAAGCATCTCTACCCTGAACCACGTCTTGCGTTGGGACATTGGTTGGCAGAAAACAGGCTGGCCAAGGCAATGATAGATGTGTCCGACGGGCTTTCAAGTGATCTTGCCCGGCTCTGCAAGGCCAGTGGCGTGGGCGCGAGCGTTGAAGCCTGGAAGATTCCCGTCGTGCAAGCGCCCAAAGGCTCGCGAGAAGGCGGAAACGATCCACTGAATTTAGCCTTGCACGGCGGGGATGACTACGAACTGCTGTTCACCGTATCTCCGCGAAAGGCAAAGCTCCTTCCGAAGAGCTTTCAGGAATTGCCGCTTGCTTCCATTGGCAGGATTATTCATGAAAAAGTGCTTCTTCTGATCGAAGAGGATGGCCGCAGGCGGAAGCTCTTGCCTCAGGGCTGGGATCCTTTTCGCGAGACGTCCTAACAAAATGGAGTCTCACAGACTGTGACACGCTAAAGGGTCCATGTTCCTGTTGAAACCGAATCGCATGATTTCCTCGAACGATTAGGCCCGGCCGTTCCGCGTCTGCAAGCTGCGGCATCAACGTGCATTTCATGAATTCGGGTTCTTGCTCGACAGATCTTCGTTTGCCGGCAAATTTCCGCATCGCCTGAAGTGTATCCCAGTGGGCGGAAATTACCCACTGGGTCCAATTTAGTGCAGCCCTACGGACAGGACTCGGCTGGCAGCATAAGCTGGCCTCAATCCGTTCTCTAGAACAGTTGTTATCCTTACACGACGCGTTTATCTTGGGAATGTAAGTGCAAGCTGGGACCCCAGCCGGCCCCCCTAACAGCCCACCTCGCTTGACCTGACAAAACTAGAAACGGAAATCTCCATCGGAGGAGGATTCGTGAGGAAAATTTTTTGCATACTTGCACTTTCATTGGCTGCGGGAGGGCTTGCGTCCGCTCAAATACAGTCCCCAATCCGGGTCAATTGTGGCGGAACGAGCTACACCGATTCGAAGGGCCAGGTTTGGCAGGCCGATTACGGCTACAACTGGGGTACTGGAAGCTCCATCAAAGCGGTGGTTAGTGGCACGGCCGATCAGGCTCTGTACCAAAACGGCCGTTACAATAACAACTTCAGTGCTGGCATGGTCTACTCCTGGGCCGTTCCGAATGGCCTGTATCACGTAAACCTATATCTTGCCGAAACGTATGCCCCGACTGAGCTCAAGGGTGCCCGCGTCTTCAACGTCAAGATGCAGGGAGCCGCAGTCTTCACGAATCTCGATGTATTTGCAGAAGCAGGAGCAAATGCCGCGCTTGTCAAAAGCGCGGACATTACCGTCTCCAATGGGCGGGTGGACATCGAGTTTGACAATCTCGTGCAAACCGCCAAAGTCAACGCCATCGAGATCATTCAGGCGACTCTTGGCCCTCCCATGACGCTGAAGTTCCAATACCCGGACGGCACCGCCGTCGCTGGAGCTCTCACATACTCCATCTCCTCCACGCTTCTGACTTTTCAGGGCACTCAACCACTAGTCAATGGACAAGCGCAGTGCGTGCTTCTTTCCAACCCCAGCGCCTTGGGAATCAGCGCGCAGTTCCAAGTGACTCTAAGCTTGAAGGACACTCTTGGCAACGTCCTTTGGCAAATGAGCCTGGGGATGAATCCCGCCTTAGTGAACCTTGGCACCATTCAGAGTTCCGCACTGAACGTAGTCGTGCAGAGAATCTGATTGAGGCCTTGGAGGGAATCCATCAAATCCGGGGAGAGCCTCCCGGCGATATTGGCGGGGCCGCGGTCTTTGTAGGCGTCGAGGCGAGAGGAGGGACACGTGGTTTTTCTTTCGGGGCGGCGGGTTCTTCTTCCTCCGGCGCAGTGTCCGGTGTGTCCACGTTGACCTTGTGGTCGAGCGCTTGTTGTTCGAGCGGGACAACGTTGGCGAAATCGAGCACGGGCTGGCCTTCGAGCGCGGCCTTCATGAACTCCAGCCAGATCGGGAGCGCCGCGCGCGCGCCAGTTTCCTTTTTCCCTAGCGAGATCTGCTTATCATCAAAGCCCACCCACACTCCGCAGGTGAGCTGAGGAGTGAAGCCCATGAACCAAGCGTCGGTGTAATCTTGCGTCGTGCCGGTTTTTCCTCCGGCAGGGCGGCCAAGCGCTTTTGCTTGCACTCCGGTTCCGAACTGAATGACTTCCTCCAGCATGGCCGTCATCGTCCGAGCGACATCGGGCGAAATAACGTCGTGTACTTCGGGATGCGCCTCTTCGAGCAGTGCGCCGTCGTAGGTTGTTACGCGTCGAATCATGTGCGGGTCGATGCGGATACCGTCATTCGGAAAAACCGTGAACGCTGAGACGTGCTCGATCAGTTTCATGTCCGCGGCTCCAAGCACGAGCGGCAAGTAGGGCGGAAGCGATGTGGTGATGCCGAATCGCCGCGTCATATCGACAACGGAATTAATGCCCACTTTTTCCGCAAGCTTCACCGCGGGAACGTTGCGCGAGCCGGCCAGGGCGCGTCGCAGCGTAATTGTGCCTTCGAATTTCTCATCGTAGTTGCGCGGCGAGTAGGGCTGACCGCCGCTTATCGTTGTAAACGGCGTATCGACGATGGTGTCGAAGGGCGAAGCTCCCTTTTCGATGGCGTCTGCGTAGAGATACACCTTGAAGGAGCTGCCTACCTGCCGGTAGGCCTGCGTGGCGCGATTGAATTTCGAGTCTTCGAAGCTGTAACCGCCGACCATGGCCTTGATTTCGCCCGTCGAATTGTCAATGGCCAGAAGCGCGGCTTGCGGAGCGGGCTGTTGTTCGAGTTGCACACGCGCCGTGGCTTCGTGAAGTTCTTGAATCGAGAATTGAGCGAGGTCGCCGACTTTCAGCAGCTCGCTGGGCTTCTTTCGGCCAGTCCATGCGAAATCCGGCGGTGAAAGAATCGCGCGGTAGGGGCCGATTTTAATCGTGGCGTAGCGGTCGTCCGCGGAAAGCACCAGCCCCGTGACGTAGGAGCCTTTTTCAATCGGATGCCGCCAGTCCTCGTCCTCGTAGGTATCGAGCTTGCCAAGATTGTCTCGCAAAATATTCGGAGGATCGCCGCGCCAGCCGTGGCGCCGATCGTAACTGTGCAAACCGTCGCGGAGGGCTAGATTGGCGGCTCGCTGCATCTTCACGTTGAGCGTGGTATAGACGCGCAGGCCGCGCTCGTGTACCGCTTCCGTACCGTAAGTCGATTCCAGATACTTGCGAATCTCTTCGAAGAAATAGGGTGCCAGGTCGTTGCGCGGATACTGCAGATGGAGGCCAAGCGGCGTTTTCTTGGCGGCTTCCTCTTCCGCGGGAGTGATTTTCCCTTCCTCTTCCATGCGGTGGAGAACCAGATTCCGGCGTGCCAAGGCGCGCGCAGGGTCGGACAAGGGTGAGTAAATAGGTCCCCGGATCATTCCCGCTAGTAGCGCGGCTTCCTGCAGCTTCAAGTCGGTGACGGACTTGCCGAAATAAAATTGAGCGGCCGCGGCGAAGCCGTAGTTGCCGTGCGCCAAATATACTTGGTTGGCGTACATGGTGAAAATTTGCGGCTTCGTGTAACGGCGCTCAATTTGCAGCGCCAGCAGGATCTCCTGCATCTTCCGGCGGAGGCTGATTTCGCTGCGGTCGAGGAACAGGTTGCCGGCAAGTTGCATAGTGATGGTGCTGGCGCCTTGCGCTCTGCCGCCTTTCAAAAGCTTGCGCCAAGCAGCGCCGGCGACGCGCGGGAAGTCGATGCCCCAATGCTCCTCGAAGTGCTGATCCTCGATCGCCGTGACGGCATTGTAGAGAACTTTGGGGCATTGCTCGTAGGTCATCAGGATGCGCCGTTGTAACGCGAAGCTGCCGACGAGCTGCCCGTCGTCGGCATAGACCTCGGTGACAACCGTTGGACGATAGGTTTCGAGCGCGCGAATTTCCGGCAAGTCGCTTGCATAAACGAAAAGCAGCCCGCAAGCCGCTCCCAGCGCAATCGAGCAAAGCAGAAGAAACGCCAGCGCAACGCGGTCTATCAGTTTCCAGCCGCGCAGTCGCAACGTGATCGGTGGCAGGCTCAGCATCAAAAGTTAATTCTATCGCAGAACGATTTACAGGAATGGATTTCGCAGGAAATAAGTCGCCTTTCAGGAATCAGAAGCCCGCTCGTAGTAACGTTCGCCGGCGCAGGCGCGACAGAGGGTAAGGCCATGGACGACGACCTCGCGCTTGAAATTGATGCCTTCGCCGCACTTGGCGCATACCACGCGTGGACCTTTAAACCCCGGAAGGTCCTCGGGCTGTACCACGACCCTCACCCACTGCTTGTCAAATAGCACCTCATCGGAAAGCGCCGCGTAAGCCATTTGCTGTCCTGCATCTTTGGCCATTCCTGGAAACATATCGCGGGCCACTTGCTTCGACGATTCCTTTGCGGCAATCCGCACGGCTCGGCCCGTCTGGAGATCCACGAACGTGGCCGCTACTTTGCCCCAATCGCGGAACTTCAGCGCGCGTTTCCCCAGCCTGCAATTCGCCACAAGCGCGACCGCGTCCGTTACGCATCGGTCGATCTCCACATACGTGACGAGTCGCTTTCGCTCGGCAATCGGGTCTTCTATCCCCAGCTCTTGCAGCCCGAGCATCGCCAGCCGCACGCCCAGCACTTGTCCGGCGCACAGATGTCCGTGCGCGACCTCCGCAAGCTTCAAAAATTCTGAAAGAGTCTTCATGATTGGTGCTAAGTCACAGTCTACGCAGTCCCCGTGAGCGAAGCGAGCCTACGCTTTTTCGGGCGCCGACCACGGGTGCGGCTGACGAGCTTCCATAAAAGCGAAAATGGTCATCAGCAGGGCCAGTCCGGAGAGCGCGGCGTCCTCCAAAACTTTCTTCAGATTGATCGGTTCGGGGGTCGCAAAGCAGCCGCAATTGATATCCATGTGCAGTGCGTAGGCGCGCAAAACAGCAACGAAAAACCCGAGCATCAGCAGCGTCAGCAGCGAAGCCCAGATGCGCAGGCGCCAGCCAATCAGAAGCAGGAGTCCGAGGATGATCTCCGTAAACGGCAGCGTGTGGGCGACGAATTGCACTCCCCACACTGGCAGCATCTTGAACGCTGCCACCTGGAGAGCGAAGTTCGAAAGATTCATGGATACGGAGAATTTCAGAACAAAAAAAGGCCACAGATTGTTGTTTGGCAGAAATGCCTTCGAGTAGCCTGCGTAAATGAAGATGCCGCCGAGAACGAGACGGCCAATCCAGATTATGGCGCCGCGGAAGTTGAGCGGGCTTGATTGCATCATGAAATGACCTTCCTATGCCGGGTCAAGAAATCCTAATTATTTCTGGCTCAGCAGCTGATCCAGGAATGCGCGTAGGATTTCGTAGCTCATGACGCCCGAATAAGGGTATGTCTGACCCTTACTGTGGAAGACCGACGTAGGTGTCTGGTTCACTCGGTACATCTGACCGAGCGAATAATCCTTGTCGATGAGAGGCTCCAGCGTTCCGCCCTTGACCAAGGCGCGCACTTTGGACATTTCCGCCGAAGTGAGTGCGGCGGCGACGGTGCCATCCACATCGCCGGTCTGCTCCCACTTCTCCTGATTCTCGAACAGAGACTTTTCCACTGGCTCAATCTTTCCGATTTCCGCGGCAGCGCGCGCGTAACGCGCCGCGACACGCGAATACGCGTGCATCGGCAGAGGGAAATCGCGATGAATCAAGAAAACCTTGCCGGTGCTCACGTAATTCTCCATTAGCTGCCGGTTGGTAGTCTGGAAGAGCGTCTTGCACGCCGGGCACTGGTAATCGCTGAAGACTTCCATGACGACGGGCGCGCTCTTCGAACCAAAGGCTTTGTGTGGATCGATGTCGCTCACGCCATCGACGGACTCACCTCCTGCCGGTTGCGCTGTCGCGCGTCGCGGGTTGGGCGCACTCTCGGATGTTCGCGGAGTTGCCGTTTCGCTGCTTGCATTCTCGGGGGAAGCCATCGGAGCGGGGCTGGACTCGGTCGCACCCGCAGCGGGCTTCACCTCGGTGGAGAGGTGAGCTGCCGGCTGGGCGCTGGTGTGCGCTGCGGAAACGGGGTGCATGCCCCGGCTGATGAGACTACCCGCGCCTATCAAGGCGAGGACGAGTGCTGCTACTAACAAAATGCGACGACTCACGCGACCCTCCAACAATCACCGTCAAGTTGTAAGATGCAGTTTCCGGCTCAGATTATCACAGGTTTCCACTGTTCAGGGTAGCCGACCACAGGCTGGGCTCTAACGGTAACGCACGCTCGGCGGAGAGGGCAAGAGAAAAGAGGCTAGGGCAGGCAGAGCTTCGTATTGTAAGTCATTGAACATAAAATACTTACTACGATTATAAGAAAACTTGACAAAGACTCACTCAAGTTATATACTCCACTTTGAACTGCACCAGGAGCACGCCATTGACCTCGGTCCGCCTCGGAATTCTTAGCTTCCGAGCGGCCGGTGACGTAGACGGGTTCCGGAAGGATTAGGAGACATGAGCAAGATTATAGGAATTGACCTGGGGACCACAAACTCGGTCGTGGCGGTCATGCAAGGCGGCGAACCGGTGGTGATCCCCAACCAGGAAGGCGCGCGCACCACCCCTTCGGTTGTCGCCATCACCAAAGGCGGAGAGCGCCTCGTGGGACAGGTAGCAAAGCGCCAGGCCGTGACGAATCCCGAGAATACGGTGTATTCGATCAAGCGCTTTATGGGCCGCCGCTTTGATGAAGTTAGCGACGAAATGAAGCGTATCCCCTACAAAGTCGTTAAAGGCGAGCACGACGATGCGCGCGTGGACATCTTCGGCAAGATCTACAGCCCCCCACAGATTTCCGCCATGATTCTCGGCAAGCTTAAGTCTGCCGCGGAAGATTTTCTCGGCGAAAAGGTCGCGAAGGCTGTCATCACGGTACCTGCGTACTTCAATGACGCGCAGCGCCAGGCCACCAAACAGGCAGGCGAAATAGCCGGCCTGGAAGTCGTGCGCATCATCAACGAGCCCACAGCGGCTGCATTAGCCTACGGCTTAGATAAGAAATCCGACGAAACCATCGCCGTGTACGACCTTGGCGGCGGCACGTTCGATATTTCCGTTCTCGAAGTTGGCAGCGGCGTCGTCGAAGTGAAGTCCACCAACGGCGATACACACCTTGGCGGCGACGACATTGACCAGCGCATCGTGGACTGGTTGATTGACGAGTTCAAGAAAGAGAACAGCATCGACCTCGGCAAGGATCGCATGGCTCTGCAACGCCTGAAGGAAGCCGCGGAAAAGGCCAAGATCGAGCTCTCGCAAATGATGGAGACCGAAATCAACCTGCCGTTCATCACCGCGGGCGCGAGCGGCCCTATTCACATGCAGCAGAAGCTGACGCGCACGCGTCTCGAGCAATTGATGGGAGATCTGCTCGAGCGCTCGATGAAGCCTGTCCGGCAAGCTCTTGAAGATGCAAAAATGTCTCCCAACGACATTCAGGAAGTGGTGATGGTTGGCGGTTCAACGCGCATCCCCAAAGTGCAATCGCTCGTCCGCACGTTCTTCGGCGAAAAGGAGCTGCACAAGGGCGTGAATCCTGACGAAGTCGTGGCCGTAGGCGCTGCGATTCAGGGCGCTGTACTCGCGGGCGAAGTGAAGGACATCCTGCTGCTGGACGTAACGCCGCTTTCTCTCGGCGTCGAGACCCTCGGCGGCGTGATGACCGTGCAAATCCCGCGCAACACCACGATTCCGACCCGGAAGGTCGAGACCTACTCGACCGCTGCGGACAATCAGCCCGGCGTGGAAATTCAGGTCCTCCAGGGCGAACGCAAGTTCGCAACGGACAACCGCTCGCTTGGCAAATTCAAGCTGGACGGCATTCCGCCAGCGCCGCGCGGCACTCCGCAAATCGAGGTGACCTTTGACATTGACGCCAACGGCATCTTAAATGTCAGCGCCAAGGACAAGGCCACCAACAAGGAGCAGAAGATCACCATCACTGCTTCGAGCGGCCTGACAAAGGAAGAGGCCGAGAAGATGCGCGCCGAGGCCGAATCGCACTCCGAAGACGATCGCCGCCGCATGGAGGAAGTCGAATCACGCAACCGGCTCGACGGCATCATGTACCAAGCGGAGAAGATGGTCCGCGAGAACCGCGAGAAGATTGCGGAGTCGGACGTTAAGTCTGCCGAAGAGGCGATCGAGGATGCCAAGAAAGCGATCGCAGAGGGCGGCACGGCTCGCTTGCGTTCTGCCACTGAGAACCTCGAGAAGTCTTTGCACAAGATCGCCGAGGTGCTCTACAAAGCCAATGAGGCTGCAGGAGCTCAACAGGCCGGCGCTGCCAGCGCAGGCGCTGGTGCGGCTGGTGGTGCGGGCTCAAGTTCGAGCAGCGCGCCTCAAGACAAAAAGCCCGGCGATGTGATCGATGCCGAGTACGTCGACGTAGACGAAAACAAGCGGCCTAACTAACCAGGTGTAGCAATCGTAGGGGCACGATATATCGTGCCCCTTCAACTTTTGTTCCAGCATCGAACCCAAGTATGGCGACCACGACCAAACAAGATTATTACGATTTGCTCGGCGTCTCGCGCAAAGCCAGCGCGAAGGACATTCGCACGGCTTTCCGCAAGCTCGCGCGCAAATACCACCCAGACCTGAATCCCGGCGACAAGTCCTCCGAAGAAAAGTTCAAGCAGTTGCAGGAAGCCTACGACGTTCTCTCCGATTCGAAAAAAAAGCAGATGTACGACCAGTACGGCTTTTACAGCGACAACATCCCTCCCGGCGGACCGGGAGGCGGGCCGCAGCAGGACGGCGAAGGCGTCAATTTCGACTTTGGCGGCTTTGATTTTGGGGGCGGTTCCGGCGCTCAGGGCGGCGGAGCGAGTTTCCGCGATCTCTTCAGCCAGTTTTTCAGGGGCGGCCGGGGCGCGAGCGGTGAGCCAGAACATGAACCCGGCGGCGACCTCGAATATCAAATCGAAATTGATTTTTGGGACGCTGTCCGCGGCGCAGTCAAGAAACTGACCATCACGCGGCTCGATACCTGCGACACCTGCCACGGTACCGGAGCAATCGGCTCCGCGCAAACCTGCCCGACCTGCCACGGCTCGGGAACCATCCAGCAAGCAGCAGGAAAAATGAAATTCAACGTTCCCTGCACACGCTGCGGCGGCGCGGGCAAGATCCGCAAAGTCTGTCCGACGTGCAGCGGCGAAGGACGCCTGCGCCGCACCGAAACGATCGACGTGCGCATTCCCGCCGGCGTAGCGAGCGGCTCACGCGTCCGCGTGCCCGGCAAGGGCAACGCCGGAACGATGGGCGCGCCTCCCGGCGATTTGTATTTAAGGGTGGACGTGAAGCCGCATCCGTTTTTCGAGCGTCGCGGCGATGATTTGTACACCAAAGTCCCGGTCACGGTGACGGAAGCCACGCTCGGCGCGAAGGTCGAAGTTCCCACGATCGACGGCCGCTCGCTCGTGCGCATCCCGCCCGCCACGAACAGCGGCAAGACTCTGCGTCTGAAAGAAAAAGGCGTGCCCAGTGCGCGCCATGGCACGCGCGGCGATCAGTACGTCGAAATCCAAGTCGTCGTCCCGCAGCCAACGGACGAGCGCGTGCGAACGCTAATGAAAGAACTGGAAACCATCGCGCCCGAAGATCCGCGCAAAGATTTATTCGCGAAAGCAGGAGTTTGACGGCGCGAAACATCACGCCAGTTTCGGAGAATGTAGAGGCACGATACATCGTGCCCCTCTGGTAGAGAGAGCAACACCATGCCACACCGAGCTAGAAAACGCGCCAAAGCCGGCTACATGATCAGTGCCGTGGCGGAGCTCTACAAGCTCCACCCGCAAACGCTGCGTCTCTACGAACGCGTCGGTTTGCTTAAGCCATCGCGGTCCCAGGGAAATACGCGCCTCTACACTGATTCCGATCTCGAGCGCCTCGACGTCATCCTGACCCTCGCACGGGATATGGGTGTAAACCTCGCAGGCATCGAAATCATCCTGAACATGCGCGAAAAAATGGTCGAAATGGAAAAGCAAATGACCGAATTCGCGACGGTGGTCCAGCAAGAACTCTCCCGCGTGGCCTCCTCGCACTCGCAACCCAAAGAACCCCGCCACGCCATCGTTCGCGCCACTCCGCGGCCCGGCCGCTCCATGTAGGGTCACCCTTCCGAGGATGACCTTTCTTCTCGGTCTTCCGCCTTCCCTCTCCTGCGTCCACCCTTCCACAGCTTTTCCCAGGCACCACCTTGCCGTCCAGCCTCCGCAACCGTATGCTGTCCGCATGGCTCTTGAGAATTGTCCCCTTTGCCGAGGAACAGGCTGGAAGCTCCTCCCGCGGCCCGACGGCGCCGCGGGCAAGGTTGCCGTCGCCTGCGACTGCGGCAGTGAGGAACGCTCCGAGCGCGTCATCGAGCGCGCCCACATCCCCAAACGCTATGAGCATTGTGATTTTGAAAGCTACAGTACCGATGTCGGAGTAACGTCGCAACAAACCGAGTCGTTGAAAAAAGCGAAGCTCCTAGCCCAGGGATTCGTTCAAAATTACCCAAGCTCCGCGGAAAAAGGTCTGCTGCTGATGGGCCCCTCTGGCGTCGGCAAGACTCATCTCGCCGTCGCTGCTCTCAAAGATCTGATTCGCCGCGGACACGATGGCCTCTTCTGCGACTACCGCGAACTTCTGAAAGAAATCCAAGCCAGTTACAACCAGGCCAGCGAGTCCACGGAAATGGGCATTCTCGAGCCCATCCGAACCGTCGAAATTCTCGTCCTTGATGATCTCGGCGCGAGCAAGCCTTCGGATTGGGTCCGCGATATCGTCGGCATCGTCCTGAATGCCCGCTACAACGAACGCCGCACCACGATCATCACCACGAACTACTATGACAATCCGGCCCAGGAAGGCGAAGCCACGCGGCTCCCCAATGGAAAACTCGTCATGCCCACCCGCGAAGATTCTCTCGAACAAAGAATCGGCAGCCGCATGCGTTCGCGCCTCTTCGAGATGTGCCGCACGGTCGAAGTCATCGCCCCGGATTTCCGCCGCGAAAGCACCCAAGCCGGCCGCGCCCGCGCCTAAATCTTCGCAAACTGGTTTCATTGACACAGGCGCAATGCGGCGAGTATCCTTTTGAGGTTGCAGCGCGCCTCGAAACGCCCGCAGCATTGTCCCGAAAGACCGCTTAGCGGTTAACCTCCTTGCATCAACCCTGTCAGGGAAGTGGCAAGGAATCTTATCGACGTTTTGCATGACCCCGGCTTAGCCGGGCTTAGACAGAATGGAAGTAATCTCCCGGAGGCCAACAACCATGTTTCCCGACCACGACAACCAGTCCTCAGCAGCCGCAGCTGCACCCGCACCTGATTCAGATCAAACTCAGAACAGCACTCCAGATGAAGTGAATACAGCGCAGGCCACCACGGCCGAGCCGCCTGTGCAGCAGGAAGGCGCCGCTGCGCCGGAGCCCGCCGCAAGCGCAAGCGACGCGGGCGCCGAGTCGCACGCTAAGCTGGCGGAATCTGCCGACGCCGCCCAGGAACATGCAAGTGCCGCGCAAGTTCCAGCCGCCGCCGAAACCAAGGCGGTCGCTGCCCCATCTCCGGCCGATGCCGAAGCCACGGCCGCTGCCGAAGAAGCCGCAGGCTCAGAAGAGATGAGCAAGCTGATGGAGCAGTACGACGAGCAGCACGAAGCTGCTTCGCAAAACGAAATTATCGAAGTAAAGGTTGTTGCCTACACGGAACACGGTGTAGTCGTAGACCTCGGAGGAAAGACCGAAGGCCTGATCCCGGCGGCGGAATTCTCCGAAACCGACATTCCGCGGCCCGAGCCCAACGCCACCATCGAAGTCCAGCGCACGGGCGAGCACAAAGACGGCTTCACGATTCTTTCCTATCAAAAAGTTCTCCGTCGCCGCACCTGGGAAAAGATCGAAGCGGCCTACAAAGCCAAGGAAACCATCACCGGCAAAGTGGTGGACCGCATCAAGGGCGGCCTCGTTGTCGATATCGGCGTCCGCGCGTTTCTGCCCGGCTCTCAGTTTGATCTTCGCCCCACGCAGAACCTGGACGATTTGACCGGCACGGACGTGCAAGTCCGCGTCACCAAGCTCAACCGCCGCCGCGGTAACGTGGTCGTCAGCCGCCGCGCCATTCTCGAAGAAGAGCTGCACGCCAAGCGCGCCCAGTTGATGGAGACTCTCACGGAAGGGCAGGTAGTACATGGCCACGTCAAGAACGTGACCGAATACGGCGCCTTCGTCGATCTCGGCGGCATCGACGGTCTGCTCCATCTGACCGACCTAAGCTGGGGCCGCGTCAAGCATCCCTCCGATGTAGTCAAGCCGGAGCAAGAACTCGACGTCATCATCCTGAAGTTTGACAAGGAAAAGCAACGTGTCTCGCTCGGTCTCAAACAACTCAGTCCCGATCCCTGGGTCAACGCCTCGGAGAAATATCCCGCCGGCGGCAAAGTGCGCGGCAAAATCGTGGGCGTCGTCGACTACGGCGTCTTCGTCGAGCTCGAACAAGGTATCGAAGGTCTTGTCCATGTCACCGAGCTGAGCTGGTCGAAAAAGGTTCAGCATCCTTCGAAGCTTTTTAAAGTCGGCGAGGAAGTCGACGTCGTCGTCCTGGACATCAAGCCCAGCGATCGCCGCGTCTCTCTCGGCATCAAGCAAGCGCTCCCCGATCCGTGGCTTCTTGTCGCGGATAAATATCCCGTCGGCACTATCGTCACCGGAAAAGTCCGCAACATCGCGGAGTTCGGCGCTTTCGTTGAAATCGAAGAAGGCTT
Source organism: Candidatus Acidiferrum sp. (assembly GCA_035576885.1). GTDB lineage: Bacteria > Acidobacteriota > Terriglobia > Acidiferrales > UBA7541 > Acidiferrum. The sequence goes on along the minus strand of DATLVZ010000104.1, from coordinate 7,077 downwards.
TGACGGACTCGTCCACGTCGGCGACGTTAGCTGGACGGAGCGCATCAAGAATCCTCATGAAGTCTTCAAAAAGGGCGAACCCGTCACGGCCAAGGTACTGAAGATCGATCCCGATAATCGCCGCGTCTCCCTCGGTATCAAGCAGGTGAACGACATCTGGGGCGAGTGGTTCAAGCAACACAAGGTCGGCCAGATCGTGAAGGGCAAAGTTTCGCGCATCGCCACCTTCGGCGCGTTCGTCGAACTCGGCGAAAACATCGAGGCCCTCTGCCACAACACGGAGATCGAGGAGCGCAAGCGCCGCGACGATGGTCATTCCCCCATGCATCGCACCAGCACTGGCCCGCTGAAGAGCGCCGGCCCTCTCGAACCGGGCAAGGAGTATGATTTTAAGATCATCAAGATCAGCCCGGAGACGCGCCGCATCGGTTTGAGCTATCGCGCCGCAGCAAAGCAGATCGAGCGCAAGGAGATCGAGCAGTATCGCTCGACCTCGAAAACCTCATCGACGGCGACGATTGGCGACGCCCTCAAGTCCAAGTTGTCGGCCCGTTAAGCTCGCCCAGTCAGCTCGTCCGTATGCTCGATTGAGGAGGCCACAAACTTTTTGCAACAATCCGGGTTGCACGTCCCAGCGGGCCCGGCGGCAAGGCAGTAGGGCAACACAATTTCATTTACCTGCGGGTCAATTTAGTGATAGGAAGAAGGGCAACCGGGTGCGTTATGCCCTTCTAAGCTGTTTCGCACCAAGAACCTGCGGCCGCTAAGATTCTGGCTCTGCAACGAGGCAAAGGCACGATGACCAAGCCACTCACACTGACGAAGGCCGACCTCATCCAGGAGGTCGAACGCATCACGGAGCTCAAACGCTCCGACTCCGAGACCATCGTCGAAACGATTTTCGACAGCATTATCGAATCGCTCCAAAAGGGCGACAAAATCGAGATTCGCGGATTCGGCAGCTTCCGCACGCGCCAGCGCCGCGGCCGCGTCGGCCGCAATCCCAAGACCGGCGCGAAAGTCGAAGTGCCGCCGAAAAAGATTCCATTCTTTAAGCCCAGCAAAGAGCTCAAGGATTTTGTGAACAGTTCGGAAGCAGCCGCTTCTGCGGGAGCGACGCCCGCTGGGGCGCCGGCTTCCGGCGACGCGAAACATCCTTAGCCCGCTCGGCTCCTCCAATAAAAATACTCTCATCCACGAGCGCTCGTTTTCCGCTCAGGACGAAGCGCGTGCGACGCCCGAAGCGTTTTGCGTTATGCTGTCCGCGCAACTCTTGTCTTAAGGACTCCTCGCGATGGACTATCTCTGGACTCCCTGGCGCTATCAATACATGGCCCAGGTAACGGCTGGCAAGCAACCCGAATGTATATTTTGCGACGCCGTGGCGCGCAACAAGGATGACGAAACGCTCATCGCCTATCGCGGCGCAAAGACCTTCGTCATCCTCAATCGCTTTCCGTATACCTCCGGCCACGTCATGATCGTCCCCTACGCGCACGTCGCGGAATTGAACCTGTGCGATGCCGTCACCCTCGACGAAATGATGCAACTCGCCCAGCGCATCGAACACGCCTTCCAATCCGATTACAAACCAGACGGCATGAATCTCGGCATGAATCTCGGCCGCGCCGCGGGAGCAGGCGTCGCCGGCCACTTGCATCTTCACGCTCTGCCCCGCTGGTTCGGCGATTCCAATTTCATGACCGTCACCGCCGAAACCCGCGTCCACCCCGAAGAACTCAGCGTCACCTATCAACGCCTCAAAACCGCCCTGGCCTCCTAGCCGTGCGGAAGAAAGAGCCGCTCTGCGGAGCGCCTCTTGCAGGCGCACGATTCATCGTGCCCTTCCTCGGCGTCTTGCTATCGGCTGTAAACTGTCAGCTTCATTCTCTTCTGCGCTAAACTAATCCCGCTCGATTTGTAGGGTCATCCTTCTGAGGATGACCGCTCTTGCCCTAATCTCGTTCGACGCTTGGAGCCATTCTTGAATCTCGACCTCACTGAAGAGCAATCTCTCCTCCAAAAAACCGTCCGCGAATTTGCGGAATCCGAGGTCCGTCCATTCTCCAAAGATCTCGATGAAACCGGCCACTTCCCTCGCGAGATCTTCAAAAAAACTGCCGTACTCGGCCTCACCGGCATAGCTCTCCCCGAATCCGCAGGCGGCGCCGGCTTCGATCACATTGCTTACACCATCGTCATCGAAGAAATCTCCCGCTGCTGCGCCTCCACCGGCGTGATTCTCTCCGTCCAGAATTCCCTCTACTGCGATCCCATCCACCGCTACGGCACCGACGACCAAAAAAAGAAGTTCCTTCTGCCTTACGCACGCGGCGAAAAAATCGGCTGTTACGCCCTCACCGAGCCCCAAGCCGGCTCCAACGCCGCCGCGCTCCAAACCAAAGCCGTCCTTCGCGGCGACAAGTACCTCATCAATGGCACAAAAGCCTGGATCACCAATGGCGGCGCTGCCGACGCGGCCATCGTCTACGTCAACACCCATCCCGAAAAAGGCGAAAAAGGCATCACCGCGCTAGTCGTCGAAAAAGGTACGCCCGGCTTCAAAACCGGCAAGGAAGAAAAAAAACTCGGCATCAGCGCCACGGCCTGCTGCGAACTGGTTTTCACCGACTGTGAGGTGCCCGGCGCCAATCGCATCGGCAACGAAGGCGAAGGCTACAAAGTCGCTCTCTCCACGCTCGATGGCGGCCGCATCGGCATCGCCGCGCAGGCCATTGGAATCGCCCAGGGCGCCTTCGAAGCCGCGCTGAAATATTCGAAAGAGCGTCTCGCCTTCGGCCAACCCATCTCGCAATTCCAGGCCATTCAATTCATGCTCGCCGATATGGCCACCGACCTCGACGCCGCCCGCCTCCTCGTCCGCAAAGCCGCCTGGAAGCAGGACACTGGCGCCCGCTTCACCATGGACGCCGCCATCGCCAAACTCTTCGCCAGCGAAATGGCCACCCGCATCACCCACAAAGCCATCCAAATCCACGGCGGTAACGGCTACTCCCGCGAATATCCCGTCGAGCGCAACTACCGCGACGCCCGCATCACCGAAATCTACGAAGGCACCTCCGAAATCCAGCGCCTTGTCATCTCCTCCTGGGTTCTGAAGTCGTAGGGTCATCATTCAGAGGAAGACCGCTATCTCCGCAGCTTGTGCACGGTGCTAGAATCTTGAAGTCCGGTCAGTGTCAATGACTGACAAGCAAGTCTTCGCAACGATCCTCGGCGCCATCCTCTCCGCCATTCTCGGCGGCGCCTTACTCATCATCTCGATTCAACTCATCTATGAAGCCACAAGCCACCACGTCGACGGCGGCGATGATGGTTGGGGTTTCCTATGGATTGCGCTCTCTATCCTCTCAGGGATTCTCGGCCTTGTTTACTCTGCTAAATGGGCCCGCAGGCGCTTTCCAGCCACAGCGCGTTAGAGCGGTCGATCCGATTTCGATGCTGTCATTCCGAGCGGAGCGGGCCGGCGCTTTTTCTCGCGCGCTCGGCGGGCGGATGCTACAGCCTTCACGCTTTTAAGCCGTCCGCATTGTAAGGAATCCGGTCTATTCGAGATCGGGCGGAGTCACCTTGGCAATCCAGGAGTCGTAGTCGGCAGTGAAGCCCGCTTTTTGCTGCAAGGAATGAACTTTGCGCTCCACCTGCGCCATCTGGTCGTCTGAAAGCTGTGGGATCGCTTCAATCTGTTTCCCAATCGCGTCCAGGGCACTCGCGACTTGCTTTTCAGCACTGCCGGCTCCAGCGCCGGCGTTTTCATCGTCGCCCATCATGCAATCCACCACGCGCTTCGTCACTTTCTGACTGTGCACCAGTGACACACGGATGTTCCCCTGTCCGGTGACGACGTTTCCGACCCCGAACACGCGCTCCAGAGCGGTGTACTGCGGCAAATCCTTGCCAGCGAATGTGTAGTATTCACCATTCATGTTGATCCCGGAAAGTTTCTCCGGCACCGAACCGATCGAAGAAACAACCAGCGGCGCGCGGAGTTCGTGTTCCGAGCCGGGGATCGGTTCCGCCTTGCGGCCCTCGATTTTCGTTTCAACCACCTTCAGCCCGGCGAGCCGTCCATTTTCCACGATGATCCCGGTCGTCAACCTGCGATCCTGGACGCGAAACAGGAATTTGTCGCGCGCCAGGCGCAGCATTTTCTGCCGAACCATTTCCGTCTTGGCGATCTGCTCGGGCGTCGCATTGTCGGGTGGTTGCGCCAGCGGCATGTCCTGTTCGCGGCGGCGATAAATTAAGAGGCAACCCTTTACGCCCAATTCTTCCGGCTTGATGCCGTGCGCTTTGCATACCTCCGGAATACTTTTTTCCAGCTCATGCATGCTGGTCTCAATGCCGCGAGCTCTTAAAGCACGTTCATAGTTTTCGAGCTGTAGCACCTTGACCACGTCCAGTGACGCAAGCCCGCCGCCCACCACTATCGCTTCGTCGGGCGTTTCATAGCGCGGTCCGAGATAGTCCTTTTCATTCTTGTGGTTGTACCAATAGATAAAAGGGTTTTGGTAAACGAGGCCTTTGTTGACGTACTGCTCTGCTTCCGGCACTCCCAAATCCCGGTCGCGCCACGCGCCATTGGCGAGAATCACCGCAGAAAAGCCCCACTCGAAAAGCTGGGGGAGACTAAAATCCCGGCCTAACTTGGTCGAGGGGATGAAATAGACATTCGGCTTCTTCATGCGCGCGTCGATGCGCGCGTATTCCTGTTTGCGCTGTTCGACGTGCCATCGCGGCAGGCCGTCTTCGATCTTGCCGTACGGCCGCGTGTTCTGCTCGAACACGGCGACTCGAATTCCATTATCCGCCAGAATTTCCGCCGCCACCGAGCCGGAAATCGCGCCGCCAATTACCGCCACGAAATGATGCCCAGGATTCGTCATCTATCTGCCACCCTCGCGCATGGGAGCGCGATTGTACAACGCAAATCGTGCAAAGTGTACCCAACCGCCGAAGGCAAATCTGATTGCTTCGGCTCCCGACATTTCGACCGCAGGAAGACCTCTGTGCCAGCGAGCGATTCTTGTTCGATGAAATCTCTCTTACCTTTGGCCAGTGTAGGCGCCGTGCTTCAGTACGGGGGGTTGGATTTTGATAGTGTAATTCCGAACGGAGGACGCTGGCGCTTTTTTCCTCGCGCTTGGCGGGCGGTTGCGATAGCTTGCAACCTTTTTACCCGAAGTTCGTGGGTTCGATCCCTGTCGCCCTTTTTCTCATCTTCGAGCCGCGACGAATTTGTCCGGTTGCGACAACTTTCGATCTGCGGGCGGGACGCGCATTCTAAGCGAACACTCCTCCTCCAAACTGCCAAGCGCTCGCGCATGAAATTTGCTTACCGTAACTCTTGCGTGCGTAGCACCCAAACAAAAAAGGACACCGATCGAAATCGGTGTCCTTAGGTTTACTCCAATTTTCACGAGGCCGCGGCTATGGCGCGCACCCCGCCTTCTGTGGCGCCGACAATGTCGTCAGCGTCGTTATGTCCGGATAACTGTAAGCCCCATTGATCGCCGTGGAAGGCAACTGGAATTCAAACCACTGCAACAGCGCCTCATTCTGCGGATGATACGTGAACCCATTCGGCATGGGCATCGGGAATACTTGATGTGGCAATCCCTCGACAACGTCTCCCACCTCCAGATCATTCTGGCAATTACCGTTGGGCGCCAACCACCAAGGTGTCACGTCGTGTACCCCGTCAAACGCCACAAATGGATCGTTATAAATCTCCAAGATTTCATGGCTTAGCCCGGTCACATCCGACACCGTCCGATCCCTGAATATGGGCTGATCCCATGTGGAATAGTTCATCACAAAAAACCGGGGCAGTTTTCCGTTATTAGCATCCCCAGACTCAAAATCAAACGAGTGAAATCCCCCGATGCAGCAAAGCGTGCCGTTCTTAATGGGTATCGTCAGGTAAGCGGGCGGAAAGAAAAATGTCGAGAGGTCCTTGGTCGTAATGTCTCCGGAGGCTTCCGCCGCACCCATTGGTGTACTACTGTCCGGCGGAAACGTGCTGGTCGAGGGAAACAGTCCATTTTCAAAAGCAAAAACATCAATCAGCACAAAAAAACAGCAGCTCCCGTCGGGATTCAGCGCGTATCTGTAATTGCAGTGCCCGCCCTTCCCGTTCCCCGTGCCGCACGTCTTATCCTGATTGACCGCCATGGTTCGCGCAGTTTTCACGCTGGGCGCCAGCAACGTGTGCCAGTCCGCTGGAGCGCCTTGATATTCAGCGCGTGCCACGGCATCGGCAAATTGTGTGGGTGTGGCGCTGCTGGTGTAATTCGCGTTCGAGAAAACCGGGGATTCCAGCACCAGCGGAATGAACGGTGTCGAATCGAAAAACAGTCGGCGGCAACCCGGCTCGCCTGGAGTTCCGCAGGTAATCGGCTTGCCATTCACCACCCTCACATACCGTGGTGAGCCGTCCGCATTGCGAAGGTCCAGCGAGACCGGCACGATCGGCGCGTTCAGTGTCGTCGTTCCTCCCTTGGAGGGCGCGTTCCCCACCGTGTTGAAGATCCAGTCGCTCTGCGGCTTGCCGTTCGGGCCTATCCCCGGCGTGGAATACGCGCCGCTAAAATTGATCAGCGAGTCGATCCCAGCAACGCCTGGCAGCGTGGCCTGGTCCGTTCCAGTCTGGCCCGCTGTCTTTGGGTTCACCCGCGTGAACTTCAGCCGCGCGTCAGCTACATCCGCCGGCGTAACTGCATCGGCATCCTGCGCCCTGGCAGCGACCGCGCCAGCCGCCACCGCAAGACAACCAGACAAAATTAGCCGAAACAACCTGTCAAAGGAAAGCACGTCGAATCTCTTCATGGGACACACACCTTTCACCTACTTTTGGCGGGGACTCAACACTGTGGGTATCACGCAAACTAAGTGCCTGTCAAGCAAGCAGTATAACTGGAAGAGCCTACTCACATCGTATCCCCCTGGCGGGTTTGAAGTGTTTGAGTGAGAAGCGGCGTTTGGAGTTGGTGGTTTGCTTGGAGCGCAGGACGTGAGCGGGGCTTGTTGTTGTGGCTGTGGGAAAGTGGGAATCCC
>DATLVZ010000103.1:0-66060 GCA_035576885.1 Candidatus Acidiferrum sp. | reverse complement strand
GCGATCGATCCGATGTACGGAACCTTGGCGGACTTCGACAAGCTCGTGGCGGAAGCAAAGAAGCGAGATATACGGGTGATTCTGGATTTCGTGGTGAACCACACATCGGACAAGCACAAATGGTTTGTGGATTCAGAATCGTCCAGGACTTCGGCGCACCGCGACTGGTACATCTGGCGCGACGGACGAGGGCCGGGCCAGCCGCCGAACAATTGGCTCTCGACGTTTGGACTGTCGGCGTGGAAGTTCGATGCGAAGACCAACCAGTATTACTACCATTATTTTTATCCCGAGCAGCCGGACCTGAACTGGCGGAATCCCGCAGTGGAGAAGGCGATGCTCGACGTGACGCGTTTCTGGTACAAGCGCGGGGTGGCGGGATTCCGGCTCGACGCAGTGGACACACTTTACGAAGATCCAAATCTTACGGACAACCCGGTGCTGCCAGGCACAGACAAGTTCGGCCGGCCGAACATGGAGGAGAAGTATGACAAAAAGCTGCCGGAAGTGCACGACGCGATGCGAAAACTGCGGAGTGTCGCGGATGAATACGGATCGGTGCTGATTGGGGAGACGTGGACGAGCAACGTGAATGAGCTGAAGGATTATTACGGCGCGAAGCACGACGAACTGCAAATGCCAATGGATTTGATGATGACCGGCTTCAAAGAGCTTTCCGCCGATCAGTATCGGAAGCACATTGCGGCGGTAAACGCGGCCGGACAATGGCCGACGTATGTGATTACAAATCACGACATCGTGAGGTCGTACACACGCTACGCGGATGGAAAGCACAATGACGACATCGCTAAAATGATGGCGGCGCTTTACCTGACGCTGCGCGGGTCGGCGATTATGTACTACGGCGAAGAGATTGGCATGGAGAACAACGATCCGAAGAGAAAAGAGGATGTGAAGGATCCGATAGGGAAACTCGGCTGGCCGAAAGAAATCGGGCGAGACGGCGAACGCACTCCGATGCAATGGAATGACAGCGCAAACGCGGGATTCAGCAAGACAAAGCCGTGGCTGCCGGTGCCTCCAAGCTACAAGACGCAGAATGTGGCGGACGAGATGAAGGACCCGAATTCGATGCTGAGCTTTTACCGGCAACTGCTCACGCTGCGGCACACGGAACCCGCGCTGCTTGATGGGAATTATGTTTCGATTGGCGAGGATCCGAACGTATTGATGTATGTGCGGCGGTATAAGGACGAGGCGATTCTGGTGGTGCTGAACATGTCGGCGAGCGAGCAGAAGGCGCGGTTGGATTTGTCCGGGGCGGGGTTTGCGGCGCCGAAGCTAAGCGTATTGTTGACCAGCTTTCACAAGCCGCTGACGGGGATCGCAGGCGAGTTGCCGATGGAGCCATACGGCGCGTTTATTGCGAAGATTACGAAATAGGGGCGCGCGGAATTTAACACTTAGGACACGAAGGTCACAGAGAGAAAGAAGAGAAAAAACAGATTCCTCGCTTCGCTCGGAATGACAATCGATACGGCTCGCTGACATTCCATCAAGCTTATGTACGTTGACGAAACGCTAGGTCTGGATTTGCGGCTTGGCGTTTGGCAGAGGTAAGGGTTCCGCGCCGGAGAGAGTTTTCCAGCCGCGGCGGGAGAGACTCCAGTAGATGAAGTAGCCGGAGAGTGCGGCGGCGATGAGCAGGAGAATGCCCATCAACCATTCGTGGAGAGCGAACTCACCGATAGAAAACATGCAGCAGTAGACGAGCGCGCAGCCCATAACCCAATCAAAAGTATTGGCGGTGAGGTCGCGGACGGGTGTGACCTCCGGAGCGAGAGCGGCGATGTGTTTCCATCCGTGGATGGTGGGGCGGACGCGGCGATAGAACTGGACGAGCTTGGCTTCTGGCTCGGGCTTGGTGATTAGCGTGGTTACTAGCCAGACGATGGTGGTGGCAGCGGTAGTGATGAGCGCGGTCTTCGCAAAGACGACCGAGTTGTTGCCGGCGAACTGGATGCGCGTCAGCGACATCGAGACGATGAACGCGGCGATCATCGAGGAGATTTCGCTCCACGCGTTGATGCGCCACCAATACCAGCGAAGCACGAGAACGGAGCCGGTGCCCGCACCCATGCCGAGGAGCAATTGCCAGGCGGATTGGATGCTCGTGATGTTCGCGGCGGCGTAACCGCTGAGGATTACCAGTAGGATAATGATGAGTTTGCTAACCAAAACGTAGTGCTTTTCGCCGGCCTTGCGAACGAGGAAGCGACGATAGAAATCATTGATGAGATAGGAAGTGCCCCAGTTTAGCTGGGTGCCAACGGTGGACATAAAGGCGGCGAGGAAGGCGGCGATCATCAGGCCGCGCAAGGCGGGCGGAAGAAAATCGCGCAGGACCATGACGTAACCTTTTTCAGGCTCGGCGGCAAATTCGGCGCTGGGATGAAGGCCTCCGTGGGGAGAATAGACGGCGACGGCGACAAGAGCGGTGACAATCCATGGCCAGGAGCGCATGGCGTAATGCGCGATGTTGAACCAGAGAGTCGCGCCGAGAGAATTCTTTTCGTCCTTGGCGCTGAACATGCGCTGGGCGACGTAGCCTCCGCCGCCGGGCTCGGCGCCGGGATACCAACTGGCCCACCATTGGACGGCGAGATAGAGCGCGAATGTGATGACGGGGAGAGTCCAGAGCGCGTCCGTGGTCCAGCCGAGATGGAATGAAGGAAAGAAGGAGAGAATCGAGCCGGTGGAGTCGCCGGACTGGCGCGCGAGAGAGTCGACGTGCGAGAGTTGAATTTTGAGTGCGGCGATGCCGCCGATTTTAGCGACGGCGATCCAGGCGAGGACGATGATCATGGACATTTTCAGGGCGAATTGGAAAAGGTCGGTGACGAGGACGCCCCAGAGGCCGCCGATGAAAGTGTAGATTCCGGTAAAGGGGACGAGAAGCAGGACACAGATAAGGAGGGCGGTGTGTTCCGGTGGGCCGAGGGTGTAATGCAAAAGCTGATGGCCGCCGAGAGAGAGTTGTGCGACGCGGCCTTGGGCGATGGCGTCACCGAGGAGGACGGTGGTGATGCTGATCATGGCCTTGATGACCCAGCCGAGGATGAGGCAGTTCATGAGGGCGCCGAGATAGATGGCGCGAAAGCCGCGGAGGAAAGCGGCGGGCTTGCCCTGGTAGCGGAGTTCGACGAATTCGACGTCCGTGAGAATTTCCGAACGGCGCCAGTAACGCGCGAAGAAGAAGACCGTCATCATGCCGCAGAGACATTGCGACCACCAGAGCCAGTTTCCGGCGATGCCATTTTTTGCGACGAGGCCGGTGACGAGAAGTGGAGTGTCGGCGGCGAATGTAGTGGCGACCATGGACGTGCCGGCGAGCCACCAGGAGACGTTGCGGCCGGAAACAAAAAATTCCTCGGTGCTACCGGAGGAGCGGCGGCGGTAGTAAAGGCTGATGAGGAGATTGAGGAGCAGGTAGGCGGCGACGACAACCCAATCGGTGGCGGTGAGGACCATTTTTCGTTTTACTCCGCGACAGACAAGTTCTCTTGGTGCGTATAGCGATCCAGTGTACTGCTATATAGCTCTAAAGCGTTATGGAAAATTGGATTGGCCATTCTACTCCAGAAGGGGCGATTTTCGCCGGTTTTTTGGAAAGCAGTTTCGAGTGGCGAAGACATGGTATATATAGCACTGACTGAGATCCTATTATAGCTGGTCGAATCGGAAGAGACCGTGGCGAGAGCGAAGCAGGCAGAGCCATTCTGTTTGTTATTCTACACGGAGATTGCGGAGAGGGCGGGAAAACGGAGCGGGGATGCTTGTCCACCTGAATCCAGGCCACGAAGAGCTTAGCCGTGAGGCGGCGCGGATTGTTGCTAGCGCGGTGAGGAACCATCCGTCGGCTACGCTGGGACTGGCGACGGGCAGCACGACGCTGGGGATGTACAGGGAACTTGTGAGGCTGCACAAACACGAAGGGCTAGATTTCTCGAAGGTGGTAACGTTTAATCTGGACGAATATTTGGGACTGGCGGCGGAGCATCCACAAAGTTTTCATTGTTTCATGCGGAAGAATTTTTTTGAGCAGGTGAATGTTAAGCAGGAGAACATACATATTCCAGATGGGATGATCGGCGGCGAGTATGAGGAGTATTGCAATTCGTACGAACGGGCGATTCGGGAGGCTGGAGGAATCGATCTGCAAATTCTGGGGATCGGGAGAAACGGACACATCGGATTTAATGAACCGACGTCGAGTTTTGGGTCGAGGACGAGGCTGAAAGTTTTGACCAGCGAGACGATCGAAGACAACCGGAAGTTTTTTGGCGCGGGAGAAGAGATGCCGGAGTGCGCGATAACGATGGGGATCGGGACGATTCTCGAAGCGAAGAGGATTCTGCTGATGGCGACTGGTGAAACGAAGGCGGAGACGGTTGCGGAGGCGATTGAGGGACCGATCACCGCGTCGGTGACGGCTTCGTGCTTGCAGTTACATCCGGACGTGACCTTTGTGATCGACGAAGCAGCAGGAGGGCGATTGAGACAGCGGGACTATTACCGGCGAGTGATGGAGATGACGGCGCGGTTCACACCGAACCGGCTGAGCTGAAGTCAGGTAGACTATTTATGTGGCGAAACATTTGCAGGGAGAGGACAACGCGATGGGCAACAGAGATGTGAGAAGCAGAGAGAAGAAGAAGCCGAAGAAAAAGGAAGTCAAGCTGACGTATCAGCCGGCGAGGCCCGCGACGGTCTACAAGCCGACGCCGCCATCCGCGCCGCCGCCTTCGAGTGAACCGGCGAAGTCATAGGATCGCTTATCGATTCTTGATACCTCGTTACACCAAACTTCGGAGGCGATCGCGGAAGCCTGCGTTAATTCGAACGAGGCCGGCGGCCTCTGCGGCTTTCACCGCTCAAGCATGGCGAGGTTTCGTGATTCAGGCGCCGAACTGAAACAGACCATTACCACACGCGGCAGATTTTTTCCGGCGGGTTGACCATGGGTTGGCCCGCTTTGCAAGCGAAGGCCTTGGCGAATTCCGGCATGTTGATCACAACTCCATTGATGCGGTATTGCGCGGGCGAATGCGGATCGACTTGCGCGCGCATGCGCATATCTTCTGGGCGCTCATTGGCACAGTCCCACTGAGCGTAGCCGATGAAGAAGCGCTGCTCGGGAGTGAGGCCGTCGATGGGCTGGAGATGTTTGTCCTTGTTCGCGCCTTGCCAAGCGATATAGGCGAGAATCTCGCCGCCAAGGTCCGCGACGTCTTCACCCATGGTGAGGCGACCGTTGATGTGCACATCATCCACGACTATATATTTTGAATACTGATCGCTGACACATTTCGTTCGCGCATCGAATTTTTCGCGGTCCTCTTCAGTCCACCAATTCTTGAGATTGCCGATGGCGTCAAACTGGCTGCCTTCATCATCAAAACCGTGTGTTAGCTCATGGCCGATCGTACCGCCTGTATCGCCATAATTGGGAGCGTCGTCTATTTTGGGATCAAAGAGCGGCGGCTGCAGTACACCGGCCGGGAAATTAATGTCGTTCATTTGCGGGTTGTAGTAGGCGTCTACTGTGGTGGGGCTGATTTCCCACTCGCCGTGGTCCACCGGCTTTCCGATTTTGGCGATTTGGCGGCGATGTTCGAACTCGGTGAGGCGCTGCACGTCGCCAAGAAAATCACCCGGCGAGATTTTGACGGAACTATAATCGCGCCATTTGTCTGGATAGCCAATTTTGTTGCGGATGCCGTGAAGTTTGACGAGCGCCTGCTGTTTGGTTTCGGGGCCCATCCAGTCCAGGGCGCGAATGCGCTGTTCCATCGCGGCTTCGATGCGCACCACCATGTCGAGCGTGCTCTGCTTAAGTTCAGGCGAGAAAACTTTGCGCACGTAGGCCTGGCCCAGGGCTTCGCCCAAATTGTGATCGGTGTACTGCACGCAGCGCTTCCAGCGCGGCTGGATCTCTTTGGCGCCACGCAAGTACCTGCGATAAAAGTCAAAGTTTTCCTCAACGAAGGGGGAGGATAGATACGGAGAAGAAGCATCAGTGATATGAAACCGTAGATAGTTCTTCCAATTCTCGAGGGGTTCGGCCGCCAGCTCCTGGTTGAGTTCCTTGAAGAACTCTGGAGGGGCAACATTTAGGATCTCAAACTTCGGATACTGCAACTGTGCGTAGTAAGTTTGCCAATCGAAATTCGGAGCGAGTTTGCCGAGCGCAGCAAGGTCGATTTTGTTTTTCAGTTTGTAGGGATCCCTCATCTCCACGCGCGTGAGCGAAGCCTTGGCTAGCGCAGTTTCCATGCGCATCAAATTGCCAGCAATATTTTTCGCAGTCTCCGTGCCGTCACCGAGCAGTTCAAAGATCTTTTGCACATGCTGGAGGTAGCGCTGGCGAATCTCTTTCGATTTCGCGTCGTCCTTGGTGTAGTAATCGCGATCGGGCAAACCGAGCCCGCCCTGGCCGAGTACGGCAATGACCTGTGAGGAATTGTCCGGGTCCTGGTCGGAACCCGCCCCAAACAGAAGCGATCTGTAGCCACCGACATAGAGCTGCAGCTTGGCAACGAGCGGGGCCAGTTCGCCCACGGAATTCAAGCGCGAAATAGCGTTCAATTGCGGATTGAGGGCGCTGACGCCGCGTCGATCCGCTTCCGACTCGTCGATGCAGGCCGCATAAAAGTCGCCAATTTCCTGGGTGACGGTGTCACGCGTAGCGCTGCTCTTTGCTGCCAGGTCCAAGATTCCGCGGAGGAAGTTCAAATTGTCCTGGTAGAGCTTGCCGTAAACGCTCCACGAGGTTTGATCAGAAGGGATGGGATTGTCCTTCTGCCAGCGGCCGCACGCGTACTGATAGAAATTCACGCAGGGATCGACGGACTTGTCGATGGAGCTGAGGTTCAAGCTCGGCGAGTAAGGGAGGGCAGGCTCCGCCTGACTCTGAGCAGCGGCAGGGACGGCCACCACTAGCCATAACAGCGGCGCGGAAAGACGAATCGCTATGTTCATGTTTGGCCTCGGCGGGATATTTTTGCGAATTACAAGCGCAGCATCATGGTAATGGCTGCGGCAGCATTTTCCTATCGTAAAAATTATTTCAGCGAGCCAAGCACACTGGCAATTGGGCGTATGCATCCAACTCGCGCGAGACACACCCACGATACGGAAAACCTTGCCGTCTGGAAAAGAGTTACGCGTCCTGCAAAACCTGCTCACTCATTGAATGCCGGGGCGTCTATGGCAACAAAGGGTGAGAAGGCGAAGCGGAGCTTTAGCTTTCCTACCTTGGTGACGAACGACGGAGGCGTGTGCTTATGCGCAAGAATTTTAGATTTCTTTTAGGTTTCGGGGTCGTTATCGTAGGTCTCGCGGGGCAGGCGGATGCTCAATTCAAGAATGGGAGCCAACCGACGGAGTTGAACATTCCGCGCGTGAGCCAGCGTGGAACGGTGTCGCAACGGATCGGGCTGACGGATATCACGATTAGCTATCACCGCCCGGAAGTAGGCGGGAGAGAAATCTGGGGCAAGACGGTGCCTTATGGGAAGGTGTGGCGTGCGGGGGCGAACGAAAACACGACCATCACCTTTTCCGACGATGTCAGTGTGGAAGGAAAGCCGCTATCGGCCGGGACATATGGGCTGCACACCATTCCGGACAAGGATCAATGGACAATCATTTTTTCAAAAAACTCGACTTCGTGGGGCAGCTTCAGCTACGACGAGAAGGAAGATGCGCTGCGCGTGACGACCAAACCGCAACCCGCGGATTTCCGTGAGGCTCTGACGTACACCTTCGAGGAAGTCAAGCCGGATTCAGCGGCGGCGACTCTGCGTTGGGAGAAACTGGCAGTTCCCTTTCATATCTCGGTGGACGTGAAGGCCGTTGTATTGCGAAGCATCAAAAACGAGCTGCGAAATGTCGGCGGATTCACATGGGCCGGATACGACGAGGCGGCGCAATGGTGCCTGGATAACAATTACAACCTGGAAGAAGCCCTGAAGTGGGAAGAAACGTCGATTCAAAATGAACAGCGTTTTGAAAATTGGGAGACTAAATCGCGGATCCTCGATGCCATGGGACGAAAAGAAGATTCGGCCAAGGCGCTTTCCACGGCGCTCGAAAAAGCCAACGCGATTCAAATGTATTCATATGCCCGCGGGCTGCAACGCCAGGGGAACACCAAGCGCGCCTTTGAGCTGTACCCGCTGGTCCCGAAGAAGGACGCAAAACACTGGATCAGCCACCTTGCTCTTGCGAGGGTCGATTCGAATTCAGGTGACTTTGCGGCAGCCACGAAAGAGATGACGGAGGCGATAAGCGGGGCGCCCGACGGGACAAAACCATTTCTTCAGCCGCTGCTGAAGCGGCTGGAAGCAAAGGATGACATCAACAAGTAGCATCGTTCCGCATCAAGAACGACTTCTCCGAGTCTAGGGGGTAATGCCGCCGAAACACAGATATTTGATTTCGACGAATTCATCCATGCCGTACTTGGAACCTTCGCGGCCCAAGCCGGACTCCTTGACGCCGCCGAAGGGCGCGACCTCGGTGGAAATAATTCCAGTGTTGATGCCGACAATGCCATATTCGAGCGCTTCGGCCACGCGCCAAACGCGGGCAATGTCGCGACCATAAAAGTAAGCAGCCAAGCCAAATTCCGTGTCGTTCGCGAGGGCAATGGCGTCCGCTTCCGTTTTGAAGCGGAAGAGCGGTGCGACGGGACCGAAGGTTTCTTCGCGCGCTACCGCCATTTGCGGCGTGACGCCGGTGAGAATCGTCGGTTCGAAGAAATTGCCGCCAAGAGCGTGACGATGTCCACCTACAAGAATTGTTGCACCTTTTGCCTGCGCGTCGCGGATGTGGCTTTCCACCTTTTCGACAGCGGCATCGTCAATCAGGGGACCTTGTGTTGCGCCTGGCTCCAATCCTGGAGCCGGTTTGAGTTTCTTCACGGCAGTGGCCAGCTTTTCGGAAAATATATCGTAAACGGAGTCATGCACGAGGAGGCGGTTGGTACACACGCAAGTTTGTCCAGTGTTGCGATATTTCGAGGCAATCGCGCCTTCGACAGCGGCATCCAAATCGGCATCCTCGAAGACAATAAACGGCGCGTTGCCTCCAAGCTCAAGCGAGAGCTTTTTGACCGTTCCGGCGCATTGGGCCATAAGGATCTTGCCGATTTCCGTGGAGCCCGTGAAGGAGAGCTTTCGAACAATGGGATTGGAGGTTAGCTCGGCGCCGATCTCCGTCGCTGAGCCCGTCACAATGTTCAACACGCCTTTTGGAACGCCAGCGCGTTCGGCAAGCTCGGCGAGAGCAAGCGCTGAAAACGGAGTTTGCGACGCGGGCTTTAGCACGACTGTGCAGCCGGAGCCGATCGCGGGTCCGGCTTTGCGCGTGATCATGGCGAGCGGAAAATTCCACGGAGTGATGCAAGCCACGACACCGATGGGCTGCTTGATGACGACAATTCTCTTGTCAGCCTGGTGCTGAGGAATGGTGTCGCCATAAACGCGTTTAGCTTCTTCGCCAAACCATTCGAGAAAGGCGGCGGCGTAGGCGACTTCTCCACGCGATTCGGTGAGGGGTTTGCCTTGCTCGAGGGTCATGAGCCGCGCGAGATCTTCCTGGTTGGCCATCATAAGGTCGAACCAGCGGCGCAAGACGGCGGCGCGTTCTTTCGCGGTTTTCTTGCTCCACGCGGGAAAGGCGCTGTTCGCGGCTTCGATGGCGCGGCGAGTTTCGGCGCCGCTTAGCTTCGGCACTTTGCCAATGATTTCCTTTGTTGCGGGATTATCCACACCTATCGTCTGGCCCGAATTTGCTTGGATCCATTGTCCATCGACGTAGCAAGCTTCACGGAAGAGCCGCGGATCTTTGAACTCTGCTGCGGTGCTTGCGGATTTTGTCAGTGTGTCTTGCATATTGAACTCCTAAAGGTTTCCACTTCTTAGATGCGGCCGCTCAGCATGAGGGCATGTCTTTGCGCTTTGTCGGCGGGCTCAAGCGTGGGAAAGCGCGGCCGGCTTGCGTTCCGCAACGCCTGCTAACGCAGATTCAATCACGTCCAGTCCTTCGTTCAACTGTTCGTTGGTGATGACGAGCGGCACGAGAATACGGATGACGTTGTTGAACGTGCCCGCGGTGATCATTATGAGGCCATGCTCGTAGCAATATTTTGCGATTTGCTTGGTCTCGGTGTCCGCCGGCTCGCGCGTCTCAGGGTCGCGCACGAGTTCGATGGCGCACATGCCGCCAAGACCGCGCACGTCGCCGACCAAAGACCACTTTTTCTGCCAGCCTCGTGCGCGTTTTTCAAAATGTTCGCCAATGGCCGTCGAGCGCGCAAGCAGACCATCTTTTTCGATGGTTTCGATCGCGGCGAGGGCCGCGGCGCAGGAAGCAGGATGTCCGCAGTAGGTGCCACCGAGAGAGCCCGGGCCCGAAGCGTCCATGATTTCGGCGCGGCCCGTCACGGCAGCGATGGGCATGCCACCCCCGAGCGATTTCGCCGTAGTGATCAAATCGGGCTCGATGCCGAAATGCTCGGAAGCAAACCATTTGCCGGTGCGCGCGAATCCAGACTGGATTTCGTCCGCAATGAAGAGGATGCCATGCTCGCGGCAAATGTTTTGGAGAAGCTTGAAGTAATCGCGGGGCGGAACAACGAATCCACCTTCGCCGAGAACGGGCTCGGCAATCACGGCAGCGACGGATTCCGGCGCGACGGAGCGCTTGAAGGCATCTTCGAGATGATGCGCAAAGTCCGCGGTGGCCGTCCCGGCTGCATGGCGATACGGGTACGCGAACGGGATGCGGTAGATGTCGCTTGCGAACGGTTGGAAACCCGCTTTGTAGGGATGCGTCTTGCTGGTCAGCGACATGGTGAGCAGAGTGCGGCCATGGAAAGCATCCTCGAAGCAAATCACGGCGGGTCGTTTTGTATAGGCGCGAGCGATTTTGACGGCATTTTCGATAGCCTCCGCGCCGGAATTGACAAGAATGGTTTTCTTCGCAAAATTGCCGGGCGCCAGCGAATTCAGTTTTTCCGCGACGGCGACGTAGCCTTCATACGGTGTGACGGCGAAACACAGATGCAAATATTTTTCGAGCTGTTCGCGGATCGCGGAAATGACGCGGGGAGAGCGATGGCCGATATTGAGGCAGCCGATACCACCGGCAAAATCGATATAACGGTTGCCGTCGACGTCTTCGATGACCGCGCCATCGGCGCGCTCGGCGAAAATGGGTGTGGCGTTGGCGGGTCCGCGGGGGATGGCGGCTTCGCGGCGCGCCATGAGGGCACGCGACCGCGGCCCTGGAATTTCCGTGCGAATTTGAATGGTAGCCATTTTCTCTTCCTTTTCGCGCGGCCCTAGACGCGGCCTGCATGAGGAATTCTAGTACCAGCCGATGGGCGTTTCGTCGAGATTCACAAAAACCTGTTTCGTTTCGAGATATTCTTCGAGGCCCCAGGGCCCCAGCTCGCGGCCGAAGCCAGACTGCTTGTAGCCGCCCCAGGGCGCTTCGACAAAGGTCGGTTGCATGTGATTCACCCACACGATGCCGGCGCGGAGCGCCTTCACAACGCGAAACGCTTTGTAGATGTCGCGCGTCCAAACGGCCGCGGCGAGCCCGTACGGGGTGTCGTTGGCTATCCGGATGGCGTCGGCTTCGCCGTCGAAGGGGATGACGGACGCGACCGGCCCGAAAATTTCTTCGCGAGCAATGCGGGCACTGTTTTCCACGTCGTAGAAAATCGTTGGCTCAACGTAATAGCCTTTGCCGAACTGCTTCGAGCGGCCGCCGCCGATGGCGACCTTTGCTTCTTTCTTGCCTAGCTCGAGATAAGAGCTGACGCGGTCATACTGTTCTTTGCTGACGAGCGGCCCCATTTTCGTATCGCGTTCGAGTGGCGGACCAAGCTTGATGCGTTTAGCCTTTTCGGTCATAGCCTCGACGAATTTGGAATAGATTTTCTCTTCGACAAGGATGCGGCTGCCCGCGGAACAGACTTCGCCCTGATTGATGAAGACGCCGAAGAGCGCGCCGTCGATAGACGCTTCCCAATCGGCGTCGGTAAAGAAAATGTTGGGAGATTTGCCGCCGAGCTCAAGCGTGACGCGCTTGAGTGTGTCTGCTGCGCTCTTGACGATGAGCTTGCCGACAGCGGCGCTTCCGGTGAACGCGATTTTGTCGACACCAGGGTGCGCAACGAGCGCGGCACCCGCGGTTTCGCCGAAACCATTAATGATGTTCACCACGCCCGGCGGCAAACCAACCTCCGTAAACCAGTTTGCGAATTCTAGCGCGGTCAGCGGAGTCTGTTCGGCGGGCTTCAGAATGCAAGTGCATCCTGCGGCAAGCGCTGGCGCGAGTTTCCATGCGGCCATCAGTAATGGATAGTTCCAGGGGATAATTTGGCCGGCCACGCCTACTGGCTCGCGGAGCGTTAAGCTGAGCGCGTTAGCGGGCACGGGATTCACGCTGCCGAGAACTTTGTTGGCGAGGCCGCCGTAGTATTCGAAGCATGTGGCAACGTCGGCGATGTCGTATTCGGCCTCGACGATAGGCTTGCCAGTGTTGCGGCATTCGATTTCCGCAAGAATAGCGGTGTTTTGACGGATTTTTTCGGCGAGCTTGAACAGGATGCGGCCGCGGTCTTGCGCTGTGGTGGTGGCCCAGGGTCCGGAATCGAAGGCGGCGCGCGCGGCTCTTACGGCGCGATCGACGTCAGCAGCACCAGCGGCGGCAACTTGCGCGATGACTTCCTCGGTCGAGGGATCATAGACTGGAAAGCTTTCTCCCGAAGCGCTGCTAACCCATTCGCCGTTGATGTAATTCTTGTACGTCCGAACACCCGCTGTCGCACTGCTGGACATCTCCACCTCCCAAAATCGTCATCGCGTCGGGCCCCGGTGAAGGCCCTCTATGTTCAAACAGCTGAGACGGCCTCCGCGAGTTTCCTTGCCGTCTTGCGCCGCCCGTAAATGAAAAAGAAAAACGCGGCCAGCCCGATGAAAAATAGCGTACCGCCAAACATCCAAACCTCGTAAGAAAGAATGGAGGTCACCTGCTGCGCGGGGAAGAAGGCCAGCGCGATTCCGAGGGATGTAGTGACAAGCCCACTGGCGCCGGATAGCAGCAGTGTCGTTTTGCCGTGGCAGCCTTTTGCAAACGAATGGCTGAATGCTATTTTCAATAGCGCGCCAAACATGTAAAGAAAAGGAATCAATTGAAGAACGACGGCGAGCGAGAGTAGCTTCTGAAAAGTTTCCTGCACTCCGGTTGGGCTGGCCGTTAGATTTGACACGACCAACCCGAACGCGTGCAACGCGTTCCCCACGAAGGCTAAACCAATCATTCTATTCCAGAGCCACCAGCCGCTGAAGTTCAGGACGACGAGCACCATCGATACCCCGGCGTGAACGATCAGTGCGGCGTATGGCGTGTGGTACCGCGGATGCACTTTGCCAAGCCAAGACGGCATATAGGAATCGAGCCCCGCGACAAACGGAATTCGAGCCGAGCCGCCGAGCCAGGCGGACGCGATGCCGGCGATCGAAAGGCTCAGCAGAAATGCAAATGGCGCGACGATCCAAGCGACCCCCACACTGCTGGCCATGTGGGCGACCGCCTGGACGATGCCTTGCAAAACATTGATGTCGCCCTTGCTGACAGCGATGAGCAGCGTCAGCGTCGCACCGATGTAGAGTGCGCCGGAGAGCACGCCGCCCCAGGCGACGGCTCCAGGCAGGGTCTTTTGCGGATTCTCAATTTCATCGCCCATAACTGAGGCGAGCTCGAGCCCCACCAGTCCGAAGCAAATCACGCCGAAAGAATTCAGGACAAATCTTGGATTGGCCGGGAATCGAAAGTCAGCCCAGCTCACGCTTGTGCCGAACCGCAACCATACAACGATGCCTAATCCGATCAGAACAACAGCGGCAATTCCAGTGCCGATAGCGCCGAGGTTGTTGATCCACTTTCCGACGCCAAGGCCGACAATGTTCAGAACGACGAGGACAATCAGCAGCAGAAGCGAAGCGGTCAGCGCAAATTTCTTATTGTCTCCCAAGGCCTCGTGTCCTGGTCCGAAGGCGAAGACGGAAACGCCGACGAAGTACAGCATGACGGTCGGAACATACATCATGTTGTTTGTCCAATAGCACCAGCCGGAGAGAAAACCGTGGAAGTCTCCGAAGACTTCCTTGGCCCAGAGGTAGACGCCGCCTTCGCCGGGGTACCTGTGCGCAAGCTCGATGACAGCAATGCCCTGCGGCCAGAAAAATAGCGCAAGCGAGATGATCCAGAGCCAGACGGTTACCCCGCCATTTGCGGCAATCGATGGAACGACATTCAGGTTGAAGACGGCGACGACGAAAAGCAGAACGAGGTCCATGCGCCCCAACACGCGCCGCAGATGAGGCGTGCCTTGAACAACCGGCGCGGCGGATGCGATGACGGCCTCGTTCGGCAATGAAGCGTTCTCCTGAGATTAGTGGCCCGCGGCACCGACAAATGCTACGCCGCGCTCCTGCTGCGCTTTTGCGAGAGCGGGCGCGACTTCATCGAAGACCGCGAGATGCTTTTCGATGTCGGCTTCGGTGTGTTGGACGGAGATGGTCCACTGCTCGTCCCACCAATAAGGCTGAGGCAGGACACCACGATTGACCATGGCGAACCAGTAGTGGCGCCAAAGATCGATATCGATTTTCGTCCAGTCGCGATAGTTGAGAATTTCCTTTGGGTAAAGCATCAGCGCGCCGTTGACGCCGGCGCTCGCGACGTAGGCTTGCAGGCCAGACTTCTTAACAATGGCGCGATAGCCCTCCGCAAGCTTCTTACCGAGCTTATCGACATGCTCATAGTTTTCGCGGGAAAGAACTTCGCGGAAGGTGGCAAGGCCGGCGGCCATGGAAACGCGATTGGTGTTGTATGTGCCGCCGTGAAAGACTTTGTGCTGAGCGATGAGATCCATCACTGGGCGACTCGCGCCAAATGCAGCAAGTGGTAAACCGCCGCCGATGGATTTCGCCAAGCAAATTATATCCGGCTTTACGCCGAAGTATTCGCTGGCACCTCCCCACGCTAGTTTTGCTCCGGTTTTTACTTCGTCGAAGATGAGCAGCGCGCCATTCTTTGTGGCAATCTCCCGCAAGCCCTGAAGAAATCCGGGCTGCGGCATGCAGAGCCCGACATTCATCAAAATGGGTTCCAGAATGATCGCGGCAATCTGTCCCCGGTTCTCGCGGAAACGGCGCTCGACGCTTCCGAGATTGTTGAACGATGCGACGAGCACGCTGGCAAGCGACGCTTTTGGCACGCCGGCTCCGCCGGGGACGGAGTTGGGCGCGTCGGGATCTCCGTATTCCTCGGCCTTTGGCTTAACGCTGACCAGCGCCGTGTCATGCAATCCATGGTAAGCGCCTTCGAACTTTAAAATCTTATCGCGGCCCGTGGCGGCGCGCGCTATGCGGCAAGCGTGCATCGTAGCTTCCGTGCCGCTTGAGCCGAAACGGACCATCTCGAGGGGGTAGCGCTTGCAAATTTCTTCGGCAAGCTCCCATTCCATGTCATGCGGCATGCCGAATGTCGTGCCTTCGTGCAGCTCTTGCTCGACGGCCTTCACCACGGCAGGATGACAGTGGCCGGCCATCAGCGCGCCGAAGCACAGGTTGTGATCGATGTATTCATTTCCGTCGAGGTCGTGAATCTTGCTGCCTTTTCCATCTCTAGCAAACAGCGGATAGGGCTCGTAATGGCGATAATTGCTGGCAACGCCGAGCGGGATGCGGTCGAGCGCCCGCCTGTGTGCCGCTGCCGATTTCGGAGTGCGCTTCTCATAGGTGGCGATTTCTCTCTGGAGTGCTTCGTGCATTTCTTTATTCCATGTTCCGTGTGGCCAAACGCGGCCAACGCTCGCAGGTCTGTTCCCTGCAGTCAGTATGTGCGAGGAAAAGTCCTGAAAGCAGCGTTTCCCTCGTAGTTTTATTAAACGTGCGAAGGCGCGGCCCTCTCGAGCCGCGCCTCGAGAAGCACGGTGAAACTGCAAGTTTACGCTAGAAGCGAAACTTAAGCGCGAACTGCAACAGGCGGGGGTCGCGTACATGAAGTACCTGGCCAAACGTCCCGCCTTGATTCGATATGTTGCCATCTACCGTGTAGAACTGAGCGTGGTTCCAGATGTTGAAGACGTCCGCCCGAAACTCCATCTGCCACCTCTCGCCAAACCTGGTTTGTTTGGAGAAGCTCATGTCCCAGTTGTTGATACCCGGCCCGCAACAGATTGAGCGCGGAGCGTTGCCAATAGTTCCCGGTGCAACCGTAGCATTCGTGAACAGATTGGGATCAAAGGCATAGCCGGAAACAGGCTGGCAATCGGGAGAAGTGGGATCAATTGCTTGGGCCAGCGGACCGGTGAAGGCCGCGCAGACCGTGCTCCGCGGGTTAACTTTTTTGAAGGTGCCGGCGAGGTTTGGTTGACCGGGCGCCTCGAAGTCAAACGTGGTGTCGAGCAACTCAACGTCGTCTTGCGAGGTGATGCGAACCGGGAAGCCGCTCTGAAAACTCAGAATTCCTGATACTTCCCAACCATCCAGGAGTTTGCCTTTGAAGCCATCGAATTTCGGCACCGGCAAATCCCAGACGTAATTGAAAACGAAGCGGTTCCGTGCATCGTAATTGGACAAACCATAAGTCGCGTTAAAGTTGAGAGGATTCAAGGCGCTCTCAAAGCTCGAGGCGTTGTCCAGAGATTTGCTGAATGTATAAGACGCCTGAAATTGCAGGCCATGAGAGAAGCGCTTCTCAAAGAGCGCCTGCAGTGAGTTGTAGTTCGAGTGCGCAATCGTGTCCTCGCTGAATATTCCGGAAAAAACCGGGGCGCCAGTCGCCGGGCAGCCCGCGCCCGTGAGTGGATCACAGAGCGGAGAAGAGTATGGGCGGGTTCCCACGAGGGTAATCGGAGTGCCTCCTGCGGCTCCTGTGATGATGCACGCAGGGGCAGGTTTCAGAATTGAACAGGGAATGTTTTGTCCGTTGGGCCCTCCTCCAACGTAAGGTAGGTGAAGAACCTGCCCCTGCGGAAGTGTAAACGAATACGGACTGTCTTCGCCAAAAGGGCCGCAGCCTTGCCCAAGCGCAGCGAGGTCGAGACAAGTCTGAGGATTTCCGGGGTTCACTTCATAAGTGGCAAGCAACCTGTGGCCCTGCGAACCAACGTAGGCCACCTGCAGAAGAGTGTTACCGGGAAGCTCTCGCTTGATGGTTAAGTTGTATTGGTCCTGATATTGCGGCCGCATGTTCGCCGGAAACTGCCCGAAATAAACACTGCTCGCAAAGTTGGACCAATCGAGAGCTTGCGTCCGCTTTGGATTGAGAATCCCGGTAAAGGGATTGGCAAAGACGGCGCCGGTTTGATCCACGTAAGGCATCTGAAGGAACGAGGACCCGATGAAGTTGCTTCCACCGAACGGTGGCTCGGCGCTGAACTGCTCAAGGACCAACTGCTCGATGGGGTTATAAAAGATGCCATAGCCTATGCTGATGCTGGTCTTGCTAGGTCCGCCAGTCAAGGCACCAAGCAAACCGTCATGCCAGCCCGGGCTCCAGTTGAGGCCAAGACGCGGAGCGAATCCTTTGTAGTACGTGTTGGTCAAACCATTGGGCACGCCTTTGTCTCCCGGAAAAACCAAACCGATGGGTGTGACTCCCGCTGCATCACATCCCGCCTCTCCCGGTCCATAAGTAGCGAACAGAGGATTGCTCGGATCAAGGCTGCATGGATAGACGGTCGAACGCTGTCCTGGCCGGAACGTTTGAACTTTTTGGCCGCTATCGGACAGCGGCGTGTTCATTTCCCAGCGGACACCGTAATTCAACGTCAGGCTGGGCCTGATCTTCCAGCTATCCTGCGCAAAGAGATAGGCGGACTTACTTCGCACCAGTTCGTGCTGCGCAGAGCCTTGAATGTAGCTGTTTGCCAGGCCAAGGAAATAATTGGGATAAACGCTATCGGAACCTACGTCATCTCCAGTAGGTCCGGCAGTCGTGGAATTGAAAGTCATCCATCCGTTGACGTCGAAGTACAGGAGTTGGTCGAATTTTTGGTAGCGCCCATCGCCGCCAAACTTGAAATTATGATTTCCGATGATTTTGCTGAAGTTATCGCTGACCTGAAACGTGTTGCCAACCTGCGGAAGTTGGCCTCCAGCGTTATTCCCGATAGAGAATCCGCCGTTCAATTGGATGAAGGGCACGCCCTCTATTTTGGAGCCAAGCCCGGAATGAATGCCGCAATCCGCCGCGTTCGTGGCTCCCGCGGCGCAGGCTGCGTTCAGGGTCGCGGAATCGCTTAAACCTGTAAAACAGAATTTTGAGGCCGTTCCAGTCCCGCAGGAAGCCTGAATAGCGTTCGTTTTTGTCGGAGTATCAAACTTCAATTGGCCTTCTCGGAAAAATGTAAAGCGAAACTCGTTGACGGACGTCGCGCCGATGGTCGAGGTGTGGCTTACGTTGATTTGCTGGGTGCGCGTTGCATAAACGCCGGGGAAATTTCCCAGCGGAGCCCCTTCCGCTTGAAATTTCGCGAATGGGTCGAGCGTGTTGTCGTCATCAAAATAGTAGTAAATCGAGGTTTTTTGATTGTTGTTGAACGAGTGGTCGACCTTGATCTGGAACTGATCGCCCCGGTCTCGCTTCTTAGGAACGGTTACTACCTGGGATGAGCTTCCCCCGGCTCCGGGCACGTACTGAAGCAAGCTAAGTGCCACCGGATCAAAACAGCCGGTGGGAATTTGATTTCCGGGGAAAATATTGCTGTAAGGAGCTGGGTTGCCACCCCCGGCTACTCCGGCAACTAGAACCTGCGCCGCAGGCGTGAGTCGTTGATTCGCAGGAAGCGAAGAACCGCTCCCGCACCGGTCCTGCAAAACGCCCGCAACCGTAGCATCCGTGAGCGATCCTGTGAATGTAGTTCCACCCGAGAAGTCCCCATTGACGTCCGATGCGGTGGGCACTGTGACCGGTTGAGAGACAATCCCCTGCACAATTCGCCGGCCCTCGTAGGAGGCGAAAAAGAAAGTCTTGTCCTTTTTAATCGGCCCTCCGAGTGTGCCGCCAAACTGGTTTTGCTTGAACGCTGGTTTCGGTGAGGGACTGAAGGAAAAGGGATGCGTGTTCAGAACGTCGTTGCGGAAAAACTCGTAGAAGCTGCCGTGTAAATCATTCGTGCCGGATTTGGTGACCACATTGACGACTGCGCCCGAGTTCCGTCCGTACTCCGCATCAAAAGAATTCGAGATGACGCGAAACTCCTCAATGCTGTCCGGCGAAGGTTCCACGGCAGGCAGGTTTGCGAAAAGATCGTTGCCGTCCCCGCCGTTCACCGTGTAATTGTTTGAGCGGCCGCGGCCACCATTCACCGTCACTACTCCTGCTCGATCCGATCCATAGAACAAGTCATTGCCAAGCTGCGATTGAACGCCAGGCTGCAGCTGAAGCAGTTGATAAACATCGCGTTGATTTAGGGGCAGTTGCGTGGAAGAGCGTTCGTTGACGACGGCGCCGAGCTGCGTCGAACTCGTATCCACCACGGGCGGCGCTCCAGTGACCTCTACAGTCTCCGTTGCAGTGCCGAGCTGCATCGTGATATCGACGCTGACGACCTGATTCAAGTCCAGCGCGACTCCCTTTCGCACATATTTCTTGAACCCCGCCTGCGTAACATCGATTTCATAGCTGCCGACTGGCACTTCGATGAAGATATATTCTCCGCTCGCCCCGCTTTGCACGTCGCGGGTTGCATGCGTCGCCTCATTGATAAGCGTAACAGTTGCGGTGGTTACCGAGGCTCCGCTGGGATCGCTGATCGTGCCGCGAATGCGGCCGCCGGTGCTCTGCGCGCCGGCGAACGGGACTGCCAGCAGGACGCTTACGGTAAGAACGAGTGGAGAAAGAGCGTTGCGACGGCCGTGCGCAAGGCTCTGCCAGGATCCTGCAGCCGATTTCATGAACTCACCCCTTGTCTCGAAGAATTTCTTAGCAACGGAATCTTCGAGGTTGCTGTGCCCCCGAAACCTTACTATAATCCTGCAAACTTAGAGAAAGACGGGACCGGTGTCAAGCGGAAAACATTTCTCCAAGCCATCAGCAATTCGAACGGGGCATCGCTTGCTGCGCATTAGCGAGGTGGCGCGCCGCTTGGGGATTTCGTCTTCCGCACTCCGCGCCTGGGAAGCGCTGGGCCTCGTCTCTCCGCAACGCACGAAAAGCCGCTACCGTATGTACGCCGAGTCCGATGTGCGACTGTTGCAGCGCGCCCTTTTTTTGCGTCGCGCCCGCGGGCTGAATCCTCCGGCCATCGTTCACGTCTTAAAGCGCCAGGGCACCGTCTCGGCGCCGGCAGAGATCGATCCCCATCCTGGGCGACGATTTCGCAGGCTACGCATGCGGCGTGGACTGTCACTCGCGCAGGTGGCACGCGCCACGAAGCTTTCGGTGGGCTTTCTCAGCGCCCTCGAACGCGGCCAAATGCGCTCTTCCGTTTCCACGCTGCGCCGAATTGCCCGTTTTTACGGTACAAATATTCTGTCCCTCTTCGAGACCGCGGCGGAAAATCCACGGCTCGTGCGGCCCGGCCAGCGAAAGGTCCTCGAGACCACGCCCGGCGTGCGCATGGAACTTCTCGCCTGGGGTCAAACCGCAATGGAACCCCATCTCTTTCGCATAAAACCTGGCGGCGGCAGCGGCGAATCGTATTCCCACGAAGGAGAAGAGTTTTTGCACATTTTGCGCGGTGAATTCGAAATTTGGCTGAACGGCAATGAACATTACCGGCTCAAACCCGGCGACAGCCTCTATTTCGAAAGCTCGACGCCGCACCGGTGGAAGAATCCCGGACGGTCCGAAGCCTGGCTGCTGTGGGTGAACACGCCGCCGACGTTCTGAAAAGAAGCGACTCGTGAATAGTGACAGGTGACTCGTGAATCCCGAAAAAAATCAGCAGTGGAGCTGTTAGTGATCACATCGCGCAAATTCGTAATCGCCTTGACGCTTGTCTTTGTCTATGTTTTGGGCATCTCTACGACAATCGCCGCTCAGGATGCAAGGCTCCAGCCCGCGGACACGGTTCTGCTCAACGCTAAGGTCTACACCGAGAACGCGCAACAGTACTGGGCGCAAGCGGTAGCCATTCGCGGCGAAAAGATCGTCGCAGTGGGTGATAATGCCGAAATCGACAAACTGCGCGGGCCGGGCACGAAAGTCATCGACGCCGGAGGAAAGCTCGTCCTTCCCGGCTTCGTGGATTGCCACATTCATTTTCTGGAAGGCTCGATCAGCCTCGGTCAAGCGAATCTCGAGGGCGCCAAAAACCCGGCTGACATCCAACGCATTTTGCGCGAATACGCGGAAAAACATTCCGGCGACGGCTGGATCCTCGGCGCCGGATGGAACTACGCGATGTTCGGCGAAGAAAATCTGCCTAATAAGAAATACCTCGACGAGCTGTTCCAGGACCGCCCGGTTTTTCTTGTTGGCTACGACGGGCACACTTCGTGGGCTAATTCGAAAGCGCTCGCGCTAGCTGGAATCAAAAAGGACACCACGAATCCCCCCAACGGGACCATTGTGCGTGACCCGAAAACCGGCGAAGCAACGGGAGCTCTGAAAGAATCAGCTGCGCATCTTGTCGTCAAATTCGTTCCGAAACCGACGCGCGAAGAAAAACTCGCCGCCCTTCGTGCCGGAATGCGCTGGGGTAACGAAAATGGATTGACGCGCGTGCATAGCGCGGGCGGCGATTTCGAATCATTCGACCTTTATGATGAGTTGCGCCGCCATGGCGATCTCACCTTGCGCATGTATATCGCCTACTTTCTGGACCCGCCGGAACTTCGTCCGAGGGATCTCGCCGCAATTGAAGAGGCGCGCAAGAAGTACGCCAGCGACTGGCTCGCCGCCGGCGTCGTGAAGATGATGATCGATGGCGTGGTGGAATCGCACACCGCAGCGATGCTTGAGCCTTACACGGACGATTCATCCGCAAAGGGAACATTGTTTTGGGACCCCGAGAAATACAAGGCGGCCGTCGCGGAACTCGACAAACGCGGGTTGCAACTCTTCACCCACGCCATAGGCGATTACGCCGTGCGGACGGCCCTCGACGCTTACGAGAACGCCGAAAAAATGAATCACACACGAGACCGGCGGCCTCGCATCGAGCACATCGAAACGGTTACAACTGTGGACATTCCGCGCTTCGGAAAACTCGGCGCAATTGCAAGCATGCAGCCGCTGCACGCTTATCCCGACGAAGACACTCTGCGCGTCTGGGCAGGCAATGTCGGACCGGACCGCGCCTCGCGCGCCTGGGCCTGGAATAGCATCGCGAAAGCCGGCGGGCATCTGGCCTTCGGCAGCGATTGGAATGTGGTGACTCTGAATCCCTGGGAAGGCTTGCAAATGGCTGTGACGCGCCAAACCACGGAGGGCAAGCCCGAGGGCGGATGGCTTCCGCAACAGCGCATCACGCTGGGCCAAGCCATCGAAGCCTATACGCTCGGGGCAGCGTATGCTGGCCGCCGCGAAAAAACAGAAGGTTCGATCGAACCAGGCAAATTGGCTGATATGATCATCGTTTCGCAGAATATTTTTGGGGTTGACCCGCACGAAATCGCGAAAACAAAGGTTGTCGAGACTATCGTTGGCGGTAGAGTGGTCTTTCAGGCGAAAACGAAATAGGGAAAATATTCCCCGCCCTACATGAGGCAGAGAAAATCCGGGCGCAGGGGATTTCACATGCTACGGAAGCGAGAGACATTATGAATAGGCGCACAATCGTCCTCGAAATCCTGGCGCTCGCCATGATTTGCGGCGCTTGCAGCAAGAAAGAAGCAACGCTCAGCTTGCTCGTTTGGGAGGGTTACGCGGATCCATCGTTCGTGCGCCCGTTCGAAGAGGCTCACCATTGCAAAATCGTTGCGTCGTATATGGGCTCAAGCGACGAATTGGTAGCCAAACTGCGTGGCGGCAGCGCTTCTAACTATGATGTGATTTCGCCTTCGAGCGACATCGCCACCTCGATCGCGCGCGCGGGCCTTGCCGCGCCGCTTGACCTCTCTAAGTTTCCTTCCTACAACCAGCTCTCCGCCGGTCTGCGAAACTCTCCGCTCGTTAAAACCAACGGACAAACCTATGGAGTTCCGTTTGTGTGGGGCCCTAATCCTCTGCTCTATGACACCACCGCTTTCAAACAACCTCCTGATTCCTGGAGTATTCTCTGGGATCCGCGGTACAAAGAGAAAATCTCCCTGTGGGACGAGCTCTCCAGCATTTACATGGCAGCGCAAGTGCTCGGATATGACAAGCCCGATCCCTATCAGATTTACAAGCTGAGCGACGACCAGCTCGAAGCGGTGAAGAAAAAACTGATCGAACTCAAACCAAATATTCGAAAGTACTGGTCCACCGGAGGCGAGCTTACGAATCTCTTCCAGAACCACGAAATCATCGCGGCCATGGGCTGGCCTTTGATGACTAATCAGCTCCGCAAACTCGGATTCCCGATTGGAGAAATCATCCCTAAAGAAAACTCCACTGGATGGATCGATCACCTGATGATCACCGCGGCGAGTCAGCAGAAAGAACTAGCGGGTCAGTTCCTGGAATACATGATCGAAGCAAAGATCCAAAAAATGGTGACGGACGTGACGGGCTACTCTCCTGCGAATCCACTATCGGCCAACTTTATGAGTGAAAGCGAAACGAAAAATCTGCACATGGACGATCCGGACGCCTACATGCGGCGAATTTATTTCTGGCAGGACGTCCCGCGCCGCGCCAAATACAATGAAATCTGGAACGAGGTGAAAGCCGCGCAGTGAGTTCCGCAGCCATTTCGCAGCCAACTTCCATGGGCGAACATGCCCCCCTGCTCGAATTGCGCGCAGTGGCCAAGCATTTCGGCGCGCGCGACGTGCTGAAAAACGTTTTGTTGAATATCGCCTCCGGAGAATTTCTCACTTTGCTAGGCGAAAGCGGCTCGGGCAAAACCACGCTCCTGCGGCTCATCGCCGGTTTCGAACAACCCACAGCAGGTGAAATCTGGATGTCCGGCGAGCGGCTGGACGTGCTGCCCCCCTACAAACGCCGAGTAAACACCGTTTTTCAGAACTACGCCCTCTTCCCGCACTTGAGCGTGCGAGATAACGTCGCGTATGGCTTGCGTGTGCAAGGAGCCCCCAAAAACGAGATCCCCGGGCGCGTAGCAGAAGCTTTGAGCATGGTGAAAATGACGGCGTTCACTGCTGCGCGGCCTTCCCGCTTGAGCGGAGGACAGCAACAGCGAGTGGCTCTGGCTCGCGCCCTGGTGAACCGTCCGCAGCTTCTGCTTCTCGATGAACCGCTTTCCGCGCTGGACGCCAATCTCCGCAAGGAGATGCAGAGCGAATTGAAGGCCTTGCAGCGCGAAATCGGCATCACCTTCCTCTTCGTCACGCACGACCAGGAAGAAGCCATGGCCCTCTCCGACCGCATCGCGCTGCTTCGCGATGGCTCGCTCGAGCAAGTCGCCTCGCCGCGTGATATTTACGCGCGCCCCGCCACGGCCTACACGGCGCAGTTCATCGGCCAAACCAATTTGCTGCGCAGTGAAATCCGCGGCAGCATCGCAACCTGCGGTGTACTGCGGTGGCCCGTCGAGGACGCGGATGGTCCGGCGGTTTTCTCGCTCCGGCCGGAGGCGATTCGCCTGAGCCCGGAGGGTAAGCGGCAGACAAACGAAGTAAAGTTTCGCGGTTCTATTCGCCAGCAAATCTATGGCGGAGCCAGCGAACTGCTCGAAGTAGATTGCGGGGCGGGTCAGTTGTTGCGCGTCAGACTTCCGGCGTGCGGTCCGCTCAATGGCGAACGCGATTTTGTATTCTCGATTGCGGACGCAATCCCCGTCACGGACTGACCTCACGCATGTACTCGCGCACCTACAAGACACTCGTCTCCACGCCGCCGCTTCTCTGGGTGGGGCTCTTCCTCCTGCTGCCCTACGCGCTGATGTTCGCGCACAGCTTCTGGGCCGTGCAGGACGGCGTTCTCGTCCATCACTGGAATCTCGCCAACTACCAAAAACTGTTCGCGAAATCACTCTATGCCGAAGTCCTCTTCCGCACTATGCGTATCGCCGTGTCCGTAATGCTGTGTTCTCTCCTCCTCGGCTACCCACTCGCCTACTACCTCTCGTTCCGGTCCGGCGCGCGCAAGAAATTGCTCTATCAACTCGTCATCGTGCCGCTGTGGGTCAGCTACCTCGTACGCGGGTACGCCTGGAAAACAATCCTCGGCAGCGAGGGCGTGCTGAATGGGTTCCTGCAATACTTTCATATCACTCACGAGCCCGTCAGCTTCCTCCTCTACAGCCCCTTCGCCGTCGTGCTCGTGCTCAGTCATATCTACACACCCTTCGTCTTCCTTCCCATCTACGCATCGCTCGAGCACATCCCCCGCCCCCTTGTCGAAGCCTCGCAGGATCTCGGCGCAGGTTCTATTTCTACTTTTTTTCGCGTAATTCTTCCGCTTTCGATGCCCGGCCTCCTGGCGGGAGCAACCTTTGCGTTCGTCCTCTCCCTGGGCGATTTCCTCGCTCCGCTACTTGTCGGCGGCTCCTCCGGTACTATGATCGCCAACATCGTGCAAACTCTGTTCGGCGCAACTTACGACTGGCCGCTCGGCGCCGCGATCTCCGTCTGCATCCTGCTCATTACGCTTTCACTGCTCTTCTTGACCGAACGCCTCGAAAGGCGCTGGTCATTCAAATGAGCCGCAACTCTCCTACGCGCCGCTCTCCCCTGCTTGCCCTTTACGCGGCGCTCGTCTTTGCTTTTATTTATCTGCCCATCCTCGTGCTCATTCTTTATTCCTTCAATCGCGATGGCGTCGGAGGATTTCCGCCGCGTCAGCTTACGCTCGATTGGTACACCCAACTCTTCGCCGACACTCCCATTTGGGATTCTGTAGTCAACAGTCTCCTCGTTGCATCAGGCGCGGTCACGCTGTCGCTCATCCTGGGATTGCTCGCTGCGCTGGCGCTCGACCGCGCCAGCTTCCCCGGCAAAGCACTTTTCCGCAGGCTCGTTCTTCTTCCACTCATTCTTCCGGGCATCATCACGGGCCTTTCGTTGGAGATGCTTGCTGTGTTTGCTGGCATGCAGCTGAGCTTGTTCACGGTTTTTCTCGGTCACGGCACGGCCCTCATTTCTGTTGCCACCACCGAGATCTTCGCCGGCCTTCAAAAAATCGACCGTAGGCAGGAAGAAGCCTCGCTCGATCTCGGCGCGACGCCTTGGCAAACTTTCTGGCAGATCACGCTGCCAAATCTCAAGATCTCGCTCATCGCCGCGGGGCTGCTAATCTTCACGCTCTCGATGGACGAAATCGCTGTCACTTTTTTTCTGACCGGCCGCGACAACACGCTCCCGCTCGAAATCTGGGGCCGCTTGCGCCGCGGCATCACTCCAGAGATCAACGCCGTCTCCACCATTATTTTTGCCGTTTCCGTCGCGCTCATCATCATCTGGCACCGCATTCGCATGCGCAGCGTCGGCACGGAAGCACAGCAACTGCTCGACAGGCCCTAGGAGGGTAAATGTCTCACTCGCGCCGCGAATTCATAAAATTTGTGGTTGCAGGTTCGGTCGCTTCGGGCTGTCCAGTTGAATCGGCTCTGGTCCCTGCGCTGGATTCCAAGGCCACCTGTGCGCCGCGCGTCGATGGCGAGCATTTCGAAATTTGCCACCAGGTCCGCGATGGCCAACATTTCGGCCGCCCTGCCGCCACCTCGAAAGCTGACATCGTGATCGTTGGCGGAGGCGTTGCTGGTCTTTCCGCCGCTTATTTTCTGGATGGCACAGATTGGCTGCTCCTCGAAAAAGAAGACCACTTTGGCGGCAACGCCTACCAGGAAGAATTCGACGGCCAACCTTTCTCCACCGGTGCTGCCTATGCCTATCGAGGTGATGAAGGCGACCAGCTCGCCATCGAGCTCGGCCTGAAACTCCCGCTCGTCAGCATGCCCGATCCCACGCTCGTAAATAAAACTTACGTCCCGGACACTTGGAAAACCGGCATCACCCAGCTTCCCTACCCCAAGGAAGTTGTTGCCAGCTTCCTGAAATTTCGCGAAGACATTTTGAAAATGAAAATTAATGAGCGCATGACCGAGCTGGACGCCCTGCCCCTCTCGAAATTTACTGCTGGCTACGCGCCGGAAGTTCAGCAGTGGTGGGATATGTTTGGCCCGTCCAACTGGGGCGCCACCACCCCAAACACTTCCGCGTATGTCGGCCTTTACAACGCCAAGGATCTCTTTATCGGCGGCGACGGCAAGCGCGCCATCTTGCCGGGAGGTCTTGGCTGCATCACGCACAAGCTCGTCGAAGTTCTGCTGCCAGAATACAAGGAGCGCATGCTCGGCGACGCCACAGTCATCGCAGTCGTCCAGAACAAAAGCTCGGTTAACGTCACTTATCTCCGCGAAGGAAAGCTCACGACCGTGTCCGCAAAAGCCGTTTTGATGTGCACTCCCAAGCAAATCACTTCGCGCATCGTGCTGGACTTGCCTGCCGATCAGAAGACCGCTATGCGCCGCATGCGTTATGTGCCCTATCCTGTCGTCAACCTCATCTTTGACAGGCCCGTGTACAATCGCGGTTACGACAATTGGTGTCCTGGCAATTCCTTCACCGACTTCATCGTGGCCGACTGGACAGTCCGCAACAATCCTGGCTACAAGCAAAAAAACAACATTCTTACCTTTTACACTCCGCTGCGCGAGGAGCAGCGCTCCACTCTCCTCGAGATCGAGGATTGCAAGACGCTCGCCGCTCGCGTTCTCACCGATTTTCAGAAAGTTCTTCCGGAGTCCAGCGTCGATCCGGTCGAGGTGAGAATTTATCGCCGTGGCCATCCCATGTTCGTGGCAACGCCGGGTCAATACACGAAAAATCGCATTGCAGCCGCCCACCCGATGGACCGCATTTATTTTGGCAATACCGATTCCGGGGGTCCGGAATCGCTTACTAGTGAGGCCGTTCGTCTATCGCAAGTCGGCGTGGAATGGGCAAATCTTGTTTTGGCTGGCAAGCCCGGCGCAAAAGAACTCACGGAGAAGGCTCTCGCGCCCGTGGCCAGCTGATAGCTTCGCGCGAGTACAAGCCGCCTGCTGCTTCACCAAACGGATTTGGTCCATAATAAGATCGCCACTTCCGGAGGAATCATGGCGGATCGCCTCGAAGATTTTCAAAAGTTTCGCGCCGACTTAAACGCGGAAATTCTCGATTGCGGCCATCTCGGCATCAAGCGCTTTTTCGCCCTGGATCATCAAGCTTACGAGCCCGGCGCCCTTGGCACGAAAACAAAAGAGCTTCTGGGCCTCGTCGCTTCCGCCGTCCTCCGCTGCGACGACTGCATCACCTACCATCTTGTCCGCTGCGGCGAAGAAGGGTGGAACCGCGAAGAGGTAATTGAAGCTCTAAACGTCGCCCTCATCGTCGGCGGCTCCATCACCATTCCCCACGTCCGCCGCGCTTTCGCACGTATGCGCGAAATCAGTTCATTGAAACCCTGACGCGGGCGGCGTAGTCTAACTAGCTAGCAGAAGGAAGCAAGATGAGTTCGCCCCCGGCCGCTGCGGTTCCGCAAGACGCCGGAACACTTGCGCGTCTGCGCAATGCAGTCATCGGTGCTTTGTTTGCTCTCGTACTCCTGATTCCCAAACTTCTCCGCATCCGCAGCAGAGCTCAATCCTGGATGGCCTTCCGCATTATTCTAGCCTTTGCTGGCGCGGCGCTTGTCATCCTGCCGCTCAGTCTTTGGAACAGCTGGCTTGCCGCTATTGCCGGTCTTGCGATGTTTCTCGCCGCCATCCTTTTGCCTCCTGCCAAACCTCATACGACTCCTGACGACAAAGCTCGCGAACTCGGCGCGCTCGTCATCGTAAATGGTGGACAATTTCAGCCGGGCAGTTCCACGCCGGCGCCCGTTCAGCTCTACGTTGGCGCGGAGCAAATTTGGGCCCTCGATCCGCGCTTTCACCCGCTCCTTGTGATTCCCGCCGCCGAGATCGCTTCGGCAATAGCTCTGCAGGAAGGAAACCGCTGGATCTTGCAGGTTCGCTGGTTGGATAATTCCGCCGATTTCATTTATGAGGGCATGTTTGCGGAGCACCTTGCTCGCGTCGCGGAGAGCACCCTCGCCAGCGTGAAGCATTCTCCGCTCACCGTTTTGCCCAGAAGCCGCGCCGCCAGCGTCTAGAAGGTTAGAATATCCAACTCTCTTTCGCCGGCTAGGAGAAGATCTTTTGAGCGCGCCAGCAAACTCCCCAAACGAATATACCGTTCTCGTCGGAGCCACGATCTACGTCAGCCCAACAGAAGATCCTATCCGCGACGGCGTCGTCCTCATCGAAGACGAAAAGATCGTTGCCGTGGGAAGCCGGGCACAGATGCAGTTCCCGGAAACCGCGCGCGTCCTCGACTGTTTCGGCTTCACGGTCATCGCCGGCCTCTGCAACAGCCACGTCCATTTCTTCGAACGCAAATGGTCCAACGTCGCAGACATCCCCGCGGCCGAGGTAACCCGCCAGCTCCAGGACATGCTCACTCGCTACGGTTTCACAAGCGTGTTCGACATCGGCTCCATGTGGGATAACACTCGCCACCTTCGCGATCGCATCGACTCCGGCGAAGTGCTCGGCCCAAAAATTCGCTCGACGGGCGCGGGCCTCGTCCCCCCCGGCGCTCTTCCCTCGGATCAAGTTCTCAGCCTCATGGGTCTTATGAAATTTCCGGCTCCTGAAGTAGCGGACGCCACGCAAGCTGCTGCCGCTGCCAGGAAGCTCCTCGAGGAGGGCGTCGACGGCATAAAGCTTTTTGCTTCTTCCCCCCGCAGCGCCCCGTTTCCGCAAAGCGCCTTCCAGGCTGCCGCGGACGAAGCTCATCGCGCTGGCAAACCCGTCTTCGTTCATCCAAACAGCGCTACTGACCTTCTCACCGCGGTGCGAGGCGGCGTAGATATAGTCGCTCACACAACTCCCCATTCCGGCCCCTGGGACGATAACCTCCTCGCTGCGATGAAAGACCGCCGCATAGCACTTACGCCCACTCTCACTCTCTGGAAGTACTACATGCGCCACGACCGCTTTTCAGCGCAGGAAAAAGTCACCAACACGGAAGTCGGCCAGTTGCGCGCTTGGAATGCTGCGGGTGGCACGGTTCTTTTCGGCACGGATCTCGGCGCCGTCGAATATGATCCGAGTGAGGAATACGCTTTAATGGCCGAGGCCGGGATGACCTTTCGCCAGATTCTTGCATCGCTAACCACCGCTCCCGCCGAGCGGTTTGGCGACGCAAACAAACTCGGACGCATCGCCGCAGGCCTTCATGCCGACCTGGTCGTCCTCAATCAAGACCCATCCAAGAATATTCGTGCGCTGACTTCCGTTCAGTACACCATGCGCGCCGGAAATCTCATCTACCGCTCAGAGGAATAACGCCGGCTTGGCCGCTCCAGGCTGGGCCGCAGCAGAATCCATTTTCCATGTTTATCTCTGATAATCGCCCGCTGTTGCCCCGAAATGTGTCAAACTATTGATATGGCACGAGGATGGGAAAGCAAAGACGTAGAAGCACAGGTGGAATCCGGCCAGGCACCCAAAGGGCACTACGGCAATAACACCAAGAGCGCGGAACAGATCAGCCGCGAACAGGAACGCAAAGATTTGCAGTTATCGCGCACCCGCATCGCGCACGACCTCGAGTCCGCTACTCACCCGAACCATCGCAAGTCTCTCGAAGCCGCTCTAGCTCATCTCGACAAGAAAATCTCTGACCTCAAATAGAAATCTGCAACAGGGCGTTGGCCTCGACACGGTTGC
Source organism: Candidatus Acidiferrum sp. (assembly GCA_035576885.1). Taxonomy (GTDB): domain Bacteria; phylum Acidobacteriota; class Terriglobia; order Acidiferrales; family UBA7541; genus Acidiferrum. Next base: position 35,138 of record DATLVZ010000103.1, on the reverse strand, counting down.
TAGCGGATAAAATCGCTTGCCAATCCCCAAAAATCATTCAGGTAGTAATGCGAAAGTACGTTTCCGAACAAATAGCAGATCCCCTGGCACGGCGGAATGTCTCTATAGATTTTCTTCCCCCGCGCGAAAATTTTTCTCAATGATCCATCCTTCAATAAATTCCCCGCAACTTTACGCAATGGCTCGCAAGGATAGAACACGTCTCCATTTGGATACACACGCGGAAACATCGTCGGATAACACTGAAACTCGCGAAATCGCAGCAGCGTTTCGATCGTCCGCGGCGTCCCGTTGATAGGCTGCGCCCCGTGCCGTCGCCTCTCGATGATCTTATCCACCAGCGCCTGATACTTCGGATTCTGCAACAGCTTCAAATTCGGCATCTTTTCCAGCTGCGCCGACTGTGCCGCAAAAACAAATCCTTCCTCACCGCACCACTCCAGTAATTTCTCAGCTTCCCCTATGTTCCATTCCTCAATCACAGTGCTGATCGTAATCCGCTGCGGGCTTCCCAGAATTTCCTTTGCCAGCGCCAGATTTTGCATTACTTTCGGCAGCGCTGCCGGCTTTGAAAGTGGATTCGACGGATCAGCCGCCAGCGCATCCAAGCTAACCACCAGTCCAGTCACTGCAGTCAAAACCGCCGGCTTGCGATCCAGCAAAGTTCCATTGGTAATCAGCAGCACAGATCGAAACTTGCAATAATATCTCGCCGCGTCCACCAGCTCCTCGATGTCCGCGCGCAGTGTCGGCTCGCCGCCGGTAATCACGATCGAGTCCGTCTCTTTGTGAATCCGCCGCAGCAACCGAATCGTTTCTCCCGTGTTTAGCTCGTCGCTGAATACGTCCGGTTCCTTCTGCGTGCAATACGAACACGCCAAATTGCATTTGTGCGTCACATAGAACGTCACCGCATACGGCGCTACAACATTCGTGCCAAGAACGTTTCTTCGCCACCCGTTTCGAAAGTACAACCGGAAGTTCTTCATCACAAACGGCGCTTGCCGCACCAATCCGCGAATCAGCGCGACCTTCGACAGCCGTCTCTTATCGAGAACACTTGCTGGAACAAAATTGGCTGTTCGCGAACCCGGCATGGACATGACGCCACGATTGTAGCGCACCGTGGTCCTCGCGGCCCGTTTTGAAAAAATGCTGGGGTTTTCTGCAGTCTAGTCTTGTGGAAGGACAACTTTATGCTAAATGGAATCTAATCCGTGAAGACCACCCCTACCGCGCTGTGCCCCTTTTCCGCGCCTGCATCGATGCGCACCACATAGCCCCTCAACCGCATCGACGATTGCGATCCGTCCTCGCCCGGCGTCTCCATCGTGACCTGCAATTCCGATTGCAGCCGCGGCATGTTTTGCAGCGATATCAGAGCGCCTTGCAGCGATATGTCGCGCACCACCGTTTCTTCTTGAAACTCTTTCCCGCCTTCCGTCACTCCCGTAACTTTCGCGCGGAATTGGGCTTCGCGCCGTAAAGACGTCCGCGTTCCCGGCAAATGTGCCTGCACGCTATCGCCTGTGGAACCCAGCGTGATCACCATGCCTTCGCTCGCCGCAAACACGGAATCAAACTCTTCCCGCGCCTGCCGCAGAATCGAATCCACCATACGGTCCGTCGAGTCCGGATCGTGATGAAAGAGCACCAAAGTTTTCGCGCCAGCATCCCGCGCCAGCTTCACCCCTTCCTTCCACGACGAATGTCCCCATCCCTTTCGCGTCGTCGCCAATTGCTCCGGGGTGAATTGTGCATCGTTGATCAGTATGTCCGCGCCAGCGGCCAATTCCCGCAAACTTTCATCCAGCTTCGGATCGCCAGGCTCATTGTCCGTCGCGTAAACCACCGTCCCCGCCGGAGTCTCGATGCGAAACCCAAGGCATCCTTGTGGATGATTCAACCATCGCGCGGTGATCTTATTATCTCGAATCGTAAATGTATCTCCGCCATCCACTTCCTTGAACTTGCGCTTTGCATTCATCGCGGACATGTCGACGGGGAAATATGGCAGCGCCATCTGCGCTTCGAACACTTGTTTCAAGCTGTCGCGCCCCAGAAATTTCGAGCGAAAGCTATAAAAATGAAATTCGTTGTTCTCCGCATAGAGCGGCGAAAAAAACGGAATTCCCTGAATATGATCCCAGTGGTAATGCGTCACGAAAATATGCGTCTCCGGATTGCCACCGCCATTCGGCGTTCCCCAGCGGCTGCCCAGCATGCGCAGCCCCGTCCCGCAATCCAGGATGAATTGCGTGCCGTCCGGCGCGCACAGTTCGAGGCACGGCGTGTTGCCGCCGTAACGCCACGTGGCAGGATCCACCGTTGGCGTCGACCCTCGAACACCCCAGAAACTCAATTTTGCAATGGGAACCGTCATGTCCCTCGGCGCACACCCTGCGCGTGGGCCATTCCCGCTGCCTCTCCTGCGGAAAAGGAAACTAGTTCGATGTTGGCAGCCGAAGGGAAATGCGTCAATGAAATCACGCTGAGGACGTGTCAAACTTCCCACTACGCTCGAGGGGGCTGCGCGCAGCCCTGCGGATGCGTAAAATGGAGCCGATGGACGAGCATTCCCACGATCGCGGTCATGTCCACGATCCCGAGCATGGTCATCACGATGGGCACGTGCACCATCCCCACGATCCTCATGGTCACGCCCACCCACCGTTGCGGCCTGCGGTGCTCGGCTGGGCCATGGTTGCCACCCTTGCCCTAGTCGTCGCCGAAATTTTTGGCGGCTTCCTCGGCAGGTCTGTCGCCCTCCTGAATGACGCGGTGCACAATCTCTCCGACGTGCCCGCATTAGGAATTTCCTGGCTAGCGATGCGCTGGGCCGAACGTCCCGCCGACAGCGAAAAAACCTACGGCTATCACCGCGCAGGTATCCTCGCTGCGTTTACCAACGCTATCTTGCTTGTCCTGCTCTCGCTCTGGTTGGGCTACGAGGCATTCGAACGCTTCCGTTCTCCCGTCCGCGTTGTCGAGAGCTGGATGATCTGGACCTCGCTTGCGGCTCTCGCCGTGAATGGCGGCATAACTTTCGCCCTCGTTCGCGGGCGCGGTGACCTGAACCTGCGCAGCATCTTCATTCACAATTTCGGCGATGCTCTTTCAAATATCGCCATCATTGTTGGCGCAATTGCTATTCGAATGACCGGCGCTCTCTGGATCGATCCACTCCTCGGCATCGCCATCGGCCTGCTCGTACTCTGGTCCAGCATCGGCATTCTCCGAGAATCCGCGCACATTCTTCTCGAGGGCCGCCCGCGCGAAATGCGCGTCGAACAAGTTGCTCGCGCCATCCTCCAGGTCGAAGGCGTGGAGGAAGTGCACGATGTGCACATCTGGTCGCTCGGCGGCGGCCACAACGCTCTGAGCTTGCACGCGCGCATTCCGGACATGCACCTCGATCAATGCGAGCGTCTGCTTGCTGCGATTCAGGAGAAAGCCGCGAAGGAATTCAGCATCGATCACACAACCGTCCAGCTCGAGAGAGCGGGATTGCCGGCGCGCTCAGGCTACGTCATGCCCGAACCAGCAAAGAAATAAAGTTTCGCCGGTATTGCGTCTTGAAAACATTTTCTGTCGCTGTCGAAGTAGTAGTCCCGCACCGCCGCCAGGCACTTTTCATGGAATCCCCGGTGTCAGCATACGTACCCGCGCTGACGCAGATTGCACGAGTCACCAGTCACGAATCACGACTCACGGCATTTCAGGCAGGCAGACGGAAGCTCAACCCCCGCTGTTCGTTGAACTGTTGCGTGGCATCCAAATCGAGCTTATCCGCGGTGACGGTGTGGCGAATTCCTTCGCCGGTAATGTAGCGCAGCGTACCGTTCTCCCACGCATAAGCAACCGCAAAAAATAGCGTTCCATCACGGCGAACAAAAACGTACTGATCGGATTCTTGGGGGGAAACAGGCTGCGGCGCTGCCGCGTAGCTCTGCGGCGGTTCCACAACGCGCTCTCTCCGAGGCGCCGGGGCCGCTGGTGCCTCCCCGGTCTCTATCTGCTGCGCCTCGGCAGCCGGGGCTTCCTCTCCATCTTCGGGAAAGAGGGGCATGTAATATCCGCCCCCGCCAAACAACGGGATAAACGCGCCGCCAAACTGGCGATTCCGGTCCCTATCATGACTCCCCTGCGGATGCGTTGCCGCAAAGTGTGGGTAATCGAATCCCAGCCCTGGCACGTCTTGAGAAAGGATCGCCCCGCTCGAGCCACTGCTCCGCATCTGTCCATTCATGTGCCGCGCGGGCCGCGGGACTGCCGCTCCCGAGCGCGTGCGGACGAGTCGCATGCCAGTCACCGTGCCGGTTCCGGCGGTCGTGTGAATTACAACACTGGGAGAGGCATGCATGGAGGCTTGCGGCCCAGCCATAGCGGGTCGAGCCATGCCCGAAATCGTTCCTCGGCCCATGCCTCGGCCTTGCGCGAAAGCTATCGCGGGAAGAATCGCGAGAGAAGCTGCGAAGATCAGGAAGCGGCGCATGGTCTGTACCTGGGTTCCCGGGCCGCCGGGCCTTTCCTACTTCTACAGATATAAGGATGCGCGCTTGAGGGCATCGGTTTCAAGTGGCAGCGCGTGGGCAGTAGATGAAAAGCGGTGGGCGTTCGATGGGACGTGAGCCAGTTTACCGAGATCGTGGCCCTTCGGCTCTGCCAAGCGCAAGTTTTTGATCTTTCGAGCACCTCGGCTATAAGCACCCAAGCATGCGGCACTCGGCAGACTGCTCGCCTTGACATTCTACTGGAAGGGATGTAACCTCACCTAGAATGTCTACTAAAGAACAGCGCGAACGCATCGAGCTTCTGCAAGGCACTCTGGATTTGCTGGTTCTCCGTACGCTTCTGCTGGGCCCGGCCCACGGCCATGCTATCGCCAAAGCCATCGAATTCAATTCCGAAGACGTGCTTCAAGTCGAGCAGGGCTCGCTTTATCCGGCGCTGCATCGCCTCATCAAACGCGGATGGATCTCGGTCGAAGAAGGCACCTCCGAAAACAACCGCCGCGCCAAGTTTTACAAACTGACCCCCAAGGGCCGTCGCCAACTGGCGCTCGAGACGCGCAAATGGGACAAGCTTGCAGGAGCCATTGCAAGAATTCTGCGGCCGGCGTAGCAGGAGTGTGAACCGTGAGCCAACGCAAGCGCATGCTCGAGGATCTCGACGCGGACATTCGCGACCATATCGAGCGGGAGACCCAGGACAACATCGAACGCGGCATGTCCCCCGAGGAAGCCCGCTATGCCGCTCATCGTAAGTTCGGCAACGTAACACACGTCAAGGAAGAAACGCGCCTGGTCTGGAGCTTCGTTTGGCTTGAACAACTCATCGAGGACATCCGCTTTGGCCTGCGCTTGCTTCGCAAGAATCCTGGCTTCACCGTCGTCGCCATGCTGACTCTGGCTCTCGGCATCGGCGCGAACACGGCCGTCTTCTCTTTGCTATACGCCGTTCTCCTTCAGCCATTGCCATACAAAGACCCATCGAGTCTCATCGTCCTGAACGAAACCACGCCTAAAGTTGGCACCGTCAGCGTTTCGTATCCGAACTTCCTCGATTGGCGCTCCCAGACCCGCTCCTTTTCGCAGATGGCCGCCGTTCATGGGATGGACTTCAATCTTGCCGGCGTAGCTCAGCCGGAAAGTATCAGCGGCGACGCGGTATCGCCAAATTTTCTTCCCATGATGGGCGTCCGCCCGCTCCTCGGACGGGACTTCGATTCGTCGGAAGAGAAAGCCGGGACGCCGCCCGTGGTCCTTCTGAGTTATTCGCTGTGGCAATCCCATTTCGGTGGCGATCCGAAGGCTGTCGGCAGAATCATTACCCTCGATGGCCGCGGTTTCACGGTTGTCGGCGTGCTACCACCAAATTACCGGGCACCGGACAAAACGGATGTCCTGCTGCCGCTCGGTGTTTGGGTCACGGACAATCCCGAGGGGGCCGCCGTACGGGGCGACCGCGGCGATATGGTTGTGATCGGGAGGCTCGCGCCCCGAGTCGCCTTCGCGCGTGCACGCGCGGAAATGGAAGGCATTGCCGCGCGGCTGGCGAAGGAATTTCCGGCGAGCAACGATCAATTTGGCGTGGCGCTCCAGCCAATTCGTGATGCCTTCGTTGGCGATATGAAGACTCCCATTTTGGTCCTTTTTGGCGCGGTGCTCTTTGTGCTTCTGATCGCGTGCGCCAATGTCGCGAACCTCTTTCTTGTTCGTGGCGCAGGCCGCACCAAGGAAGTTGCCCTGCGCATGGCCCTCGGCGCCAGCACTGGCCGCATCATCTGCCAAATGCTTACGGAGAGTTTTGTTCTATCGCTCTTTGGTGGGGTTCTTGGGGTGGCGCTCGCGGTTGCCGGGAATCGTGGATTGTCGCACTTGATTTCTGCGGACATGCTGTCTGGTTCAACTTTAAATCTAAACGGCGCGGTCCTTTTGTTTGTGGCGGGCGTCGTCGTGCTGGCCGCTTTTATTTTCGGTTTGACTCCTGCCATCCATTCGGCCAAGCCCGATGTGCAATCGGAATTGAAAGAAGGCGGGCGGACCACCGGTGGCGGCGCCGCTCAAAATCGGCTGCGTGGTGCGCTGGCGATTGCGGAAATTTCCCTTGCCCTGATTCTCCTGGTGGCCGCGGGGCTGATGATGAAAAGTCTCTACCGCTTGCTGGAAGTAGATCCTGGCTTTCGGCCCGATCGCGTACTCAAAATGGGCATGGAATTGCGCACACAGCAATATTCCAAGGATCCCGCTGTGCTGAATTTTTGGCAACAGGTGCTGGATCGCGTGCGCACGCTGCCAGGGGTTGAAAGCGCAGCGGTGGCAACGGTCATTCCGCTTACCGACAATCACAGCCGCTCGGACGTTACGATCGAGGGGATGCCCGCCTCCGCACCGGGTGACTATCCACATCCCGATGTTCACTCCGTCAGTCCCGAGTACGTGGAGACGCTTGGAATAACACTGCTCCGTGGCCGTAGCTTTACCGAGCAAGACAACGAGAACGCGCCGCTCGCAGGGATGATTAACGCGATGGTCGCCCGGCGTTTTTTTCCAAATGTGGATCCCATCGGCAGGCGTTTCATGTTTGGCCATCCCTCCGCCACCAAGCCATCCAAGTGGTACACCATTGTCGGTGTTGTTGGCGACACGAAACTGTATGGTCTGGCAAATCCAGCGCGGCTCGAAGTGTATGTCCCGTACAGGCAGAGTCCCAGGAACGGAATGGGTTTGCTTGTGAAATCGGCCGCTGATCCCGCGGCGCTGACTTCGGCCATCCGCGACGCCGTGCACGCGATTGACAAGGATCAGCCCGTCTTCGCCGTCGTGACCATGAAACAATTGGTAAGCGACTCGGTGGCCACGCGGCGGATGACTTTGGTGCTGCTCGGCTTGTTTAGCGGGCTGGCGCTGCTTCTCGGGGCCATCGGGATTTACGGCGTGATTTCGTACTCGGTGGCGCAGCGCACTCACGAAATTGGCATTCGCATGGCGCTCGGCGCACCCCGCGGCGAGGTGTTCCGATTAGTCCTCGGCCAAGGCCTGAAACTCGCGGGAGTTGGGATTGCCATTGGCATTGTCGCGGCGTTCGGGCTCGCGCGCCTGCTGTCCAGCCTGCTCTATGGTGTTAGCGCGACCGATTTCGAAACGTTTGCTGGCGTCGCCATTTTACTCGTGCTTGTGGCCCTGCTGGCTTGCTACGTTCCGGCCCGGCGCGCGATGCGCGTGGATCCAATCGTGGCGTTGCGGTACGAATAGGGCGGCACACCCGTGACAGCTGGATTCCAATTTTGGATCAGCTCCTCTCGAATTCGCCACGTCCCGTAGTAACACAACCTGCTTTCGGGTGCTGGCACTGAAGCGCCGAATTGGCGCGGACGGTTTACATTCATCGGCGTCGATCGACAAGGCAGACGATCAGTCTCCAAATTGTTCAACTCTTTGCGCCTTTTTTCTTTTTGCTTGCACGAATAAAGAAGTAAGCAAGAACGATCGCGACACTCAACCCAACCACTGCTAGCAACACCGGGTGGGCGTGATGCAATAGCAAAGGCAACATTTTTTGTCCATACCGCTCGGCCAGATACGCCAAAATCAGGTACCTTACAATCCGTCCCAGCGTCATCGCTAGCAGGAATTTCATCAAGGAATATTGCATGGCTCCCGCTGCCAGCAGAAACGGCACAATGGGTATTGGGGGCGGCAACACCGCGGGAATAGCAATGGCGGCAAATCCCCATCGCTCGAATATCGCGTAGACCCTCTTCATCGTCTTGGCCGAAAACCTGCGCGAGAGCGATTCCTTCCCTCCCTTGCGCGCCAGCCTGTACGTGACAAACCCTCCGATCACCGAACCAATCGTCGCCATCACCGCGTAGTACAGCCACAACTGCGGGTGCCGCCCCGCCAGGACAATTGTCAACACATCCATACTGCCCGGCATGGGAATCACGGAACTGTCGATCAGTCCAAGGGGTATGAATCCCAGGCCGCCAAGACGGTATACCCAGCGGCTGAAGCTGCGCGCTGCGGTGGGCGCCACGGCAGTGATAAGCAGGCGAGTGATCATTCTCTTCAAATGTCAGCGCCCATTCTCGCATGCGGTCAACCTGGAACTCTAAACTGTTTTCCCCTTTTCCAGGCAGGCCACGCAATCAAGCCCAGCCGCGCACACACTTCCGCGGCAACGAGCGCATATTTGCGGTGTCGTCGTGATAGTACATCTTCGAAAGTGCATGGACTGCCAAAAGGGCTGGCGAACAGACGGCGAAACGGCTTGAAGAACGGTTGCAATTTTGTTGGGGCTAATTCCTTTCCCCTTCAGTGGAACTAATTAGATGTTAGCAACAACATCCAACCCGGCAACAGCTGGCCTAAGCCCAAATCTCCATATCTCGTTGTAAACACAGAAGTAAGAAGGCCGTTTAGATATCGTTTCCGCCCTGCGTTGGCTCCGCGATTGCTATGACAATCTCCGACCGAGTCCCCGGCTGGTGACCATGTTCCCCGGAAAGGGCAAACTACATTGAACCGCTTGACACTCCTAATTTCCTTGGCAGTATTACTTACCCCTAACTTCGCCAACGCTACCAGCGGAAAAGACCGCAGCGAACGCGATCATCACAGAAAGATCAGTGCCGACGAAATAACTTTGGCTGGCGTTGGCCTGGCGGCGGCGCTAGGCGCGGCGGGCTTTCTCGTTTTGCGCCGGCGCAAGACCGCATAAAGCGCGGCTGCTTCGTTGTTCGAATTCCGTGCAACGCTGTCTGAAAACAAGTGCCACGAGTGTCTCTGACTCTCACACCCGATTCGAATCTTCGCTCCCCGATTTCTTTTCGAGTGGCTAACCTTTCAGTTCCCCCTCTCTCTCTTCTCACCCTTCTGATCACCCTGATTGCGGTTGCGTTGGATCAATTCGCCGCGCCGGCTCTTTATACCTCATCGCCGCTATGGGCCGTTGCCGCAGCCATGGCTCTTGTGTGGCGCAGGGGCGGAATTAACTTTGGACGAGAAACAAAATCGGGCAGCCCTGGCTTTTCGTTACAACGAGAACCCGGAGCGCGCAAAATTGGTTTTTCGCTCGTCAGGATCACTTTGTTCGTCGGAGCGCACGTTGTGCTCGTCTCCGCGGCGCGCTTCCTTCACGGCCTTCTGGAACCAATTGCCGGTACTGATTCGTTCGCGGGTTGGATTACTGCTGCGGTGAAATTGTTCGTGCTCTTGCCGACGCTGCTGCTTTTGCCGGTGAAGCGCTGGCTAATTCTGGCGAGGACCTACGCAGCAGAGGGCCTTGCCGCGCTTGTCGTGCTCTTTACTTTTTTCCCCGGCCGGATTCTCACGGCGCTCTGGCCGTGGTATGGCCAGGTGCTTGGCAGGCTTGTTTTCTTTATCGCAGGGTTCTTCGTGCCCGGGCTCACTTACACGAGCGCTTTGACTCCCACTCTTGATGGCCCGGACCTCGACGTCAACATCCTCCTGGCGTGCTCCGGGATCAGCGGAATCGAGCTTTTTGATTGCCTGTTTGCGTTCGTGGCCCTTCTTGATTGGAATCGCCTGCGCAAGGGCCGCGCTTTGTTTGCTTACGTCGGAGGAGTTGCGGCCATGTTCCTGGGAAATGCGTTTCGAATCTCTGCTTTTGTTATCTTCGGCAACCGCGGATTCGCCGATGTTGTCGCGCGCTTTCATCTTTCTGCGGGCTGGATCTTTTTCTCTGTGCTGTTTCTTCTATATCTTTCACTTACCTATCGCAAACTTCTCATCACTCCCGGCTGAAACTCCCCCTGTCTCCATGGATATTCATTCCATGCATTGAAAGTGAATTGCCTTGGATAAAAAAATTATCTATGTGCTGAAAACTCCGCTTCTCGGATTCCTGAGTCGCAAGAATCCTGGAATCATTTGAGGAAGCCTCAGCGCGCCGGGGTCCGCCCGAACAGCGCATGGCACTTCCGCGTAAACCTGATGTTAGTTTGGAAACTGCGTAGAGTTCCCACATTGTCTGCTAGCCCTCTATCCGCAGGAGTTGCCGGACTCGCGGTGTGCCTAAGTGTACAGACATTTCATTTTGAGAGGCGCAAATTGGGTCTGCAAAGGGCTACACCGAATTTTGACTTGGGCGCTGCGCGCGGCTTTAGAGATGGCTCGGTTCCCGCGCAGCTATAAGGAGACAAAATCATGTTGGGGATCATCGCAGCTATTTTGATTATTGCCTGGTTGCTTGGGCTTTTCGCATTTCACGTTTCTACCGGTTTATTCCACATTTTGCTTGTCATCGGCCTGATTCTTCTCGTCTTGCATTTCGTTTCCGGGAGAAGGGTAAGCGTCTAAGAGACGCCTGTTACTGGCGGGGATCGGTTTGAGTTGTGGTGTGTTCGTTGCAGGGTTATCTCTGCACCAAGTCTGCGGATGCGGACCTGCACATTCTTGCGCTCGGTTAAGGGACTTGACCAAGAAAAAAAGAGGCAATTGAAATGAGCACAATGGCATTAGTCATTATTTTCAGCGTGATATTGGTTGTTGTTGTGGGCATGGCAGCGATAATTCTTCTAGGGAAGCGCAAGACAGGAAGACTGCGCACCCGATTCGGGCCCGAGTATGCGCGGGCCGTTGAGGAAGGCGGAAGCCGGCGAAAGGCGGAAGCCGGGCTCCAGGAGCGAGAAAAACGCGTCGAGGGTTTTGCGATCCGTCCGCTTGCGTCGAGCGACCGGGAGCGCTATATCGCGGCCTGGCGCAAGGTTCAAGCAGATTTCGTTGACAACCCCCAAAGTTCCGTTAGCCAAGCCGACCAGTTGCTCGGCGACGTGATGTCTACGCGCGGTTATTCCGTGGGCGACTTTGAACAACGCTCGGCGGATATCTCCGTGGATTATCCACTGGTTGTCGAAAATTACCGGGCTGGCCATGAAATCGCCGTCCGGCACGCGGCTGGTAAAGCCAGCACGGAAGACTTACGGCAAGCCATGATTCATTACCGTGCGCTTTTTGATGACCTTGTCAGCGAGCCAGAAATGGCTCGCGCGAAAGCGGCAGCATCGTAGACTTCTGCTGATGAAGGGGTCAGGAGAAGGAAGGGACGTTAGATCGTGAAGGGTGCAAGACACAAAGACGAGGCAATCCAATGGACGAAGCAAAACAAATAAAAGAAGAAGTGGCTACCAACACGGGGCTAACCACGGCGACTCTGGCTGGTGTCGTCGCAAAGCCTGAGGTGCGAGCTGTGGCTGCACCAAGCTTCGGCGTTGGCGGAGGTTCTTCCGCGGGAGCCGCGACCGCCCCGGCTATGGACAAACAGGCGGTGCCGCTCTTTTCGACCGACGAAGCGAAGGAGTTTCGCGCCCGGTGGGACGCTATCCAAGCAAGTTTTGTTGACGAGCCTCGGCGCGTCGTGGAGCAAGCCGATAGCCTTGTCGCCGTGGCGATGAAGCGATTGGCTGAAATGTTCGCGGCGGAAAGAGCGAGACTCGAGGGCCAATGGGATCGCGGCGATGATGTCTCGACCGAAGATCTCCGCCTTGCATTGCAGCGCTACAGGTCGTTCTTCGGCCGCATTCTCTCGGTCTAGTAAGGCTGGAAGAGCCGCGGGCATTCATTGGGGGCGCGGTGTGCCTAGCTGCTCGGGGAACGGCGGCGATCGACGAGATAGGCGAGCAAGGCAAAAATCGCAAAGTAGAAGGCGGCATTGACGCCGATAGCGATGCGAAGAAACCAGCCGAACGTCCAAGCGAGAGATTCGTGAGCGGCGGGCATGACGAGTTCCGCGAGTTTCAGGCCCGGCGAAAAAAGAGAGACAATCGAAACGGGAAGCGTCGATTCGCTCGGCACGGCCAGGGCTAAGGCGAGAAATCCGGCGAGCAGCCCCGCAGCAGCAGGCAATATCCAGCGGAAGAATGGGCGCGGGGGCATCTCAACGGATTTTATCAGAACGCACAAGGCATCCGGGTAGAAGAGACCCATCAATGTGCCAACAAATACTCTTGGTGGCCTGATTCCTGGCGTGAAACGATTTCCCGCCTTTTTGCACCGTATGTGCGGTAAGGCCCATCCCACTTCAAAAGCCCCCCCATACTAAGCAATGGGGCACCCTTGTTCCAGGTGCCAGGCGTGGGGCTAATTGTTCGGGAGACGCGCTGGGAGCGTTTCAGGGAGAGTTGCACTCCCCGCGTGTTCCGCGCTTGCATACGTCGCGCACATCAAGCGTTCAAAACTCATCTTCAAATATTCCTGTCCTTCTTGTTTCTAGACAAGTTTAGATGGACGAGCTCCAACCCCGTGTCTTGTGCGAAGATAGGCCCGCAATCAATCTCGCGGGGCGGACAATGAAATTCCAGCCTGGTTTTGGATTCCTTCCATTGATCCCCCCTGAAATCGAGTTCGATTCCTAGAGGAGCGAAACCATGAAGCGGCGTTTTGCGTTTGCGTGGACGTGCGCGTGTTTGTTGGCCGGGTATCTATCCATCTTCGCAGGAACCATTTTTGCTGCCGGACCCGCGCGCTTGAAAGTGACGGAGAACCATCGCTATTTGGAGTACGAAAACGGCAAGCCGTTTTTCTATCTGGGCGATACGGCGTGGGAGCTGTTTCACAAGTTGAATCGCGAGGAAGCGACTAAGTACCTGACCAATCGCGCGCAAAAGGGATTTACCGTGATTCAGGCGACCGTGCTCGCGGCAGGGAGCGGCCTGACAGTGCCGAATGCCTACGGCGACTTGCCGTTCTTCGATAAAGATGCGACGCGGCCGAATGAGGCGTATTTCCGGCATGTTGATTTCATCGTGAACAAAGCGGAGGAGTTGGGCTTGTTCATCGGAATGCTGCCGAGCTGGGGAAATTATTGGACGACGAAGACGGCGTTTTTCACTCCGGAAACAGCGAAGGAGTATGGAAAATTTCTCGGAGCGCGATACAAGGCCAAACCGATCATCTGGATTCTTGGCGGCGATCATTCGATCACGGATGAAAAAGAGCGGGCGATTGTGGATGCGCTGGCCGCGGGCCTGACGGAAGGAGACGGCGGCGCGCACTTGAAGACTTTCCATCCCGTGGGGCCGGGATTTTCTTCGATCAAACTGAACGACGCGAGTTGGCTGGATTTCAATATGTATCAGTCGTCGCATTCGTCGCGTGACCATGACAACGGGCTCTACGCCGAGCACGACTACGCGCTAAAGCCGGAGAAACCGACGCTGGACGGCGAGAATCGCTATGAACAAATTCCGGTTGGATTTCATTTCCGCGGAATGAGCGGGCTGGACCGCTTTGACGATTACGATGTGCGGCAATCCGCGTATTGGTCGATTCTCGCCGGTGCTTGCGGCCACACCTACGGAGACAACAACATCTGGCAGATGTACAAACCGGCGGTGCACAACGCGAACGCGCCGGATGTGCCGGTGCAAGACCGGATCGCCGGGGGACGGCTCGGCGATCCCTGGATGGGAGGCGAAGGCGGAATCCTGGGAGCGAATATTCCCTGGGACGAAGCGATGGACCATCCAGGCGCGTTTCAAATGGGGTTCGTGAGGAGACTCTTCGAGTCCGTGCCGTTCACAAAGATCGTGCCGGACCAGAAAATGATGCTCAACGGGCCACTGACGGGCGGAGGAAAGATTCGTGCGGCGCGATCTTCGGACGGTTCCTTCGCGATCATTTACTCGCCACTCGGAGAAAGCTTCACGATCGACAAGAGCGTGATCAAGGGCGAACGGCTGAAGGAAATCTGGTATGACCCGCGATACGGCGTTTCCTATGAGTTTCACCAGTCGGATTGCTGGGGAATTCAAACGTATACTCCGCCGACGAATGGCCGCGGAAATGATTGGGTGTTATTGCTAGAGGACGTTTCCAGAGGCCACGCGCTGCCGTGAGTGCTTCTCTCGTTGAAAACTTGATACAGAATTGCCTTGGACGAAAAATGGCAGCGAAGACAAGCAAAAGCAAAAAGACGGGGAATGCGTATGTGCGAGACGATAACCCTGCATTGCAAAAAGTGGTGCGAGGATTGCGAAGCCTGGTGAAGGCTGCCGTGCCGGGAACGAAAATCACCCTGAATTCGTGGGGCATTCCGACGTTTGAAACAAAAGATCCGTTTTGCTTTTACATGGCCGGGAAGAATCACATCACGTTTGGATTTCACTATGGCACGTCGTTGAATGATCCCGAAGGATTGCTGGAGGGCACGGGAAAAAACATTCGGCACGTGAAACTGCGCGCGGTACAGGACCTGGAGCAAAAGGGCTTAAAGAATTTGGTGCTGGCCGCTGCGCGGCTAGAAGGAAAACCGCCGATGAAGGGGATGAGCGGGAAACGAAAATAGCGTTGGGACAACCAGGTATCGTGCATTAGTTCAACTCCAGACGGAGAAGATTGTCGAAGGCCGCTCTACTAAAACCAAGTGGACGCCTTATAGCGGTGATATTCGTCGCCGAAGCGCTCTTCGAGGACGCGTGACTCGGCGCGAGCGCGAGTGATCTGCAAAATTACCACCGGCACGATGAGCAAGAGGAAAAGGGGCCTCTCGAGGAAGAGAAAAAGTCCCCCGATAACAAAGGCGCCGAAAACGTAGATGGGATTGCGAATGCGGGAGTAGATGCCGTGAGTGACAAGTTTTTTTGCCTGTGGCGAGACGGAGAAGGAATTGCCGAGTTGAAAGCGGGAAACCGTGAGAAGGACGATGGATGGAAACAGGACGGCAAGTCCGGCGATGCGCATGGGGCTCCAGGGCGGGCGCGCGAACTCGTAAATCAGAACCGCGATTCCGACGAGCGGGACGAAAATGACGAAGATAACGCTGCGGTTCAGGCTCATTGGTGGATTCCGCCAGATGGTGCCGCCGCCGGAGAGCGAGGCGCGCCGGCGCTTTTCACTTCGACGAGGACGTAGACCAGAGTGGTCTTGCCGACGTTTTCGGCGGTGTGGGGAGCTTTGGTTTGTAGCCAGCCGCCTTCGCCTTCTTTAGCTTCCCACGTTGCCACTTTGCCGTCGGCGAACACAATCTTCATCGTTCCCGGCTTGGTAACGTAATACCAGCCGGAGGGATGGGTGTGCATGGCGTCTTTCTCGCCCGGAGCAAGTGTGTTTTCAATGACGCGCACATCGGCGTTTTCAAGGATGATCTTGTTGTGGTCGGAAGCGACTTTGACGACGTCCTGGGCGCGGCAAATTCCTGCAAGGGGGAGTAAACCCAGGGCAGTGAGAGCTAGGCAAAGTTTCCGCAAGGCTATCCTCCGTTTTCCTTGGCATCGTACCACGCGCGGTGAGACGGATTACCGCTTGAGAGAGGGCGGAGAAATCCTTCGTCGCGGTGCTCCTCGGGACTGACACGCTGCATCGCGTGCCGGGTTAAGCACACCCCCTCCCCGGATTTTTTGGAAGTGTTCATTCAAAAGGGTTTTAAGTCCTGTGTTTTGGAAGTGCGGATTATAAACGGGTTAGAGGAGGATTTTTCGTAAGTGCGGATTATAAAGGAGATAGTGACTTGTGACTGGTGACTTCTGACTCGTGGAAGAGCAGGAGACGACTTTGACGAAGGGTTGTCGTGTTGAGAGGGAGGTCGGCGGGTCGGAGAAAGACGCGGGTCTGAAGACCCGCCAGTACACAAACTCGAAAAAGAGCTGAAGGCGGAGACGTTGAGCCCAACAGAGGGAGAGAAACCAAGTGAAGAGGAGGGCCATTGGCTGGATTGCGACGAGAACATGAGACAGGGTAGCATGGGTGTCGATTACTGTCAAGGACTATTATTGAGTGGTATCGTTCGAATGAGACAGGCGGAAGTTGAGTGGTTGGAAGGAGTTGGCGGGAATTTTGTAGTTTGGTGAGACAGTAAAAAGTGTGAAAAGGTCAAAACACCCAGGTGCAGGACTAACACTTGAGGTACCTGGCGGCATATCCGATCCTAAGCGGGCGTACCTCAGGATTTTGGAATGAAATCCACGGTGCCGAGCCGTTCTCTCAACTTCTCAGCTTCTGAGATCGAATAAAGGAACGCAAGAAATCCTGCTTCCTTAGTCACATCCTTCATTGTTTCGGCCGGATCGAATCCACCATAAAGCAAAAACATCTCCGGTTCCGGGCCGAGCCTGGCAATCGCCTCGCAAGTGATGGCGAGCACATGCCGGGCGTTTGCATTCGGGCTGGCAAACATACACGCGTTTCTTTGGATTCCATCAGGATCCACCATGAGAATTGTCGGTCCGATGGTGGGCGTGGGATTGTTGAAACGCAGTTTGTTTACGTCAAACCAGTGACCGGCGAATTTGATCGCTTCAGGAGATTCCATAGCGAACTCGACGAGGGCACGCTTTGAAGAGGTTAGCGAGTCTCTTGCTGGGTCGGCGACTTCGAGGGCTTCCAAACCCTGAATAAGTAGTGAAAAAATATGGCCGTGCTGTTTATCGAGAGCGATCGACTGCCGCTTGATGGCAGTGATTATTTTCCCTGCTTGGGAAAAATGAGCGCTTCCGTCGGTGTGATGGGAGTATTTGACGAGATGCGATGTGACTTTGCCACGCTGTTCAAGGTTGACTTGCGATTCGCGGGTTCCTGTGGCGGCAATTGCGGATGCGGAAAGAATACCCATCCGGTGCTGAAAATAAGGGAATGTAATAAATAAACTCCCATCGCCCCCGAAAACTACCTGAAATGACTTTACGCGCAGATCGCCAGATTTGACGACGCAGACCACTCGTTCGCTGCGGATCGCATCGATGTTCCCAGCTTGAAAACCTTCCATACGCGCAATTGTAGTATTGACTAAGAGAAGAGAGATTTCTCTCTGCGCAGGCCGACACGTTCGCAGGAGCGAACGTGAAAGAAAAAGCGTCGGCCTGCTCCGTTCGAAATGACGGTGCGGGGTGGCGGCCGCGATGATGGGCAGAGCGGCAGTCGAAATGACGGCGCGGGGTGGCGGCCGCGATGATGGGCAGAGCGGCAGTCGAAATGACGGTGGGGGTGGCTGGCGTGGCGGAAGAGGTGCTCAGAGGGTTCGGCTCAAGTCATCCCACTGCGGATTAAGAGATTCGATTAGGGCGATCTTTTTGGCGCGATTCCAGCGTTTGATTTCTTTTTCGCGGGAGATGGCAGAGCGGGCAGTGGGATGCGGTTCGAACCAGACAAGTCTGGTGACGTTGTATTTTTGGGTGAAGCCGGGGATGAGTTTCTCTTTGTGCTGGAAGACGCGTTTGACGAGGTTGCCAGTTACGCCGATGTAGAGAACGCCGGATTTGCTGGCCATGAAGTAGACGTGGAAGGTGCGTTCCATGGGGGCGGATTGTGACATCGGAGAGTGTGTTGTTCAAAGGGCAAGGGGAGGAAATCGAAGACGAAGAGAGATTTCTCACTGCGCAGGCCGACACGTTCGCAGGAGCGAACGTGAAAGAAAAAACGTCGGCCCGCTCCGTTCGAAATGACGGTGTGGGGCGTGCGGGCCAACTGTGATACTGGTGGCGTACGGAGACGATGTTTGCATTCAGTTGCCGTGGCGTATTGTTTGGCGTGGGTTATTTCGGCGAATCGGATTTGGCGCGTCTGCTCAGGCGGAGACGACGGAGAGGGCGCCGTGTTGCTTGCGGGAGGGGCGGACGGTAATTTCTACGTCTTGACGGAGGGCGGTGAGAAATTCCATGAGGCGGCCGACGCTGAAGTTGCCCGCGCGGTTGCGCATGAGCAGGGAGACCTGAGGCTGCTGAACGCCGAGAATTTTGGCGAGCTCGACCTGGGTCATGCCGCTGGCTTTGAGGATGGAATAGATTTGCAGGGTGAGTTGGGCCTTGAGCAGTTCCTGCTCGGGATTGGGGAGACCAAGGTCCGCGAAGACGTTGCTGCTGCCTTCCGTCACGCGAGCGACGCGTTTCTGTGTCTTTTTTGTTTTGGCTTTCATTTTAGTTCTGTCTTTCTCGATGATCCCGCTCGGCTTCCGCGAGGCGCCGCTTGATTAACTCGATCTCCCTGGCTGGCGTAGCAATACATTTCGTAGATTTTTTCTGAAATACATGCAAGACATAGACGGCGTCCTCAAAACGCACGGTGTAGACGGCACGCCATGAGTTGCCGTGGTGCGAGGCCACAGTTTCGAGCACGCTGGCACCGCCAAAGCCTTTAAGAGGCTTGGCGGCAGGATCGATTTTACCTTCCTGGGCCGCAAAGAGCGCGTGTCCGATGTCGATCCTGACGGGGCGAGGGCAAGAACGCAAATCCCGAAGTGACGATCCAACCCACCGGACGGGTTTCGGGGCGCTTTCCATCGCTATACTAGTATACATATATGCATATACAATTTCCAGCGAAAAACGGTCACGACATGTCGTGCCCCTACGCGGAGAAACGGCGAGAAGGGCCGGGCTTAAGCCCGGTGCCAACAAAAGGCGGAGAACAAGAACACGCTGGCGATGTAAACTCGCCGCTACGGAAGCGAAACGGTTCGACGAAGCGGAGGGCATGATGCAAAGGCACGGACATGGCGGGATCGGCTGGGCAGTGGTTGCAGGATTTTTGGTGGCGGCGTCCGCGATGGCGCTTGGCACCGCGGCGGCGGGGCAAAGCGAAAACAAAACGCTGAGCCAGAGCGCGGAAAAAACACAAACCAAGGTGGTGCTGCTGGGTACGGGGACGCCACGGCCGTTTCCGGACCGGTCGGGGCCCGCGACTGCGATTGTGGTGGGCCAGCGGGCCTATCTGGTGGATTTTGGGCCGGGTGTGGTGCGGCGTGCGTCAGCCGCGGCAGCCCAGGGCACGCCGCAGCTGGAATCCACGAATCTGAAGATCGCGTTCCTTACGCATCTGCATTCGGACCACACGGCGGGTTATCCGGACTTGATCCTGACTCCATGGGTGATGGGGCGCACGGAATTGGATGTATACGGGCCGGAAGGTCTGGAGGAGATGACCAAGCACGTCCTGGAGGCCTGGCGGCGGGACATCGAGATTCGCACCACAGGGCTTGAGCAACGGCACGCGCTGGTGGTGCGGGCGCACGACGTGAGGGCGGGCGTGGTGTACAAGGACGAGGGCGTGACGGTGACGGCGTTTCGCGTGGCGCACGGGCAGTGGCCGGAAGCATTCGGCTACCGCTTCGACACGCCGGGAAAAAGCATTGTGATTTCCGGGGACACCAGCCCGAGCGAAGAAGTCGTGGCCCATTGCCAGCCGTGCGACGTTCTCATCCACGAGGTCTATTCACCGGAGAGCGTGTTGAGCATGCCCAACTACAAAACGTACCGGGCAAAGTACCACACGTCTACCAGCGAACTGGCGGAGATTGCCAATCGCGCGAAGCCGGGAATTTTGGTGGTTTATCACACGTCAGGGAAAGGACCGAACGGCCCCATCCCCGATGAGCAATTGTTGCGAGAGATTCAGAAGACCTATCACGGAAAAGTGGCGATCGGCCACGATCTAGAAGTCTATTGAAAATACGGGTCTGAAGACCCGCCCCCCAAATCGCGCACTTGCCGGTAGACCAAGACCCGAATGCCGCACGCCGGGTACGTGCCGTGCCTACAGCGCTCGGAATTTCTTGCTATCGCTCCCAGTCTTACGGGCTGGGCTAACTTCTGCCACTCCTACGGCGCGGCGGCGCGAGTGCCAATGCGGATCTTGCTGCAACGCATCCCAGAAGCATAGGCTGCGGCTGACCTCAGGAATGGGTTGAAAGCGGATAGCGGGCTCGATGTATCGGGCCCCTACAATGGCATGGATTAGAGTTAGAGAGGGATGGAGGAGAAGAACCATGGCGGGGAAAAATCAGGTGCGGGATTCGGTTTTGCAGGCGATTGGAAATACGCCAGTAGTGCGGCTCAGGAAGCTGGTGACGCCGGGGATGGCGGAGGTGCTGGTGAAGCTGGAGTACTACAATCCAACGGGGTCGTACAAAGATCGCATGGCGCTGGCAATGATTGAAGGGGCGGAGGAGCGAGGCGAGCTGCGTCCGGGCATGCGCGTGGTGGAGTGGACGGGAGGAAGCACGGGATCGTCGCTGGCGATGGTCTGCGCGATCAAGGGCTACCGCTTCACGCCCATCTCGTCGGACGGATTTTCGGACGAAAAGCTCCGCACGATGCGTCTTTTCGGCGGGGACCTGGAGATTTTTCCGGCCGAGGACGGCAAGCTTGTGCCGGAGCTTTACCAGAGGATGAAGAAGCGCGCGGAAGAATTGGCGCAGCAGCCGGGCACGTTCTACACGAACCAATTCAATAACCAGGACGCGATTCGCGCGTACATGGGAATCGGCAGGGAGCTGGCCGAACAGGCGGGCACCGGGCTGGCCGCGTATTGCGAGGGAGTGGGAACTGGCGGAATGATTGTGGGCGTGTCGCGCGCGCTGAAGGAGGCAGGATGCAAAGCGCGCATTGTGGCGCTCGAGCCGGCATCCTCGCCGACGCTCACCACGGGGAAAGGCGGTGCACACCGGGTGGAGGGGATCGCCGCAGGCTTCCGGCCACCGCACTTAAAGGACGGGGACTTTGATGAAGTGCGCACGGTGGAGGAAGGCGAAGCGCGGGAGATGGCGCGACGGTTGGCGAAGGAGGAAGGAATATTCGCGGGCACGTCGTCCGGGTTGAACGTTACTGCGGCGCTGCAACTCGCGCAGGAGCTTGGGAGTGGGAGTACAGTGGCTACGGTGGCTGTGGATAGTGGTTTTAAGTATCTGGCGGGGGATTTGTATCGGTAAACGAATATCCGGGCGCGTGACTGGGAGTCCGAGACGCGGGCCAATTCGGAGAGCGGGCGGCGCCCCTCGAGGATCCCTTCGTTCCTCAAGGCAAGCAGGGTAAAGAATTGCGGCCAGGATGGCAGAGGATGACGTCCGCGTGATGAAACGGGCAGGACTTTCGCGCGTCAGTATACTTGTCGGCTGTCCAATCCGTTGGCGGTCAAGTGTGGTCGGGAGGTGCCCAAATGGCCGGAACTCTTACTCAAGACCTGCGCAGCGGCGTGCGCATGTTGAAGAAAAGCCCGGGCTTCACCGTGGTCGCGATTCTTTCGCTCGCACTCGGCATCGGCGCCAATACGGCCATCTTCACCATCATCAACGCCGTCTTCCTCCATCCTCTCCCCGTTCAGGATCCCGCCCAGCTCGTCGAGATGTTCACTCGCGACACTAAAACGGTCAACGCCAACGCCAACTTCCAGCTCACGCCCACTTCCCTCCCCAATTACGAGGACTATCGCGACCAGAACACGGTGTTCACTGGCCTCGCCGCCGCAACGTTTCCCCTTCCGCTCAACTGGGGCGGCCAAGCTGAGCCTCAGCAGTTGCAAGCTTCGATGGTCAGCCCGAACTTCTTCGACGTTCTGGGGGTGAAGGCCTATCGCGGCCGATTTTTCTATCCCGACGAGGGCAAGAAAGTCGGCGCCGATCCCCTCGCTGTGCTGAGCTACGCCCTCTGGGTCCGCCGTTTTGGCTCGGACCCCGGCATCGTCGGCCAGACCATCACGCTCAATGCGACCTCTTACACCGTCATCGGCATCGCGCCGCCTAATTTCAAAGGCATTGTCTCGCTCGCGCCGCCCGATGTCCTCTGGGTTCCCCTCAGCATGCGCGATTACGTAGTTTCCGGTCAGCTCAAGGCTTATGAAAATCATCGCCGCATGCGCTGGATCTCCATAGTCGGCCGCTTGAAACCGGGAGTCACCGTGGAGCAGGCGCGCACCGCCATGAAGACCATCGCCTCTGCTCTCGAAAAGGAATATCCCCGCGACAACCCTGGCCGCACCTGCGAGCTCTATCCGCTGAATCAATCCGCGCTCGGCATCAATCAACGCGGCCAGTTCTCCCTTGCCGGCGGAGTCCTAATGGGGGTCGTCGGCTTGGTGCTGCTCATCGCCTGTGTCAATCTGGCGAATCTCTTGCTTGCGCAGGCAGCTAAACGCGAAAAAGAGCTTACACTTCGCGCTGCTCTCGGCGCAGGCCGTTCGCGCTTGGTCCGCCAACTCTTGACCGAAAGCACTCTGCTCTCGCTTCTCGGCGGCCTGGCCGGTCTTCTTATCGCATACTGGGGCCGCAAACTTCTCTGGTCATTCCGCCCGCCGTTTCTCGCCGATGGCTCGATTGATCTTTCCTTCGACTCACGCGTTCTTTTCTTCACCCTCGCCATCTCTGTTCTAACCGGTCTGGTCTTCGGCATCATTCCCGCGCTCAAGGCTTCCAACACGGACCTCAACGAAGTATTGAAAGCTGGCGGACGTGGCGGAACAATGGGCTGGGCTCACAATCGCATGCGCAGCTTGTTGGTCGTCTCGGAAATTGCGCTGGCTCTCGTCGCTCTGATTGGCGCCGGACTATTCCTTCGCAGTATGCAGAAGGCTCAGGAAATCAATCCGGGCTTCGAGTCGAAAAATCTTTTCCAATACAACTTCGATCTCGGCGCCCTCCGCTACGACGAGAATCATGGCCAGCAATTCTTCCGCGATGCGCTCGAGCGCGTCAAGACCGTTCCCGGCGTTGCCGACGCCACCATTTCAGGCAATGGCGTCATTGGCGGTGGCATTGCGGGAACTATCTTCCGCGAAGGCGAGCAGACCGATCCCAACAACCGCGGGACCCTCGTCGGCTTTGACGACGTCATGCCCGGCTACTTCTCCGCTCTTCGTATCCCCACTTTGGGTGGCCGCGATTTCACGGATTTCGACCGCGAGGATACCAAAGCGGTCGTGGTCATCAACAAGGCCATGGCCGATCTCGTTTGGCCCGGCCAGGAGGCTCTCGGCAAGCGCTTCACCATCGTCGTTGACCCTCATCAATACGAAGTCATCGGCGTCGTAGGCACAACGCTCGTCGGTCAGGTCGGAGAAGATCCCCAGCCCGTGGCCTATTTCCCCATGCGCCAGCAATACGCTCCGGCAGCTTCTCTCATGGTGCGGACCAACGGAAATCCGGAAGCGCTCATGGGCGCCGTCCGCGCTCAGGTGAATCAGCTTGATCGCAACCTCGCCCTCACGAACGGCCAAACTATCGGGCAACTTCTCGCGCAAGGCCTCTGGGCCGCGCGCATGGGGGCTGCGCTTCTCGGCCTGTTCGGCCTACTCGCCCTGATCCTTGCCTCTGTCGGCATCTACGGCGTCTTGTCGTATTCCGTCACGCAGCGCACCAGCGAAATCGGCATCCGCATGGCCCTTGGTGCCCAATCGCAACAAGTCTTGAAGCTTGTCCTCCGTCAGGGCATGCTCCTCGCCGCAGTCGGCGTTCTCGTGGGCATCGCGGTTGCGCTGCCCGTCACACGTTTCGCATCCACTCTGCTTTACGGCGTCAGCGTTTGGGACCCCATCACCTATATCGCCATCACGCTTCTTTTAATAACCGTCTCTTTCCTGGCATGCTACGTTCCCGCGCGGCGCGCGACTCGTATCGACCCGCTCGTCGCTCTGCGCTTCGAGTAACCCCATGCCCCAAAACGCGAGGCTCCGAGCCCGAAGGGCTCGAGCCTCGTCAATGCCGGCTACCGATTGAGCGAGGATCTTCTGTGGGGCTACAGACGCGCAGACACGCTCCCCTGCCACATCCAATCCACGTCGATTCCGTTTCGCCACTGTAAGTAGCCTGTTTTCAGCATTTTATGAAGTGAAACGTTCTCGATTTTCCCGGCAGCCGGCATGCACTCCCCTCGTTCGAGTATGCACCACAAACGTACGCAACGAGGGCTGCAACAATGTCAGCCAAAAAATTCACCCGCAATTTCCCACGAGCCATCGCTGCGACTCCGTTCTCCGGACGTGCGCTTGCAGCACTTGCATTCTTGGCACTTGCGCTATCTTCATGGACTGCCGATCGCCTTTGGCCACGGCACTTGCGCGTTACGACGCAACATCGACATCTCCGTCCGAAAGTACATGGACGAAACATCTTACTTCCCTTTTCCAACGAGATCGCTTGCGCCGCGATTGCGTCATTCGACGATCAGCTCGAAGCCTTTCTTCGCTACGAATACCTTCGCGGGCGCGATCCCGACGATGCTTCGAGAATTTTTCTGACGGCAGACCACAGCGGCAAACGAACGACCTACAAAATTTCCCTGCTCGTGGAAAACGATCAGCTCACGGCGATCCCTCGCCTCAACCGTATGGAATCTCATGGCCTGATCACGCGCTTCGAGCTCGTCGCTTGGACCAAGCAGGATCTCGCTCTTGCGCAGCAACAAACCCGTATGTTCGAAAATGTCTACAACGTTCCCACTGAACAGAAATTGGAAACCCTTCCTTCGTTTCAGCTGCTTCCCGCTCTCGCGGACTTTCTCGTCTTCAAGTCCCAAACCGACTGGCGCGTCGTCGGCCAAGGGACCCGCGCGCCGAAGCCGCTCACACATCATCAAGCGCTACGCCTCGCTTCTGACATTCTCGACGTCGCACATTTTTATGATCTGCCGCTTGATTATTTTCTCGGTGTCGGCGCCATGGAAAATAACTACATGAACGTCGACGGCGATCTCACGCACGCGGTTTGGAAAAAACGCGCGGAACGCGGCGACATTATCCTCAAGCGCCGAAGCAAACGCGTCCTCGTAAGCGATTACTCGATCGGTGCGTGGCAAGTGTCCCGCGAAACCCTGCGCGCCGCCCACCAGCTCTACTTGAAAGACAAGCGCAATTACGATCTGCTTCCGCCGCGCCTGCGACCACCCCGCGAACTCGACGTAAATTCCGTCAGCACGGAAGTCCTTACGACGTATGCGGGTCTCGTGCTGCGCAATTTACTGGACCGCTTCGGCGGCGACGTTGATCAAGCCATTGGCGCGTACAATGGCGGCGCTCGAAACCCCAATCCCGCTTACGCTGCCGGCGTGAGGAACGTCGCACTCTATGCCCGGAAAGTGCTCGAACACGCGCCGCTTCCCGTGGCAAAATCTCCTTCGGGCCTTCTTCCGAATGGCACAGTGCTCTAGAAATGCGCTCGCGCACGGCAAAACACTCGATGGTATGAGCACGCCTAACGGAGTTATTCGCCCTGCCTGTCCGGACGGTCAGGTTCTTGAATCGCACGAACCTGTACGTTTTCGCTGTTGCCTCGATCCGCAGCGGGCGCCTAAAGTACTTGGTGCACAGTTCTCTCGTACGCATCATGAAATCACTCCTGGGCGTGTCGACAAGCAAGACAAAACCCTCGCCTCTCGAGGGCTCCGGGAATTTCCGTGTGCAACCAGAAGGCACCAGCCCGCAGCACATTTCGCGGCGCGAGTGGTGGCTCTGGTTCTCCGCTTTACTCGTCACAGCTCTTTCGGCCATCGCGTTTCTGCTTTCCTCGATTCGCTCTTTTTTTCGGCATGCGGATCATTTTTACGAAATACGGTCTGATCAAGCGCGCTGGGCCACGCTCTGTTTGCTTCTCGTGTTCAACGCCTGGCTAATTTATCGCCAGTGGTCCTTTCGCTGTCTTAGAAAACAATTCCCGGGGGAGTCTCTCGATTCTCAATCTTCTCCGCAACAGTTTATGGAGACGTCTGGCATTGATCCGGTCACGGGCTTGTACACGCGATTGGCACTGGAGCAACATCTCGGAAAAGAGGTCGCTCGCGCGCGCCGTCAAAACATGGCGCTAAGCCTCGCCACAGTTCATGTGGAAGAGTTATTGCGGCTCACCGCGCGCTGTGGCAACAGCGCCGTGGACAACGCACTGAAGGAACTGGCCCGCCGCCTCAAGAAGGCGAGCCGGGGCTCCGACATTGCCGCGCGCTTGAGCGACGACGACTTTCTTCTATTACTCCCGGAATGCGGGGTGAATGAAGTCAAACAAGTCTTGAACCGTCTGGGTCCCATCGAACTGAGCGTCTCGGGCGAAAAGATTCCTCTCAGCTACACTACCGGCTGGGTTGATTACCAGCCCGGCGAGCTTCCCGTCAATTTGCTCAAGCGCGCTGCCGACCTTCTTCATCTATACGACACGGCCGCGCACGACAGTTTCTCCGCAACGCTCGCGGCTCGCTAATCTGCGGTCCGTTTCGCACGAATGCATCGCGAATCTTCTGTTAACGCCGTCGCCTTTTCCGCCTCTGAGCGGAGTTTAAGCGAGAGAATTCGCTTCGTTGCATCGAAGGTTCCCTCTAGAATTCCCAGTGCGTCGCGCAAAGGCATGCACAGAGTCGGTCCACTGGAGGAGCGGTGATGAAAGCGAAACGAACGGCGAAATCTGCGAAGGTTCTCGTGATCGACGTAGGCGGGACAAATGTGAAGATGCTGGCGACGGGGCAAAAAGTGCCGAGAAAATATCCGTCTGGACCGACGATGACGCCCCGGAAGATGGTGAGCCTAGTCAAGAAGGCCGTCGCGGATTGGAAGTTCGACTGCATTTCGCTTGGGTACCCTGGGCCAATCATCAATGGGCATCCGCTGCGAGAGCCGCACAATTTGGGGCACGGATGGGTGGGATTCAACTTTCAGAAAGCGTTTGGGTGTCCGGTGAAGATTCTCAACGATGCCGCGATGCAGGCGGTTGGGAGCTACAAAGGCGGGCGGATGCTGTTTCTTGGACTGGGGACGGGGCTGGGATCGGCGATGATCGTCGACGGAATCCTGCAGCCCATGGAATTGGCGCATTTGGCCTACAAGAACGGGAAATCCTACGAGGATTATCTTGGATTGCGTGGGCTCGAACGAATGGGAAAGAAAAAATGGCGGCGCTGCGTGGCCAAAGTCACCAAACAATTGAAGTCCGCGTTGGAAGCGAATTATGTTGTCTTGGGCGGAGGAAACAGCAAAAAACTAAAGAAGCTGCCTCCGGGTATGCGACTCGGCAGCAATGAAAACGCATTTCTCGGCGGGTTTCGCATGTGGCAGAAGAATCAGGTAGCCAACCCTTTTTGAATTGGCTGGTATGCATGTCACCGGTTAAAGCGGTCCGCCTCGAAAGGCGGACCCTACAACTTCCAATCTCAAGCTTCCGCTTGTATATTTTCTCCGCACATCTAGGAGGCAACCCATGAAGCTGTGGTCACGCCGGAAATTTTTTCTCACATCTCTTGCCAGCAGTTTTGCCGCGGGAGCCGGTAAACTTTTTGCACGTTCGCTGCCTGGGGACGCGGTTGGTTTGCCCTCCGCGGCTGGGCCAGCGTTTTCGCCGGGGACTCGGCCGATCATCCTCGCGAGCGCCAACGGACTGCATGCGCTTGGGAAGGGCATGGACATTCTAAAGAAAGGCGGCGACACGCTTGACGCCGTGGTGGCGACGGTGAGCGTCGTGGAGGACGATCCTAACGATGATTCCGTGGGCTACGGCGGACTTCCCAACGAGGAAGGTGAAGTCGAGCTGGACGCGTGCGTGATGCACGGACCGACGCACCGCGCGGGGTCGGTGGCGGCGCTGCGACGGATTAAGAACGCGGCGCGGCTGGCGCAGACGGTGATGGAAAAAACGAATCACGTGATGATCGTCGGAGAAGGCGCGCACCGATTTGCGGTGGACGAGGGATTCGAGGATGTGAACATGCTTACCGAGCATTCGCGCAAGATCTGGCTGGCGTGGAAGGCGTCGAGTTCGGTGAATTGGAGGCCCGGCATCGATAGCCCGGAATGGAAAGAACAGCTTTCGGGGATTTTTGGCGACGACGATGAGGCGATTGCTTATGCGGAGCGCGTGATTGCGCATCCACCCACAGGAACGATTCCCTGCATGGCGGTGAATGAAAAGGGAGACATCTCCGCGACGACCACCACGGCGGGGTTGGCGTGGAAAATTCCGGGGCGCGTGGGCGATTCGCCGATCATCGGGGCTGGATGTTTTGTGGATAACGAGGTGGGCGCGGCGGGCTCGACGGGCAAGGGCGAGGAGAATATCAAGATTGCCGGCGGGCATACGATTGTGGAAATGATGCGGCGCGGGAAATCACCCGAGGAGGCGTGCCTCGAAGCGCTGTCGCGCGTGGCGCATAATTACAATAACGACAAGAAAAAGCTCGCGACGTTTCACATTTTCTTCTATGCGCTGAATAAGGACGGCGCGCACGGCGCGGCTTCGCTTTGGCGGAATCACTACGAAGAACCGAAGCATGCCGTCTACGCGGTGCATGACGGGACGCAAGCGCGGCTTGCCGAATGCAAACCGTACTTTGACGAAGTCAATGTCCATGGGTGAGGCTCGCGGATAAAATCGATATATGGATCAAGCGAATATTCTGATTATCGGCGGCGGCGTAGTGGGGTGCGCTATTGCGCGCGCGGTTTCCACGCGCTGGCAAGACGTTTTCCTTGTGGAGCAAAATCCGAAGCTGGGAATGGCAACAAGCTCGCGAAACAGCGGCGTGATCCATTCCGGAATTTATTATCCGAAGAATTCGTTGAAGGCGCGGCACTGCATCGAGGGGAATCGCCTGACCTATGAATTCTGCAAGAAGCACAACGTTCCGTTCCGGCATACGGGAAAGATTGTGGTTGCGGCGAACGAGCATGAAGAAGCGGACCTCGAAGCGCTGAAGAAAAAGGGCGAAGACAATGGCGTGGAAGGATTGAGGCTGATCGGGCCGGCGGAAATTCGCAAACGCGAGCCGCACATCGCCGGGGCGGCGGCGATCGAGGTGCCTTCGACAGGGATTGTTTCCGCGGAGGAACTGGTGCACGCGTGTGCGCGCGTGGCTGCGGGGCAAGGCGCAAACATTGTGACACGCGCACGCGTGGTTTCCCTGGAGTCCGTGGGAGGCGCGATCCGCGTTGGATTGCGCATCGGCGACGAAGAAGACGCACAGGATGAGACGATTGAAGCGCGTTGTGTGATCAATGCGGCTGGGCTTTACTCCGATGAAATCGCGGCCTTGCTGGGAAACAAGTCGTGGACAATTTATCCGGTGCGCGGAGAGTACTGCGAAATTCGCGGGCCGCGGGCTTCGCTGATTAATGACCTCGTTTATCCCTTGCCGCATGCGCACGGGCTTAGTCTTGGGGTTCATTTTACGAAGACGCTTTGGGGAACGGTCTTGGTGGGTCCGACAGCGACATACGTCGACGCAAAAGATAATTACGAGCGCGGCCGCTTGCCCATTGCGGATTTTGCGCACAGCGCGAAAACCTTGTTGCCGGAAGTCGAGGAGAAGGATTTGCAGCTTGGGTATTCGGGGTTGAGGCCGAAGCTGGTGCCACCGGAAGGAAAAGGAATCGCGGATTTTGTGATTACGCGCGATCCGGGAGTGCCGCAGGCGATTCAGCTTGTGGGGATCGAGTCGCCGGGATTGACGGCGGCGCCGTCGATCGCGGAACACGTGGCGCAATTAGCGGCTGAAGTCCTCGCTTAGATCGACGCTTCTTTTGCAACTGTAGGGGTATGATATATCGTGCCCCTACATCCCCTTCAATCAATGATGATGCGCAGGAATTTTTTCTTGCCAGCGCGTAACAAAAACTCGGCGGGCTTGCTCAAATCAATGTCTTTGCGAGGATCGTCCACGCGGACGCCGTCGATTTCCACTCCGCCTTGCTCGATAAGCCGGGAGGCTTCACTTTTTGATGGCGCCAGTTTCAACTCCGCGAGCAACGTGACGAGCTTTTTTGCCGGCCCCCGCCGAACCCTTTGTATCTCCGCCTCCGTAGGCGCTTGACGATCGCGGAAGACGCGCTGGAAATTTTCGGCGGCTTTGCGGGCGGCTTCTTCGCCGTGGAAACCGGCGATCACTTCTTGAGCGAGGCGCATTTTCACGTCCATGGGATGCTTTGCGCCGCTTGCGACTTCTTTTTTGAGCGCGGCGATTTCGGCGGGCGTGCGGTCGGTGACGAGGTCGTAGTAGGTCCACATGAGCTCATCAGGGATGGACATGATTTTGCCGAAGATTTCGGCGGGCGGCTCGGTGATGCCGATGTAGTTGCCGAGGCTCTTGGACATTTTGCGCTGGCCGTCTAGGCCGACGAGGATGGGCATGGTGAGGGCGACTTCGCCCGAAAGGCCGTAGGCGCGCTGGATATCGCGGTGGACCAGGATATTGAATTTCTGCTCGGTGGCGCCGATTTCGACGTCGGATTTGAGGGCGACGGCATCATAGGCGGTGAGAAGCGGGTAGAGGAGTTCGTGGACGGAGATGGGCTGGTGGTGTTCGAGGCGGGAGCGGAAGTCTTCGCGCTCGAGCATGCGGGCGAGGCTGTAGTGGCCACAGATGCGCACGACTTCCTGGCTGGAAAGTTTGTCGAGCCACTCGCTGTTGTAGCGGACCTCGGTTCTTTGCGGATCGAGAAGCTTGAAAACTTGCGCGAGGTAGGTTTTGGAGTTGGCGTCGACCTGCTCGCGGGTCAGCGGCGGGCGAGTTTCGGAGACGCCCGTGGGATCGCCAATCATCGCGGAGAAATCGCCAATCAAGAAAATCGCAGTGTGGCCGAGGTCCTGAAAATGTTTCAGCTTACGAAGGACGACGGTGTGGCCGAGATGGATGTCGGGCGCGGTGGGGTCCACGCCCAAGTAAGCGCGCAGCGGAACACCGGTCTTCAGCGAATTCTCCAGCTTCGCTTTCAGGTCGGCTTCGGGAATGATTTCGGCAGCGCCTTTTTTCAGGTAGGCGAGCTGTTCTTCCACTGGTTTGAATTTAGTTTCGGCCATTTGTCTTTCAGACAGTTCGAACGACGCGACGGCCTACGATTTTATAGCGGCCTTCGAGCACGATTCGCACGGCTTCAGAATAAATTCTGTGTTCCTCCTGCAAAATTCTCGCGGAGAGCGTGTCCTCCGTGTCGTCGTCCTCTACGGGTACAACTGCTTGCAAAACGATGGGTCCGGCATCGAGATTTTCGTCCACAAAGTGCACGGTGCAGCCCGCGAATTTTACGCCATATTCGAGAGCTTGCCGCTGCGACTCCAGTCCGGGAAATGAGGGCAGCAGCGAGGGGTGAATATTCAGGATGCGGTTCGGGAAAGCAGCCACAAAATACGGCGACAGCAACCGCATATAGCCGGCCAGACAGACCAAGTCGACTTTGTGCGCGTGCAAGACAGCGACAACCTGGCGGTCATACGTTTCCCGCTCTAGTCCTTTCGAAGGAATCACGTGCGTGAGGATGCCTCGAGCTTTGGCGCGTTCGATCCCAGGCGCGCCTTCGCGGTTGCTGATTACGCTCGCGATTTCCGCGTTGGGCATTCGCCCGGATGCAATGCTCTCCGCCAGCGCGTCGAAGTTCGAACCGCGCCCGCTCAAGAGCACGCCTATGCGCTTGTTCATAAACGAAAAACGTTAACACATCCGCGGGTGCCGGCAAAACGTCCGTGCGTAACCAAAGCGCGCAATTACGTCGCAAAGTGTGTGCGAGAGAGTTAGAATCCCGGGGCCGAAACGGGCGACTTCAAATGGAAGGCGACCACGATGAATAAATGCTGGACCAGAGCTGGCGAAGAATTGAGACGAGCGGCAATTTTTGCGGGGCTGAGCGTAATATGCGCCGCAGTAGCCGGAGCGCAAACCGGCGTGCCCGGCGCTGCGAAAAATGCGGGAGCGGGAGCGGCGGTGTCCACTCACGATCCTGCGGAGCCGCTGACGGGAAAGCCGCATCCGAAAATATTACCGCGGCCAGCGGGTGCTATTGCGCGGCAGAGCATTGATGAAAAGGCGA
The DNA here is from genome assembly GCA_035576885.1 of Candidatus Acidiferrum sp. Classification (GTDB taxonomy): domain Bacteria; phylum Acidobacteriota; class Terriglobia; order Acidiferrales; family UBA7541; genus Acidiferrum. Next base: position 3,144 of record DATLVZ010000103.1, on the reverse strand, counting down.
TGCGCAAAATCATCCACGAAGAAGTGAGTTGCGGGACGCGGCTTACGCTTTCCTCGTGGACGGATCCAAAGCGTGGGGCCGGCTGCGGCCGGGACTTCATCGTGACGCGATTCAACGAGATCGTAAGAGAGTCAGGGGGCAAGCTGGAAATCGTGGTGGATAAATTCGAGTCAAAGTCGGAACGGACCGGGCCAAACCCCGTGCATCTCGAAAATGTGTACGGGATTTTGAAGGGCTCGGATCCAAATCTGGCAAAGAATGTTTTCATTGTCGTAGGCGACTTCGATTCCCGGCCTTCAAACGTGATGGATCCGGAGGCCGATGCACCGGGAGCGGACGACGACTCGTCCGGGGTCGCAGTGATACTGGAGTCAGCGCGGGTGCTCAGCAAGGCAGCCGCGGGGGGGCACGGAGGCCGCGCGACAGTGTTGTTTGGCGCGCTTTCCGGCGAAGAACAGGGATTATTGGGAGCGTACCGGCTGCTGGAATGGACGAAGGAGCAGGGATACACGGTCGGGGCGATGATGGACAACGATATTGTCGGCGCCGACCCGGCGCCAGGGGGACCGCATCGCGTGCGGGTCTTCTCTGGAAACGGCGAGATCGAAGATTGCGATTCGCCGGCGCGCGAGCTGGCCCGCGCGATCGAGGAGATTGACGGGCGCTCGGCCATTCGCATGATTTTCCGGCAAGACCGCTATGGGCGCGGCGGAGATCACTATCCGTTCTACAAAGCGGGGCTGCCTGGAGTACGGTTTACGGAACCGCTCGAAGACTACAACCACCAACACCAGACGCCGCGAACGGAGAACGGCGTTGAATACGGGGACTACGAAAAGTATTTGAATTTTAGATTCATGGGAAATGTGGCGCGGGATAATGCCGAGGTGTTGCGGCAACTAGCGCTCGCTCCTGCCCCACCTACAAATGTGAAACTGACGGGAGCGGTTACGCCGGATGCGAAGGTTTCGTGGTCGGCCGAAGAGGACGCGGAGCGGGCAGGATTTGAGATTTTGTGGCGCGAGACGACCGAAGCCCGCTGGAGCGTTTACGATTTTGCAGAAGCGCCGGGAAAGACCGCGTTAAAGGGCGTCTCGACCGACAATCATTTTTTTGCGGTGCGGTCGGTGGGGAAGAATGGAGCGCGGTCGATTGCGGTGGTGTCCGAACCGGAACGCCGCCCGCCGCCGCTGCCGTCCACGGCGAAGCAATGATCTCAGATTGTTGAAGATATTTCCTTAGCAACTGCGCGCGATGAGAGCTTGGTGAAACGGGGCAACGCGCCAGCCAAACCTTGACCGCACAGGGCCGCGCGGGGCATAATTTTGGCGGAGATAGTTCCGGTCCCCGCCCTCGAACTCCCCACCAAGGTTCCTGAGCTGTAATGGAGATTCGTCATGCTAAACCTGCTGGTTGTATTTTCGCGCGCGCGGTGTCTTCGAACGGCCATATTGATCGTTGCCCTTGCTAGTGCAGTAACCTTGATGGTGACTTGCAGCGGGACGACAACTCCCCCCATGAACAATGCTATGGGCACAATAAATGTGAGCTTGAGCGACCCGCCGAGCTGCTCGGGCACATCCGGGGGTTACACACACGTATTCATTACCGTGCGATCCGTACAGGCGCATATCAGCCCAACAGCGGATTCCAATACCCCTGGCTGGCAGGAGCTGGCGCCCCAATTGGCGACACAACCAATGCAGATCGATTTGTTCTCAGCGGCCCAGACGAACTGCGTGCTGGCACAACTCGGCTCTGCAGAGCTACCCGCGGGGAATTACCAGCAAATCCGGCTGATTTTGCTTTCGAACACGCCCAGTGTAGGGAGTGCCGTGCCCACAAATAACGCGTGCGCAGGAAATGGTTTCAATTGTGTGGTGTTGAATGACGGTACGGGGACGATTCACGAACTGACGTTGAGCAGCCAGGATCAAACAGGGCTGAAAATTCCGCCGGGACAGATTCTGGGCGGGCCTATTCAAGTTTCGGCCGGGCAGAGCGTCGACCTGAACATCGATTTCAATGCTTGCGCTTCGATCATCCGGCAAGGGAACGGGCAATACCGCTTAAAGCCCACGCTGACGGCAGGGCAGGTGAGCCCAAATAACTCTGGAATCAGCGGCCAGATCGTGGATTCCCTGACCAAAACGCCAATCTCTGGCCCGGTGCTGGTGGCGATTGAAACGACGGACAATACCGGAACAGACCACATCCTGATGGAAGCGTCCGCCGATGCCAACGGGAATTTCCGCTTTTGCCCTTTGCCAGCGGGCACGTTTGACATCGTTGCGGTCGCGCTGGGTCCAAATAATCTTCCCTATAACGCGACGGCCGTAGTGGGCGTGCCCAACGGCCAAAGTCTTGGTCTAATTCCTCTCGTGGCGGAGACGGGTGCCAGCGGGCCTGCGCTCTTGCAGGGTTTTGTGACGGCCACGTCGGGGACCGCTCCTGCACAGATTGATGCAGCGATGTTCGCGCTGCAAACGATTTCCGTGCCGGGAGGGACTTCGCGGCAGTTGAGCGTCCCACTGGAAAGCGCTCCGGCAACCACCACTACTCCATCGCAAGCTTCCACGAGTCCGCTCGCGGTAGCATCCAACACCGCCTGTCCTGCAGGAAGTCCCACGAATGCGAATTGCGCGCAGTACACCCTTGTTGTACCGGCCAGCAATCCGAGTGTCGGCGTGTTCTCTACTTCCGGATTCACATACAGCGTGCCCGCGGCGGGAGACGTGCTGTTCACCGTCGATGCGATATCCACGCAGCCGGGCAGTGGAGGAGCAACCATCTGCACGCCTGCGGAACACATGACGTCATTGGATGCAAATGGACAGCCACTAAAAGTGCTGCCGGGAACAATTACAAATGTAGCGGAGCTGGACTTTTCTGTTTGCATGTGACGAGGGCGGAGTTGGCCTACCGTCAGCCCTCTTCCAAAAGTAAGGAGCGCCTAAGTCCCGCAAGTTGAAACGAGCAGTTTCGCGTGGCTGCCGCTATGCTCTAGCCCGGATTTCTCACCAGGATTGTGCAAGGACATCTGATTTGAAGTAGAAAAAGGCCGCTTTCTCAGGCATAACTGCGTTGTCTAGGCGAAGTAAATGCCAAGAGAAGGGCGGCCTTTCTAATGACAGAGTGTAACCA
>DATLVZ010000102.1:0-56947 GCA_035576885.1 Candidatus Acidiferrum sp. | reverse complement strand
TCACAACTGAAAAGAATCTACCTACACCCCAACAACACTTCCTTGCCGCTCGATTCATAACACCCCCCTGGAAAAGTGAGTGAAAGGACAGCGTGTGTTTACACAAACTGTCCGTCCATATTGGCTTCACGGTACTTGGCGCTCCGAAAGGGGGTCAAATCAATTGTCCATAAATAAGTCTAATGCTTAGAGAGGTTTGAGAAGTCAAAGATGAACTTTAGATATTCGGAGTGCGGTAGACAAATTCGAGCGCAATTATCAGGTCGACCCGGAGAGTGAGCGCAAATTAAGAAACGGAGAAGGCCCCAATGACCTACTCTCCTTTCTGCCGCGGGTATAAGAGAAATGGCGGGAGCTAGAAGTTACACGTCTTTTTGGCAACGGGGCACAAGGCAGACGCTCGCCGCAAATAAAAATCCGCGAGGCCCTTGCGGGCCTCGCGGATGGATGCGGGAGTGGTGCTTGAGCTGATTACCAGTCGATGGTAAGGCCGAGCTGCATACGGCGGGGAGTATTGGCTTGAACGTTTCCGCCGCAGCCTAGCACGCCCCAGGTGGTTGTGTCGTAGCCTTGGAAGCAAGGATCCCGAGGCTGGAAGTGATTGAGCACGTTGGCAAAATCAAAATGCAAGGAACCGCTGATCCGCTCCGTAAATGCGATTCGCTTGCTGATGCCGAGATCCAAGTTCCACAACGGCAGACCCCGTACGGGGCCCCCACCGCCAATTTGTCCATCCAAGCCGAGGATGGGGGCGCGGACTGGATCGCCGAATATCCCGCCATTAACCGGGCAGGACGTGGCGGGGTTGCTCAAGACGTTTAGGCCGGCGCCAGCGGTGCCGCAGGAGTTGCTACCCTTCACGCCGGTATGGGTGGAAGCGTTGTAGTTCAGGTTGTTCCCCACGACCATATTCTCGTAGGTGAACACGTAAGCGGGGTTGCATTCGCCGAGAGAGCCGCAGTCACCGGCCGGCGTTTCCACCTGGACCGGGAAGCCGCTGCCGTAAACGAATAGCGGCGAGATATTCCAGCCACCGAGTACGCGGCCGAGCACTCCCTGCTGTTTGGTAAAGAACGGGGGCGCGTAGTTGAAGAATAGGTTAAAGTTGAATTTTTCGTCGTAGTACTGGGGTCCGTACATGTTGTGCAAGTTCCAGGGATCGACGTTGGCGTACGAGCTGGAAGCTTGGACAACGTTTCCGGTTCCCAAAGCCTTGGACCAGGTGAAGTTGGTCTTCATGGTGAGGCCATGCCAGTTTGTTACGGTCAACTGCAGGAAGGCGGCATTGTAGTTACCGTAGCCGTTGCTGACTGTTGTAAGGAGTGATGGGGATTGGCCGTTAGCGCCATTTACGCCGGCGATGGGATCGTTCGTGAAAGTCCGGCCGAACACGAAACCACCACCGTTGGATACGCCGCCCCAAGCATCGAAGGCATCCGAGACACTCATGTTGCCGAGGTTGTTGGCAACGAATGCGGCGGTGCAGGTGGTGGCGACACTCACGCTTCCGCAATAGCCTGAATTCAGGGCGCTTTCGAAGAAAGGTTGAATCGGCAAAGAATTGATATAGGCCGCGTAGGCAGGGTTCGGCGCGCCGCCCGTTAGCTTGGCCGCCGGAACGTTTGTGCCGTAGTTGGTGGCGACCATCACATTTTTCCAGGCGTTGGCGAAGCTCTGCCCGCCCAGGGTCATCATGTAGGGTACGGAAGTGAGGCTGTAATATTCAATCTCATTGGAGATTTTGCGTCCGATATAGCCACCTTCCGCGAGGATTTTTGAACCGAACTGGTGCTGGATGGTGACAGTGAATTCATCCGATTGGTTCGGTTTGAAATTCGGGTCGAAGGTTTCTCCCGATCCGGTGGCCACATCGTTCACGCCTGGAAACCACGGCTGAGGGAGGTTCTGAGACGGCGGCGGCAAAGGCGCGAAGCAGCTCCCAGTGGCCGGACAGTCGACGCCGACCCGGAAGTTGTTGGCGGGAGTAGTGCCACCGCAGGTTGTGTTGTTCCCAACGATGGAAGGCGCCCCAGGACCGCCGCACGAATCTGGCTGCAGCAATCCCGGCGTGAGGAGCGGAACCAGGAGGGGATTGACACCGTTAATCCGGCCAAAGATGCGCGCATAGCCGCCGCGAAGAACAGTGTTGGGGAGGAAGTTCCAGGCAACTCCCACGCGCGGGCTGATCCCTCGGTAGAAGGGGTCATAGGGGTATTTGGAGTGGTTCTCGACGTTGCGCACGCTCGCGAAACCCAGGGCTGGAGCATACGCCTGGCCCTGGAGAGCGGCCTGCTTAACATTACTGAGGTATTGTTCGGCATGCACGATCTGGTCGTTCTGGTCCACCATAACGGTCTGGAAGCCACCCGTGGTCTCATAGGGGGGCTGTTCGATGGTGTAGCCAATGCCGAAGTTCAATGTGAATTTCGGCTTCATGCGCCAGCTATCGCTCCAGTACACACTGTAGGTAGGTATGATGCTGGTTGCGGAGACTGGCGGTGACGACACGCAGGCGGCCGTGGCAGCAACACCGGAGATAGCACACGACGCCGAGGGATTGAGGGGCAGGCCAGAGGTGGTATCTCCCAAGCCGCGGCTGAATAGGCTCTGGGTGGAATCGACCATGCCCAACACCATGGAATAGAGGTTTCCATACTTGTTTGCAGAGACCCCGGCGGGGACATAGCCAGTCATGTCAATGCCGAGTGAGGAGAGGCCTACGCTATTGCCCTCTCCGATGAGATATTGCTCATAGGTGTTGATGCTTTCACCGTTGTCGTTGCGCTTGTGAGTATCAACGTTGCGCAGGTACATGCCACCAATTTGCATCGCGTGGTTGCCTTTGATCCAAGTAACGTCATCGCGAACCATGGTGTCGTGGCCGTTCCAAAAACGGGTGCGGACGTTCTGGTTGTTGGTGTTGTAGGGAATAAACACGGGGCTGCTGCCCGCGCCGCTGTTTTCACCGCCAATTTCCAGGGCTGCGGGGTATCCGGCGACGTTCGGTACGCCGCTGGGATCCGCATAGGCCCACCAGTTACGTGTAAAGCTGAAGTGGAAATCATTTGAAACGCTGGAGCTGATGTCCTTGGTCAGGCCAGCCGTGTATATCCAAGAATTCTGGGGTTTCGACCGAATCGCCGAATACTGACCCTTGGTGTCGCCAGGGAAGAATCCGCCGACATCCCATTGGTCGGAGACAGTGTTGGTCAACTTGTAGTAGTGGTAGGTACCGTTGAAGTGCCATCCCTTGGCGAAGTCGTGGTCGACGCGCGCAACACCGAAATTACTGGTCTGCGGAGTGGCGATCGTACCCTTATATCCACAATAGTTCAGCCCGTCGCCGTGGGAGCAGTCATTAGGCGTAGGCAAATAGGTGCTCCACAGAGTGCTAATTACGGGGTTAATGCCGAGGTGACGTGGGTCACAGCCCCCCACTCCTGTGCACGGAATAACAGTGCCATTAGGAATCGCCCCCTTATTACATCCACTAGTAGTCACACACGTCGCGGCGTTCGGAGCATAGCTGGTGCTTGTGCCCGGGAGGACCGTGGCGACTTGATTCAGGTTGATCACTTCACCATTAAGTTGCAGAAAGCCCGCTCGCATCGCCGCGGTCGGGAAATTTCTCTCGAAAGTCGCGCTCAGCGGATTGCGGAAGCCTTCGTAGTTGCCGAAGATATACCAGCCACCACCCAGGAAGTCCGAATGCGGAATTTTCCCACCGGCGTCGGCCCCAAAGCGATGCAAGTGCGAGCTGGGCTGTGGCGTATTTGTACGATTGTTGTCCCAAGTGTTCGCGCCGCCAAAATTGGTGTCGAGATAGTATTCGTAGACACCGCCATGGAAGGTGTTCGTGCCGCGCTTGGTCACCACTTGTACCTGGCTGCCCGCGCCGCCACTGAAGTCCGCGGTCTGGTTTGCCGTCGAGACCTTAAATTCTTCAACGCTGCTGACCGGGATAGGAACGACAGCAGAGGGAGCCTGGTTGTTACCAGAACTGTGATAGGAGCCAGCTCCGCCGGCGGTGTCACCGCCAAAGCCGCGGATATAAGTGTTGTTGTCGCCGCTCATATCATCGGTGGCATAGCCGCCGTCAAGCTGGAAGGAGTTTTGGTCAGTAGCCGCGCCGCCGACGTTGCCATTGATATTCTGGCCAGGCTGAAGTACGGCCAGGGTCGATGCGTCGCGGGTGTTGTTAGGCAGGTTGACAAGCGTCTCGCCGCTGAGGGTCGCGCCTACGGTGGCATCCGTAGTCTGCAACTCGGCACCGGGCGAATAAGTCACCTCAACTGTGCTGGAAACGCTACCGACTTCAAGCACGGCGTCTACTGTCAAGTGGAGGCTGACTTGGACGACCTGACCGGAAACTGAGGTTGTTCTGAACCCTTGTTTGGTGATCGTGATGTTGTACACGCCCGGATTGACGTAAGGGAACGCGTAAGCCCCTTTATCGTTGGTGGTCGTGGGTCGAATGTTGCCGCTTGTGGTGTCGATCAAATTCACCGTGGCACCACCTACCACCGCGCCAGTGGTGTCAGTTACCGTGCCGGAAACAGTGCCGCTATTTCCTTGGGCGAACATTGCGGGTGTTAGAGAAAGGAAACAGAACAACGCAGCTAGGAGCAGAGCCACTCGCTTACTTGACATTCAACTACCTCCTGGATGGGCCTCGAAGGCCCTAAACATTTCGAGCACATGAACCCAATCGTAAAAGCCAGATACTCTCAAAAAGTCGAGGCTGCTTAGAATTGGGCGACCACACAACAAACCGTATGACAAGAACATTTGCAAGCCGACTACCATTGCTTCACAAAAAAATAAAGTGAGCGCTCTCTATAGATTATCTAAATCCGAGGTCACTTGAGCTTGAAGCGATATACGCCACGACATATTTCGCTACAGGCTTTCATAGAAGAATTGCAAGTCCTCTATACACAAAAATGACCGAGAAAAAGACTTCTCCCCTAAAAGGCAGAGCCGAAGCAGCGCACTTCTGGTCGATTGATCTTGAAAACTAAAACCACATCACAGGGAATCGAGGAGTTTTATATTGCCGCCGCAAAGGTTTGTCAACGAGAATCTAAAGGTTGGGCGATATAAAATTTAGATTGACAGAATTGAATGAGCGGGTAGGAGAGAGCGGCAGTTCTAATAGTTCCAGTACTCACATTGAATTCGGGTGACGCCGCACACTTCAGGTAGCGAGCAAACCAAGCCTTGAGCCAACAACGAAAGTTTACGGAAAATTCGTTAACCTCGTTCTGCTAATTCTTTGGATTGACAGGGAGTAAAGATATTTACCGAGCTGGAACGGACTAGGGGATGGAACTGTCATTCTGGGAGTAGACGTTGCGGCCATCAACGACCGTGAGCAGGACGGTGGTTTTCGCGTAGTCCTTCGGCGGGATCTTAGTGAGGTCCGCGGAGAGGATGATGAAGTCGGCGTATTCGCCGGCTTTGAGTTCGCCCTTCTTTCCTTCTTCGAACTGCGCATAGGCGGAGCCGGAGGTGTAGGCGCGGATGCAATCCTGTAACGAGATTTTTTCTTGCGGCTCCCAGCCGCCTACGGGACCGCCTTCCGGCAGCTCGCGCGTGACGCAAGCATAGAGACCGCGCATCGGACTAAGAGGTTCGACGTCATAATCCGTGCCGAAGGCAAGATGCGCACCACTTTTTAGCAGAGATGCCCAGGCGTACGCGCCCTTGGCGCGGTCCGGGCCGATCCGCGAGCTGGCCCAGCGCATGTCGGTAGTTTCGTGAGAGGGCTGCATCGAGGCAATCACGTTGAGCTGCGCGAAACGCGGCAAATCTTCGGGAGCGAGGACTTGCGCATGTTCGACGCGGTCGCGGCGGTCTCGCGGGCCGTTGGCTTTGGCGACCGCTTCGAACACATCGAGCGCCACGCGGTTAGCGCGGTCGCCGATGGCGTGAAAATTAAGCTGGAAGCCGGCCTTGTCGCGCTCGATGGCCATAACGCGCAATTTCTCCGGATCATTCGTGAGTATCCCACTCGTCGAAGAATCGTCCGAGTACGGCGCGAGCATGGCGGCAGTGCGCGAGCCGAGCGCGCCATCGGTGAACGCTTTCAAGGCTCCAGTTTTTAGCCATGGGTCGGTTGTGCCCCCCTCGGCACGCATGTTCTGTAATTGGTCCATGGGCAGGAGAAACGGGAGCCACTCGGTAATGCGCAGCGTGAGCTTCCCTTCTTGCTTCAATTGGGCATAGACGAGAAAGTCCGCCCAATCAGAAAAATCCTGTGCCGAGGTTACGCCATTTTTCGCGGCGTCTGCCAGCACCATGAGGATGCCGCGGCGGCGCTGGTCGGTTTTGAGATCGGGGATTCTATCGGAGACAAGCCTCATGGCTGATTCTTCTTCAAGCATCCCGGTGGCGACGCCGTCGGCGTCGCGCTCGATCATGCCGCCGGGCGGATTAGGAGAGTCCTTCTTGATTTCGCCATGCTGCAGAGCGAGCGAATTGGCCACGGCTACGTGCCCCGAAACGTGCGTCAGGAAAACAGGATTTTTTGGAGCGACGACGTCGAGCTGCTGCTTGTTGGGAAATTTTTTGTCGGGCCAGAGCGTATGATCCCAGCCGCTACCGGTGATCCACTCGCCCTCTTTGTGATGCGCAACGGCATCAGCAACGCGCTTCTGCAGCTCTTCAATGCTCGTCACGCCGTTCAGCCGGACGGAGAGCATATCCGCGCCCGCGCTGCCAAGGTGCACATGGGCGTCGTTGAACCCCGGCATAACGAACTTGCCATGTAGATGAATGGTTTCGGCGCTGGGATCGTTTCCGCCACATTCGAGGAGCACATAATCGATCTTGCCGACGCATCGAAATTTGCCATTGCGAATGGCCATAGCATCAGCCCAGGGATTTGCAGGATCATTGGTATAAATGCGGCCCTGGAGATAAACGACAGTATGCGGTTCGCTCTGGGAATTTTGCGCTTTGGCCCGCAGAACAACTATCCCGGCGCCCAGACTCAACAGGATAATTCCGCTGAGGTAGAGCAAGCTGGTTGCGCGAAGCTTCATCGAGTTTTCTCCGGCGTCACGTCTGCGATTCCAAGCAACGTGAGCAGGGCGCGCTTTAATCCCATTTCGCGGCCCGCTGGGTCATACCACTCCTGGAGCGAGTGAGCTCCGCCGCCGTTACCTCCGGCGCCAATCGAAATCGCGTCGATGCCAAGAGCAAGGGGGATATTGGCATCGGTGGAAGAACGCTCGATCCGTGATTCGTTTTCCACGATAACATCCGCGGCACGAAGCGCAGCGAGAAGTGGGGAGTCCGCCGCCAATTCGCCACCGGGACGGCTTCCGATTACTTCCATCTTCCACTCGAGCTTGCCCCGGGAACGATCGCGGGAAGACTCCATCTCGTCGCGAACCCCGGCGGCAATGCACTCGCGCAAAGCGGATTCCAGGCGGGTTAGCTCGTCTTCGCTTTCGGAACGCACATCGACCTTGAGATGGGCTTCGTAAGGAATGGAATTTACGGAGGTGCCTCCCTCGATTTGTCCGAGATTGAAGGTGGTGCGCGGCAACGTGGGAACCTTGGTGTTGATGAAACGGACGGAGCCGCGAACCAGCGCATTTATGGGATTGGGCATGCCGAAGTCCGACCAACTGTGGCCGCCCGGGCCGTTGATGACGACTTCGAGACGGCGCGAGGCGAGCGCGATGGTCGTGACATGATCGGTACCGGCGCCGTCCAGAACGATCACGGCCTTCAGGCGGTCATGGTAAGAGTCAACAAGGGCGCGCATGCCGCGGAGGTTGCCTTCGCCTTCTTCGCCGACGTTGGCAACGAAAAGAATGGTGCGCTGCGGCTTGATCTGCGCGTCGTGAATGGCGCGAGCAATGGCCGCGAGCGCAGCGAGGCCCGTGCCATTGTCAGAAATGCCGGGCGCGAGCAGGCGGCTGCCTTCGCGCCGAACTTTGACGTCCGTCCCCGCAGGAAAGACGGTATCCAAATGCGCCGAGAGCGCAACGACTTCTTTTTCATTCGTGCCAGGCAACTCTCCAATTACGTTGCCGGCGGAATCGATCTGGACATTCAGGCCGGAAGCGGCCAGTAGCACTTTGACCGCCGCCGAGCGTTGGCCTTCTTGAAAGGGTGGCGCGGGTATTTCCGTGAGGCGCACCTGCTGATCATTTATCCACTTAAGATTGGGGGCGAACCATGCCATCGCCGCGCGAACTTGCGCGTTTTCAGCAAGCTGAGCTGGGGGAGCGGAGCGCGTGGCGTGCCGCGCGAAAGAAGAACGAACCGGCATAGCGAAAAGGATAACCCAAACGAGGACCCGTTTCACTGCCCTGCTCCGTGGTGTTGCGCTGATCAACGTTGCGCCGCCTCGGCGCAAAGTGCCGAGATCTCCGCGTCGGTCAAGACGCGAGCCGATTGCTTGGCGGCATCGAAGATACGGTTGACGAGAGAATCGGCGGCGGGAATTTTGTGACGTTCGAGCCAGAAAAGCACGTTGGACTTCCCGCTCATGGGGCCGATTTCGATCACTTGCTCGAGGCCAAAGAGATGCGAAGGCACGCCGCTGTAGACGGAATCGGCGAGCGACTGGTTGCCTTTGTGAAATGCTTTGATGATCGCGGCGGCGTGGACGCCGGTGGCGGTGCGAAAAGCATCGCGCCCGATGACGGGATAATTTGGCGGGATAGTAGTGTGCGTATAGTTGGCGACCTTTTCGCAGTATTCCTTGAGCCGCGAGAGGTCCTGGTGGATCGCGCCCATCAGCCGCAAGTTCACCAGCATCAGTTCCATGGGCGTGTTGCCGACGCGTTCGCCCAGCGAATTGGCGGCGGCGTGAACTTGATCCGCGCCTGCGGCGATTGCTGCTAGGGAATTCGCGATGGCCAGGCCGCGATCGTTGTGGCCGTGCCAGTCGACACGGATATTTTCGCCGCTGGGTTTGACGACTTCCTTGATGACAAATTTTACGAGATTGTATGCGCCATTGGGAATGGCGTGGCCGACCGTGTCACAGAGGACGATGGCACGGGCGCCGCTGCGAATCGCCGTGGTATAGAGACGTTTCACAGTGTCCGGGTCCGTGCGAATGGTGTCTTCGGTTACGTACATGGACGGAAGGCCGTGATCGACAGCGAACTTCACCGCTTTTTCCGTGGTGCGTTCGAGATGATCCACGGTCCAGTCCTCCACGAGGCGGCGAATGGGGCTTGAACCCAAAAAAGTGGCGGCTTCGATGGCCATGCCCACGCGCTGCGATATTTCGGCGATAGGGCGAATGTCGGCTTCAATAGTTCGCGCGGCGCAATTGGGCTTGATCTTCAGGCGCTTGGTGACAATCTCTCGGGCGAGGGCTTCCGTATGCTCAACGGCGCGGGGGCCGGCACCCGGCAAGCCGATGTTCAGCGAATCGATGCCGAGCGCTTCCATCAAGTGCAGGATTTCGATTTTCCCTTCGATGCTGGGATCGTGGACGCTCGGATTTTGCAGGCCGTCGCGCAGCGTTTCGTCATTAAGAAGGACGCGAGTGCCGGGTGGGATGAGCGGCGCGGCGGCTGCATTCCAGTCGTAGATCCATTCGTTTTGCTGCATCGGGCTCGCCCTCATTCCTTTATTTTGCTATCCGCTTTCGCCGCCGAATTCCAGATAGCGTGGACCTACAAGCCGTGATTGCGAAACATTGTTCGTAACGCGCCGCGAGCGTTGCGCAATTTGGCGGCCAAGCCTCCGCCAAATTCAAATCGGAGAAACGCGTCGGCGGCTTGATCAAGATCGGCGCCGTAACGATACCACCAGGGCTTTTCTCGGCCGGGCAAGCGGTCCACATCGATATATTTGGTTTGCACCATTTCAAGCAAGCCGGCTCTTCCGTGCGAGCGGCCCCATCCGCTGATACCGCAGCCGCCGTGCGGAGCTTCCGCGATGCCGAAATAGCTGATCGCGTCATTGACCATGACCGCGCCTGCGCGCAGACGCTCGGCAATGGCTTGGCCACGTTTTGCATCGCTCGTCCAGACGCTGGCAGCGAGCGCGAACGGAGAATCGTTAGCGCGAACAATAGCTTCTTCAGAGTCTTTCACGGACTGAACGGCCAGAATGGGACCGAAAGTCTCCTCTTGAAAAAACTTCATGGAGGAATTTACTCCGGCGATGACCGTCGGCTCAAAGAAATTCGGGCCCAGATCGGGGCGCGGCTTGCCGCCGCAAAGAACTCTAGCGCCGCGCGCCACGGCGTCATTGACTAGATCACTCATGCGCTGCACATGCTGCGGGCGAATCAACGGCCCAACGTCGGTGGCGGGATCACATCCGGGACCAAGACGAAGCTTCCTCGTTTTCTCGACGCAGCGCGCGAGGAATTTTTCTTCGACGGGTTGTTCGACGAAAAGTCGTTCGACGGAAAGGCACACCTGACCGCAATTCGTGTAGCTGCCCCAAACGGCGGCGCTCGCCGCAACATCGAGATTCGCATCCGCGAGGACGATCATCGCGTCTTTGCCGCCCAGTTCGAGCACACTGGGAATCAACTTCTTCGCGCACGCCTCCGCGACGCGGCGGCCCGTAGCCACGCTGCCCGTGAACACTATTTTGTCCGGCCTCGCGTCGATCAGTGCCTGGCCGACTTCCCCGCCGCCTTGAATCACAGTGACGAGATTTTTCGGGAAGCCCGCTTCGTCGAAGAGCTTTTCGATTAGCGCGCCGCACTGCGGAGTGAAGTCACTTGTCTTGCATACGACCGCATTGCCTGCGACAACCGCCGGAATAATCTGGCTTATCGGAATCGCCAGTGGATAGTTCCAAGAGCTAATGATGCCGATGACGCCGACCGGGTCGTAGACAATGCGGCCGGACTTGGCTTTCGCGGCGCTGCTATGGTGAGGCACGTGTTCGGAGCGCAAAAGCCGTGAGCCCTGTTTCGAAAAATAATCCACGGTGTCGAGGGCAACAAAAATGTCCGCGAAGAGCGCTTCGACACGTGGCTTGCCGGACTCCGCGACGACGGCATCCGCGAGCGCATCTCGTGAAGCCATTATGCGTTCACGCAATACGCGCAGTTGCGCGCAACGCTTTTCGATTGGCACGTTACTCCACGCAGATTGTGCGATATGTGCATCCGACAAAAGTTTAGGCAATGCGACCGGCAGTATCTTTTCAAACTGGGCAAGGATTTTGCCCGTGGCCGGATCTATCGAAGGAATCGTATCGACGGGGATGACCGTGGCCGCCATAGTGCGATTCTAGCTTATTCCAGACACTCTGAGCCGAATGACTCCGAACTCGGTGAGCTCAGGTGTGAGCTGAAGGCTCGCCGATGCGCCAGGCTTCGTCGTGCATGACTTCGACCATGCACAGGCCTTGCGGAGGGACCGTGGGGCCGGACTTGGAGCGGTCGCGGAGTTGATAAAGTCGAGGTATATCGTCTGGGACGAGCTTGCCGCGGCCGACATCGAGCAGGGTGCCGACCATTTTGCGGACCATGTAGCGCAGGAACGAACGGCCACGCACGGTATAGACGAGTTCTTCGCCATCGTCGCTGCTAACCAACTCGCTAGCGTAAATCTCGCGCACCGTCCAGCGCTCTTTGTCATCATCCTCGGTACCCGTGGACGCGGCAAAGGCGGCGAAGTCATGTGGTCCGACGAAGCGAGAGGCGGCGATGCGCATGGCGTCCTCATCGAGCGGGAACGGATAGTGCAGAACATAGCGCCAAACCGCCGGCGGAACGACTTTGCCGCGATACAAACGATAGCGATAAATCTTTCCCAGAGCGGACCAGCGCGCATGAAAATCGGGGCCTACTTCCTCGGCGCGCATGATGCGGATCGTGGGAAGGAGCAGTGCATTCAAGGCGCGCTGGAACTCGCTTGCCGATAGTCCCGACAGCGTTTTGAAGCTGGCCACTTGTCCCAGCGCGTGCACGCCCGCATCGGTGCGTCCAGCGCCATGCAATTGTACGTTTTCTTGAGTGAGCCGCCGCAATACGCCGACGATCTCGCCTTGAATCGTGGGCTTATCAGACGATTGAATCTGCCAGCCGTGAAAGTCGGTGCCGTCGTACGCGATGGTCAGCTTGAAATGGCGCATGAAGGAGAGGTCTTCCGTCTTAGGAATCAATTTTCAGAAGAGACGTCCGCTTTGGCAATTGATTTGGGCGCGTCAGAGGGCGGAACGCACGAAGCGGCTTCCAGGCTTTACCGCCACGCCGCCTCCGCGGCACAAAGGGCACTCCTCGGGTTCATAGCTGGCGATGGGCAGGTCGAGGAGCGCCTGGGACTCGACCGGGAATTCGATTTTGCCCCCGCTGCGGTCAATCAGAGCACCCGCGGCGACAACCCGCCCGCCGGATTCTTCAACGACCTGAATGGTTTCCAGCGTGGAGCCACCCGTCGTCCATACATCTTCAATCACAAGAACGTGTTGGTCTGGCTCCAGCGAAAATCCGCGGCGAAGGGTCATCGTGCCGCTGGCGTCGCGTTCGACGAATATGGCAGGCGCTCCCCCACCCGCTGCTGCCTTCGGCTCCGGAAGGGCGCGAGCGACCTCCTGCCCGATAACCACCCCTCCTAGAGCTGGCGAGACGACCGCCCCAATAACGGCATCGGAAAATAGTGCGGCGAGCGCGCGTCCGAGTTTTTCGGCGAACCGGGGATATTGAAGGACGAGCGCGCATTGCACGTACATGCCGCTGTGCAAGCCGCTGGAGAGCTCAAAATGGCCGTGGCGAATAGCTCCAACTGATTCAAAGATGCGCAGCGCTTCTTCTCTTGAGAGCATTGGTTTGCCCAATGGCAAATTGCCTGTAAATGTCGAATCGTGAGCAGCCTAGCCGCCACGCGCGGCGTTGTCAAGGAATGGGGCTCCTGCTAGACTCCAGACCAAGTTTTGGGCTCGGCCAAGATTTCCCGGCCACGTTCTAGTGCAAATAGTGCTGGATGTCCCGGAATAGCCCCATCTCGTGGCCACGTACGCGAGATTTTCCTTTCCTGTGGCAAGAATCCGGCTAATTGAGTGTACCAACACCGATTCAGGGCACGTTCCACACTGTCAGTAGCAAATAAAAGCGTCCCGATGGGACAGAAGCTTGAGGGGAAAATTGACATGATGACTTTCTGTGAGACCGCAAAGACTTCCCATGTGTTGGTTACCGCAAAGCGGTCCTTTAAATGTCCAAAGACGTGCAGGCACGGATTGCTGGCAGCTCGATCCTTTCTTGCTTTGTTGATGGGGGCGGTGCTTGCAGTTGGACCGCTGACACCGGTTTTCGCACAGAGCCGCGCGCAAAACCCGCCGACGAGCCCTGCAGCCCCCGCTTCGTCGCAGGGCTCGTCGATCGCGCCCGTAAGTTCGCTGGGACTTGCAAAGCATGACTTCACGCGTGGCCCAAGCCCATTTCCGAATCTGTTCCAGCCATATCAGCAGATCCACATTGAAGAACCGGTGATCACGAATTCGCCGCGGCTCGATCAGCTTATCCGCGATGGCAAGCTCGAGCTCAGTCTTCAAGACGCGGTGGAGCTGGCGTTGGAGAACAGCCTGGACATCGGCGTCCAGCGCTACTATCCATGGATTGCGGACGCCTCCATTCTGAAGGCCAAGGCAGGCGGATTCGGCTATGCGACTCCGGGCGGTTTGTTCAGTTCCTCTACCGCCAGCCTCCCTAACTTCTCTTACGACCCGACGATCACGAGCACAGTGCTGATTGATGATCGCTCGACGCCTATCAACAATCCGTTCATCTCCGGAACCGGCGCGGCCAGCCTCGCGAGCTTGACGACGCATAGTGCTCAATTCAACACCCAGTTTTCTCGCGGGTTCGAAACGGGGACGACGATGAGTGTCAGTTGGAACAATACGCGGAGCAGCTCAACGTCGACAGCCAACTTCTTTAACCCCGCCGTTCAGTCCACTTTGACAATTGGCTTTACCCAAGCTCTCTTGAACGGCTTCGGAATCGCCGTGAATACGCGCAATATCCGCATCGCAAAAAATAATCGCAAAATTGCCGACTGGGCCTTCGCGGAGCTGGCAATCACCACCATCACGAACACCATCACGGCGTACTGGGAACTGGTCTATGCACGGGCGAACGTCAAGGTGAATGAACAGGCCGTGGCCGTGGCCCAAAAGCTCTACGAGGACAACAAGAAACAGCTCGGCGTTGGCACCATGGCACCATTAGACGTCACAAGAGCGGAGTCCGAACTTGCTACCGACACGCAGAATCTGATTGTGGCCCGGACGGTGCAGCTTCAGGATGAGCAAATCCTGAAAAATGCCATCACCAAGGACCCTCTCGCTCCCAACGTGGTGAACGTCGAGATCATTACCAGCGACCAGCCAACACCTCCAGCCACGATCGAGAACCCCTCTTTTGAAGAATCGATCCAGGAAGCGTTTGCAAAGCGGCCGGAACTTCAGGAGCAACTGTTGAATTTGAAGAATGCGGATATAGATGTGCTCGCGACGCGGAATGCGCTGCGCCCCAGTCTCACGCTGAGCGGGCAATACAGTTCCGTCGGTTTGTCTGGCAATTCTCCTATTAAGGGCACTGCGGTAGTCGTGAGCAGCGGCATACCCATCGTCGACGCAAATGGGAATCCGATCACCGTGGATGTCGCCGGAGTTGCGACCCCTATTTTCGAGCCCGTTACTGCCGCGCCAGTTGCCGGCACCAGTCAGCAGGGGTTCGGAACGGCTCAAAGTCAGGTCTTCCACAGCCGGTTCCCGGATTTTTCCGCCCAACTGACACTGGGCCTTCCTTTGCGAAATCGTTCGGCACAGGCGGACAATGTGCGGTCGATTCTGACGCAGCGGCAGCAGGAATCCGCACTGCAACAACTGAAAAATGCGGCGCTTCTCGATGTGCGCAACACGTACATTGCTCTCACGCAGGACCGTGCTCAAGTGGAATCCGCCAGCAAGGCGCGCGAGTTGCAACAGGAAACCTTCAACGCCGAACAGAAGAAGTATCGCTTAGGTGCATCTACCGTTTACAACGTGATTCTCACGCAGCGCGACCTCATCTCCGCACAGGGCACGGAACTGCGAGCCCTCGCCAATCTCGAAGAAGCCAAAGCCAACTACGAACGCGCGCTGGGTCGCACCTTGGACGTGAATCACGTCACTATCGCGGACGCCAAATCCGGAGAAGTCGAACGCGAAACGCTGATTCCCGGAACGCTTCGCGGGAGGGTCGTAGGCACGGACGATCTCTATCGGGAGGGAGGCATGCGCTGATCCTACGGCGTGGCCTCGCTCGAAGGGCTTCTCGCGCGGTCTCGCCCCCCACTTTACTTCTTTAGTCAGGCTCTGCTCACGGCCTGATCGTCGCCGGCTTCTGACTCCCGGAAGATAGACCTTCCAAAGCTCTCTTGAGTTGTTACCGAGATGGCTTTCTCTCGTTGCGCCAAAACCTTGTCTTGCTTCCCAGGGTCAATTATCCTCGTTACGGCGAACGCGGTCGCGTTTCAGGTTCACTGCACAGGGTTTATTGGTTCGCGTGAACCCAAATCCAGCCCGCAAATGAAACAAAATCCATAGTTCGAGCGTTTTACAGAGTTAGGTCAAAATAAAAACGTCCCGAGGGGACAGAATCTTGAGGGGTAATGATGATTACGAAGACGCTGAGGGGGACCCTGAAGCGGTCCATGTCGAGAGTGCACGTCGCAAGGACAGCTTCGCGGGGGATCCGAGCGCTGCTTGCCATTGTGCTGGGGGGCGTCCTTGCCGGGGGACCACTTTCCCCGGTCTTCGCGCAGAGCCCTGCCCAGAATCCGCCGCCGCCTACTTCTGCCGCGAGTGCTGCACCGGATGGCTCTTCCATCGCTCCGGTGGCTTCCTTGGGCGTCGGCAAGTATCGTTACTCGCGCGGCCGAAGTCCCTTCCCCAACATATTGAAGCCGTACGAATCCATTCACGTTGACCCGCCCGTGCTCACCAATTCGCCGCGGATTGATCAGCTCATCCATGACGGAAAGCTCGAGATCAGTCTTCAGGACGCGGTCGAGTTGTCGCTGGAAAACAGCCTGGACATCGCCGTCCAGCGTTACTACCCCTGGATTTCCGACGCTGGCCTCCTCAACGCCGCAGCCGGCAGCGCCGGATTCGGCACGCCCGGGGTAGACATTGTCGCCTCTTCCGCCAATATTAACCCCTACGCCTTCTTCATTCAAAACTTTGATCCCCTGATCACGAGCACCACCTCGATTTTCGATGCCACCACACCGATCAACAATGCGTTCACTTCAGGGGCCGGCACCTCCACCATTGCCTCGATCGTTCAGCACTCGACACAGTTCAATAACCAGTACTCGCAGACATTTCATACCGGAACTAACTTCACAGTGAACTGGAACAACACGCGCGCGAGTTCCAACATCGCCAACTTCTTCAATCCTGACGTGAATTCAACTCTCTCGGTTTCCATTTCTCAGCCTCTTTTGAACGGCTTCGGCAAGGAAATGTGGACTCGCAACATTCGCATCGCCAACAACAATCGCAAGATCGCGGACTGGGCCTTCTCCCAACAAGCCATCACCACCATTACGAATACTATTACCGCCTACTGGGAACTCGTTTACGCGAGGGAAAACGTCAAGGTCAATGAACAAGCTGTGGCCGTTGCTCAAAAGCTTTATGAGGACAACAAGAAGCAGCTGGAAATCGGCAGCTTGGCCCCCCTCGATGTCACCAGGTCCGAATCCGAGCTCGCCACCAACAGACAGAACCTCATTCTTGCGCAGACGGTTCAACTTCAGGACGAGCAAACCCTCAAAAACTTCATCTCCAAGGACCCGCTCGCGCCGAATGTCATCGACGTGGCCATCCTACCCACTGACCAGCCAAAAGAGCCCGCGACTGTTGAAGCGGCCTCCTTTCAAGACGCCATTAAAGAGGCCTTGGCCAAGCGGCCTGAATTGCAGGAGCAGGTCTACAATCTGAAGAACGCCGAAATTGACGTTCGGGCGACCAAGAACGCCCTTTTACCCTCGCTCACTGCAAACGCATTCTACTTGTCCGCTGGCTTGGCAGGAAACAGTTCCATTCCCGGTACTCCTTCGACGGGCGCTGGTGTGCCCATTGTGGACGCCAACGGCAACCCCATCAACGTTGATGTCGGCGGCGTACCAACTCCGATCTTCCAGCCGAGGACCATTGTCCCCATCGCAGGCACTTCTCAGCAGGGGTTTACCACCGCACAGAGCCAGGTCTTTCACAATCGTTTCCCCGAATACGCCGGTCAACTAACTTTGACACTTCCTCTGCGCAACCGCTCGGCCCAGGCGGGACACGCTCGCGCCCTCCTCACGCAGCGCCAATTGGAAACCCAGGCGCAGTTGTTGCGAAACGCGGCGCTTCTCGACGTCCGCAACACATTCATCGCGCTCACGCAGGACCGCGCTCGTGTGGCCGCCGCGATCAAAGCTCGCGAATTGCAGCAACAGACGTTTGACGCCGAACAGAAAAAATATCAGCTCGGCGCATCGACGGTCTTCCTGGTCATTCAGACACAACGCGACCTCATCGCAGCCCAAGGAACGGAAATTCGCGCACTGGCCGACCTCGAGGAAGCCAAGGCCAACTATGAGCGCGCGGTGGGCCGCACGCTCGAGGTCAATCACGTCACCATCGCCGACGCCAAGTCCGGTGAGGTTGACCGCGAGACCCTGATCCCTGGCACGCTCCATGGAAAGGTCGTCGGAACAGACGAAATCTTTAAGAGTCTTCCGGATGGAGGGCAGCGGTAACATCTCTTGCGTGGCCGGATGGACGCTGCAACCTGTCCGGCCTCGATTTTTCTCAGTACTGGCAACTGCGTCTACTCCCCTTGCCCCGCTTTTCGCTTTCGCATAGCATGGAATTCTGCGTTCCTTCGGACTGTCTTGCCGAATGCGCGCGGTTAGGGAGCTCCAGATCATGAGCGAGAAGGTTAAGGGAAACACTTCGACGATAACCGCCGCCGATGCTCCAACCGTCGTACGCAAGCCCTCCGCGCGGGAACTTGCCTGGGAAGAAAACACGCTTCGCCCGATGCTGGAAAAGAGTCCTGAACGCCAAGCGGAATTCACCACGATTTCCGGATTTCCGATCCGGCGTCTTTATACACCCGCCGATCTGACGGGCTGGGATCCCAGCCGCGACCTAGGATTTCCCGGCGAGCCTCCCTACACGCGCGGCATTCATTCCACGATGCATCGTGGGCGGTTCTGGACGATGCGGCAATTCGCGGGGTTCGGCACCGCGGAAGACACCAACCAGCGCTTTCGCTACCTGCTGGCGCAAGGCCAAACCGGTCTCTCGACCGCGTTTGATCTGCCCACTTTAATGGGCTATGACTCCGACCATCCACTCTCAGAGGGCGAAGTCGGAAAATGCGGCGTGGCCATTAGTTCCCTCGCGGACATGGAAGTGCTCTTCGACAAAATTCCCCTCGCCGACGTCACCACTTCCATGACCATCAATTCCCCCGCAGCAGTCATCTGGGCGATGTACCTCGCGGTCGCGGAAAAACAAGGCGCGGACTGGAAGAAAATTTCGGGCACTCTGCAGAATGACATCCTGAAGGAATACATCGCACAAAAAGAGTACATCTACCCGCCCGAGCCGTCGATGCGTCTGGTGATCGACACGTTTGAATTTGGCGTGAAAAACACGCCCAAGTTCAACACCATCTCCATCAGCGGCTATCACATACGCGAAGCTGGCTCGACCGCGATTCAGGAACTGGCCTTCACGCTGCGCGACGGCATGGAGTACGTAGAATGGGGAATGCGCCGCGGTTTGGATGTGGACGGGTTCGTCCCGCAGCTTTCCTTCTTCTTCAATGCACACAATGACTTTTTCGAGGAAGTCGCCAAGTACCGCGCCGCGCGGCGAATCTGGCACAAAGCGATGGTCGAGCGCTACGGTGCTAAGAATGCGCGCACCTGGGCGCTGCGCTTCCATTCGCAAACTGCAGGCTGCTCTCTGACGGCCCAGCAGCCCTACAACAACGTGGTGCGCACCGCAATTCAGGCTCTGGCGGCCGTTCTCGGCGGAACGCAATCGCTACATACAAATTCTCTCGATGAAGCTTGGGCTCTGCCGACGGAGTTCGCCGCTACCATCGCGCTCCGCACGCAGCAAATCATCGCGCACGAAACCGGCGTCACGAACACCGTCGATCCGCTCGGCGGCTCCTATTTCGTCGAGACGCTGACCAATGAAGTCGAACGCGGCGCCTGGGACTACATCGAGAAGATTGACGCGATGGGCGGCATGGTCGCGGCCATCGAGCGAAGTTATCCGCAGCGCGAAATTGCCGAGGCTTCTTACCGTTACCAAGTAGCCGTGGACAAGAAGGAAAAAATCATCGTCGGCGTTAACGATTTCGTGGCGCAGGAAAAGCCGCTGGATACTCTGCAGATCGACGAAAGCGTGGCGCGCCGTCAGGCGGTACGTCTCGCGAAACTGCGCGCTGACCGCTCGAAAGCCGAGGTCGACCGTCGCCTCAACGCTATTCGCAAGGCAGCCGAAGGGCAAGACAACCTCATGCCGTTCCTCTTCGACGCCGTAAAAGCCTACGCCACCGTCGGCGAAATTTGCGACGCCATGCGCGACGTCTTCGGTACCTACGAAGAAGTAGCCATTACTTGAAAAATCGAAAGGAAGTTGGATGGTTCCTCTGAATCCGCCTCCGAATTCACCGCCGATGGAACCCCAGTCCGTTTGTGAATCGCGTACCGCGGCCCTCCTGAAGAGATATGGCGGCTTGTTGCTGGTCCTCCTCCTCGCTGCGGGAGTTGTTATCTTCTGGCTCGCGAGTTCGAGAATCACGGGAGAAGTGGTTGTTGCCACGGGCAATCAGGACACCGCCGCACTCCCGGACGCGAGCGTGACGATCTATTCCGTGAACGAAGACCAGCGGCAACGCATCACCAACTCGCTCGCTAAAATCCAGCGGGAAAACGAACAAGAGAAGTCCACAAACGCGAACGTGTTTCAGAATCCATCCACGGACGAACGAACGCGTTCGGATTTGGAGGGATACAACAACCTTTCTGATACCAAACATTGCTTTGCTCTGGAAGGAGTCTTGGACGAAATCCGGAAGACCGGCACGCGCAAGAAAAATACCGATGGTGAAGGACGGTTTAAAATTTGGGCGTTGCCTGGAAAATATTTGCTCGAAATCGTCGGGCAGGCGAGCAACCAGCGATTCGAGTTTATTGAGAATGTCGATCTGAAGTGGCGAAGCAATCTTAGGCTCTCTGAGCCGAGCTGCCGCTACAGTCTGACAAACTGACGAGATCTGTTCCACGCACTTCCAGGAGTGGTGACATCGCTTTATGATGCAAAAGAAGATTCGTGTGCTGATAGCCAAGCCGGGGTTGGATGGACACGACCGAGGCGCCAAAATCATTGCTCGCGCGTTGCGCGACGCGGGCATGGAAGTGATCTACACCGGCCTGCGACAGACCCCGGAGATGATTGCCACCGCCGCCGCGCAGGAAGATGTCGATGTCATTGGTCTGTCGATCCTTTCCGGCGCCCACAATACCATCTGCCCGCAACTCATGAAGCTGCTGCAAGAAAAAGAGATGACTGAGGTAACCGTTCTTGTTGGGGGGATCATCCCGGAAGCAGACATTCCCGCCATGAAACAATCTGGCATCGCCGAAATCTTCCTGCCCGGCACTTCCACACAGGACATCGTCGAGTTTATCCACAAGCGCCTGGCCCGCTGAGGCGGCAAACAGGGTCTTAATCCAACGTTTTTTCGAATTTGACCCGGGTATAGAGAACTTGAAAGCCTTGCTGGAGAATGTTGCGCTGCGAAGTACTTCCCGGCTGCGCGATGCTGACAGCGAGGTCGCTGCCCGCCTGCGACGCACGAGCGAGGCGTCTTTGCAGGAGCGCCGTTTGCACCCCGCGCCTGCGCGCCACGGGAAGCGTACTGGCGCCAAACAATCCCGCCACCCCGTCATGAAGCGCGAGCGTCCCACCTCCGGCGATTTTTCCATCGACACGCGCCAGATAGCATTCCGTCTTCGGACCGAAGGCGAACAGTTTCATTATTTCGAGCAGTTCTTGCGACACCGAAAACTTTTCCGCGAACCCCTGGGAGACGGTAAGAGTCCACACATCGATCTGATCTTTGCCGATTTTTTCGATGCTAATGCCCTCGGGAGGCTCGAGACATGTCTCTCCGGGACTTACCGGCCGGGCCATGACGTTTGAAAATTCCGTGACGCGATACGCGCGTTGACCGAACTGCTCGATGAAGGAAGGGTCGGCAAGCGGACAAGTTTCGACGCGCACGGCTTCGTCGCGGCCCCGGTAGAACTCCTCGAGGCGGTCGAACTCCTCCGCACTGACCGGCCCGTCGAGGCCCATCCCGACGGCCTGCGTGATCGGTGAATTCTTCCCGCAGTACACGGCGAAACCGCCCGCAACCCGCCTCACTGCTGCGCCGCTTGCTGGCCGGAAACGCCCTAACGCCTCTGCGCATTCGACGGCAGCTTGCGCTTCCGCAAGTTCGACCCGTCGTGCCAGTTCCAGATTCAAAAGCAACCCTCGCATGTCCGGTTTTTAGTGCTTGCCTTTGTCCCGCTTATTGTACTCATGCCTAACGTAACGCATTATAGTCTTAGTAGGTTTCTTTTCGGCCTGTCTAATTTCAGGATCCGTTTTTCGCTGAAGGAACTCCTGCTCCCGCTGGAGTTTGCGCCAGCTTTCCAATCGCCCGGTGTCCAGTATGCCCGACGTAAGAGCGGATTGCACGGCGCAGCCCGGCTCGTTTCGATGGCGGCAATCACGAAATCTGCAAAGTACGGCGAGTTCGTCGATCTCCGCAAACGTTTGTGACAATCCGTCGGCCGCATTCCACAACTGAAGCTCGCGCAAGCCTGGGGTGTCGATGATCATTGCGCCGCCGGGCAGCAAGAACAGTTCGCGAGAGGTAGTTGTGTGGCGCCCGCGGCTATCGCTCTCCCGTACAGCGTGAGTGCGCTGCCGTTCTTCCCGCAACAAACGATTCACCACAGTGGACTTCCCCGCTCCGGACGATCCAAGAAGCACGATCGTTTGCCCTTTTGTGAAAGACGTCTCCAGCGCTTCCAATCCCTCTCCCGTTTTTGCGCTGATAAGGAACACCGGCGCGCCCATAACGATTCCCTCTATTTCCGCGGCTCGCTCTCGGGGATCCGCGCACTCGTCGGCTTTGTTCAGGACAATCGCCGGACGTGCACCGGATTCCCAGCACTGCGTCATATATCGTTCGATGCGCCGCACATTGAAATCGCCGTCCAACGCCGCCACAATAAATGCCAGGTCAATATTCGCGGCGATCACTTGTTCGGCAATCCGTTTGCCCGCAACTTTGCGCGCGAATCGGCTGCGCCGTGGCAGAACATGCAGAATCGTTGCATTCGTTTGCCAAGGGCGAATTTCTGCCGATACCCAATCGCCGACAGCCGGCCAATCGCCGCCCTCCTCGGATTGTGTTCGTAGTTTGCCGGACGCCTCTGCCCAGCATTCTCCGAAATCTCCCGCCACGCGCCACAACCCGCGTTGCTGCGACACAACGCGCGCCGGCACGCAATCTTCACTCCTGCATTCGATCCACAATGCTTCAAAATAATGATCCCAGCCAAAATCCCGGATCAACACTTGAATATCCTCCATCTGCCCGCAGGCAGAAGTGCGCGCGCGCGCCGGAACAACTCCAGCAGCGCGACTCGTGATTGCGTTCGCCCGGACGGAAATCCTGACAAAATGGTCTGGCCGGCTAAGCAAACGCAGTTATTCAGTTGTGGATGAAAGAGCCAGAGAGGAAGGTATCGTGCGTAGCTTGTTCGACTGGATCGCCCAGCTAAATGGAAGCGCCGCCGGAGACACATTCCCTCACAATGAATATGACTGAGGTGTACACAGGCGCCTCCCGCAAAAAGATCCAGTGCCTTTGCGGCACTGTATGGCGGAAGTTTATGCACTCAACTGAGAACCGTCAACACACATCTGTCGCCCTGTGTACTCGCGGAAAAGTGCGGCGGACCGTATACTGCTTCTCTTGGCGTGCGACGATGCTGCGGCGCGCCGTGTGAATCCCTGGCCGAGGTCCGCGAGTGGCTGCGTCCGTCCTGAAAACCAGTGTGAACGCGAAGTCTCCTGACTTCGAAAGAAATCATCGTTTGTTCATTGACCTCCTTACGAAAATCAAAAACGAAGAGGAAGAGATCCGCCAGGGCGGCGGCTCAAAAGCCACTGCTTCCCAGCACAAGAAGGGCCGGCTCACCGCACGCGAGCGCATCGCCAAACTGATCGATCCCGGCTCGCACTTTTTTGAGCTTGGGATTTATGCAGCATACGAAATGTACGAGGAATGGGGCGGTGCGCCGTCGGCGGGAACCATTACCGGCCTCGCGAAGGTTTGCGGGCGCACGTTCATGGTCATCGCGAATGACGCGACCGTGAAAGCCGGCGCCTTTTTCCCAATGACGGCGAAGAAAGTCATTCGCGCGCAGAATATCGCCATCGAAAATCATATCCCCACCATTTATCTGGTCGATTCCGCCGGGGTATTTTTACCCTTGCAGGAAGACGTTTTCCCCGACACCGATGATTTCGGCCGCG
Source organism: Candidatus Acidiferrum sp. (assembly GCA_035576885.1). Lineage (GTDB taxonomy): Bacteria > Acidobacteriota > Terriglobia > Acidiferrales > UBA7541 > Acidiferrum. The sequence goes on along the minus strand of DATLVZ010000102.1, from coordinate 33,340 downwards.
TTTTTCGCAACAATGCGGTGATGAGCGCGATGGGCATTCCTCAACTGGCCGCCATCATGGGTATGTGCGTGGCTGGGGGAGCTTACCTGCCGCTGATGTGCGACCACATTTTGATGACGGAAGGCTCCGGATTATTTTTGGCTGGTCCTGCGCTGGTGCAGGCTGCCATTGGGCAAGTTACTTCCGCCGAGGATCTCGGCGGCGCGAAAATGCACTCGCAGATCAGTGGCACGGTGGATTTTCGCGAGCCGGACGATGATGCTTGCATCGCGAGGGTTCGCGCGCTGGTCGATAAGATGGGCGCGCCAAATCCCTCGCCGTTCAGCCACGTCGCCTCGCGCGAACCTCTCAATCCGGGTGATGAAATTTACGGAATTTTTTCCAGCGATCCCGCCAAGCAGTACGACATGCATGAAATTATCGCGCGCATCGTGGACGCCAGCGAATTTGAAGAATATCGTCCCGAATATGGAGAGACGGTTCTCTGCGGCTACGCTCGCATCGGCGGCTGGGCCGTGGGCATCGTCGCCAATCAGAAAAAACACGTGCAAACCACGGCGCGCGGCTCGGACCAGAAGCGCATCGAGTTCGGCGGCGTGATTTACACGGAATCGGCCGAAAAAGCTGCTCGCTTTATTCTCGATTGCAACCAGAACCGCATTCCCCTCATTTTCTTGCACGACGTGAACGGCTTCATGGTCGGCAAAGACGCCGAGTGGAGCGGCATCATCCGCGCCGGCGCCAAAATGGTGAACGCTGTCGCCAACAGCGTAGTACCCAAAATCACGGTGATTTGTGGCGGAAGTTTTGGCGCGGGCAACTACGCCATGTGCGGCAAAGCCTACGATCCACGCTTCATGTTCGCGTGGCCCACTGCAAAGTTCGCGGTCATGAGCGGCGACGCGGCCGCCAACACACTTGCCGAAATTAAACTGAAGCAGCTCGAACGCGAAGGCAAAAAAGTTGACGAAAAAGCCCGCAAGGAAATGCTCGAAAGCGTGAAGGCCACCTACGAACATCAAACTGATCCGCGTTACGCCGCCGCTCGCCTTTGGGTTGACGCCATCATCGATCCCGCCCACACCCGCGACGCCCTTATCACCGCCCTCGAAGCCGCCTCTCTAAATCCCGATATCCGCGAATTCAAAACCGGTGTCCTCCAGACGTGAGAATCTCCAATAGATCGTGGACGCTTCTCGTTTTTTCGACGGCCACTCCCATTACCGTGATAAGTTTTCGCATAGCAACCTTGGAGCAACGACGATCAATCGCGGCTGCAACTACATCCGTTGTAGGCCCAATCGCGGGAATTCTGCCCGACATCGTGTCCATGTGCGGCATACTCTGTTTCACTAGATTCTTGATTTCGCTTTTGTTCGATTATTTGCGCTCCAACAGGAAGACATGGCTGCCTTAACCAAACTAATCGAATGTCCTCGCGATGCCTGGCAAGGCCTGCCGGACTTTATTCCTACCGAGTACAAAGCTGAATATCTCAATCAGCTTGTGCTCGCCGGATTCAAGCATATTGATGCGGTGAGTTTCGTTTCGCCAAAACACGTGAAGCAGATGGCGGACAGCGAAGATGTTATGGCAAAACTCAACGCTTCCCTTCCCGATAGCGTCGAACTCCCGGAAATTATTGGAATCGTGGTGAATGAAAAAGGTCTCGAGCGCGCGCTGGCAACTCCCGGCGTAACCACGATCGGCTATCCCTACTCGATCTCCGCGTATTTTCGGCGTGCCAACGCCAACATGACGCGCAACGAATCCCGCCTGCTCGTCGAAAAATTACGCAAGGAAACTCTCTCCGCCAAAAAGGACCTCGTCGTCTACATCTCCATGGCGTTCGGCAATCCCTACGACGAGCCCTGGGGCCTCGAAATCGTCGCCGACGCTCTCGAATGGCTGAAAGGAATCCGCGTGCGCACCGTTTCGCTCGCGGACACCGTCGGCACCGCATCGCCGGAACTTGTCGGCGATCTCTATCGCGAGGTGAAAGACCACGTCGCGGGCATCGAACTAGGCGTGCATCTGCACAGCCGCCCCGAAAACGCCGAAGCCAAAATTCTCGCCGCCTTCGAAGCCGGCTGCCGCCGCTTCGACTCCGCCCTCACCGGCCTCGGGGGCTGCCCCTTTGCCGGAGACCATCTCGTCGGCAACATCGCCACCGAAGATGTTCTCGCCGCCCTCAAAAAGGCCGGCGCCGATCCTGGTATCGACTCCTCAAAGCTCGCTACCGTGCTCGACATGGCCAACGAGATTCGCGCAAAGTATGCACACGCCCCGCTAGTGAATTAGAATCATTCCAGCGGTTGCGTGGCGGCCGCTGGAGTAGCATGTTTCCAGTATGCAAGTTCGGCCCAACCGATGGGTCCTATGCGACCGCAGGCGTGATCGAAAGTGAGTCCAAGGGGTTTCTCCGACACGTTCAGGAGCCAGGAGACTCGCAAAAATGTTTGAAACACTGACGCTCGAATTTTCCGGTCAACTGGCCACGCTCACCTTTAACCGGCCGGAGAAGCGCAACGCCATTTCCGAACGCATGGTCGCCGAAATTCAGTCTGCTCTGGATGAGGTGGAATCCAGTCACGCGCGTGTGGCCATCATTACAGGCGCGGGCAAATCCTTCTGCGCCGGGATGGACCTCGAAACTCTGGCTATCATCGCCGAACAGTCCTCCGCCGAAAACATGGAAAACTCCCGGCGCATGGCCAAAATGTTTCGTCGCATCTGGAGCTTCTCGAAACCTCTAATCGCCGCGGTGAACGGCGCCGCGCTGGCCGGCGGCTGCGGCATTGCCACCCTGTGCGACTTCACCATTGCCGTCCCCGAGGCGAAATTCGGATACACGGAAGTCAGGATTGGATTTCTGCCCGCCATTGTTTCCGTTTTCCTTACCAGGCAAATCGGCGACAAGCACGCCCGCGACTTGCTCCTCACCGGCCGCCTGGTGGACGCCGCCGAAGCAAAGGCCCTGGGGCTGATCACGGAAATCGTGCCGCACGAACGCTTGATGGAACGCGCGCGGGAACTGGCAGACGTGCTGATTGCCGCGAGCCCGGTCAGCCTGACGCGCGCGAAGCGCCTCCTGACTTCGGCGGCTGCCGCTAGCGTGGATGCGGACCTGGAGCGCGCGATTCTGGAGAACGCCCGCATCCGATGCACGGCCGATTTCAAAGAGGGGCTCGCTTCCTTTCTGGAAAAACGCAAACCCGTTTGGAGCACCGACGTGGATTAATCCGCGCCGGCGAGCGTCTCGATTCACAGGACATGAGAATGATCGAATACCACGATGCGACAGTACGGGTGCGCTACGCCGAAACCGATCAGATGGGCGTGGTCTACCATGCGAATTACCTGGTGTGGTTCGAGGTGGGACGCGTCGAACTCATCCGCGCGCTGGGCATCGAGTACAAGCGCATGGAAAAAGAGGACGATTGCCACATCATGGTAGCGGACGCGCACTGCCGTTATCTCCAATCCGCCAAATATGATGAGGTGCTTCGAATCCGCACACGCATTGCGGAGTCGCGCAACCGCATCATAAAGTTTTCCTACGAAGTGATTCGCGACTCCGACAGGAAGTTGCTTGCGACTGGTGAGACGACGCACATCATTTGCGGAAGCAACGGCCGCCCAAAATTGCTCCCCGCAAAATACCACATCGTCTTTAAGGCCGTCGTTGCGCCGCAACCCGATCGGAGAAAAGCATGAGCGTGGCTCCCAGCGTTGCATTGACTGGCAATGATCTCACGTTCGAGCAGCTGCATCGCGTGGCTTTCGAGGGCGCCACGGTTGGTCTTGCTCCCTCTGCGGCAGAAAAGATGAAAGCTTCCCGCGCCGTGGTCGACCAGGTCGTCGCTTCGGGAACTGTGGCGTATGGGATCAACACGGGTTTTGGGAAGCTCGCTTCGGTGCGCATCTCGACGGAGCAAGTGAGAAACCTGCAAGTAAATCTCGTGCGTTCGCATTGTTGCGGCGTTGGCGCGCCTTTGGGCCAAGCAGAAACGCGCGCAATGACGCTGCTGCGCGCCAATGCACTCGCTAAAGGATTGAGCGGCGTGCGTCCGGTGATTGTCGAGACGCTCTGCGCGATGCTGAATGCCGGAGTGCATCCCGTGATTCCATCACAAGGATCGGTCGGAGCTTCGGGCGATCTGGCGCCGCTGGCGCACCTTGCAGCGGTAGTCATTGGCGAAGGCCGCGCCTCATACAAAGGCGAGACACTGCCGGGTAGCGAAGCCATGCGCCGCGCAGCAATCCATCCCGTCGCACTGGAGGCAAAAGAAGGCCTCTCGCTGCTCAACGGTACGCAAGGAATGCTCGCGCTACTGAGTCTTGCCCTGAGCGAAGCGGATATTCTCATCGACAGCGCCGATGTTGCGGCGGCCCTGTCGCTGGACGCTCTGCGCGGGAGCCCCGGAGCGTTCGACGCGCGCATCATGCACGCGCGAGCCTATACCGGCGCCGCGACAACCGCACGAAACCTCGCCCACTTGAACGAAGGCAGCCAAATCCGCGAGTCGCACCGCTCCCCGGAAAAAGATCCGCGCGTGCAGGACGCGTATAGCGTGCGTTGCACTCCGCAAGTGCATGGAGCGGTGCGCGATTCGCTGGCACAAGCCCGCGAGACAGCGGCCGTGGAACTAAACAGCGCGACCGACAATCCGCTCGTTTTTGTGAAAGAAGACGGTGGCGGCGACATTATCAGCGGCGGAAATTTTCACGGGCAGCCTCTGGCCATGGCCGCGGACCAAGTGGCTGTGGCGCTGGCGACGCTTGGCGGCATTTCCGAGCGGCGCATCGAACAAATGACAAATCCCCTGACTAGCTTGTTGCCGGCCTTCCTCACGCCGGAGCCAGGCCTGAATTCCGGCTTCATGATCGCGCAAGTAACGGCCGCGGCCCTTACCAGCGAGAACAAGGCGCTGGCCACGCCACACTCCGTCGATTCTATCTCCACCTCGGGCAATCAGGAAGATTACGTCTCCATGGGAATGGGCGGCGCGCGACGGCTTGGACGAATGCTTGAGAATTTACGGCACACGATCGCCATCGAACTGCTTTGCGCCTGCCAAGGGATTGACCTGCTTGCGCCATTGAAAACGGGCACGCTGGCGACGAGCGCCTACGCCGTCGTGCGGGCAAAGTCACCAAAGGTGTCGCAAGACCGTCCGCTAGATGTAGAAATCGAAGCCGTTTCGGCTCTCCTGGCTGAGGGCGCGCTAGCGCGAGTGCTGCATTAGAACGCGGAGCTCTACCGAGTCTCTCATACGATTGCGATGTAGAGATTTGGAGTGCGGCAGCCCTGCTGCCGCTTTTCTCATCAACCCGCACGACTCTATCTTTGTCGAGGCTCAATAGTTTGGGCAAACGAAGCCCGCCATCAACAAGTGACTGGAATTTCTAAATCTTCCAAGTAAACCTCAAGAAATAATTCAGATTTTTGAGCTCGAACTACCTCCGTTCAGATAGCTTCGAACAGTCTGGTCTTCACGCGGTTACATCCCCCTCGGGTGCATGCATCGTGCGCGGCCAGGATAGAAACTCATCGAGGGAAGCTGCGACTTGTTCGTTGCCGTGAGGATCGTGGCAGGCGAAAAATACTGGCGAGTCGTGCTGGCGGGTCTCGCTCAGAGGGGTCCAATAGAAATTACCCGCGCCATCCGTGGCGAAACAGAAGCCTTTGCCACATCCGAATACCGCCAACTCTACTGTGTACTTTTGGCTCTCTAGATCGAGCGGGAGGAAGGCTTCGATCCATTCCGCTGCGTGTTTTGGGTCGGCCGCGTTTTCCTGAGCGGCGATGTCTGCTCGATCGATATCCAGCCGGCGGATTTCGAGTTGCTCGGTGAGGATGGTCTGGTGATCGTCGTACAAGTTGAGCAGGCGTTGCGGGAGTAGCGCCCCAATTCCCTGCTCGACTTCCTCCGCGCGGGGATGTACGAGGCGGTTGCGGTAAGCATCACGGGCGGCCTGGATTTGTTCTGGAGATAGCCGGTTGCGGACTTGATGCACGAAACGTCGAGCACCGGAAATGGCAACGTAAAGGATCAGGGCGACGGCGAGGGGGCCAAAGGCCTCGACGAGCAGGGTTTCCATGCGCTGATGATACTAGCTGCGCCTCTCGATGAAAGTGCATGAATTCTTCGGAATAGTTTCTTTGGAAGGTTGAGAACTCTTACGACCGTGCGGGAATTACGTCGGTCTTGCGGAAGTCGTCCCCTTTGAATAACAGCGGTTCGCCGGTGGCCTTGGCAAGGGCATAGGAGAAACAGTCACCGAAATTAAGGCCTGCGGAGTGACGCCCTTTACCGTAATCGGAGTAGCCCTGGCGAGCGAGCAGAGCATGCTCTTCAGTGACCAGTTCGATGACGACGGAGGACTGACGAAGGAATGAATCAAAGAGGCGGATACCTCGATCTCCCGCGAGAGATTCGGCAACAATGGACGCTTCTAAGAACGAAGCAGCAGAAAGCCTGCATACCAGCGCCGAGGCGACGACGCGCGAGAGATCCTCATATCCTGATTCCCCGAAAATAATTGCGATAACCGCGGAACTGTCCATGATCACTTGGGCAAACCTCTCTCATCGTAGAGGAGTTCGGCATGGTCCATGTGGGGTTCAGGGGCGAGCTGGGCGCCGCGCTTGCCAAGGGCAATTAAAGCGGCGAGAAGAGCGTCGCGCTTACTGCGCCGACGGACGGATTCAAGCCGCTCGCGGATAGCTTCGGTGACAGCTGCTGTAAGGGTTTCTCCTGTTTCCTCAGCAAGAAGCAGCGCAAGTTTGTGTGCTTCGGGATTTTTAATGTTAAGGCTCATAATTCCACCAATAAAGAATATCTTCTACCTTTCTAGTCTATCTCGCTTCATTTTCCAATGCAATCCATCTTTCCCAACCCTTTGGGCACTCAGAATAGGTTTTGCGTCCCGGGCGCGTAACGACCCTATCAGGCCAACGCGGATCGGAGAAAGGCGAGGACGCGATAGCCCGCGATGTAGCTGAAGGGGGCTAGTTCCAGGGAGTAATGCCCGCAGTGTAGCTGAAGAGAGCGTGGGTGGGCGCCGTGGCGGCGCAGCGCGTCCAGCATCTGTCGGCTTAGCTCGGGAAGCATCGTGGGGTCGTATTTTCCATACACAAGAAACGACTTCCGATCAGCCCCCATCCCCCTCTCAACGTACGGCATGGGACTGATGGGTGCCCAATACTCGCGGAGTTCTTCTACCGTGACGTGGTGCCGAAGGCCCTCCCAGACGTGGTTGGTAGTCATCCCTTGGCTGACGACGTCGGCGAAGTAAGTCGAAAAATGTAAGAATCCGCCGGCCTTGACAGCCGGATCGTGCATCAGCGTGATGTAGCCGACGGAAGAGCCCAGGCTAGTGCCGAGGATGCCCAGCCGAGTGTATCCCTGCTGTTCGAGCCAGCGAAGGCAGCGGCGGGCGTCTTGAACCGCCTGGCGGTTAGCCTGTAGAGTCAGCCCGATATTCGGCCCGCAGATTTGGTCGGCGCGTTCGTGCCCCTTGGCCATCCGGCGGTTGTGGTAGGGCATGCTCATTTTGAGAGCGGTTATGCCGAAGCGTGCGACCCATTCGCATAGGCCATCCTGCCCGTGCCATTTGGCGTTCCAGTTGGGAAGGACAAGTACTGCGCAGCCTATCGGGGCTTTGAAGGGAGGCCGTCGGTCTCGTCGCGCAGGCCACAGCCTCGCCTGCACGGTGTTGTTTTCAGGGCAGGGAGATTCGATCGAACTGGTGAAAGTCAGCACGTTCTCGCTGTCGAGGTGATAGTCGGTGGCGGGTGTTGTGGCAAACCACTCAGCGCTTTGCTCGATGACATTCCTAGAGTACCTGCGAACAAATTCGCCAGGATTGGAGTCGGTGGGGTTACCGCCGATGTGTTCGAGTCCCCAGTGGAATGGCTGGACACGGCGGTTGTCGTCCGTGGTCCAGCGGCGGTGCTCGTAGCGGCGGATTTTGCGTTCGAACCAGTGCATTCGAGAAGTCGACACTTAGTAGTTTACAGTCGAAAGGTCGAAGAAAAAAATCCGAAATGGAATTTAACGAAACTTTCCCGAGAACCTGGAATGCCCAGAAAACAGCAAGCTCGAAGCAAGAAACAGCGTTAGAAGTGGGGCACGGAGCGCGGCCTGCTTTATTGAGGGGGTGCTGCAGGTATGGGAGAGTACTAAGTGTGGCCCAAAGCGGCCGACTAAACTGTGGTCATCGTCTTCTTTTTTCTGTTTGGCATAGTAATCGGGAGCTTCTTGAATGTGTGCATCACGCGCATTCCGGAGGAAGTGTCTATCGTTTCGCCCGGTTCGCGGTGCCCGCGCTGCTCCGCGCCCATCAAGGCCTATGACAACGTGCCCGTATTCGCTTGGCTATGGCTAAGGGGAAAGTGCCGCGCCTGTGGCGCGCCGATCTCGGCCATGTACCCGCTGGTGGAGCTGCTTACGGGGCTTTTGTTCGTGGCCTGCTACCTGGAGTTTGGGATTAGCCAGGCGACTGTGAAATGGCTCTTCTTCATTTGTTTGATCATTGTCTTGACCATCACCGATTTGCGCGTGCGGCTGCTTCCCGACTTAATCACCTGGCCAGGGTTTGCCGCGGGCGTACTTTTCTCTGCGTTTGTGCCGCCGAACGACGGCACCGCCTTTCTGCTGAGCATGCGATTCTTCCATGGCCTCCCGCCCGAGCGATTCCTGGGGGTGATCGAGGCCCTTCTTGGTGCAGCGTTTGGAAGTTTCATGCTTTGGGGAGCGGCTGCGGTGTACAAGCTGGTTCGCGGCCGGGAGGGTATGGGCCTGGGCGACGTGAAAATGATGGCCATGGCCGGAGCATTTCTGGGAGTAAGAAATGCGTTCTTGATGATTTTGCTGGGGACCTTGCTCGGTAGCGTCGTCGGAATCGTGGTCATAGCTTTTATGCGTGCGAGCGCCGCGGTGGTGAGGCTCGCGGAACGCGCCAGCCGGCGAGGGCTTGGCACGGTGAACCAACTCCGCTGGCAGATTGCCAGCAAATACCATCTCCCTTTGGGGACTTTCTTGGGAATTGCTGCGCTAATCGTGGTTTTTGCGTTCTCTTCGTTTGCGATTGATCTTGCCCAAGGGTTGCGCTGAGAGTCTTTCCGAGGCGAGGCAGGTTGAGGCAATGATGTTCCTAGCAGTCCAAGCCGAGAGTACCCAGCGCGTTTGGGAGATCGCCATTGGCGCGGCAGTGGGAATCCTGGCTGTCCTGGGCATCATCCTTTTCTTGCTTCGTCGTTTCTTGCAGAGCACCCGAGAATCTCACAGTCAGGGAATTTCCGCCGCGGCGCCCAGATCAGAAAATCCTTCCGCGTTTATGACCGCCTCCATGGAAGGAGTCATTCGCCAGCTCCGCGATCAAGAGAAAGAGCTGGAACGGCTGCACAAGATCGAACGAGAGCGCGCGGAGCAGACGGAACGCCTGAGCGAAGAAGTTACTCGCAACATGCCGGCAGGATTGGTTGTCGTGAACGCGACTGGCATTATTTCGAGCGCCAATCCCGCGGCGGAGCAAGTGCTGGGCATTCGAGGACTGGGATTCCGGCGGTACAGCGAAGTCTTGGGAGAACAATCCGAGCTGACTCGGTACATTGGGGAATGCCTGACGAACGGGAGCATTTTCCGCCGGGAACAAGTCGAGCACGAGGCACCAGGAGGCGAGTCCAAACAGTTGGGCGTAACCATTTCGCCCATTCGGCGCGGGACGGAAAAGATTACGGGGGCGATCTGCCTTATTACCGATCTGACCGAACTTGCCGCCTTGCAGCAACAGATTCAATTGAAGGATAGCCTCGCGGCAGTGGGGGAGCTGTCCGCCGGTATCGCGCACGAATTCAAGAATGCGTTGGCCACCATTTCGGGGTACGCCCAAATGATTAGCGCGGAAGCGGTCGCCGGGGAGGTCGCGGATTCGGCGGAAAAAATTCTGGAGCAGACTCGGAACATTACGCACGTAGTGACGGAATTCCTTCGATATGCTCGGCCGTTGGAGATTTCCAGCGAACCGGTGGCGCTTGAGGGAGTTGTCGAGCGCGTGGTTTCTGACGTGGCCGAGGCCAACCCGCAAGTGCGTATTCGTTTCGAGGGGCCTTTGGGTAGCGTGGCGGGAGACGAGGGTCTGCTCCGTCAAGCTCTGCTGAATCTGGCCAGGAATGCGGCGGAGGCAAGCGTTGGAGCAGCCAACGGCGGGCGCGTAATTCTGCGCGGCGAAGTCGTACGAAACGCGGAGAGCGGGATCCAACGCATCACGGTTTTCGATAATGGGCCGGGGATTTCTCCGGCGACGCTGCCCAAGCTTTTCCGGCCGTTTTTCACCACGAAAGCCAATGGCACTGGGCTGGGCTTGGCGGTGGTGCAGAAAATCATCGTGCAACACGGCGGCAAGGTGGTGGCACGGAATCGTCCCGAAGGCGGCGCCGCATTTATAGTTACGCTACCCGTGTGCCGGAGCGTCCCGGAAGCAGTAGAATTGAAGAAGGACAGCATCTAAGTAGAGGCTGGGGATTCCAGCTACCCCCGGGAGAGGCGGCATTTTATGGGCGTCAAGAATTGGCTCAAGGCTTCGATATTATTGCCCGGACTTTGTCTGGCAACTCTGCCCGTGCTCGCGCGGCAGCAGCAGGGTAATCCGCCGAAACAGCAGGAGACCGATCCGGTGGCGGAAGCGGCGCGAAGAGCGCGCGAACAGCAGAAGGCTGCGCCTAAGCCTAAAAGAGTTTATACGGATGATGACGTGAAGCCCGCCGCTTCTTCAAACGGCGGGGCCACGGCGGGTGCTACCACAAATGGTTCACAGACTGCCGCCGAAAAAAAACAGGGCGCGGCGGGAGACGGGGAAGACAAGACCAAGGGGAGCGGCGAGAGCGCGGAAACTAAATGGCGGAAGAGATTTGCGGAGCAACGCGAAAGAATCGCAACGGCGGAAAAAGAACTCGAGATTTTGCAGCGGGAAACCGATAAGTCACAGACGCAATATTACAGTGACCCGCAAAAAGCGCTGATGGAACAAAACTCCCGCAAGACCATTAACGAGAAAGACGCCAAGATCAACGCGAAAAAGCAGGAGATCGCCAGCCTGAAACAGCAACTGGCCGATATGGAAGACGAGTTGCGCAAATCCGGTGGCGATTCCGGTTGGGCTAGATAGCTTCGTCGAAATTCGATACAGCAAACTCGAATTGCGAAGTTCGAATTTCGTGCTTGGAGTTTCGCTGTTTACCTCTCGTCCCAGCTGGTTACTTCCCTTCACTACACATCTGCTGCGCGTTCCCGCCGAACTATCCTCTGATTCGTGGTAGAAACAAGAGAGATGGAACCTCTTCTCCTTGTGGAAGATAAAAACGAGCTGCGCGCCATGCTGCGCAAGGCATTGGAGCGCGCAGGCTATAGCGTGGACGAAGCTCCTGATGGAACCTCCGCGATCCAGAAAGTCCGTGCGCGGCGCTACCTCATGGTCATAACCGATTTGAAGATGCCGGGAGCGTCGGGGCTTGACGTGCTTCGGGAATCCAAGCAGGCGGATGCGACAATTCCCGTGCTTCTTCTCACAGCGTTCGGGTCGGTCGAAGAAGCAGTCTCGGCAATGAAGGACGGCGCCTTCGACTTTCTGCAGAAGCCAGTGGACCTGGACCACCTGAAATTGCTCGTTCAGCGCGCGACGCGGCAGCAGGAGATGCAGCGGGAAAACTTGCTGCTGCGCGAGGAGTACACGGCGCGATATGGATTTCCGCGCATTCTGGGTGAACACGCATCCATCCGGGAGATCAGCCAGCAAATCCAGAAAGTGGCGGCGACGGATTCCACCGTTTTGCTCCTGGGAGAAAGCGGGACCGGAAAAGAACTGTTTGCGCGAGCGCTGCATCATCTTTCGCCGCGGCGCGAGCAGCCGTTTGTCGCGCTGAATTGCGCGGCGATTCCCGAAGGGCTGGTGGAGAACGAGCTTTTTGGGCACGAACGCGGCGCGTTCACGGGCGCAGGCGCAAAAAAAGTAGGCAAACTGGACCTGGCGCATCGCGGCACGCTATTCCTCGACGAAATTGGCGAGCTGCCGCTGGCCATTCAAGCCAAACTTTTGCGTGTACTGGAAGAACGGAAATTCGACCGCGTCGGCGGCACGCAAACCGTGGAAGTGGATGTGCGCATTGTCGTCGCTACAAATCGAAATTTGAAGAAGCTGGCGGAAGAGAAGCTCTTTCGCGAGGATCTCTACTTCCGGATTTCCGCCGTGCCCATGACAATCCCTCCGTTGCGCGAACGCGGCAGCGATGTGCTGTTGCTGGCGGAATACTTTTTGGAGAAGTTCAGCCGGGAGTTCAAGAAGCCCGGCCTGGAATTGTCGCAGGAGGCTCGGGAACGATTGCTGCACTATCGCTGGCCGGGAAATGTACGCGAACTGCAAAACACCATGGAACGAGCGGTGATCCTTACCGATGGGCTCAGCATTACCGCTGACGGTTTGCAGCTTCCCGCCACGAAGCCGGATGCGGACCAATTGCCGGAAGGAATGTTGCCGGAGCAATTCAGCTGGGAAGGAAGCTTGGAGGAAGTGACGGGGCGTGCCGTCGGCCACATTGAGCGCGTCCTGCTCGAAAGCACTCTGCGCGAATGCAAGTGGAACAAAACGCGGGCCTCGGAGAAGCTGGGAGTCTCGCCGAAGACTTTGCTTGCGAAATTGCGGAGCGCCGGGCTGGAAGAGTAGTGGCGAGTGACGAGTGACGAGTGGCGAGAAGGGCGCGAAATACGAAACTCGAAACGCGAAACTGGCGCAGACGCACGAATTGAAAGTGGAACTTGAGGGTTGAGGCAGGCACGCACCCCCACCCCCATGTGTGACGGAAAGTGTGCGCAATCGCATGATGGGATTGGAGATGCGGGTGTTCCTGCGTGTCGAGTTGGTGCGCGTGCGCGTAGTGACGAGTTGCGAAACTTTGGGGCTGGAAGAGGGGTACCCTCCCCCGGTTTTTTTGTAAGTGTTGCGCCTAAAGGAGATGAAGTCGAGCAGAATCAACACTTGCGGAAGTGTTGATTTTGAGGGGGTTAGGACGCGGCGGTTTTTGCAGAATGGTAACTCGGTTGGAACGGAAGATTTTGGAGGAATTGGAGGGATTGAGCGACGTCGGAGTCGAGGCAAAGACGGGAGGCGAGCGTCGCGCGGCAGTCGAAATCCAAAATGGGAAAGAGTGACGGGGTGGCGACTAAAATTCATGAAGAATTATAGCACGACTTAGTCATATTGTCAAGAAGATTATAAGTCGTTGCGGGAGAAGAGATTAGAGATCAGGCGGCTCGATAAGCGGGGAACGTCCCGCCTGTCCCCAGGTTTCCCAGGTTTCCAGGATTCCCTAATTTCTTTTGACCCCGGTTTCCCAGAACGATCAGCACAATCGAATGCTCCACCCACCCGCCACCGTCCCGAGAGTGCTTTGGACACAACCGCGCAAAATCCTGTCGAACGTATCACCGGGTGGTCTAGGATAACTAGTAAAGAGATATGCCTTCAATCGAATACAGTTTGTTCCGCGCCAGGTTCGTGAAACCAAGGCAGCAGTCTATTTTTCGGACTGACTCGACGCCGGCGCAAATCTTCGTAGAAGCCCTGAAAGAAAAGCCGTCATTCGAAGCGCGTGAGGGCTATCGGTGGCATATCGGAAATCTTCGTCTGTTTTCGCACAGTGCCGGGTACTTCGCTGTTGGAAGGACAACTAGATCAACGGTCGAAAAGTTTGACGAGCAGTCCGGAGATTTCCTAGAGGAAGAGCTCGAAACAAGTCCCTATACGCATTGTGTATTTAATGCGGACATCGGTATTCTCGGTATAGCCTACAAGGCTAGTCTCGCGCCGACTATAAAGGGGATTGCGGCCCGTATACAGCAGTTGCTTTCCGTGACGAAGATCGTCCAGACAAACGGGGTGTTAGTGGAGATAGCCCCGATCCCAGACCCCCAAGATTTCATCCGAGCGCTGGAAACCGCTTACGCCGTATCTCGGTTTACTGCGACATTTCACGGACCAAATCCATTCGATGCTGACGAATACTTCCAGAAGCCATTGTCTGTCTATCTCGCGACTGCAAACGGGAAGGCCGGCAAAGCCGAGATAAAAGGCGAAGACCTGAACCGCGAAGTGCTACAGTCTGTTACGAGAAGTACAGCCGCAACTGGAAACGAGGCTTCGGCGCGAGTCAGAAGAAAGAAAGCCGAGAGGCCAGTCACCCTGCATTTGCGTGGTGACGCAGTAAAGCGCGGGTACGACGAGGGCGAAAAACCAGAAGCTGTTCTCACCGACATAGAACAAACATACGAGCGAGTACGGGAAAGATGAAACATATAGCGATCGACTCGATGGAAGAACTCTTAACAGGGCTAAATAGTTTACCCAATAATTATATTTACAGAGGGCATGCTGATGCGAACTGGCTCCTCGCTTCTACGCTCGAACGGGTGATTGGATCAGCGTGGTCCTCCGAGTCTGCTACGAAGTTCGAAGACTACTCGTTGAATATCTTCAAATCAAAATTCCACCTTTACGATACTGAAAACATTCAACCGAACTCGACGTTAGCATGGCTGTCCCTTATGCAGCATTACGGCGTTCCAACTCGACTGCTCGATTTCACAGAAAGTCCCTATGTGGCCCTTTATTTTGCTCTTGAGGGCTATGCGCCACGTTCCCAGAAGAATCTCGCCATATTCGCGATTGACTACACTGCAGTTATGGACCAGTCGGTCGCATACATTTCACGAAGGGATGGAGAGTTTAAAGAAACACGGCAAACGGTGCATAGAAAGGGAGACGAGGTGTTCGACAATATAGTGAACCGATTTGCCTATGACATCGCGTGGATTACGGAGCCGAAGCAAGTCAATGCCCGGCTCGACAGACAGGCAGGATCTTTCTTGGTCTCCATGAATCGCAGTCTCCGCATCAACGACCTCTTATCGTCCGCAACTTACAGCGATGTGGATGTGAGGAAGTATGAGATCCGGGGAGAGCTGTACGAAAGCGTCTTCGCCCTTCTCCGTAAGATGAACATCACAAGTAAGAGCCTGTACGGGGACCTTGGAGGCCTTGCGAGGTCAATCCGTCTGGATATGCAGCTTTACGCAATCGAGGGTGCCGCAGACGTTTGATGGGTGCCGCATCCCTGCGGTTTTCAGGGTGCGGGTTTTGACTTTGTTCTAGCTTCCAGCCTCCAACTTCTAACCTGTGCCTTATTCCCACTTGCAATCCGCATGCTGCTCCCGCAGTTCGTGCGATCCGCTATGGATGAGAACGGAGACCTCCAACATGAAGCCTAATGAACCCAGCCGCACAGCCCTGATGATCGCCCGACAACGAGCTGCTCATCAGGTGCTCTATCAGCGCGCAATCCTCGAAATTCGGGGACAGACGGAACGTTTCCGCATTTTTAGAAGATGCTGGTCGCGACTCGAAGTGCATACCACGTTCCGGACTGTTAGAAAACGTCCCGTCTGTCCCCAGGTTTCGTCCCAGGTTTCGTCCCCAGATTTCCCCGGTCAAAGCCTGAGCACGCAAAACCGGCGTGTGCGGCGTCCGGCATGAAAGATGCGGTTTGACAGCAACGAGCAGCGCCTTTAGACTGCGTTTGTTGGAGTCCAGTACATGACCATCAAGCTCACGCGCGAACAGGAACAGGCGATTCAGAATGCCATTAGGAGCGGAGTTGTGCGGTCGGTGGACGAGTTCATAGACACGGCTATTGCGTTGCTTCCCCAAGTAAAGGGTCAGACCGAAAGTTCTCGGCAGGCGGCTGTGCGCAGCATGGAAGAGTTCGGGGAAAAATATCACCTCAGCCTGGGAGAACCCATTACCCGCAAGCTGTTGCATGAAGGCCACCGCTACTGATGGCAGAGTTTGTCCTCGACGCATCCGTTGCATTTTCCTGGTGCTTTCCGGGCGATCCCACGGAAGATACGCCCTACAGCCGCCGCATCTTGTCGAAGCTCGCAACGGATGATGCCATCGTGCCCGAGATTTGGGCCTTCGAGATTGCCAACATTATTTTCGTGGCATTCAGCAAGCGCAAGCGGATCAACCAGAAACAGATTGATGAGTATCTGATGCGTTTGAAGGCTTTGCCCATCCGCATAGAATTCAATGATGTTTGGGCGAATATTGCATTGGAATCACAAGCGCGAAAATGGAATATGCCGGCTTATGACGCGGCCTATCTTGATTTGGCTTTACGAAAACAAATCCCGCTCGCGACGGCGGACGATGATCTCAGGAAAACTGCAAAGGCAGAGGGAATAGCGGTGCTGTCGTAGTAGTAATGGGCGCGTGCTCTGAGAATCCGGGACGCGCCTTTAGGAACAAGGGAAACCTCCCCAGGTTCACCCGAAAAGACCCCGCGCAACAGCGGCTTGCGGGGCGCCCTCGCGGTCGAGTGACCCAAAACCTCTAATATCCGGTGTGACAGAGAATGGGAGCGGTTCAAAAGGATTAAACCTCGTATAATCTCGTGCGCGCAACGGGGGAGCAGAACGTATGAACGTACAAGAACAAATCAAGAAGTATATTACCAGCCAACCGGAGCCAAAACGCAGTGACCTGCGAGAGTTGCATCGGCTCACACTTCAAGTGTCACCAGAATGCAAATTATGGTTCTTCGATGGTAAAGACAGCAAAAATCATACTGTTTCGAACCCTACCGTTGGATATGGATCTCACACCATAAAATATGCCAATGGAAAAAGCAGAGAGTTTTTTCAAATTGGTGTGAGCGGAAACAAAACCGGAATCTCTGTCTATATTCTTGGCCTCAAAGATAAGAAGTACCTAGCCAAAACGTATGGGAAAAAACTAGGCAAGGCGAGCGTGACCGGATATTGCATTCGGTTTAAAGCTCTAAAGGAAATAAACATCGATACGCTTGAAGCGGCAATACGATATGGGCTTGCAGCTCAGAATGAAAAAGGCAAGCTGACGAAATAATTCCACTGTGAAAGGCAAGCAGTGGTCGATGTAAAGGCGCTCCAGTATACGACCCCTACAGCCGGGTGCAGCAGATGTTTGATGGGGTGCCGCATCCCTGCGGTTTTCAGGGGGCGGGTGTTTTCTTAACGCAGTGTTCGCAGAAGGCACAGAGAAGAAAAAATTAGAGCGGGCGTTGGGCGGTGTGGAGGGCGACTGTGGCGAAAGTCCATAGGCGGAAATTTGCCGAGACGTAGCCGAGTTGTTGCATGAGGGAGGCGAGTTCGGGTGGGCGGAAGAAGCGGGAGACGGATTTGGGCAGATAGGTATACGCGGCGGAATCGCCTGAAATGGCGGCGCCGATGCGCGGCAAGACGCTTCGGAAATACCAGCGATAAGCATCGCCACGAAGGCCGTCAGGCGGCTCCGTGAACTCGAGTATGGCGATGGTGCCGCCGGGCTTGAGGACGCGATGGATTTCGCGGAGGCCGGCTTCGTAGTTGGCGAGATTGCGGAAGCCGAAAGCGGCGGTGACGAGATCGAAGCCGTTATCGCCGAAGGGGAGGCGGAGAGCGTCGGCTTCGAGAAACGGAAGGATGCGTGGCGTTCCATTCGAGGAGCGGCCAGACTGCGATGCACTTTTTTCCTTAGCGCGAACGAGCATGGGATGCGCAAAATCCGCGCCGAAGATGCGGGCCTTCCCTTCCCGAGCGAGGGAAAAGGACAGGTCACCAGTGCCGCAGCACAGATCGAGCACATCGGCGCCGGGCCGCTGAAGAATAGGGCGAAGGAGGCGGGACGTGCGTTTGCGCCACAAGCGATCGAGTTGAAGCGAGAGGAGATGATTCAGCAGATCATAGCGCGGCGCGATTTTCGCGAACATTTCGCGGACTTTGCGCGAGGCGTCGGCTTCGTTTGCGGCATCTTCAGGCTGAGTGCCCTTAACCGGGACTCCGGTATCACCGCGCATTTTCCACCAGGGCGCGTGTTTGAGAGGCACAGACTTGAGTCTGTGCTCTTGCGACGCTAGAACAACTGAAAACCGCACAGGCTGAAGCCTGTGCCACCGTGAGGTTAGCCACGGCGTTTTCCTCGATCGCCGATGAAGTGAGGGGCGAAATGTAGAACGCACTCGAGAGTATCGAGGGGCACGTCGTCCCGCGACTGGGCCTTGCCGATACACGGCGCCAGTACAAAGCGAAGTTTGCCACCGCGCGCTTTTTTGTCGGAATGCATCGCAGCTATCAGCGTTTTCAGCGGAACGCGCGGCCACGGTGGAATGGGGGCCAGACGGCGCACGAGAGAAACAATGCGCGAGACATCATCGGCCGGCGTCACGCCCATTTCGTGTCCGAGAAGCGCGGCGGCCATCATGCCCCAAGCTACAGCTTCGCCATGCTGATAGGTTCGATAGTGGGTGACGGTCTCGAGCGCGTGCCCGAAGGTGTGGCCGAAATTCAGAATTTCGCGGAGGCCCGATTCGCGCTCGTCGCGGCTGACGACTTGGGCTTTGATTTCGAGGCAGCGCGCGATGATGTGGGCTAGCGCTGCCGGATCGCGGCGGAGAACGGCTTCGAAGTTTTTTTCGAGGAAAGAAAACAGTTTTGCGTCTGCAATGACTCCGTACTTGATTACTTCAGCGAGCCCGCCGCGGTATTGCCGCTCCGGCAGCGGCTTTAGCATGGCGGAATCCACGAGGACAAGGCGGGCGGGATAAAAAGCACCTACGAGGTTCTTCCCTTCCGGAAGATTGACACCGGTTTTCCCGCCAACAGCGCTGTCCACTTGGGCAATCAGAGTAGTTGGAATTTGCACCAACGAGACGCCCCGCAGACACGCCGAAGCAGCGAAACCGGCTACGTCCCCGACCACGCCGCCGCCAACGGCTACAATCAATGAGCGGCGATCGATCCCGGCGCGCACAAGCGATCGGGAAAGCTTTTCGACTGTTCTTAGATTTTTTGCAGACTCTGCATCATTCATCAGATGCTTCGTCAGTGCGGCTTTCGATTGAAGGCCGCCGAGAACGCTCTTCCCGACCGCGCGCCAGACTTTCGGCGAGGATACGAGATGCATTCGGGAGAATTTTCCCAGGCGGCGAATCTCCTCCGCGACATCGCGAAGTACGCCGGGTCCACAGAGCACCGCGTATCGGCCCGCCGAAGACTTCACGAGAATGCGCCTTTTTTTCATTCGAAGACTTTTCTCTGGAACAAATTGAATGTAGCACACAGTTTGCCACCGGCCAGTGGCGCCGAGCGGCAGTTCACTGATTCACTTTGCCTGTAGTTGTTTAACGCTTTCCAAAAATACGTGCCCGACAATGGCCAAAGTCTTGGGGCTGATTTTGTCCAGAGTATCCTCGGAAGTGTGCCAGTAGAAAATGTCGCCGCCCGGCCCAAATTCCGGGTCGATGACGTCCACGGAAGGAACCTTGCGCTTCAAGAAAGACTGATGGTCATCTTCCATGACGGAGGTTTGATCGACAAAGACGCTTCCGTAGCCGAGTTTCTTGGCGACATTCCAGACGAGATCGACGAGCCAGGGCGTGGAGTTTTCCTCGCGCTTGAAATGCGGCGTGCGAGTGCCGACGATATCCGCCAGAAGAAAGGCTCTTACCTTTGGGAGGTCGCCGCTAATGGCGAGGCGCGCGGCCATTTCGCGGCTGCCGTAGCAATTGTCGGGATCTGCCCACTCTTTGCGCACGGCTTCTTCACCGTCAAAGAATGCAATCCAGACAGCGTAGCGGCCGGGTTGAGAGCAAAGAAGCCGCGCCAACTCGAGCATAACGCCGGTTGAGGAGCCCGCGTCGTCCGCGCCAACGAAATTCTCGAGACGCTTCGTGTCGTAGTGCGTACCGAGGAGAATCACTCCAGGTTGTCCGCTCCGAATCTTCACAAGAATATTTTTCATGGGCAAGCGGCCCGCGGGAGTATCCGCGCTAAAGGAATCCACTTCGGCGGTGCAACCGTAGCTCTTCAATTCGGAAAGGATGTAATCCTGGGTTTTTGCAATGGCGGGAGAGCCCGAGGGTCGCGGTCCGAAGGAAACCTGCTTGGCCACCTGCGCATACGCGCGCATGCCATCAAACCCGCCTGTCTTCTCGGGCGGAGGTGCCTTGTCGCCTGCCTGAGGCGCAGCCACCGTGACAGCGCTCATGAAGGGAGCATCCTTCGAGCTGGGTTGCGAGTTGTCTGCCTTCGCCTTGCATCCCGCAAGCCCAAGAAAAAACGCCGATGCGCAGATTACCGCACAATACGGATTCCTTTGCGTGAAATTCATCTAGTGAGCCTCCGCGGCAGCGCCCAGACGCCGATTGCGCTTTCGCACGACCAACCATGACACCCCCACTCCCAGAAAGTACAAGGCCACCAGAACCAACATGAATACAACCATTGTTGTGGCGTCGGGTGTGGGCGTCAGGATGGCGGCGAGGATCGCAATGATTAAAAGAGCGTAGCGAAAGTTCTTGATCATGAACTGCGGTGTAACGATGCCAAACAGGGAGAGAAAGAAGATCAGCACGGGCAATTCAAATACCAGGCCCAGACCCAGCAGCACCAGGAGGATCAGATCGAAATACTCATCAATGTTAATCAGCGGCACGACCGGCCCCTGAAAACTGATCAAAAAGCGCAAGACGTAAGGCAGCGACACAAAATATCCGAAAGCGATCCCGGCAAGGAACAAGAACACCGTCGAGAAAAGAAAACCGGTAATAGCGCTGCGCTCGTGCTTATAAAGCGCGGGAGCCACGAAGAGCCAGATCTGGTAAAGAACCCAAGGGGAGGCAATCACAATCCCCAGGTAGATGCTGACGGTGATCAGTAGGTTCAGGTAGCCGGCAGGATGGGAGTAGACGAGCTTGGGCTCGAGATGAGCCGCCTTTAAGGCCGCGGTCATTGGCTGCACCATCACGTTGACAAAATGAGGCGCCACAAACCACCCAATCATCGCCCCTAGTAGAATCGAGACGAACGAATGGATGATGCGCTTGCGCAGTTCGATAAGATGCTCGAAAAACGTCATCTGCGCGCCGGGCTCTTCCTCGCGAGGGACTATAGTGGAATCAGACTGGCTGCTGTTGGTCATGAGAGAGGGCTGGCGAAGTCTCGATGGCGGCTTCCGCGGAGGCGCCGTCGGTCGCCTCAGTGGCCAGTGGCACGGCTTCCTCGTCGGAGCGCGGCACCGATTCTGCAACCGGGGTCACTACCGGCGCTTCCGTAGCGCGAGTGTCTGCGTCTAACTCGGTCGTGGCAGTTTCGGCACCAGGGAGAGCGGCCAGTGTGGCGGGCTGTTCTGCCGCACTCGCGGAGGCGGCAGCCGCCTCGGCGGCCTTTTTCCGCTCAGCTTGCAGGGCTTGTCGCTCTATGTCCCGCATCTCCTGTTCAAACGCACTCCTGAAGTCCGTCGAGGCTTTGCGGAATTCCGCCATCAGTTTGCCGAGGGTGCGAGCGAGTTCAGGCAGCTTCTGGGGACCAAATACGACCAGAACGACAACGAAGACGACGATCATGTGGGTCATGCTGAGCATAGCGTTTGGCAGCCGCAAGATGGCCTGTTGGCATCATAGAAAGGGTACCCTACGGTGTCAAACCACAGTTTAGGGTGTGCTATAATTTTGATTGCTGGGGATTCGTGAGGTCAGGATGAAATCCGAACGCCGTGGGCTGGTACTAGTCGTAGCTGTCATACTCTTATCCGCTGTTCTCGGGGCGATTTACGGCCCCAACGTCCGGGCCACGACCTCCTCGGCCGAAGACGAGCATACCGCGATACGGCAATTCACCAACGTCTTGGATGTAGTGCAGGCCAATTATGCCGAGCCCGTAGACGTGGACAAGGCCGTCTATCAAGGCGCCATCCCCGGGATGCTGCGCGTCCTCGATCCCCACTCAAATTTCTTCGATGCACGTCAGTTCGGGCTCCTCCGCGAAGAGCAGCGAGGAAAGTATTATGGAGTGGGCATGATCGTTGCGCCGCGCGAGAATCGGACCGTCGTGATGCAGCCGTATGTTGGCGCACCAGCGTTCAATGCCGGCATTCGGCCTGGCGACGTGATCATGAAAGTGGATGACAAGTCTACCGACGGCCTTACGACCACCGACGTTGCCGACTTGTTGAAGGGCCCGAAGGGCACGGTCGTGAAGATCGCCGTGAGCCGTGAAGGCTACGATCAGCAATTGGTCTTTACGGTTACGCGCGACGAGATCCCGCGCCATTCCGTGGATATTGCGTTCATGCTCAAGCCCGGAATTGGCTACATCCGCCTCTCTGGCTTCAACGAAACCACCGACCGCGAAATCGCCGACGCCCTCAAACAGCTGAATGCCTCCAGCCTCGATGGCTTGATCCTCGACATGCGCGGCAATCCCGGCGGCCTGCTGAATGAAGCCGTGGCCGTGGGGGACATGTTCCTCGATAAGAATCAGCTGATCGTCTCGCATCATGGACGCACTTCCCCCGAGCGCCGCTACTTTGCACTGCGCGGCAACCAGGGTATGACGACTCCGCTGGTAATCTTAGTAAACGGCAATTCCGCGTCCGCCACGGAAATTGTTTCCGGCGCGGTCCAGGATCATGACCGTGGCCTGATTGTTGGCGAAACTACGTTCGGTAAGGGTCTGGTGCAAACCGTTCAGCCTCTCAGCGAAAACACTGGCCTCGCGCTCACCACAGCGCGTTACTACACACCGAGCGGCCGTTTGATTCAGCGCGATTACAAATCCGTTTCACTGTACGAATATCACTATGAGCGCAAAGTTCCCGAGCATCCGACGGAAGTCAAGCTGACCGACAGCGGCCGCCAGGTGACCGGAGGCGGCGGCATTACCCCGGATATAATTGTTGCGACACCGAAATTCAATCATTTTCAGGAGGCGCTGTTCCGCGCCGATGTTCTTTATCCACTGGAAAGTGGTGTAGGCGGATTTACCCGCTTCTACCTGGGCGCCAAACCCACCATCACCAAAAATTTTGAAGTGGACGACAGCGTGATGAAAAGTTTTCGCGATTATCTCACCAAGCATAACGTCCGCTACACCGAACCGGACATGACCGAAAACCTGGATTGGGTAAAACGCAAGATCAAAGAGGAAGTGTTCTTCTCCACCTTTGGGATGCAAGAGGGCTTCAAAGTAATGCTGGAAGCGGATCCTCAGGTACAGAAGGCCGTGGAAGCGATTCCGCAAGCCCGGGCACTTTATCAGAACGCTCGCAAGATCGTCGCGCAGCGCACCGGCGGCAGCCTCGATCAGCCCTAAAATGGCTGCATTTTTGTGAAAGACGTGAGACTCTGCGGCAGCGATTCAGCGGATGCCTCCGAATAATTCTGGACTGACTTTTCTATCCTTGAAAATCATGGGTGCTGCCTTAGTTGGCAAGCTTCGGACCGTCTGCTAAGATTTTATTGCAGCTCGTGGGCGTGTAGCTCAGCTGGGAGAGCGCGTCGTTCGCAACGACGAGGTCGCAGGTTCGATCCCTGTCACGTCCACCAAAACCTTTATAAAACAGCGTTATTCGAAAGTCGTCTGCGGCGACTTTCGTTTCATGTTAGCCCCATTTTAGTCGAAAACGCCGCAAATAGAGGTTCTCAAGCGCTCTCGCAAACGTCTCGAAAGACGCAGCTCGATGAGAAAAACTCACTCCGCGCTGCCACCCGCGGGCATTCGTAGCTCTAGAGAACGTCTGAGAATGCCTGAGAAAGCTCAAGAAGTTCGAATATGGCAGCCCGTATTGTGGTCAAGACTGGGAGCGCGAAGAGTAGAGCAAGTAGCTCGGTTCTTTTCGTCTGCGCAATTCGGCCGCTGAAACTTCTGCGGTTGACACAAGCATGCGCAGCAAACTCTTTTTTACACTGGGCTACGTAATTCCTTTTCATTTCATCAAGCGAATCGCCGACGAGCGCACCTTGGGGATTGAACCTCCAATTACACTCGGAGCAACCGAAGCCCAGAAAATTCTGGTCCTTAATCCATTCCAGTGTGCGTTGCATTGCTACATTATAACACCAGCGGTGTCTAAAACAGAACAACCCCTCTTCTGCCTCTAACGCATTTCAATTCCAAGCTGTGCGGAGACTCCCGATGACTGAAGAGAGAAAGTACGCTTCCTCGACCTGATAGACGCGAACTGGCCCGCCTGAGGGCGGTTCGGTGGGTCGCTCGCGTAAGTAGCTCCCAATTCCAGTAGCTGTTGACTTGCCTCGATGTGTGACCTAGTATCCGCCACAGAACGCAATTGGGGCGCGAGGGGACGGCTGGATGAGCGATTGGGTATACATTCAGGCAGACACCGACGAGCAGTTGATGCAGCTGCACTACTTTTCGATTGTCAAGCCGCAGGCCGGTGGGAACGTGACATTCGCCATCACCGTGAAGGAGTTTGCCGTACCGCCTCCTGGCCAGCGGATGCGGTTTTATGCCGAGGCAGACAAACCTGTAAACCAGAAGGCGGCTTCGTTTGTACCGTGCGGATGGGGCAATTCGATTTTTTCGGCGCTTGGGGATTGTGTGCGGCTGATTCGGCAGTTCCCGTACGAAGGCGAGGAGCGCGCCGCGTCGTGATCCTAAACTTCACAAAACGTGCCTTGCAGCCGGATATGACAGCGCTCGTGATGCAAGGCAGCATACACTGCGGTCCGGACTGCGCACGTCTGGAGCGGGAAGTGGATGGGCTGATCGCGGCACGCCAGACCCGCGTGATCTTTGACATGGCCGCCGTGACCCATGCCGACAGCGCGGCGATTGGCTCGATTATAAGATCCTTGACGAAGCTGAAAAGCGCAGGGGGCGCACTCCGCATCGCCGCGGCACATCCGATGATTGAACACAGCTTGAAATTGACGAAAGTGGACAAGCTGATCGAAATGTTTCCTACTGTGGATCAGGCAGCCCAGGGATTTTCAGCAGGTGGCACGGCCTTCACGCAATGAGATAATCGTAATCCTCTCTCTTTCCCGCAGGGCCGGGCAGGACATCCTCAACGCGCTGAGACGATCTTGACTCTGATGCTTTCCGAGGCCTCCCATCCTTCCGGGTTTTGTTTGCGCGGGCCCGTCTGGGCAAGGTGTACAACCACGCTGTGTTGGAATTCAAAAGAACTATGCCGATTAAAAGCCATGCCAAAGATGGAGTAGTGAGCGGCGGACAAGGCCCTTCCCGCAGGTCCTTTTGCGCGGCGGCTATCGGAGCATTTGTGCCGGCGCTGGCGATGCCCGGACTCTTGTTCCCCGTCAGAACAAACTTGAACGCTCCCAAGATCGATGTGGCCGCAATCGATCGGAAGCGCATTCTACGCGCCGCGGAGCGTTATCTACGCGAAGCACCGGTTACCATAACCGCTTTCCCTGCCGTTCGCAGTGCCGGGAGCAAGCACGACTATTTTTCCGAAGGCGACTATTGGTGGCCGGACCCGGAAAACCCTTCAGGCCCCTACATTCAACGCGATGGCCTCTCAAATCCGGATAATTTTAGCCGGCATCGACACGCGCTTCTTCAGCTGAGTGTGCAGATGCCCGCACTTTGCGCGGCGTGGCTGGTCACGAAAAAAGAAAGCTACGCCGCTCACGCCGCAAGCCATCTGCGTGCCTGGTTTGTTGACGAATCAACACGAATGAATTCGAATCTCGAGTTTGCTCAGGCGATTCACGGGCGCACTACCGGACGTGGAATCGGAATCATAGATGCCCTCCATTTGGTGGAGGTGGCCCGCGCCGCTGCGGTTCTCGATAGTTGGCAGTCTCTCCCACCTGATGTCCAGAAGGGTGTGAAGGATTGGTTTGGTGAATATCTCCGTTGGATGACAACTTCGTCCCACGGTATGGAAGAGCGCGAAGCAAAGAACAATCACGGCAGCAGTTGGGTCTTGCAGGTAGCCGAGTTTTCACTTTACACCGGCAACTCGGAGTTGGTGAGCTACTGCCGGGAGCGGTTTGCCACTGTGCTGGTACCAAATCAGATCGCGCCCAATGGCAGTTTTCCGCGGGAGTTAGCGCGCACCAAACCTTACGCGTATTCGCTGTTCAATCTGGATGTGATGACCGCCATCTGCCAGATTGCTAGCACGCCCGCCAAAAGCCTTTGGACGTTTGAAACCGTTGATGGCCGATCCATTAGAAAAGCGATCGAGTATATGTATCCTTTTATCTCCGCCAAGAGCAAATGGCCTCTGCCGCCCGATGTGCAGTACTTCGATCAATGGCCTGTGCGGCAACCGAGCCTGCTCTTTGCTGGCCTGGCTTTCTCGAAGCCGGAATATCTAAAGCTGTGGCTCCGTCTTAATGCTGACCCTGACACAGAAGAAGGCATTCGCAACTTCCCCATTCGCCAACCGGTGCTGTGGGTGTGACCGGCGGATACCGGAGATGTCGCGACTTAAAGAACGCCCGTGGGACTAGCTGCTCTCCGCTCGTGTTCGGACGCGATTTTTCTAGAGGCTTCTCCGCTACGATCTAGGTAGCCGACGGTTTTCCAGAGTGTGCCAGTAATTCACCAGCAAGCGCCACGGCTTGCTTCGCCTGCCTCGCGTCGTCAAGTCGGCCGCGAGCGAAATCGCGCGTTCCGCCGCCTTTGCCTTCGACTTTTGCCAGGACCTGTTTAAGCAAGGCGCTCATATCTTGGGCTGCCGCGGGATGCTGCGCGAAAATCAGGTGGCCACAGCCCCGCCTTGCCAATAGCGCGACTGCTTTTTGCGTTTTAGCTATTTCCGTCGCGAAGTATCCCAGGAACTCAGCTTCGACGTCCTCGAAAACTCGTCGAACAATTAGCAAGCCATCTGTGCTCGCCGCCGCATCGCGCAACGCTTGCCCTGCTTCGATTTCCGCAAGACGCTGCAAAAGGACGCGCGTTCTCTTGAAGTTGGCATCGCGCTCGGAGATCGCGCGCTCCGAGGCCGCAACTAGTTCCTCCGGCGCGCAGCCCAGTTTCTCCGCAACCGCTCGAAGTCGCTGAAATTCCTGGCGCGCGGCGCGCTCGGCTCGCGCCCCGCACACAAATACCACTCGCCAATCTTGCCGCATTTTCGTACAGCGCCTGACAAGCAGCGTGCCGATCTGGCCGGTGCTTTTGACGTGCGTCCCGCCGCACGGTTGCAGGTCGGCGCCCTCGATCTCTATGGCTCGCAATATCCCCTTGCGCTCGACCTCTTTGCGCACGCCGAGTTCCGTGAGGTCCTCCGCGGTGCCATAGCGAACGGTCACGGGGCGGTCTTCAAAAATAATGGTGTTGGCAGCGCGCTCCGCGCCCTCGAGGATTTCGTCCGAAGGCTCCGGACCTCGCAGATCGATAGTGCTCACGTCCGTCCCAAGATGAAATGACACCGTCGGCCTGCCAAAGCGTTCTTGAAACATCGCCGACAGCAGATGCTGTCCGGTATGTTGCTGCATGTGATCGAATCGGCGAGGCCAGTTGATGCAGCCCAGGACGTCCGGGCTACCGGGCCGCTGGTCAACGATGTGCAAGATTTCGTCTCCCTCGTCGCGCACACCCAGCACATTCGCATCGCCGATTTTCCCTAAATCGTGGGGCTGTCCTCCCGAATTCGGATAGAAAGCAGTGCGATCCAGAATCAAGCCCAAGACAGGCGCCGTAATTCCAGAGTTCACATCGGGCGGAAGTGGTTCGCAATGCACAACCCTGGCGGTGAATTCGCGTTCGAACGCGTCGTCGTAATAAAGCCGGCGTGTCGTCATAAGGTTTAGGCCTGCAATGCGCGCTGCCACGCTTCCGAATACTTGTATCCCGTGCCCGTGTTGAAGAGCACGACCGATTCGTGCGGCTTGATCCACCCCGAAGCCGCAAGTTTTCGCGCGGCGCTCACGGTCGCGGCGCCTTCCGGCGCGGCAAATATTCCTTCGAGCGACGCCAGTTCCTTCCCCGCTCGCAACATCTCTTCGTCGGTAACAGTAAGCGCGGTTCCGCGCGTCTGCCGCAGCATGCGCAGGATTAGAAAATCTCCCAGTGGCCCAGGCACGCGAAGCCCTGAAGCGACAGTCGAGGCATTTTGAAAAAATTCCGAGGATTCGCGATGAGCTTCCCAGGCTTTGACGATCGGGGCGCACCCCTCCGCTTGCACCGCGACCATGCGCGGGCGCTCCGTGCCAATCCATCCCATCTCTTCCATCTCATCGAACGCCTTGCACATCCCAATCAGGCCAACACCCCCGCCGGTGGGATAAAAAATCACGTCCGGGAGCTTGCCGCCAAGCTGTTCCCACAACTCGTAGCCCATGGTCTTCTTGCCTTCGATGCGATAGGGCTCTTTCAGCGTGGACACGTCGTACCAGCCTTCGCGTTCTTTTCGCTCCGCGACGTACTTCCCGCAATCGGAGATTAAGCCGTCCAATTTGACCACCTTCGCTCCGAAAGCCTGACATTCCATGACGTTGGCCGAAGGCGTATCGGCGGGCATGACGATCACCGCGGGAAGCCCCGCAGCGGCAGCATAAGCCGCCAGGGCGCCTCCGGCATTCCCCGCCGTCGGAGTCGCCAAAGCCTTTGCTCCCAATTGCTTCGCCCGGGTTACCGCTGCGGTCATCCCCCGAGCCTTGAACGAACCTGTCGGATTCAGACCCTCGTCCTTAACCAACAGATTGGGGACTCCGAGGGCCGCTCCGAGCCTCCTGGCAGGCACAAGCGCCGTCTGGCCCTCTCCCAGAGTCACGGGAGGGCCGTCTGGGAGCACTTCCGCGTAACGCCAAAGGGAGTTTGCGCGGGACTTCAGGTTCTCCAGGGTTAGCGTCGCGGCAGCGAGCTTCAGGTCATACTTGGCGAGCAGTGGTTTGCCACAACTGCAAAGATGTTGCTCGAGGGCTGCGTCGTATTTCTTCCCGCAGGCCGAGCATTCCAAGTCCACGATGTTTGTTTGCTTTGTCATCAGGAAAAGTCTATCACAGGATTTTTTCCAGCCTCTATGCGGCAGGCAGCCGAATGAACTGGTTCAGCCGGAAATTTGCCCACGCAGGATGAAATCGGGGAGGTTCATCTACGCTCAGCGGGGAGCATCGGTAACGGTTTTGCCCGGGGCGGACCCAGTAGTGGCGCGGTCTAAATTGAAAGCCGTATTCACGAGGCCGACGTGAGAGAACGCTTGAGGGAAATTGCCCAGCAAACGTTTTGCGACCGGATCATATTCTTCGGAAAGCAGGCCGACGTCATTTCGAATTGCCAGCAAACGTTCGAACAATCGCAGCGCATCGTCGCGACGGTTTTGCAAGACATAATTGTCCGCCAGCCAAAATGAGCAAGCCAGAAACTTGCCTTCTCCATGGGGCATGCCATCCACAGCCGGGTCCACCGCGTAACGTTCGACGAAGCCGTCTTCCACTAGATGCGTCTCGATGGCTTTCACTGTGCCGATAACGCGAGAATCCTCCGCCGGAAGAAAGCCGAACAAAGGCATCATCAGCAAACTGGCGTCGAGATGTTTCGAGCCGTAATATTGCACGAAAGAATTCATGCCGGCGTCGAAGCCTTGCCGGCAGACCTCATCATGGATGGCGCTCCGAAGAGCCTTCCAGCGCGCGATATCCCCGGAGAGCCAGCTGCGCTCCGCGGACCTGATCGCGCGATCGACCGCAACCCACGCCATGAACTTGGAGTGAACGAATTGCCGGCGGGGGCCGCGCATTTCCCAAATCCCCTCATCGGGTTGCTGCCATGCAGTTTCGAGAAACTCCAGGAGCGCTTGCGCCACGTTTTCGCCTTCGTCCTTCGGCGGCTCCAGACCTGCCTGGCGGCACTGAAAGAGAGTGTTGGAAATTTCGCCGAAAATATCCAACTGAAATTGTTTGTAAGCACCGTTGCCCGTGCGCACGGGCACGGAATTCGCATAGCCGGAAAGCCAGGGCAATTCCAGTTCGGTGAGTCTCCGTTCACCGTGAAGGCCGTACAGGATGTTGAGTTCTGAGGGGCTGCCGGCGACGGCGCGAATCAGCCATTCGCGCCAGGCTCGAGCTTCCTCATGAAACCCCGCATCGAGCAGCGACTGCAGGGTAAGCGAAGCATCTCGCACCCAGCAAAACCGATAGTCCCAGTTCCGCTCGCCACCAAGCCATTCGGGGAGCGAAGTCGTGGGCGCGGCGGCGATCCCGCCCGTAGGCAAGAAGGTCAAGGCTTTGAGTGTGATCAACGAGCGCAAAACAGCGTCACGCCATTCGCCCTGATATGAACAGCGATCTGACCATTTTCGCCACCAACTCTCGGTCCCTTGAACCTCGCGTGCCACGTCCAACACGGATGGTTTATCGCGGTTCGAAGGATGCCAGGCAAGCTGAAAAGGAACTCGCTCTCCTTCCTTTACTGAAAATTTCGCCACCGTTTTGAAATTTTCGCCGCGAAGCGGCACATCCGTGCGCAGAACGAGCTGATCCGGGCCAGCAATGGCCGAGATTCCCCCATCAGCGCGCCGCACCCACGGAACCACGGAACCGTAGTCAAATCGAATCACCAGTTCCAGGTTCATCTGGACCTGGCCCTTCGTGCCGACCACTGTCCGCAAGAGGTGTGGCAATTCATTGCGAGGCGTCATGCAGTCGATGAGCGTCACGGATCCGTTTTCGGTTTCAAATTCGGTCTCGAGGATGAGCGTTCCCTCGCGATAACGCCGGCGAACCGCGCGGATCGGTTCCTCCGGTGAGATGCTCCAATGTCCGTTGTCGGGAGTTCCCAGAAGCGCCGCGAAACAGGCCCCGGAATCAAAGTGCGGTACACAAAGCCAGTCGATGGAACCCTGCCTCGACACCAGTGCGGCCGTGTGGCAGTCCCCGATCATCGCGTAGTCTTCTATCGGTAGTGACAGGAGCGCCTCTCCGCAAAACGGGCATTGGTCTCGTTGAAATTGGTATTAGAACACGCAGTCCGCGCCTGTGACCACCCTCGATTGCAGGCGTACCGGGGCCTACGCTGCGTTTGGATGAGTTGAGACTAATTGCGTAAGATTTTTGCGCCGGTGTGGATCGAAAAAGTCAAAACCCGCACCCTTCACAAAAATCGTGAAGGATGCGCCACCCAATGTCGCTGAACCAACAATCGTGTTTGCCACCGGCCCGGCATCGTGGGAAAGAAAGAAGTGGACTTTCTTTTCATATGAGCCTAATAGGAAAGTACCAGCGGTATTTTCCCTTGGAGGAGAGAATTACGAAGATGAACAGGATTGCAGTTTTTGCGACGATGGCGCTACTTGTGGTGTTCGCGTTTAGCCCCTCGGCTCCGGCTTCGGATGTTCAATCGGGAACGTGGAAAATGAATCCGGCCAAGTCAAAGTACAATCCGGGACCCGCGCCAAAGAGCCTGACTGTGAGAATTGAGTCCGATGAAAATGGATTCAAGCTCGACTCAGAAGGAGTTGACGCAAATGGCCACTCGTTCCATGCCCACTTTGAAGCGAAGTTTGACGGCAAGGATTACCCGGCCCCGGGGTTACCGAACGGTGCGGATACAGTTTCTGTGAAACGCCTTAACGACCATACGATCCAGTCCAGCCAGAAAAAAGGAAGCGAAGTGCTTGTGACGGTGACCGTAGTGGTGTCAAAAGATGGAAAGACGCGCACTTCCACCTACGAGGGCAAAGACGCGCAAGGGCATACCGTTCATCAGGTGGTGGTGTACGACAGGGAGTAGTTCAGATTCAGCGCGTTGAAGCAGTACTGGCCGACAGGGCGGGTGGCTCACTCGATTCCCCGAAAATTTCTGCTTGACGATGCGGCACGAGGAGAGGATACCACTGTCGTAATTCACCGTAGTGCAAAGATATGAGGGTGCCCCGCCCTTTCTGCAAGAAAGCGCGGGCTGTTCTGCTCCGATGCTGAGAAATCTCAAACGTCATTACGGAAAAGCCGACCTGCGCTTCATCCCCTTCAGTTGCGACCAGTAACAAGGGGAAGAGAAAGGCCCACTCTTTCAAAAACCAAAATCGAGAGAGCGGGGCACCCCAATAAGAAAAGGCAGATTCAGAATCATCGCGGCGAGCTAGAGAGTAGCGATTCGGCAAACGCAATCCACACTCGCGATTGCGTGAAGTAGAGCGCCGCGTGAAATGCACCAGCGAACAGGACGGGTGGCCCGGTCGTAAAACGGAAACATAGATCGGGGTGCCCCACACGTCGGTTTTACGTGTGGGGTTTTTGACTTTGTTTGTCAGTTCCGCTTCTTTTCTTTCTCCACCGCCTTTCAATCCGTGAAGATGTGCCGCGCCCTTTCTTCGCGGACTTGGCGGATGGCATCATCGACTACGCGCATTGGCAGCGGCTTGCCGGTGCGGTAGACAAATAACCCGTTTTCCCAAACCATGCCACTGCCCTCCGAACGGGTGGCATGTTCCGGCTTGAGCGGCAGCTCTTTTTCCACGAGCTGCTCAAGGTAGTCTTCCACAGACAACCCATTAGCAGAAGCTAGGGCCTCCAGTGCGGCGGCGATTTCGGGCTTCAAATCCAGCGTCACGAGATAACTCTCCAGCTCACTCAAAAGTCTAAGCTTCGTATTGCTCTCTGTCACGGGGAAAATGCTCGTATGCCTCGTGCTGCATACGCCGATCCTGCGTGTGCGGGTTTAGGCCAAACTTCCTGCAGAATGTCCAGGAGATCAGCATCGAAACATTCTCTCGCTACTCTCAGGGCTGAACAATGAGGAACCACTGGCCATGTTAGACAGGACACTAAAACTTCGGAGACTTGCGCGAGGCGTGCCTCAAGTGGAGAATTTCCACCAACCTTCTGTCTTCCCGCAGATGGTAATAGACAAGAATGGGGCTATGCGAGAGTTTTCGGACTCGCGACCTTTTGCGGATTGTGCCGCCCATACGGGGAAATCGAGTCAACAGTTCGATGTGGTCCAACAAAGAAGTTCCGAAACGCGAAGCAGCCTCGGCGTCGTCCTCAGCAATGTGGCCGATGATTTCAGCGAGATCGTTCAGGGCTCTTTGGGTGATGAGGAGGCGGTAATCCACTTTGGCAAGAGCTTGCGGGCTTGCTCTAGTTCAACGCTGCGTCCAGCTTTGGCATCGCGGATGCCCTCGTCGACGGCGGCGAGTGTGGCCTCGTCTTCGTCATCAATCGCGGGAGCCGGCTTTTCGAAGTCGAATTCCTTAGCCTTAGCCATGACGTTATGCTAGCCCTTGTCCTTCGTGAGTGCAATAGCACTCCGAAATGCCCCCCGTCGCCGCGGCCAAGGGAGTGGCGCGATCAATCATGCAATCGCGCCAGATACTTCGATCCGTACGTGGGTAGGCTCCTGAAAATGCTGGGTGCCGCTCGATAAGAACGAAGGCGTTGTCAAGAGACAGCTTTTCTCCGCAATGCTTTCCAGCACCGCTTGGATCTCAGAGAGGTGGAGGACCGAAGCTCTGAAACTCTCACGGTGAATCAGCTTTCGGCGGCCCTTAT
>DATLVZ010000101.1:0-34356 GCA_035576885.1 Candidatus Acidiferrum sp. | reverse complement strand
CCCGCCGCAGCGCCCCGCTTTGCCGCGCCTTCGCTTCCCACCCCGCAGGCAAAAACGAGCGCAGCACCGCCCAATTATCGATTGGCGAGTCTTTCCGCTCCCCTGCCATGCGCGCAGCATATGCGCCAACCAGGCCCAAGTTAACCGTTAAGTTAACGCTTATGGGGAAGGCACCCTCTTTACCCTAAACGAGTATCCTGCATATTGGTGAGGCAGATGCGCTTCGGACTTTTAAGACCGCTCAACCATACCGCCAGGATCTGTCAAGATATGTCAAGAGGCGCGGTTTCAATCAGATGCGAATATGTTGAAACGCCTAGCCATGCCTCCTTTCGCCTTGCATTGCCAATCGAACTGACACCAGAAGTGACACCACCGAAGGAGGCGCGGAATTAATCGCTCTCATGCCGTTGTGGTGCGCTGCTGTTCAGCCATCCGGCTAGAAGCTTCCGAAGCTTCGGAAGTGGTTCGATTCCTAACAATGCACGCAAGCCAATCGATCCTCCGCACGGATGAACCGGGTCTGTCCATTCAGATAGATAACGACGCCCTGCTTTCCGGGAACATATCCTTCGCCTTTCACGAGCCAGCCGGTGTTGAACCCGTCCCTTAGCTCGAAGAGCGCATCACCATTGCCGCCGTGATGGGATTTGGCGTAATTGTGGATTTTTGGAATTTGCGTTCCTAGCGAGAGTGCGACGTGCGTTAAAGTAGTCGGAATGGAAAAGTTTTCTATGCCCACGAATATCGACGATTACCTGCGAAAGCGGCTGATGCCGGTGGAAGGAGCAATTCCTCAATTGCCCGGAATCGAAATGTATGGCAATTCCACTCCTGCCGAGGCCGTCGGCGGCGACCTGTTTGAATACATCAATTTTCAGCAACGGTACGATATCGACGGTCGCATCCAGCTCGTACTGAAGCGCTCGCAGGAGTACCTGGAGAAGCTGGCCGTCGGTGTACCTCCTCGTAATTCGGTCGACGACCATGTCAGCTGGCTGAAATTGCGCCCGGGCTTCAGTGCGGAAAAGGAAACCGCGTATCGGGAAGCACGAAGCTCAGAGCAGATGCGCGTAGCGGAAGACTTGCGCGCGCTCCGCAGCACCGCCGGAGTCCTCTTGGTCGATGCCGAAGGCCACGGAATCATTGCCGCCAAAATCGCCTCGACTGTCCATGACACGTTTCAAGCGCTGATGCTTTCTGAGCTCGATCATCATGGGAAGACTACCCCGGAATTGTTCGAGAGGCTGAACCTACGCCTGGCTCAATCATCTACCGCGCGCAATGCACTCGGGCGAAGTTTGACCGATGGGGTACAGGAGATCGCCACGATGCTGTATGGCGAAATCCGGCCATCCGGCAAGTTTCGATTTGTGAATTTCGGACATCCGCCGCCACTCGTCTACTCTGCGGAATTTGGCAAATTCGTGAAATTGGACAAGAGCCGTATGGTGCAGTTTCTCCCTCTCGGGTTGCAAATCCCGGAAGACCATCCTGACCGGAACCGATATCTCTCCTTGGACTACCGGAAGCGACGAGTAAAATCTTCGGAGGTAGCCGAGCTCACACTCATGAATACAGGGGACATCTTCTTTCTCTACACCGACGGCGTGTATAGCGGCGACGATAAAGAGGAAAGCAGCCGTCTCGAAAAAGTGATGCGTGAACACCATCAGCTTTCGGCGAAGGAAATCTGCAATGCGTTACTCGAGTACGCCCTAAAAAGGGACGACGAATTGCGCCATAGTGGCGAGAAAGACCGCATTGACGATAAAACCGTCTTCATCATCAAGCGCCACTAGTGAAACACTCCACATGAGCTCAATAATGTCGAGGGTCAGATTGAGATGCCGCCGTGACGGTGTAGGGTTCTAACCAATGACAGGGCAGCGTTCTAACGAACTGAACTCGCGCGCGATTCAAAGGCCGGCTCTGCAAAGCCGACCGGCCTGAGGAGATTCAACTTGCCTCTCCTCACACAGCAAACAGCCAGTACTTTATAACCATCCATGCGAACGGCCCGGCCATGCAAAGGCCAGCCGCCATCGCCAGAAATACGTGAGTACCGGAGATATTCACTTTGCGCATCATGTGGTTATGTCTGCATGAGCGGGAGTCGCGACTTGAGGGGCACGTCGATCACCATGCTCTAGCTGCTTGGTCGCGTAACAAGATGGGGGACAGGCATAGCTTGATCCTTTCCAGGGTCTTCTGTCACGCCTTTGATAGCTTTGCGACCAGTCTGGGTACGATTCTTCGTGGAATCAAGCGCTGCGCGAAGACGCTGAACTTATTGATAGCGCCGGGAACCGCGAGGCCGCCTCCATGAGCGAGGACTCGCAGTGCCTCGTCGACGACTTGCTCGGTACTCTGGCAAATGCCCGCCCATTTTTCCTTGACCGGCTGCCCCGAATCTCCGTTTTGTTTCTTATGTAGCCTTCCCGGACAAACCGTCACAACACTTACGCCGACGCTGCGCAATTCCTGTTCAAGGGCCAGTGAAAACGTTGTCAGGAACGCCTTGGTTGCGGAATAGGCGCTCGCAAAAGGAATAGGCTGAAAGCCTGCGGTCGAGGAGATATTGATGATGCCTTTCTGGCCTCGCTCCAGCATTCTCGGAAGCAGGCTGTAGATAAGCTCGACGATAGCTTGGTTGTTGAGACGGAGCATCTCCAATTGCCGGGACAGGGAATTGGCACGGAATTCTCCGCGGAGACCGAAGCCGGCGCTATTAACGAGTAGCTCGATTGGGATACCGCCGTGCGAAAGTTGCTCCGCTAGGATTTGGCCCGCTCCGGCGATAGAAAGGTCAACTTGAATGGAGACCACGGAAACAGGGTGAGCGCGGCGCAATTCGTTTGCGAATGCGCGTAAAGGTTCCGGAGAACGGGCAACAAGTACCAGATTGCAATGGCGTTCCGCTAGCGCACGGGCGAAGGCCATTCCGAGACCGCGAGAGGCACCGGTTATGAGAGCGTAGCCGTCGTTCTTCATTTCAGTTCTTGCTCAGGGATTGGCGCACAGCTTCCGGGAATCCGGTATCAAACACGCTGTCCCAGAAGCGTGTGGTGATGCCATATCCCTTGTCGATCCCTCGGGGGCTGTGATGATACAGGTGATATTTCTTCATCCGTCGAAAGAGCGGGAACCGGGAATTAGAGAAGTGCAGCGCATAGTGGAGCCACTCTTCGCAGGCGTAGCTTTGTACGACCCCAGCGAGCAGGGTAGGCGCGGTATACACGGGAAACAGAAGGCTGACGGGCGCTGCAACAAAAAACAGAGGCAGAATGTCTTTTAATCCGCCGCTGATATGCATCCCATCGAAGGGCCGCTTGTGATGATCCCAGTGGAGCGGATCGAGGCGCTCATGCAGGAACCTGCGGATCAATCCCTTGCCAGGGGCGAATCGACCATGCAAAACGTAACGGTGGAAAAGGTATTCGACAAGAGTCCAGGTCGCGCAGCCCGCGAAGAAGAAGAGGACTGCGATCCAAGGATACTTTGTCGAAAACGCGATCGCCAACACTAGAATCGCGTACAAGGTGTAGAAGGCCGTCACCGGGTAAAGGCGACGCCGAGCGAGAGCGGCCTGTTGGTGCTTATATGCCGCGAAAGGGACTTCCGCGGTCCGTTGCAGTGGCGGCGAAGTGACTGCGTGTTCTAACATTTCCCTTCGAGCCCCTTCCTTAGATTTTTCCGACGGACTATTCAAAACTTCCGGTTACGCCCTGGAAACCATTCATAGCCTGCTTCCACAGCCACTTCATCACGCGGGCCGCGCTGTAGCAATACGCAACGTTGTACCCAAGCGTCGAGAAGCAATTCGGCTCGCAGCCCTTTTTCATTTCTGCGAGTTGCTTGACGTCGAACTTTTGATCGCCAACCGTTCCCCAATCGTACGAGGCGTTGTACATCGGAAAGCAGGGAGCAAGAGTTCCGTTTGTGCGGATGATCAGCCAGTTCTGTCCGGCGCGGCATCCCCAGTGCTCGCCCCCGCCGCGCATGAAACCTTTCATGTTCTGCAAACGGGGAATCGAATCCACCATCTTCCAGCCCTGGCGCTGCTTGTCGATGAGCCAATCGAGAAGATCATCGACCACGGGAAAATCTTCCGGCCGGATGTAGGTGTCGTTTTCGTGGAGATGTTTGAAGTGCCCCTGTTCCATCATGGGAGCTTCGTTGATGTGGAAGGTGATGGATATCCCATTCTCGTGTGCGATAGTGGCCAGTTCCTTCACGTCTTCAATGTTGGTGCGGCAGATGTTGGTGTTGAAAAAAACGGTGTAGCCGTGGCGGTATTGCCGGCGCACGAGATAGTCGAAGTGATTGCTGACATGCTCAAACGCTTTGGGAAGCCCCGGCTTTTCCTTAATCGCATCCACGGCGAAGTTGACCGTAGCTATGCCGGCATCGGCGAGACGATCTATGACTTCCGGCCGCAGTAGCCGCGCGTTCGTCGCCAGGTACACCCAGAAATCTTTCTTCGCCGCGTAGTAGATCACTTTGTGCACGAAATCCGGACGGAGCAGCGGCTCGCCGCCCGTGGGTGCGAGCACGCGGCACGGCGTGGACTCCAGCCAGTCGATGGCGCGGCGCGCCGTGTCCTCCGTCATGCCTTTGATACGGTTGTCGTAGGACCAGCAGTAATGGCAGTCCAGATTGCATTTCCATTCCGTAAAGAGGTACGCGATGATCGGCTGAAACTCGCCCGGCAGGACTCGTGACTTGAAATATGGAAACATCCAGCCTTTCATGGTTTTTAGAACCTTCGACGCAGGCCAGTGCCGCTTGCCGGTCCGCAGCACGACGTCGTGCGCGGCGATATCGGCAGCATCGAGCTCGTGCATAAGAGCCGGGTGTTGCGGGAAGACCGGCGAGGGCAGAGTAAGCGACGGTTGGGGCTCGCGTTCCGCCCTCACCAGTGTGGGGTGGTATATGGGGCGCTCGGAGCGCTTCTGTAGAAGATCGTGGAGCGGCACATCCAGGCGGAACGGCTGCGCCGGCAGCGTTGGCAAAGTTTGAACAGGTTGCTGCGTTGAACTCGACATGGACCCTCCTAAACGGAGGTAATGCATCTCGGTTTCCAGTTCGGGGAATCCCACGAGCCGTGCGCAGTCGTGAACCGGCAATTCCGCATGTCACGCATCGGAAACCACTTAGGGGATGTTGGCGGTCCTCAAGTGCCATAACGAAAGCCCGCCCCACCGACGGTGTGCGGCGAGCTTTCGACTTTGCTGTCAATCTTTCGTCAGCGCCGTTTCGGATGCGCGAGGGCGACTGTGGTTGATTTTATTCGGGACCACCTAGCGTATTCCCTTCAAGCAGTTGCGCTTCCCTCCTTGTGCTGATGCGCTGTGGTGAACCTCCCTGGAATGGAAGAGGGAATGCAGCAACGCACCACGAGCGCTGGCCGCAAAATAGTGATCTTCGGAGTTCCAGCACTAGCAGGTGAACGGATGTTTGCAATGGTCAGTTATGTAGCCCCTCGCGTTCCGGCGTTTCCGGCGGGGGGCGATGCGCGTTGGGAAACCGAGAATCGCATGGTGTGGAATGAACAAGAACACGCGAACGAAGAACGCGAGCTGGTTTATGAAATAAGTTGGATCGCGGAGCTTGGTGTCTGGCGGCGTTTTCTACGGTCCCAGCGGAACGCGCGGGACTAGGGACATCATGCCCTGGGAAACGCATACATTCTCTAATTCCTTTCGTTGCCTTGTGGGAGTCGCCCTACTGAGTTTGATGCTAATTTGCGCCCTGCCTCTGTCGGCTCAGGAACCGAGCCAGAAGCGCGGAACGGTCAAAGGCACCGTATCGCTGGTCAACTCATCGCAGGAACCCTCGACGTCCGGGGGCCTTCAGTTGGAATTGAAGCCTCTGGCCGATGATGCGGCTTCTTTGTCGGCAGTAACGGACGAAGCGGGCTACTACGAATTCAAAGACGTGGGGGACGGAGATTACATTCTGCGATTAGAAGCAG
This sequence comes from Candidatus Acidiferrum sp., assembly GCA_035576885.1. Classification (GTDB taxonomy): domain Bacteria; phylum Acidobacteriota; class Terriglobia; order Acidiferrales; family UBA7541; genus Acidiferrum. The sequence continues at coordinate 28,379 of DATLVZ010000101.1, read as the reverse complement.
AAGGTTTCGAGCCATTTACGGCCACACTTCACGTACGAAATGGAGCGTCCATCACTCAAAATATTTCAGTAAAGTTGGCCGGGCTCAGGCAGAGAGTCGAGGTGAAGGAACAGGCCGAGCCGCTCTCAGCTGATTCTCCCAGCGATTCGAAACTCAGCGACAAACAAATCGCGAGTCTCCCCGTTGTCGAAGAAAACTTCAAATCATTGCTGCAGCTGACCCCTGGGGTGGTCCGCACGCCGGATGGAAAACTGAATTTCCGCGGGGCCGCCGAGGATCAGTCCATGCTCGAGGTGAATAACTCGAAAATGACCGACCCGGTCACCGGTTCGTTTTCGATCCCTGTTCCACTCGATGCAGTGCAGTCTGCTCGCGTAGTCCAGACTCCATACAGTGCTGAAAATGGCGGATTCTCCGGTGGCCTGACGGTTGTCGAAACGGTGCCGCCACCGGAAAGTTGGAAGTTCGGCGTGCGCGACCTCAATGTCAGCTTGCGCGGCAAGAATGACCACTTTGTCGGAGTTGGGCGCGCCACGCCGCGTGTCGTCTTTGGCGGACCGTTGCACGGAGACAGAATCAGTTTTTCCGAAGTCTTCGAGTACGATGTCATCCGTGATCCCGTGCGCGGCCTTGCGTGGCCCCGTAACGAAGTCAAGAAGCAAGGATTCAATTCCTACAGCACGCTGCAGGCGATCGTTTCGTCAAAGCAGGTCGTAACTGTGACGTTGAACGTATTTCCGCAGAGAACCCAATTCGCCAATATCACCGCGCTGATTCCTCAAACCGCCTCTTCCGACTACGACAGGAAAGGCGTCTCCGTAAGCCTCTCTGACGCATACACCTTCTCTTCCGGCGCACTATTCCGCATGGCATTGAACTACACGCGGTTTGACAGCAACGCGCACGGGCAGGGCAGCGAAGCGATGCTTCTCACTCCTGATGGCTGGGGAGGCAATTTCTTTAACTCTTGGGCACGCTTCTCCAGCCAGTTCCAAGCCGCCCCGGTTTTTCAGTTTGCTCCCCGAACTTTTCTTGGGCGCCACGAATTGAGGATTGGTGTGGACGCAACGCGCCGTTCATTTAGCGGCAGTACTGGGTCACAGCCGGTGCGCCTGCTCCGCGAAGACGGCAGTCTTTCCGAACAGATACAATTCATCGGCACGGGATCGCTGGGCGGATCCGTAACGGATGTCGAAGAGTTTGTCTCGGACCACTGGATGCTCAGCGATCGCTTGGCCGCGGATCTCGGTGGAAGACTCACCAGTCAGACGATGGGCCGCGCGACGGCCTTCGCGCCGCGCTTCGGCATCGTCTATGCGCCGGGCAAAGATCGCAAAACCATTCTCCGCGCGGGAACGGGCGTTTTCTATGACCGCGTTCCGTTGCTCGCGGCGGATTTTGCCGGAAATCCGACACGCGTTATCAGCCAGTTCGATCCGAGTGATCAGCCTATCGGAAATACGATTGCTTTCGAGAACGAGTACGTCTCGAACGGAAGCGGTCCTGTCGCGTCGCGAATCCGTCGTGCGCCGAACACGAGCGCGCGCAGTTTCGTGACTAGCGCAGAAGTGGACCGCACGCTTTGGACCGGAGCCGTTCTCCGCCTTGGCTATATGCACACCACGACGCGCGATCTATTCGTCATTTCTCCGTTTGGCGGCGAGGGAGGCACGCCAGGCGTTCTCGCACTTCTCAACACGGGGAAGGAAAACTACAACCAAGCGGAAGCAACCCTGCGGTTTCATCCCACTAAGGATGGCGACTTGAGCGTCTCCTACATCTGGAGCCGGTCGCGCGGAGATTTGAACACGCTCGGGGATGTCTTCATTCCGTTCGAGCAGCCGGTCATCCGGTCCAACGCTTACGGTGTTCGCCCTTCGGATGTGCCGAACCGTGTGGTCGCTTGGGGAACCTTTCATCTTCCGCTCGCCTTGGTTTTCGGCCCGGTCGTCGACGTGCACACGGGCTTTCCTTACTCCAGAGTAGATGAGCGTCAGAATTACGTTGGGCTTCCCAACTCGCAGCGATTCCCGATGTTTTTTTCCATCGATTCCCAGATCTACCGGGACTTCCGCATCCCGCGCGGGTTTCGTCTCGGTTCACGCAAGATCCGTCTCGGCTTCTATGTAATCAACCTTACAAATCACGGAAATTTCAGTCAGGTCTATAACAACGTCACCTCGCCGAATTTCGGCCGCTTCACGGAATTTGAACGCCGGCAAACGGCGTTTTTGTTGAGCGTGGTCAACTGAGCAAGCGGGATGACAGATGAATGGACCTCAACTAGAGGCAGCGCAGAGCTGGTAGGAGTCCTCCTGTGAAGGGCTGCAAAAGAGGAAAGTAATGAAAACAGAGGGCAAGCGTTGGAAGTGGACGTGGTGGCTCCTGGTAGTTGGCGTAGGCTTGCGATTTTACTTTGTGCAGGAATTGATTGCTGTGTTTGCATTTTTTGCGATTGGATTTGCCGTGGTCGCTTTCGCCATTTTGATTCTGTATTTGCTGCAGAAGGGTTGGGAAGCGGCAGTGGCGCATTTCATGAATAGCGAGGATTCGTCGGAGCCCGGCTTGCAAGCTGGAAAGCCGGCGCGGGAAATGCCGTGAGCTTGAGGCGATCGAGAGCTATGGTCTCGATGTCTGGGTATATAGGGACACCGGATGGTTTGTGCGCGACCCGAATGCACCTCACGTCACTCGCGAGCAGTGGACCGTGAAGTTTCTTTCAACAATGGTCAAGACGTTTGCAGGACTACTCGGTAGCGTGGTGAGGATTGTCGGCGTCAGCGACGATTACGATCGAGTTGTGAAATGCGAAAAGGATGTTCAGCAAGCCGGCGGGACGCACATTTCCGCCGCGCGCTCGCAACCTTATTACCTCGATGTGACGCATCCCCACGCCAACAAGGGCAGGGTGGTGTTGCCAATGTCAAAACTGCTGAACATTCCGGCGGAGGAGATCGCGACCATCGGAGACATGCCCAATGACGTTCTGTTGTTTGAGAAGAGCGGCGTGAGCATTGCGATGGGCAACGCGAGCGCCGAAGTGCAGGCATCGGCCACTTACGTTACTTCGTCGAACGAGGAGGAAGGATTTGCCAAAGCAATTGAGGAACTCGTACGAATGTGTGAAGACAGAAGCCAAAGGTCTTGTCGTGCGGGAGAAAACTCGAACTGAGTATCACATCAGGAATAACACGCTATGTACTGCCTGTTCCAGCTGAAACGCCTGCCCTGGGTCGTCGCCCTGATGGTCGCGGGAGTTTTGCCCGCCGCCGCGCAGCAACCCGCCGCCCCGCAAACCGATGATCTGCAGAAGCAACTGGAAGCACTTAAGCAGCAGTACGGCGCAACCACTCGCGATCTCGAGCAGCGCATCGCTGCGCTGGAGCAGCAAATCCAAAAGCAAAAAGAAGCCGGCGAAAAAGCCAAGGAGGGGACGGTCTCAGCAGTAGAGCTAGCCGCCCAACAAGCAGCTGAAAAAGCCGTCCGCGGACAGTCCGATCAAGTCGGGGCAAAGTACCAAGGGCAAGTGCCTTCCGAACCGACGTATGACCTGCTGAATGAGGCGGAAGCGAAGATTGCGAGACTGGAGCAGCAGGTGCAGAGCTTCGAATTTCACGGCTATTTTCGCTCAGGCTATGGTCTGAATAGCCAGGGTGGTGGGCAGGTCGCTTTTCAAGCTCCCGGAGCGGATGCGAAATACCGCTTGGGAAATGAGGCGGAAACGTACGGTGAGTTTATTTTCGTCAACAACTGGCTGAACCCCGAGCACAACAGCGACAAGGCGTGGATAAAAACAGAAGTCATGATCGAGGCGAACACCACCAATTCGGCCAGCTATGCAAACTTTCCGGGCAACACCGGGAATGACCAATTCCGTCTGCGGGAAGCCTTTGTGCAAGGCGGTCACATTCTAGAGAGCCAACCGGACGCAAAGTTCTGGGCGGGCGAAAGATACTACCGCCGGTATCATGTCGAGATAAACGACTTTTATCCCCTGGACATGAGCGGCTACGGAGCGGGTGTCGAAGACTGGAATATTCACATTGGCAAGGTCTCTGTGGCATATCTGGCAGGCGCGAGGCCGGACATCGTTACGCAGAACGGCAGCTACGCGAAGAGCAACATCGATGTCCGTCTCTATGATCTCAAAGGACCCTTTGGGCTGTGGGGCGTTTGGTTTGATTTCGCGACTGCGAAGGGCGGCACCACGCAAACTAGTACAACAATTCCAACTGCCAACGGATATGCTTTTGGCGTACGCCACCAGCGCCTGGAATGGCACGGCGGCTACCACACGTTTTCCTTCCAATACGGCAAGGGAGCGGCAAGTAATTTCAGTACCTCGATCGATAATCCTACTCCGTACATCAAGAGTTCCGAAAGACTTCTGATCACAGAACACTTGCTCGTTCAGCCTAACGATCGGTTCGCGATCATGCCGATCTTCATCTTCCAGCGGAAGAGGGATGGGCAGCCTGGCCATGGCTTCAACGATTGGGCCTCGTTTGGTGTGAGGCCGGAAGTCTTCTTTACGAAATATATTTCGCTGGCCTTTGAGGGGAGTGCTGACTACACCAACGGATTTGTTACGACGCAAAACGGCAACACGCAATTTAGTGGCTGGCTCCGCAAGTTCACCGTCGCGCCGCAAATCGGCGCAGGCCGCCAGTTCTTCAGCCGGCCTGTGCTTCGGTTGTTTATGACGTACGCGAACTGGTCCAACGGGTTCAGGGGCCTAGTGGGCGGGATACCTTTCCAGGACAGAACCAGCGGACTCACGTACGGCGTGCAAGCGGAAACTTGGTGGTAGCCAAAAGCTGACGAAGGAATTTTAGGAAGGGAAAATGGCAACTCAGCAAATTACGAACACAGGGTCCGGCGCAATTCATCTTTCGCGGCCAAGGCGGAGACTCCATCGGCTTTGTGGTAGTCCGGGTTTTCTATCAAGGTGACAGAAATGCCGTCAACCGGCCGCTTGGCAAGCCAGCGGCGGATCAAGTCGGCGCCGTACCTGACGACCATCACAAATCTCGTAATTCCAGCTTCCTGACACGAGGTCATGACGTTCTCGAGAAGTAGTATGCCTCGCAGGGGAACAAGAGGTTTGGGAATGCCGCCGGACACGGATGCAATTCGGCTCCCGTTGCCCGCGGCGAGAATTAGGCACTCATTGATAGTTGTCATTGTCTTTTTCATCGCTTGGGCATTTCCTTTGCGGAGATGACGGAGTTGTCGGAAGCGTGCACCGTCTTGGGAGCGTAATCGAAATACTCAATGTTCACGTCCGTGGTGCCAAAGATATGGGCTTCCGTGACGCTTTGCGTCGAAAGGGGAAACCAGAGAGGGCCATTTTTCTGGTAGATCTGGACGAAGTGGGTGCTCTTAATCCAGAACGAAGGATTCTTTGCAGGCTGGCCCTCCGCGCGGGCCAGCGCGTAATCCTCAGCGTCCACCCAAATGCGGCCGCGAAATAGGTATTTCTCTTTGCGTTTGGGACTGACTTCCAAAACATAAGTTGTGCGGCCGTCAATTACTTCTGTTCCAGCCATTTTGAAGTCGTAGTTTTCGGGATTGATTCTAGTTTTTGCGCGAGCTTCGGGATGCGACGTCTCCGATTCTGATTCCAGCATCTTTCGCAAAACGTGCTTGTGCGCTGCTTTCCAGCCTTCTTCCGACACGACCTCGAAATGTTTTGTGCCGTCCGGGTCCCCTTGGACCTGAACGAGCATCTCCGCGCGCTTGTGGAGGTGCTGATTATCGAAGACGTACCGCCGCATTCCGGCGTATCCCTCAATGGAGACCTGGCGCTGCAGGTCTTGAATGCCCATCAGTGCGACGATTTCCTCAGCAGTCGGGAGAGAAGGGAATTCGTCCGCCGCTGCGGCAGATGCCGGGAGCAACACCAAAGCAGCAAGCAAGAGGCGATTTCTCATCGTTAAAAACTCCAAGACAAAGTTTCCGCGGTATTCGCGCCAGAATGGCTCCTTGTGTTTCGACTTATACTTTTCAAATCAACCGAGATGACTTGGAATGGTCCAAGCGGCGATGGTTGAGCCCGCGGCACCACCGAGGATCGCAAGGTCAAATTCCTCGATAGCCGGCTTTTCGACGGCAGGCCAGTCCGTCCAATTCCGGTCTCGGGCTAAACTCGCCATCACGTGATCTGGGATTCTTCCGCGCTGGTACTGAGCCTGGACGAAGCGCTTTGCATTTTCCGGATCCTCGATTGTTTGCAATAGCCAGTTCACTTCATCTGAATTCATTTGTTTACTCCGTGGTTCGATATTGCAACTGGCCTTCCACTTCTCGTTAGTCGCTTAGCAGTGGTCCGCTGGATGGAACGGCAACTTTATGCGGAGCTGCTATGCCGCGGTATGCAGCTAGCGACCACTCACTTGGAGAAGCGGTGGTCTTTCCATGGACACCTTCAGTCAAAATACAGTCATTCGCTCGCCGTCTCCCCTGCGAGTGCTTGTCAAAATACTGACGCGCGATGTCACGCGCTGTCTCGATGACACCTATATTGTTCAAACAAGCGATCGTGTAAAAGCCCCTGGAATGTGTGTTTCTACGATTTAGGCATGCACTGCTCGTTTGGCAAAGCAGATGCTCTATTCCCGCTGCGGTCTTCCGGTGACACTTTTCGATGGTGGGCGCAGATGAGCCTTCGAGCCAATTTGAGAAGCATGAGTAGTCGTTAGATTAAGATGCACAAGGAGAACAGCGATGATAGATAGAGTTGTGAAATCTGCGGACGTCGGATCAGTGAACTTGCCGTTTCCAGGCTACACCGGAGACATCAAGATAAAACCCTTGAATGGAGACTACGCTCTTGGTCCGTCGATGATACATATCCGGATGGAACCCGGTGCATTCATCCCGGCGCACCTGCACAAGAAAGCCGCCGAGGTGCTCTGCATTTTGGATGGTGACTTCATTAACGAAAACAAGGAGTATGGTTCAGGGGATTTTTTGCATTCTAAACCAGGCGCCGTCCATGGTCCCCACACCACAAAAAAGGGCTGTTCACTTCTAGCCTTGTATACAGCGAACACGGGCGAGGCCGATCCGAACGACTTCGTTCTTGCCGAGGCGGCAAAGCGCAGTTGAAATTGTCGGATTGTCGCAGCGAACACGAAGGCCAGACGCGTTACACAAGCATCGCGCCCGAGAGTTATCGAGCCTAGCTACGGGCGCCTGCTAAACTGAACCTTTTTCTACACACACGAACGTCAAGCATACATGTGCTCAAGATTTTGATCGATCCGTTTCTGTTCGATAACTTTTCCAGAGACAACGGACGAAGCGGCTACCTTACAGGCAAGAACTCGACACAGGGAGGTGACCGATGAAGGCGATTGTGGCGGCGGACCAGGCTGCGGGAATGGCCGGGGTGAAGCTGGTGCAGCGACCCGAGCCGCAGGCGGCGATAAACGACGTCCTTGTTCAGATTCATGCGTCGGGATTCACCGGGGATGAGCTGACGTGGCCCTCGACCTGGACCGATCGCATCGGGCGTGACCGGACGCCTTCAATCCCCGGACACGAACTGGCCGGAGTGGTCACCGCTCTCGGATATGGCACGACGGGGCTGTCGATTGGACAGCGGGTGTTCGGCCTCACGGACTGGTATCGCGACGGCACGCTGGCGGAGTATGTGGCCGTCGAGGAACGCAGCCTCACACCGCTGCCGGGCGACGTTGATTTCACGGTGGGCGCGGCCCTCGTGATGCCGGGCCTGACCGCGTGGCAGGGGCTGTTCGAGCACGGCCGCCTTCGTGCGGGGCAGAGCGTCCTCGTGCACGGTGCGGCCGGCGTAGTCGGTTCGATGGCAACCCAGCTCGCGCGTGAGGCCGGCGCGTACGTCATCGGCACCGGGCGCGCTGGCGGCCGTCAGACGGCTCTCGACTTCGGCGCGCAGGAGTTCGTCGACCTCGATAACGACGCCCTAGAAGATGTCGGCAAGGTCGACTTGGTTTTCGATGTCCTCGGCGGCGACATCGCGAAGCGGTCTGCGGGCGTGATTCGCGCTGGAGGAACGCTGGTGACCATCACCGGCCCGACCGAGGCGCGGCCCTCTGGCGGCCTGACTGTCGACTTCGTCGTCATACCCGATCGCGCCCAATTGAGTGAGGTCGTCCAGCGGGCCCGGAATGGTCGGCTGCGGACAAACATCGGTAACGTGGCTGCCCTCGACGATGCCGTTGCCGCGTTCAACCGGACCGAACGGATCAAGGGAAAGACGATCATCCGCGTTCGTCCCTGAGGACTCGGGATTGCCTAACGCTTACGAAGGTGAAATTCACGTGCCGAAGGAGAGTTTAGATGTCGAACACGATTACGCCGACCGTATTCTATCGCACGCTTAACGTGGAGGGGCTGGAAATCTTCTATCGCGAAGCCGGTCCCCGGGATGCTCCCACCGTTCTGCTCTTGCACGGCTTTCCGTCGTCTTCTCATATGTTCCGCAATCTGATTCCCATGCTTGCGGATAAATATCATGTCGTTGCCCCAGACTTCCCTGGATATGGCGAAAGCTCAGCACCCTCGGTCAACGATTTCGACTATTCCTTCGAACGGTTAGCGACTGTGACCGAAAAGTTCACTGAAAAGCTGAATCTTGCTTCATGTGCGCTATACCTTTCGGACATAGGTGCATCGGTTGGCTTCCGGTTAGCTGTCATGCATCCCGAACGAGTGACCGCTATGATCGTCCAAAACGGGGGCGCCCATGTTGAAGCCATAAATAAGGAGTTCTTGACGGGGGGATTATCTGACTACTGGGAAGAACGGAGCGAAAAAACCGCTCAAGTTCTACTCGACTGGCTTCTGACGATTGAAGGAACCAAGTGGCATTATCTGCATGGTGTCAGCGATCCGGCGAAGATCAGCCCTGACAACTGGGTGATCGACCAGGCCTACCAAGACCGCCCGGGAAACAAGGATATCCAGCTTTCAATCCTCTACAATGCGAAGAGAGATCTGGATGTTTTCGACGATTGGCAGCAGTACTTCCGTAAACATCGGCCCCCTACGCTGATCACGTGGGGCAAAAACGATGGAATCTTCACAGTGGAAGGTGCTGAACTCTTTAAAAGAGAGATTCCCGGTGCAGAGCTCCATCTTCTCGACACGGGTCATTTCGCGTTGGAAGAAGAAGTGGATCGGATTGGGTCGTTGATGCATGAGTTTCTCGACCGAATTCAGAAAACGCACAAAGCTGCATCAGCCTAACTTTGACGCGGGTTGCCACGGTAACTGTTCCAATCGTGGCTGAGACATGCGCACGCAGAGGAGCTGGGTTTTCGCGATTTCTCCAGCTTGTTCCTGGTGAAGGAGAATCGCAGACAACTGGGAAACTCTGCGTGTGGCATTCCTTGTACAAAGGTCAGCTTAACATCTCTGATGAATCTGATGCTGAACGGGATAGAGGCCATGAAGGATATAGGTGCACCCGGAAAGCTTACGATCAATTCACACTAAAACGGGGACGACCAGCTCTTAGTTTCGGTAGCGGACATGGGGATCGGATTACAGCCGAAAAACGTAGAGCAAACCTTTAGCGCATTCTTCACTTCAAAATCTCAAGGGGCAGGTATGGGATTGCCGATCAGCCGCTCGATCATCGGGTCACAGGGCGGCCGTTTGTGGGCGACTCCTAATACAGGGCCTGGTGCAACATTTCAATTCGTCTTGCCTATCGAGCCCTCGGCACGCCAGACCGTGTAATTCCGGGACGCGGCAAACGGCAACCTTCGCCGAATGCCACTTAACCGCAGCTCGCTGCGGGCCCTCCTTGCAAACTGTCGGTTAGCTCATCGCGGTCGTCTGAGGGCACCGGTCGCGAAATCCCGAATTTCTTCATTTTGGCAATCAAGGTAGTCCGTTTCAATCCCAGATGTGCGGCGGCGCCGGATGGTCCGCCAATCACCCAGTTTGCAATCCGCAATGTCTCCAAGATCAGGGCTCGTTGAGACGCTACAAACTTGCCGTGTGGACAAGTCGCGCGATTTTTGTTTGATACAGGCAGAGAATTTGAAAAAGGATTCGATAATACGCCGTCGTCCGATCGGATTACGGCTCGCTCGACTAAGTTTTGAAGTTCGCGCACATTCCCCGGCCAAGAATACAACGTGAACGCTTCCAAAGTTTCCTTCGGAATGTGGCTAATCCGTTTGCCCATGCCACGCGCGTAAATCTCAACAAAATAAGTGACTAGCTGTGGGACATCCCCGTGGCGTTCTCGGAGCGGTGGTAGCACGACAGGGAATACGTTGAGACGATAATAGAGATCACTGCGGAATTCGTTCCTTGTCACCATCTGTGGTAGGTCTCGGTGTGTGGCCGCAACCAAACGGACGTTGATGCGATGTGTTCGCCCGCTTCCCAGACGCTCAAACTCCTGCTCCTGCAGAACGCGCAGCAGCTTCGGCTGTAACGCGAGCGGTATATCCCCGATTTCATCCAGAAAAAGTGTGCCGGTGTCGGCCATTTCGAAACGGCCAATTTTCTGCGAGATTGCTCCAGTAAACGCACCCTTCTCGTGTCCAAAAAGTTCGCTTTCCAGTAAGTCGAAGGGGATGGCAGCGCAATTCAGCTTTACGAACGGACGTCCGCAGCGTCGGCTGGCGTTATGAATGGTTCGGGCGATCAACTCCTTGCCCGTACCTGTCTCGCCAAGGATCAGCACAGTGGAATCGGTGGGTGCCACCCGTTCCACCTCTGCGAGTGCCATTTCGAGTGCGGGGCTGTTGCCTATGATTTCTTCAAATTTGTCCTCCGCACAATCCTGACCAACTGGCAAGGCTGTGTTGACGTTCTCCATGATGGGCTCCTTGAGAAGCTCCATAAAATCGCGGGCTGAGCATCATTCAGACAGAATCATTGATGCATTCACTTCTATCAGTCCATGATCATCTCTTCTCCATACTGCCTTTCTCTTGGCGTAAGGCTGAACGAATCCATTTGAGTAGCTGCTCGTCGGTAAAAGGTTTTGCCAGAAATGCGACAGCGCCGGCTTGCATGGCTAGCCGATGAGATTCTTTGTCCTCGTAGGCGGTGATAAAAATGATAGGAATACGGCGGTCCGCGGCAGCGAGCTGCCTTTGAAGCTGTAATCCATTCATGCCGGGCATCCGTACGTCAACGATGAGACACGAGGTATCGTGCAGTTGGCCAGAGCTCAGAAACACTTCAGCAGATTCAAAGGCAGCGGTGCGAAAACCGAACGAGTCGATGAGCCGTGTTGTGGTCCTGCGAACCGAGTCATCGTCGTCAATGACCGAGATGAAGTTCCGTGCCGCTCCGGGCTCGTCACCAAACTCATCTAAGGCTAAGCGGATGCCTTGCAGTAACTGCTCATCGCTGAAAGGCTTTCCAAGAAATGCGATAGCGCCGGCTCGCATGGCTCGCCGGCGGGATTCTTTGTCGTCGTGGGCAGTGATGAAGACGATGGGAATGCTGCAACCAGCCGCAGCCAGCTGGCTTTGCAGCTGCAGTCCGTTCGTGCCGGGCATTTGTACGTCAACGATGAGACACGAAGTGTCGTTCAGATGGCCAGAGCCAAGAAAATTCTCGGCAGAGTCAAATGCTACCGCTCGAAAACCGAACGACTCGATGAGCCGTGTCGTAGTCCTGAGAACTGACTCATCGTCGTCAATGACCGAGATTAAGTTCCTTGCCACTTTGGATCTCCAGTGGACCCAAGCTACCTACAAATGGACAGGGAATCTATTGGGCGTTGGTGGATTTTGCGTCCCAGAAAGGACAACGCGGGTAATGCTTTCGTTTACCTGGGTTTGGGGAGGGCGTTTCGTTCTTCTCGAAACGCTCGTTACTGGTTCGATTTAAATATCAGTTTATAACCTTCACGGCGCCACAGAAGACTCAAGCTTGCCGAGCATCTTTACGAGTTCAGGCACGGATTGCGCACGCATCTTCTCCATTGCCCGGCTCCGATGAACCTTCACGGTGTTTTCCGCAGTTCCGAGTTGATCAGCAATCTGCTTGTTGAGCATGCCTGAAACGACCATGGAGATCACCTCTTGCTCGCGAGGCGTCAGAGAGTTGAAGCGCTCTTTGAGGTCACTAACTTCTTTCTTCCTTTCACATCTTTCGCGGGCTTTCGCCAAAGCGATGCGAACAGCATCCAGGAGATCCTGGTCGCGGAATGGTTTGGTGAGGAATTCAATGGCTCCAGCCTTCATCGCTCGAACACTCATGGGAATATCGCCGTGGCCGGTGATGAAGATGATAGGCATATAGCAGTTTCTCGCAGCAAGCTCGCGCTGAAAATCGAGGCCACTTAACCCGTGCAGTCTGACATCCAGTACCAGGCAACTGGGCGCGTCTGGCAGCTTTCGTTGCAAGAGAGCGTCAGCCGAGTCGAAGCTTTCAACCTGCAGACCAACACTGCTCATAAGGAACTTGAGGGAGGAACGTACGGAGGGATCATCATCCACAACGAAAACCACGGGAGCTTGGCTCATGGCGGACTCCCCGCGGCTGTGGGCAGCGTGAAGGAAAACACGGCTCCGTGGGGAGAGTTGGATTCTACCCATAACCGACCGCCCTGATTCTCAATAAGGGAGCGGCTAATGGACAAACCCATGCCCATACCGTTCGCTTTCGTTGTAAAAAACGGAGTGAAAATGCGATGACCTTCCGAACGCAGGCCAGTGCCCGAGTCGCTAACGGAAACCAGTACGTTCCCAGATTCGTCGAACCGGGATTGCACCCCGATTAGGCAAGGTCGGTCTGTAACCCCAGCCATGGCTTCGATACCGTTCATGATTAAGTTCAGCAAAACCTGCTGCAATTCAACGCGATCCGCTGTCACGAGCGGCAAGGTCTTGGTCAATTGGCTCTCGACTGAGCTTCGATTCTTCCGAAGCTCGGGGCCAACTAGAGCTAGCACCTCCTGAATTACCTCATTTATATCCACTACCTGCTTAGCCGCAGGCGCCTTCTTTATGAATGCGCGTATACGAGCTAGAACAGCGCTTGCACGACTGCCGTCCGAAATAATCTCTTCGAGAGCCCGCCGAAGAACCTTAGGATCGAGGCTACTATTGGCGAGCAGTCTCAGGCAGGCACTGCCATTATTCGTGATAGCGGTTAAAGGTTGATTGATCTCGTGGGCGATGGATGCTGCCAATTGGCCCATTGTTGTGACTCTGGAGACCCGTGCAAGCTCCACTTGTGTTGCGTACAGCGTTTGTTGGGCCTCTTGAAGCATTTCTTGCGAGCGCTTTTGCTCTGTTAAATCAAGCACGAAAGCGACACCTTCGTTACCGTCACCTTCAAGGAGGGCACCGCCGAGCAGTACTGGCACTCGGCTGCCGTCTTTCCGGAAGTACTCCTTCTCGAACGGAGGGAAGCTCCGACGCACCTTTAAATCAGATATCGCCCGTTCGTCACTGCCACGCCATTCTGCTGGCGTCAGGTCCGTCCAGCGCACGCGACCGGAGGTGAGATCTTCACGGTCGTATTGCACCATTTGGAGAAACGCATCATTGGCCTCGATGATCGAACCCTCCAGGTTCCACATCGCAATGCCCACAACGTTGGCCTCGACGAGACGCCGGATCTTCGCTTCCAACCCTTTTGCCAATTCACGGACTTCTGCTTCTGCCTTTTCGCGCTCGGCCACCTCAACTTTGAGCTCTTCTATGTGCATCCATGCCTGATACGCGGAAGACGCAAATTTCCCAAGAGATGCCATAACCCGGTCATCTTCTGCGTCGAATTTGCGGCGGTCACTGTGCATGATTCCCCATATCGTTCCTACCGCCTTGCGGTTGACGTAAAACGGGACCAGCAGGCACTCTTCGGCAGCTGGGCTGACGGGCATCAAGTAGGGATAGCGCCGCTCGAAATGGGTAAATAATAAGGTTCGATTTTGATCGAGTACGTCTCCGCACGGGCCGAAATTGCGTGGGGTCCCGCCCCCTACGTGGGGATTCCACATTCCGCAAATGGCTGGCCAATAGAACCTTTGGCCGTCAACATGCGGATTTCTGCCATCTTTTGTCAGCAGGCTCAGGCCAGCGGAGTCACACTGCGTAATATCCTGGATCGTCTCAGCAAGTGTATGAAAGATCGTACTCGGCGAGTCAGCTAACGCGCTGACCAGTTTAACAAGCGCACGGTTCTCCTTTTCAGAATCAGGCGGACGCGAAGCACGGCGCTGCAACTCCTCCGTGCAGAGGATCGACTCTAGGGGAGCCCCCGCTACAGGAATTGAACCTTCCAATGGAATATTTGCTCGTGATGTGGGAGCTGAACTCATATTTATACCCTCCAAGGTGCCGAGGCGTCACAGGTCTTACGGCCCTTTCCATCAATTGCCCGGCAGTAACACAGACGTCGTCATCCGCCGTTATGAAACAAGCTGTTTACCGAAATCATTCCGATTGGCCCACTCCCCTGGGCTTATGCCTAAGATCAGCTTCGCGCGCATATATCCTTGGGATATCCGAAGAGTGGTCGTCCGCCTAAAGGTCCAGCGTTCACGCGCGGATAAAAGCATCAGAACGGGGGCGTCGTGAACGTGCCGAGCCCAAAGGAACGATGGAGGTTACTTCCGGGAGGAGAAGAAATCTATTGGGCAAAAGGTGGATACTGCGTAATGCTTTCGTTTACCCGGGCTCTTCGGAGAGATCTTTGAGGAGCTCCATCATCCTCACGAGGTCTGGAAGAGATTTTGCGTGCATCTTCTCCATCGCTCGACTTCGCTGAACTTTAACAGTGTTTTCTGACGTCCCGAGTTTGCCAGAAATCTGCTTATTGAGCATGCCAGAAACGACCATGGAGGTTACCTCCTGCTCCCGAGGAGTGAGTGACTCAAAGTCCTGTCGGATTTTGGATACTTCTTGCCCTTGTTCGCGCCGGTTGCGGCGCCGCTCCAATGAGATGCGGACTGCATCAAGTACATCCTGGTCGCTGAATGGCCTCGTGAGAAACTCAACTGCAACGCTTCGCATCTCTTCCGCGTGCTTCCTCTCACTGATATCTCGGATAAATCCAGTAAATGTCCGCTGCCCGCTTTGATTCAGTTCTCCAAGAGAGATTTCCACTGGGAACTCTTGTCCATTCTTGTTCAGCCCGATCACCTCGATACCTCGCCAGTTCCTATGCCGCTCGCCCCTTGCCGATGGGCTCACTGATTCGCTCTCGTGCATCTTCCGCATGAATTTCGGCATCAGCAGGGTCACGGGCTTCCCAATCAGCACGGTTGAGTCATAACCAAAGATCTTTGTAGTAGCGGGATTGGCAAAGAGGATGCAACCGCTTTCGTTAATGGTGACTATGGCGTCATTTGCCGTCTCCACTAAAACACGATACTTCTCGTCACTCAATCTGCGCGCGGATTCTTCCCTCTTGCGCCCAGTAATATCGGTAACGATACCGCCAATCGCGTAAATCTCTCCCTCGGCATCGAACAGGGGAAACTTGAGGGCGATGCTCGTGTGTTCTCCGTCTTCCTGGAGAGCGGTCTCCTCAAATTCCATCGAAACGCGGCCCTCGATCACGCGTCGATCATTGGCCTGAAAGGCAGCGGCTTGTTCTGCTGAAAATACTTCATCGTCCGTCTTCCCCTTGATTTGTTCATCAGTGACCCGCAGGGATGTTTTGAGCTGCTTGTTAACGTAGAGATATCGGCCCTGCCGGTCTTTTAAGAAAATCACGTTTGGGCTGTTCTCAAAAAACGCTTGTAGGCGCGTTTCGGTTTCGCGCAATCGAGCGATCTGTAGCCTCAGTTCCTCCTCTACACGCTTGCGCGGGGTGATATCTTCGACGACGTTAAACCAAAATGGCGGCATATCTCCTATTCCTGGAACCAGTGTGACGTTAGTGCGCACCCAAATCAGACTGCCGTCCTTGTGACGGTACCGCTTCTCGATTTGGAAGTGTTGACGCTTTCTGTCCTGGAGTTCTTTGACCAATCTTAGGTTGGCAGCCCGGTCCTCCTGATGCGTAATGTCCAGAAACGTGAGCCGGTAAAGCTCCGACTCGGTGTAGCCCAACATCTTTCGATAGGCTTCGTTCGCGGCGAAGATGCGGCCCGTAAAATCAGTCATCATCATGGCTATTGCTGAGTTTTCGAATGTGGCTCGCCATCGTTGTTCAAATCGCTGCCGCGCTTTGCCGCTGAGGCGACGCTGGGATTTCGAGGTCATAATGACTGGAAGACACACTTGCATCGGGCCTTAAAAATGCGCATTCGATGGCGTGGCCGCAAGCCCAGAAATACCTTAAAATGTCCTAGGGTGATTACCTGAGATATCTCTTCCCGTGTTTGCCGGGCCCTATGAGGCTCTGATGTGCAATCTCGCTGGCCTGTTTCGCCCTCCCGGCTCCCTAGATGTGACGATCGTGTGGCGCCCGGTTGTCTGGCAAGCCTGGATGGCAGGCCTACCTTCGCATAAGTTGGATTTCCCAAGCAACATCGAGTGGGCTTCGGCTCGCTAGTTCCCGGACCTCCTAGCGATTCCATCCTCTCCTTGAAGGCCCTGTCTTCAGCGTGTGTCAACAATTGTCACTCTAACGACGGCTGTCCAATCAACGACGTGCTCCCGAGTCCAGCAGTTCAGCTGATGGCACTAAGTTGCGATCAATCAGACACTTCCGAATGTACGTGGATTGGCAGCGAGAATGCTTTTCCCCGAGACGTGTGTCGCGAACGGTTGAGGGCTCGACAAACGTCCCGCAGTTAACCACTCATCGCGAAAGGGAAAAGTATCCATGGATAGCCAAAGCACTAGCCGGGACAGAAAGTCCTTCGACAAAACTTCTGAGGGCCCGAAGAATTCGACTTGTCTCTTGCGGCTTCCGTGCAATGGAAGCCGGGAAGCTCTGGATGATCTATTCGCTTCGAGCAGCTCACACCTCTATCAGGCAGCCTTTCGCATTCTTTCGAATCCTCATGATGCCGAAGATGCCGTACAAGACAGCCTGCTGTGCGCGTTTCGGAACTTGAATCAATTCCATGGACGCGCAAAGTTCTCAACCTGGCTTCACCGGATCGCCATCAACTCGTCCCTGATGCGACTACGCAAGCGAAAGTACCGACGCGAGTTTCCGCTCGAGCCAGTGTTTATAGGCGAGGAACTGGTTGCACCAGGAATCGACCCACTTTCTGATGATCCTAATCCGGAAGAACAATGCGCCCGGGTTGAACAGCGAAGGATTCTTTCAGAGGCACTGTTGAAGTTGCCAAGCCCTTTTCGCACGGCGATCGAGCTCTGCGACCTTGAGGGGCTTCCGACCAAGGACGCAGCGCAAAGATTAGGTGTTCCATTATCAACAATGAAAGCACGGCTGTTTCGCTCCCGCCGGGCCCTCAAAGCGGCCATTCCGGGAGGGCGTTTGGCTAATCCGTGGATTCGGGCTGCGGACAAGAACGCCCGCTGGCATAGGCCCGAGGACAAGGCAGCAAAGATGGAATCGCTTCCTGCTGCGTGATGGTCGCTTTGCCGAAATCTATTCCTGTTTTGATGGAAGCCATCGTTCGAGAGAGGGCAATCCATTGCCAAAGGAGTGCAATCATGAATCGACCATCGATGTTGGACTGGTACCGGATTCTTCGAGTTCACTATCGCTTGACGATGTTTCAGGCGATTCAATACGCGCTGTGGCTTACGCGTTGATCCTTTGTGCCGGGCAAGCACAATCGATAGATCGATGCGGCGGTCGAAAGGACAACAGCGGAACGGCTCGGCCTGGGGCGAAATGGGGCTAAGGCTTCATGTAGGCGCACACGATCCAGATGTGGTGTTGAGCTTTCATGCAGAACAGGTGCGAAAGTACGGGAACAATAAATCGGGAGAACCAAGGAAATGGCAACGGACACAGAACTGGAGTCCGACCGGGCGGAGCGTATGGGCCGGAAGACCAGCGGGCGAGCATCAGCGAGGCTGTGGGTGGCCGCTGGTCTAGCATTAATAGCGCTTGGGGGTGGATGGCGTAGTTATTCCCGTGGCGCAAGTCGAAGTTCTGCCCATACCCGTCCAGCGGCACTCCCGGAAGTAGTGGTTAGCAAACCGTTGGTACAGAGCCTTGACACACAGTTGGGCTTCCTTGGTCAATTTTCGGCGGTCTCGCAAGTGGAGCTGCGCGCGCAGGTAGGCGGCACACTCACTGGGATATTTTTCAAGGACGGCGACATCGTGCGGAAGGGTGATCTGCTTTTCACTATCGATCCCCGGCCCTATGAGATCACACTCGCGGAGGCGACCGCCCAACTCAACGTCGCGTCGGCTCATTTAGAACTGGCTGACCGACAACTTGACCGGGCCAAGGATCTAGAGCAGAGCAACGCTGGAAGCGTGGAAAACGTGGACCAGCGCACATCCGATCAGCGGTCCGCGCGCGCTGCGGTCGAAGACGCGAAGGCCCGGATCCGGGATGCGCAGTTCGACCTCGACCATTGCCGGATTACGGCCCCGTTCACTGGGCGCATAGGCACGCATCTCGTTTCCGTGGGCAATTTGATCGCTGGCAGTCGCACAGCGACGAGTCCAACGACGTTGCTTGCGACGCTTGTGTCGCTTGATCCGATTTACCTCGATTTTGATATGAGTGAGTCCGATTTCTTGACTTACTCCAAGTACGGCAAACACCTCAAAGGGGCGCATGTCCAAAAAGTTGAGGTGGCCCTCGGCGATGACAAACAGTACGCGCGGAGCGGCGTATTAGATTTCTTGGATAATGTGCTTGATCGGTCGAGCGGCACGATTCGCGCCAGAGCCACTGTTCCGAATGCAGATCTTGTCTTGACGCCAGGCCAGTTCGCTCGTGTTCGAGTGGTCGTCGCGCTTCCGTCGCCAACGCTGCTTGTCCCGGACAGCGCAGTCCTGCCCGACCAATCGCAACACATGGTTATGACGGTCTCGACGGATGGGATGGTGGCGCCAAAACAAGTGGAAGTAGGGGAGATTCGCGGCGGTTTGCGAGTGATTCGCTCCGGGCTTGCACCGAGCGACCGAGTCATTTTGGGTGGCCTATTGCACACCGCGCCCGGCACCAAAGTTGCCACCCGGGAGGGCGCAATCCAGTATGACGACGGTAAGGACTGAAGCGAGCCGAAAGTGCGCCTGACACATTTCTTTATCGAACACCCTCGTTTCGCGACCGTACTGAGTGCTTTCGTGACACTGTTTGGGATCGGTGCGATCACCATCCTGCCAGTCGCGCAGTATCCGGAAATAGTTCCACCCACGGTGGAGATCACCACGGTCTATCCGGGTGCCTCTGCGGACACCGTAGCCCGGACCGTGGCCACTCCACTCGAACAGCAAATAAATGGCGTCGAGAATATGCTCTACATGGGTAGCCAGTCGACCGGCGATGGCAAGCTCACGATCACTGTTACCTTCCGCATCGGCACCGACTTGAATGTGGCACAGATGCTAACGCAGAACCGGGTCGAGGACGCCTTGCCGAGGTTGCCGGAGGACGTGCAGCGTCTTGGTGTACAAGTCAGGAAGGCGACGCCCAACATACTTCTGGCCATCCACCTGTACTCACCGGATAAATCACGCGACAACCTGTATCTCTCAAACTACACAACCTTGCACATAAAGGATATTCTCGCGCGCCTCCAGGGTGTCGGAGATGTGCAGTTCTTGGGCGGCCGTGAGTACGCGATGCGTATCTGGCTCGACCCCGACAAGGTTGCAGCGAACAATCTCAACGGCAGTGACGTGCTCGCGGCGCTGCGCGCCCAGAACCTGCAGGTCTCGGCTGGGATTCTGAATCAACCGCCCGTTCCAGGGCGCGAGGCCTACCAGATCAACGTTGAAACCCTCGGCAGGCTTTCTACACCCGAGCAATTCGGTGACATCGTCGTGAAATCCGATAAGCAAGGAAGGGTGACCCGTGTGCGCGACATCGGTCGAGTCGAAGTTGGTGCCGCGGATTATGGATCCACTGCGTACATGGATCGCAGTGACTCTACGTCGCTCCTGGTCTACGCGCAACCCGGCGCAAACTCGCTTGCAGTCGACCGTGAGGTCGTCGCGGCGATGAAAGACCTCGAGAAAGACTTCCCGCAAGGCGTCGATTACAAAATCATTTACGATCCGACGACGTTCATCGCCAAATCGATCCGCGAGGTGGTCATCACAATTTTTGTTGCTATCCTTCTCGTGCTCGGCGTGGTGTTCCTGTTTCTTCAAAATTGGAGAGCCTCGATTATCCCGGTCGTTGCAATTCCCGTCTCCCTCGTCGGGACATTCGCAATTCTGTATCCACTCGGAATATCTCTGAACAACCTGTCGCTTTTTGGCCTGGTTCTCGCGGTTGGCATCGTCGTCGACGACGCGATTGTTGTTGTCGAAAACGTCGAGCGCAACCTGCGCGACGGTATCTCGGCGTCGGATGCTGCTCACAAGACAATGGACGAAGTCGGCGGAGCATTGATCTCGATCGCACTCACGTTGTGCGCCGTGTTCGTTCCTTCCGCTTTTCTCTCGGGAATATCCGGACTTTTCTTTCGGCAGTTTGCCGTCACGATCGCAGCATCGACCGTCATCTCGTGCTTTGTCTCTCTGACCTTGAGCCCGGCTCTCTGCGCGGTACTCTTCAAAAACTACCATCCGCGAGGCACCTCGTCGCGCGGCTTGGTGAGTCGTTTTTTCGACTTAGTATTTGGCTTGTTTAACCGCGGCTTCGAGAAGTCGTCTGACGGATATGGAAATCTCACACGCCGCCTGGTGGCAGGAGTCGCCGTTGTCCTCGCAATTTATGTCGCGCTGATCGGCGTTGCCGGCCTGGAGTTCTCACGAGCACAAACGGGTTTCATTCCGGAGCAGGATCAGGGATACCTGATCAACATCATTCAGCTCCCTCCGGGAGCGACGCTTGCGCGGACTGAGGAGGTTGTGAAGCAGGCGGCCGATATCATCCTGAATACGCGCGGTGTTGAACACGTTGCTCCCTTCGCGGGCCTCGATGCGACAACATCGACGGTAGCGTCCAATTCCGGAACGATTTTTTGCGGCCTGCCCTCTCTTTACAACCACGAAATTCCTGGAGTCACCGCGAACACGGTATTGGCGGACCTCCGCGCACGCCTGTCCGTGATCAAGGATGCGCGCGTGCTGACCATCCCTCCTCCTCCTGTACAAGGCCTCGGGAGTGCCGGTGGTTTCAAGATGATGCTGGAGGACCGTGCCGGGCTTGGTTCGGAGGCGCTTGTGCGGGCGGCGAATGATCTCGTCGCTGCTGCGAACAAGGATCCGCATTTCGCTGGCGCATTCACGTTATTTAACACCGGATCGCCCTCAGTCTACGCGGACATCGATCGCGTGAAAGCGCAGAAGGTTGGAGTCACGCCGACCGACGTGTTTTCGACTCTGCAAGTCTATCTCGGCTCCCAATACGTGAACGATTTCAACTTACTGGGCCGGACGTACGAAGTGATCGTCCAAGCCGACGGTCAATACAGACGCAACCAGCCGGACATCATGCAACTGAAAGTACGCAACGCCTCCGGTGAAATGGTACCGATCGGAACGGTGGCACAGCTGAAGGACAATACGATCCCGTATCGTGTACCGCGCTACAACCTTTTTCCAGCCGCGGAAGTGCAAGGTGTAGCGGCTCCGGGTGTCGCCTCTGGCACCGCGCTGCTCCGGATGGAGGAGCTTGCCCATCAGGTTCTCCCGCAAGGAATCGGGTTTGAGTGGACGGATCTCTCCTTCCAAGAGCAGCAACATGGAACTCCCACACTCGTTGTCTTCGGCGCAGCCGCTCTCTTCGTCTTCCTCGTGCTCGTGGCGCACTACGAAAGTTGGAAGTTGCCGATAGCAATCGTTCTAATCGTGCCGATGTGCCTGCTCGCATCGGTGAGCGGCCTGCTCGCACGAGGCTTGCCGATCGACATCCTGGCGCAGATCGGTTTCGTCGTACTTGTAGGCCTGGCCGCGAAAAACGCGATCCTGATTGTCGAATTCGCG
Source organism: Candidatus Acidiferrum sp. (assembly GCA_035576885.1). Taxonomy (GTDB): domain Bacteria; phylum Acidobacteriota; class Terriglobia; order Acidiferrales; family UBA7541; genus Acidiferrum. The sequence continues at coordinate 6,417 of DATLVZ010000101.1, read as the reverse complement.
CGACAGAAGGAAGAAGGCGGTGCAACTGCCGCGGAGGCAGCTGTGCATGCCGCGCGCACACGCCTCCGCCCTATTTTGATGACGTCCTTCGCGTTCATCCTGGGGGTTGCGCCGCTTGCGGTAGCTACCGGCGCGGGTGGCGAAATGCGGCGGTCACTGGGTACCGCCGTGCTGTTCGGGATGCTCGGGGTGACAGGCTTCGGTCTTCTTTTCACCCCCGCCTTTTACACTTTCATCCGCAATTTCGGCCGTAACCGTAAGGAACGCGCATTGGGTCAAGCCGCACTAAAAGCCACGGCGATCGTTCTTGCCTTCAGCCTAATTGCAGGTGGTTGTGCGGTAGGTCCACGCTATGTGAAGCCCACTACCAATCTCGCTCCATTTCATAATCTTGCCGCGGTCAGCGCGACGAAGCCGGAATTTTCGGCCCCGCCTCTCGACACTTGGTGGACGGGTTTCGACGATCCCATGCTCGTGACGGTGGTGCAGCGCGCTCTGGAGCAGAACCTTGATCTTGCCGCCGCCTTTGCTCGTGTCCGGCAAGCGCGAGCAGCAGCGACAGCGGCGGGCGCGCGACTATTGCCGACGGCCGATTTGGAGGCGACGGGCACAGCCGTGCACCAGAGCATTGCGAATACGTTTGGTTCTGCCGCGAATGGTTCTCCAGGCTACAGACGCGATCAGCGAGAGTATACGGTTGGAGCCGCCGCGAGTTGGGAAATCGATCTTGCCGGAGGGCTGCGCCGCGGCAAAGCTGCGGCCGCTGACGAACTCCAAGCTGCGCAGGCCGACCAGGTTGGAACTCGGATCACTGTCGCTGCCGAGGCGGCGGACGCATATCTTCAGGTAAGAGAGTTTCAGGCACGGCTTGCCGTGGCGCAGCAACTCATCGACACTGATACACATCTCCTCGAGTTGGTCGAGGTTCGTCGACGGGTGGGAGTGGCGGACGATCGAGAGATCGCCCAAGCGGAGGCCCTTCTAAAACAGGCGAAGTCAACCGTGCCCTCCTTGCGTGTAGCCCTCGAAGCCCAACTGAACCGTCTCGATGTCCTCATGGGTGCTCAGCCCGGGACATATGCAGAAGAGCTCTCCAAGCCGGGCACGATTCCCGGAATTCCAGCGATTGGTGGCGCCGACCAGCCTCTCGACGTCTTACGCCGCCGGCCCGACATCATTGCAGCCGAGCGCCGGCTTGCCGCGTCGAACGAGCGAATCGGCGTTGCGATTTCGGACTACTACCCGAAGGTTTCGCTTTCCGGGGCCCTTGGTTTCGACAGCACCAACGGGGGCACTCTCTTCAATGGAAAGGCGTTCCAGTCCATTGGGACGGGAGCGCTGCGGTGGCGCCTGTTCGATTTTGGAAAGGTTGCAGCTGAGGTCGCCCAGTCGCGCGGAGCCTATGCTGAAGCGCTTGCAGAGTATCGGCAGGCGGCCTTGAGAGCTACGGAGGATATCGAGAATGCATTGATGGAACTTGCGCAAACACAAGTGCGTCTGCAGGACTTGCAAGGTGAAGTCGCCTCTCTTACGCGAGCCCGCGATCTTTCTGAGCGCGCCTACAAGGCCGGCGCAATCCCGCTGACCGACGTCCTGGACGCGGATCGTCAACTCCTTGTTGCGCAAGATGATGTGGAGAACACCCGAGCGGGTGCGGCCCGCGCTGCAGTGCGCACCTTCCGCGCCCTCGGCGGCGGGTGGGACGTGCGCAACAACCCGTCTATCGCTTCGGTGAGGTGAGGGAGCTGGAGGCAATCAATAAATGAGCCAACTACTCTCGACAGGTTCGGAAGCTTTGCAGACGAACGAGGCAAAAGGCCCGTGCACTGCGCCCTGGGAGAGGCTGGGAATTCTATACGTTCGAATCGCGCTGGGCTCCGCTTTTCTCTCTCCCGTCGCCGACCGTTTTGGTCTCTGGGGCAAGAACGCAAGCTGGGGAAACTTCGCCAACTTTACGCGCTACGTGGCTCAAGTAAATTCCTTTATGCCGGCGTTCAGCGTCCCTTTTCTCGCGTGGGCGGCCACCGCTGCTGAAACCACCCTCGGCATCCTGCTGATTCTTGGTATCTGGCCACGCTGGGTCGCTCTAGGCAGCGCCATCTTGCTCCTCTTGTTCGGTACGGCCATGGCGATTTCTTTTGGTATCAAGTCGCCGCTGGACTATTCCGTATTTTCCGCATCGGCAGGAGCACTGTTGCTCTCGCTCTTCCAGGCCCGCAAGTCTGCTGTGAACTCATAAATCATGGAGGAAAACACGCGCCGCGTTATCCCGATGCCAGTTGGTCATGCTTGCCGGTTTCGATTCCCGTCTGGAGCATCCCGCATCCGGTACTGCAGCCGGACGGGATGCTTCTGGAATCACCCTGGTCCTCTTTGCTTTGTAAGGTCGCTCATAGCCATTCCAAGCGCTTACGCTATCGTCAGGCCATTCATCGCGATCCTTACTTCTTGTCCGGTATAGTCAGCTGGGTGTCTTTGGAATCGACGACAAAGATAGCCAACAGGCTCGCAGGATCCCTGTCACTCGCATTCTGACTGATCCTGTGATGCGCGCCGGGCACCTCGTAGAAGCCTTCGCCGACGTGGTAGACCTTTTCCGGCTCATCGTCAACCTGGCTTCGAATGGCACCTGACAGAACGTGAGCGTAGATGAATGCTGACAGGGCATGGTGATGGGCCGCCGATCTGCCGCCAGGCGGATAGCTCACGATGACGGCAACCATGCTCTTTCCTTCGATATTCGGGATGGCGCGCTCGAAGACAACTTTCACGTCGGCGCCATTCTGTGCAGGCCCGGCCGACACCCCTAATGCTATTGCCGTCGATACCAGGCCTAAGGATAGCGGTCGCATTGCTCTCCTCATTGTTTTACCCTCACTTATTCTGCGGGCGAATTTTCGTTGCGTCTGTTTTACTAGCAAATCAATTTCCATCAGAGTGGACGCCCCGTTTTCTATCTTGCTTGCCTCATCTCTCGGTTCTTCGCTGACATGATGCTGTCAACATGTTGACCCCGCCGAACACTGTCTGGCGCCGCGTTGACAGTGGGGAGCTCCGACTTTTCCGTAACAGCCAACATTCGCGATAGATGCAACGCACCTCTCTTTGGCCCGGCATTTGCATGAATGACTTCGAAATTGAAGAGCGATGCGGCCGAAAGTGCGGTCGGCATACCAATAAGTATGGCCGCCATCGCTAATTTGGGCCCCGTAGATTCAAACCGGGCCCCCGGAGGAATCGTTATGCGTTTGGTCATACCCCTGATTGGCTTTTCGCTCTGCATGCTGGTCGGATATACGGAAGTCCGGTCACAAAGCAAGAGCGGCCCCAATGGATATGCGCTGGTCGACAAGAGCGGAAACATTCGCAAGCCAGCGGACGTTCGCGATACCTACCAGTCCTTGGGCGCCTATACGGTCCTCGACCCCAAGGGAAATCAGATGCACATGACGTACGCGTCGCCCGGTACGGCGGAGGCGTACCGCAGAACTGGGAAGTTCCCGGACGGTACAGTCCTGGTCAAGGAAGTGTTCGGCACGGATCACGCACAGATGACCACAGGCGACGCGCATTGGGCCTCGGGGACGAAAGTCTGGTTCGTATTGATCAAGGACGAAAAGGGGCGCTATAAAGACAATCCACTCTGGGGAGACGGATGGGGATGGGCACTATTTAAGTCCGACGCGCCTGATAAGCAGGTGGCAACTGATTACAAGAAGGATTGCCTGGGATGCCACATTCCCGCGCGGTCGAAGGATTGGATCTACGTCCAAGGTTACCCAGTCCTCGCCTCAAAGTGAGGAAAACTGTGCGCCGAAAGTCAGCTTCGAAACGCTACCAAGGAGGTTGTGCAATGCGGAGAATTATCGCTGTACTGATTTTAGGATTGGGTGTAGTTGCCGCGAGCTTATTGCCCCGTTATTCACGCCGGGTTGCGGCCGCTCCGCTGGCGACGGCTGTATTTGACGCCGATGGGAAGTTGAAGCTGCCGGAAGGCTATCGTCACTGGGCCTTTGTCGGCGCGCCCTTAACACCCAATGCCCTCAACAACGGCAAAGCCAATTTCCCCGAATACCACCACGTCTACGTCGAAGAGAAAAATCTAGACGTGTACCTCAAGACCGGAGTCTTTCCCGAGGGAACGGTCTTCGTCAAGGAACTTACGCGCGTTCTCAATCCGACCTTTCCCGACGGTTCGCGCACCGAACCGTCAGGTAGAGGATAATTCAACGGCGAATTCAACGGCATGGATGTCACCGTAAAAGACAGCAAGAGATTTGCTGCAACGAACGGATGGGGCTTCTTCAACTTCGGGCATCACCCACTTCCTTATTCTCCGTGGGCTAAGGAAGCCTCCGTAGCCGAGTGCGCCGGCTGTCATATAGCCTATGTCGCCAAGACAGACATGACCTGGGTCCAGTTCTATCCAATTCTCCGCGACGGCGACAAAACCAAGTAGCTCGACGCGGCGATGCCGAGTTAGAAAGCGAGTCGATGATGGCTTACGTGGCAAGATTTGCGATCGGTGTTTTGTTGATGGCGGCGATAGGGGTGAGCCCACAGTCCGGTGACACAAGGCCGGTATTCACAAAGGACGGGAGTCTAGTTTTGCCGTCGGGCTTCCGATCATGGGTTTTCATCGGAGGACCGATTACGCCCAACGGGCTTAATGACGGCCATGCCCCGTTCCCCGAATTCCACAGCGTGTATATCGCAAAGGAGAACTTTCGCTATTACCAGGAAAACGGGAAGTTTCCGGAAGGCACTGTAATGGTCAAGGAACTGGCGCTGGTACAGGGGGGCGGGCACTCCGACGGGTCGACTGACTCGGCTTCAGGGCGCGGGTATTTCCCTGGTTCGCTGAGCGGTCTCGACGTGATGGTGAAGGACAGCAAGCGCTTTGCCGGTACGAACGATTGGGGATTTTTCACCTTCGGCCACCATGCCCCGCCATATGAAGCGGTTGCCAAGGAGAGTACCAGTCAAGAATGCGCCTCATGCCATGTAGCGTTCGTCGCCAAAACGGACATGGTCTGGGTTCAATATTACCCCCTCCTAAAAACAAAGATCGACTGAACTTCCAGCTTTTCTTCGGACTGTTCTTACTCAACGCAGGCACTGCAAAAGGATTCATCTCCGTTCTGGAAGGCTCGGTCGTTATCGGTGTAAGAGGCGAGGAGCCTGTCACGCTTGGTCCTGGACAGACCTCTCATGAGAGCCCTAACGACATTCATACAATCGGTCGCAACCCGAGCAAGACAACACCGGCCAAGTTTCTGGTGTTCCTGATAAATGACAAAGATGCTCCTATTTTCATTCCAGGAGCGTAATTCTGGTACTAACATCGAACGTCTCATGTTGACTGTGTTTTCGCGAAGCAAACGGGCTTGACCAGTTCGCGGGATTCTCGGCGTACAGAATGATTGACGCAGTTCGAAGGGTAATTCTTGTGTTTAAGTTTCGATCAACTAATAAATATCCTGTTTCCGCGGTTCTGGTGGCTTTCAGTTCTGTATTCCTGCGTTTTGCACTTGGTTTCTCTTTCTTGTCTGCGGTTGGGGATCGATTTGGGTTCTGGGGATCCTTTGGCGAGCATCATGTGGCGTGGGGAACTTTCGCCAGATTCGTGGCTTATACCGGACAGCTCAATTGGTTCTTACCGAGAGGGACGATTAAGACCCTAGCCATTGTCTCGACCTGCGCAGAAACCTTTCTTGGTTTTCTGCTGCTGATGGGATGGCAGACGCGGACCGCGGCTCTGCTAAGTGGAGTGTTGCTTCTATTGTTCGCAATTACGATGGCTGGAGCTCTGGGGATTAAGGCCCCTCTGGACTTCTCAGTATTCTCCGCGAGTGGCGGAGCCTTTCTACTAGCCAGTTGCACAGAATTCCCATTCAGCATTGATCGACTACGACGAGATTCCTCTGGACAAGCGTAGGCACTCTTGACCTCCTGGCATCGGATCTGATCCCGATCGTCAGTTCGCAGAACGCGGCTTGCTCGGACGACCATCGACACACGGCGATACGCCCTGGACAAGTGGATGTATCCCTTCTTCGGTGAGCGGTATCTGGCCGACGTCACCAACCTTGCCATGAAAGATTTCGTTGATCATATTTCCTCGCTGGCGCCGGCGAATTCGCGGCTATGTGAATATCCTGAAAGCCGTGGTGGCTTCGGCGCGAGACGCGGGGTTCACGCTGCCAAACCACCAGGAGCTAGCCGCGAAGGTTCCAAATGGCAAGTCTGGCAAGATTTTGGAGTTCTCAAAGTTGGTTAAGTGGCTCTGTTTACATCCTTGGCACCAAGGCTGATTTTCCATGAGGACGAGGGAACGGTGATGGTGTTTTCTAATGGAGCAGGAGGTGCGATGCCCGAAATCGGACTTCTGCCTTTTGCGCACGTGGCTATGGATGT
>DATLVZ010000100.1:0-39124 GCA_035576885.1 Candidatus Acidiferrum sp. | reverse complement strand
AACAAGATTGAGTATAAGCAGTTGTTCGATTTCTGTTACAGGGACGGCGACCGGATGTCGACTATTGGAGGACTGCTTTTTGAACGAGGTCAGGAGCCGCTCGTTGCGAAGTGTGGCTTTGATCGGCTTGACTTCCTCCGTTCCAGCTTAAGACGTGATAGCAAGCCCTGCCTTCTCGAGGTTCCCAAATTGACGTACAGAGAGATCCGACACCTTGACCGCCAGCTCCCGAGAGCCAAAGGCAGGAAATTGACGGTACCCAAAGTTCCCCCAACTGACATTAAGAAATACGAGGGCATTTACCGATTCTTTCCCACCTTTGCCGAGACGGAAGTATAGGACGGGTGACAGTTCGTTAACTCTTGGGTGCCTTACCGTTTGCGGTTTTGTTTCTTGCAAACGGTGGGTCACTCTTCTTTCTCACTCTCGCCTTTTTGGGATGCCCCAGGTGCCGCCGCTCGCACCTGGGTCCTTTGAACCTTTCCCTCCCGGTCCTTCGACATCCCTGCCCACTCCCTCCTCAACCGGGATGGCCGGGCTTCTCCCGTCTCGCGTGCGCAGATTCTGTTCCTGCCTGAACCGTGAGCTGTCAGCTGTAAACTCAGATCTCCGCCGAACCCGGAACTACTCACTACTCCCCACCCACGATTCACTTCCCGTCCGCGTCTCATCAAACTACAAAATTCCCGCCAACTCCTTCTAGCTCCTCAACTTCCCCGCGTCTCATTCGAATGATAAGTACCCAGGTACTGTACCTTGACAGTAATCCATTTCCTTGCTATCATTCCACATGTTCCGCTCGCAGGTCAACCCACCACGCTCCTTCCAAAGATTCTCCGCCTCGGATCTCGCCGCGAGCCGCTCATCGCTCGCCACTGCTCCTCTAACTCCTTTCCCTGCCACTCTTACAAGCCTTCTGCAAAGACCTGAAAAACCAGCTACTTTAAGTCTCGCATTTGCCACTCTTACGAGCCGCGTCAAGCATAAGTCCTGTGTTTGCCACTCTTACAAAAAACACCCGGGGTCACATCTTTCAAGCCAAAGAATTTCGTTTTCCTATCTTCGATTTTCGCTCTTTCGTTGCCTCTATCCACTGCTCACTGCTCCTCCACCAACATTCCTTTTGCGCCCCGCCCCGTCGGTGGTAGGCTTCCCACCAGGAACTCGGAGGATGGAAGTGAGCTTAGCCGTTCCCCCTGATCATCTTCATTCTCTCTCTGGACTTGAAGGCCGCCGCAGCACGCGCATCGACCGCACCGTTCCTCTCGTCGTGCTCGGCCAAACCAAAACCGGCTTGTCCTTCCAGGAGAAAACCGCCACGGTCAGCTTCAATCTTCATGGCTGCCGCTATCCTTCGCGCCATGAATATCCCATTGGTGCCTCCGTCGGCCTTCGGCTGCTCCAGCCGGATGGCGAAACCATCTCACCCGTCATTCGCGCTTTTGTAAAATCCGTGCATCCTCCCGCGAGTCCCCGTGAACTCTTTCAGGTCGGCGTCGAGCTCGAATCTCCTGCGAATATTTGGAATGTTTCTCCGCCACCTTCGGATTGGAATCGTTTGCTGGGCGGGAGCGTTTCTTCCGCGGGCTTGGCAACCGCCGTCGCTCCCGCGCTCGAACCGCCCGCGCCGCCGGCAATGCTTCCTCCCACCTCCTCGCCAGGCGCAATCGAAGCACAGGCCAGCCAGGTCAACGCATTCCCGTCGCCCCAACCTGGCTCCCCCAGCGCTGCCCCGCCCAAAGAGTCTTCTGCCGCCAAACCCGAGCGCGTCGCCATCACCATCGACCAGTTAGTCGCCGCCATGCAGGGCAAATTGCAAGCCGCCGCCGAAAAAGTAGTTCAGAACGCGCTCGCCACTCACCTCGACGAAGCCATCAACGAAGCTCTCGCGCGCATCGAAGGCGTTCGCGAACACAATCTCCGCCAATTGCATGAATTCTCCGAGCAGCGCTTTGAATCGCTCATGCGCGCGTCTCGCGAGGAAATTCTCGGCCATCTCGAATCGCGCCTCGGAGAAGTGCAAAGCCACTGGGAAGAACAGCACAGCGCCTATCGCGCCCAGGCCGAAGAAATTGCCCAGCGCCTCGAAAAACTAGCCAGCGATACGCAGCGCCATCTGGGCGAAACACAAACTTTTATAGAAAAAGCCACGCGCGAAATCGAACCGCGAACGCGCGGCCGTTTGGACGAATCCTTAGGCCAGGCCACCGAACAATTCGAGGCTGCCGCCGACCGCATCTCCGATCGCCAGTTGGTTCGCGTGATGGAGTCCACGCGTATGGTCATCCGCGAAGCCGCGGCTCAATTGGACGCCCGTGTGGCGGAGTCCCGCGCGCTTCTGCACAGCGCCTCGGGAAGCACCCTCGAGGAGTTCCGCCGCCAGGCCGAAGTCCAAGTCGATCTGGCCATCACGGAAACCACGGAACGTGTCCGCTCCGCGCTCTCCGCTCTCGATTCGGAAAATCGCTCCGCTTGCGACTCCCGCCGCCGTGCCATGATCGACGACGTTACGCGCGCCACGGAACAGTCCACCGAGCAATTCCGCTCGGGCATCAAAGCCTTTCTCTATTCCTGTTTGGTGGCCGCCGTCGGCGCCGTCGATGAACATGCAAAAACCACACTCGAAGGTCTCGTCAAAGATCCCGGCAGCCCCCCTCGCGCCATCGGCGACATCACCGACATCAGCGAAATTACCAAGATTCCGCCCGATGACGAAAAACCGAATTAATGGACAGTGTGCTTCTCCGCTCGGCTCACATGCGATCCGGATATCTCTCGACAAAATTTGTATGTTAATGGATCTTGCGAGTTTGGAAATTCGCTTAGTTCGCCGCCTCGCCCAGTCCAAACTCCCGATGCGTGGTGATTAACGCTGTCTTCATCGCCTTTTCTTCCACCACGAAGGAAATGTTCGATTCCGAGGAGCCCTGCGCGATCGCAATCAGGTTCACATTTTCGCGGCCCAGCGCGTTAAACGTCTTGCCCGCGACTCCCCGCGTGCCGCGCATGTTTTCGCCCACCACCGCCACGATCGCGATGTTCGTATCGACCGTAATGTGCTCGACTTTTTCATGCGCCAAGTCCTGCGCAAACTCTCTCCGAAGCGCATCCACTGTCCGCTGCGCATCGGCTGCGGACACGATGAAACAGATATCGTTCTGCGAAGACGACTGTGAAATCAGCAGCACGTTCGCGCGCACTTCGGCCGTCGTCGAAAACGTCCTCCCGACCACGTCCGGCAGCCCCACAATCCCCGGCCCGCCCACGCTGATCAGCGCCACATCCTGTATCGCCGTCAGCGCTTTCACGCCACCGCCGATGCTGCGGCCCTCCGGCGTAATTTTCGTTCCCGGCCTTTCCGGAAAAAAACTGTTGCGAATCCATACCGGGATCGAGGCCTGCATCACTGGCTTCAGCGTTTTTGGGTGCAGCACTTTCGCGCCGAAAAAAGCCAGCTCCGCGGCTTCGCGGTACGAAATCACCGGAATCGTTCTCGCTTCGGGCACCAATCGCGGGTCCGCCGTCAACACTCCGTCCACGTCCGTCCAGATAATTACTTCGTCCGCGTTCAGCGCCGCGCCCAGAATCGTCGCTGAATAATCAGACCCGCCCCGCCCCAGCGTGGTCAGTTTTCCTTCCGTGCTCGCCCCGATGAATCCTGTCACGACCGGCACGATTCCTTTTTCAAGCATCGGACGCAACCGCACTTCGCATTCTTCCCTGGTCCGGTCCATCAAAGGTTCCGCGCCTCCGTGGAACGCATCGGTGATGATCACTTCTGTCGCATCCACGGCCTCGCTCTGCAAACCAAGCTCCCGAACTGCACCGGCCACCAGCGGCGCGGAAAGCCGCTCTCCGAGACTTGAGATCGCATCCAGAGTTCGCGGCGTCAGCTCTCGCAATAGCGCCGTGCCTTCAAACAGCCGGCTCCCCTCTGCAAGCACTTCCTCCATCTCTTCCGCGATCTCGTTCCGCGAATTTTCTTTTCCGACCAGACCCGCCAGCGCATCTTCATGCTGCTTTCGAAGCGCATCGAGAACGGTTGCTCCCTGATCTTTGTCGCCAGATCCGGCGCGCTGCGCGGCTTCGATGAGGCGGTTGGTCACTCCGCTCATCGCGGAAACAACGGCAACGCATGCTCCCGCTCTTGCTCCTTGCGCAATAATCTGCGCCGTCCTCGCGATGCGCGACGCATCGCCCACGGACGTGCCGCCGAATTTCATGACCTGCAATCGCGGTTTCATGTGTGCAAGCTAGTCTCTCGAATGGGTTGAGCCAGCGCAAGCCTTCTCGAAGAGCCGCGGCGCGCGGCAGCTTAGGGAGTCTGCCAGTCCAGAGCGTAGATTTCCTGGATGCTGGCGTCGCGGACAAAGAGCGGAGTCTCGTCCGGCCCCAGGCCGCTCCAATTTCCGAAGGCTCCTCCGGCAGCTTGAAATCCTTTGAGGCTGAAGAGGCGCTCCAGTTTGCGGTCGGCGATTCGAACGCGGAAGTAGCCCTCTTGATTATCGAGAATTCCGTCAAAATACAGATAGCGTCCGTCCGGGGACCAAGTGGGGAAAGCCACAAAAATGCTGGCGAGCTCAGACCATTTCTGAGTCGTGATATCGAAGAGCATGAGTTTGAGCGAATCCAGAGGAATCGCCGCGATGCAGCGTCCATCCGGAGACCAGCGTGGAGAATACAGACCATCCGATCCGGGGAGCTTCGAGACGTTTCGTGTTTTCAGATCGAGGACATAGACGGCCGAGCCCTGATTGTTGAGTGAATTTTCTCCGAAAACCAGCGACTTGCCGTCGGGCGACCAGTTGGGATCGGCGGAGTTGGTCGAAGCGCGATAGAGGAGTTCAGGAGAGCCGCCCTCCGCGGGAATCAAATAGAGGTGAAAAGGTTCGCCGGGCGGATGGCCAAAGAAGGCGATCTGCTTTCCGTCCGGAGACCATTTGGGCAAGTAAGCCAGCATGGGCGGGAAGACAAGTTGAAGCTTTTGTGTGCCGTCGATCTTACTCCGCCACATGGTGCCATCCGTGTCGTCATTGTAGGCGACCCACTGTCCATCACGAGAAAAGTCGAGGCCCATGGCTGAGATTCCCGAAAGATAAGAGGTGAATTGTCCGGACTTGGCATTGTAGCGGACCAATTCACCGCGGGGTTGCCAGCCTTGAACGAAAAGTTTCCTGCCGTCACGGCTTGGGACGGGATTGCCTACATTCATCGGCCCAGTCGTCAACTGTACGGGCTTCCCCGGAGACCAGTGAAAAAGACCGGCATTTTCTCTGATAGCCCAGATGTCGGCAGTTTCATCGCGGCGCGCCTGGAAGACGAAATATCTTCCGTCGAGTGTCCAGTTGCCGCAGCATTCGTTCGGCGTGCTGCTCCAGCCAGGAAGGAGGGGGTGAAGATTACGGCCGTCCGCGGAGGCTTGCCAGATGGCGCGGTTATTGGTTTTGGGATCGTTCACCGTAAAGCGCAAAATCGACCCGTCCGGCGACCAGCGCAGATCGCTGGAAGTTCCAGCCGTGGTCAGAAGCCGGCGCGGGTCGCCGCCATCGCTGCTCGCGAGGAAGATGTCATTGCCCTTGCAAAAGGCGATCCTCTTTCCGTCCGGAGACCAAGCACCAGCGTGACCCTCGAGGTCGCCCAGGCGGCGAGGCGAGCCGCCGAGCACAGGCACGCTCCAGAGAGGGCCGTCGAGAGAGGTGCCTCGGGCCGTATTCATCAAGAGCGCCGAATGATCCGGCGAAATATCGAACACGTTGGCGAAGCCGGTATCTTCCAAGGAAGTCGGTATGGGAAACGTCTCGCCGCCCGTCACTGAGGTTTGCGAAAGCTGCGATTGACCTTCCATGAAATAGAGCCGGGAACCGTCCGTGACTACGCCTGATTTGGGGCGATTGGTGTTAGTGAGTTGAACGGTTCGCAGAATGCGGGGCGGCGTGGCCGGACGCGTCAGCAGGAACCCGAGAATTGCGGCGAGACCGAGGAGGGCGCCACCCGCCGCGATGGCCCAGGATCTTGAGAGGCGAGGCGCGTGGGTTCCAGGAATTACAACGGCCGCGGTCGTGCGGCCAGAATCCAAATCGCGCTTCAACCTCTTCAAGTCCGCCCGCAGTTCCGCGGCTGACTGGTAACGCAGCGCGATATCTTTTTCGAGCGCCTTCCCGAGAATATTTTCGAGAGCCGGGGGCAACTTCGGATTCAATTTCCGCGCGGGGGGCGCCGGGGAATTCAGAATCCCGTTAAAGACCAAACCAACCGCTGCGCCGCCAAAGGGAACCTTACCGGTGCCCATTTCAAAAAGAACCACGCCCAGCGAAAATAAGTCCGAGCGGGCGTCCAACTCTTCGCCTCGGGCTTGTTCGGGGGACATGTACGCGACGGTGCCAAGGGAACTACCGGGGCTGGTGATGAAAGCATCGTCCAGCACGTGTCTGTGAGTGGCCATGGACGGCTCACCAGGGGACTCGGCCGGGGCCTGACGAAAGGCGGCGAACTTGGCCAAACCGAAGTCCAGTATTTTTGCCGGGCCGCGATCAACCAGGAAAATGTTGGCGGGCTTGATATCTCTGTGAACGACACCTTTGGCGTGCGCAGCTTCCAGGCCGCCGGCAATCTGAATGGCGATCTCCAGGAGTTCGTCTGCCTCGATAGACTTGCTGGTTATGCGGTGTTTCAGAGTCTGGCCCTCCAGCAACTCCATGGCGATAAACGGGCGCCCTGCAAATTCTTCGATGTCGTAAATGGTGCAGATATTCGGGTGATTTAAGGAGGATGCAGCGCGTGCTTCGCGGCGGAATCGGTCGATGGCCTGCGGATCCTGGGAAATGTCATCGGGAAGAAACTTCAACGCGACGTGGCGGCCCAGGCGGGTGTCCTCGGCCTTATAGACGACGCCCATACCGCCGCCGCCGAGTTTTTCGAGGACGGTGTAGTGAGAAATGGTCCGGCCGACAATGGAGGAAGTATCCGCCACTCGCCTCGGAGTTTACTCCAGCTATTCAAGGCGGGCAATCGCACGAAATCCTGTTCGGCCAAGCACGCCGAGAACCGGTATATCGCATCACTCGACTTGTGCTCGACCGGGCGCGCCTGTTGTCCGATTACGCGTTAATCAAGTACAGCGCCATTCTGCTTCGATTGCAGGCTCGAACGCGGTTTCGGGATAACTTCCGCATAGCCGACAATGCGTTCGCGATCCTTGGACTCTTTCCCGCAGCGGCCCCCAAAGATATGATTGCTGCCAGCTTATGCAGTTGTGGCGGGTTTCACCGACGGGGTTCGAATCATGGAAGCGCTGATCGACCGGCTGATACCTATCGCCGCCCTTTTGATCATTATCGCCAGCCAGCTTTTCTGGCTACGACGCCTCATTGAAATTGGGGAGCGGTTCATCCCAGGCAAGCGGGGGCGCACCGTGCTAAAGTTCATCGTCATCGGCACTTGCCTGCTGTTCTTCGGTGGTGTCATGGTTCCCTGGCACAGCACCAGCGAGAACGGTACGCACGCCCCCACCACGTTAACGCTGCGCAGCATTCTGTTCGTCGCGCCTCTCTCCTGGTGGCTTGTGGGGTCGCTGACAGGCCTCCTGCTAATCATGATATTCACGACCGTGGACCGTGCGGTCCGCGCCGCAGTGTGGCTTTACCGAAAAGCGCGCGATGCTGCGGCAGTCCAGACCGCGACTTCTGCGACTGGCGCTATCGCTCTTGACCCACCCTCGCCCGGTCGCCGCCGCTTCCTCGAGCAGACCGCCATTGCGCTGAGCGCCACACCGTTCGTCGCGTCCGCCTATGGGCTGCTTTACGGCCGACTGGACATGGAAATCACCCGTCGGCGTATCATCCTGACGCGCCTGCCCAAAGCTTTCGAGGGCTTTCGCATCGCACTGCTTTCCGACGTCCACATCAGCCCGTTTATGACCGGGGACCAGGTTCAGCGTTACGTCAAGATCACGAACGAGTTGAAAGCCGACTTGATCGCGCTGACCGGCGATTTCCTTGCCGATGATCCGGAGGCGCAAGGAGAAGTGGTTCATATCCTCGGGAGTCTTCGCGCGCCCTACGGCGTTTTCGGCTGCCTGGGCAACCACGAGTTCATGACCGAAACCGAAGAGTCGATTACTCGCCTTTTTGCAAGCGAGCAGATCCGCATCTTGCGTCAGGAGCGAGTACCCGTTCAATCGCACGGCGAAACGATGAATTTGATTGGCATTGACTATCAGCAAGCGCGATTCTCGAGTGATCATGACGGGCACCTGGTTGACCGGTATATGGAGGGCAACGAGAAGCTGGTGCAGCCGGAAATGGTCAACATTCTCCTGAGTCACAACCCCAACGCCTTCGATCGCGCAGCCGAACTCGGCATAGACTTGATGCTTTCTGGCCACCTGCACGGTGGCCAGATGTCGCTCGCGTTCCTCTATCGCGGCCTCTCCCTCGCCCGCTTTGAGACGCCCTATGTCAGCGGATGGTATGAAAAATCCGGAAGCCAACTCTACGTGAACCGCGGCATCGGCACCACTGGCTTCCCAATCCGCTTCGGCGCCAGACCGGAAATCACGGTGCTGGAATTGGTGCGAGGCACCTGAGTGGAACACTCTCCAGCAGGCAAATAGCACCGCAAAACTCGGTGCGGAAGGTGGAGAGCCCGACGATTGCGAGCGGATGACGGGCTAACCGGAGAGCAGCCCGGCTCAGACGGCTGGTTGTGGGAAGTCGTGACCTCTCAGTTCACTGGCCCGTGTAGTAGCGTGACCGGAGATATGAAGCAGTACTTCACTCCTGTGTTGGCGCGTTTACAGACAAGCGGGTCAGTTCGATTGGTTAGTTCGCATCCTAGTGGTGTCCTGCGCGAGTAGGCGAGACTCGGATTCCCCGCGGCGCGACCAAGTCTCTCTATCCTAAGCGGACCGGATTTGGGTCCAGCTACTGGTTGTACCATTCTGAACAGACAAACGTTTTCACGTTCCTTACACTCAAGGCCCTCGGGAGGGTTTGGGCTTCGCATCCCGAAACACTTTGCTTAGGGGGGGAGGAACTTATGAAGCGCGAGAACCACAAAGCATCCCCCCTAGGAGACTTTTCTTCGGGAGCTTGCCTGGGCGGCGAGGTTTCCAACTTTCGAGAAAAACAAAACATCTACAGGCAAGGTGATCCTGCCGAGACGCTTTTCTACATTCAGAAAGGAGGGGTACGTCTGCTGACCCGAAGGAACAAGCGACCAGCAGCAGTTACCGCAATCCTGGGAGTGGGTGATTTTTTTGGCGAGCTTTGCCTGGCAGACTATCCCTCACGGATGGAACTCGCCGTCGCTTTGACTGCGAGTTCTATCCGTACCATCAAAAAGGCAAAGATGCGCCAGATGCTTCGCAAAAAGAATAAGACTTCCATTTCTTTGCTGAGCCATCTCCTTTCGAACATTAAGAACTATCGGGATCACGTGGCAGATCTGCTGACCTGCACTGCGGAACAGAGACTGGCCCACGTGCTGTTGCGGCTCGTGCATTTGGGGAAGAACGGCCGGACGGGCATCGAGCTACCGCGCCTGAGCGACAAAGTTCTGGCAGAAATGGTAGGAACCACGCGTTCCAGAATTAACGAATTCATGAATGGGTTCCGAAAGCAGGGATTCATAAGCTACGGTGAGGGAATTGAAGTGCACCCGACGTTGCGGAAAGCTCTCGGCGCGCGATAAGAATCAAGCGTCGTCCCCTGGCGCCTTCCGGGTCGCCTCAATTCACGATCTTCCTATCAAATAATTCCCTCCGCAGGTATTTCTCCTCTAACTATCGATTTGTTTGGGATTGGAGAGGAACGGAAATTGCAGGAACGGAGCGACGCGATTTCTAGTACTCAGGGAGCGAGATGTGGTCACCGAGATCGCGGCCGACCGCGAGATCGGCGATCCAGCGGACGGACATAAGCTGGAAAATCCGGTTGCGCAGGAAGAGTGAAAACTTAGATTTCGGTGCAAAGGAACCGGCAAAACGCAAGGCCGCTTTTTGCTTGCGCAGCACGAAAGGCGCGAACAATTCCTGGTAGCTGCGAAAGGCTTCCGCGTAATTACCGTTGGCCCGGCGCAGCTCGCCTGCGAGGATATACGAGGCGATCAGGGCCAACGCGGAACCTTGGCCAGCAAGCAGCGATACGCACGACGCCGCATCGCCGACGAGCGTGACTCGCCCGCGGGTCCACAGACCCGGCTGGGAATCCATGCGAATTTGGCTTACGCGATCGAAGTAGAATTCGCCGCAAGAATCAAGGGCTTCGAGAATTCGCGGACACTCCCACCCGCTGTTTTGGAAACGCTTGCGCAAGAGCGCCTTTTGCGCGGCGACGTCTTTACTTTCCACGATTCCGTTATCCGCAAATGTGAACAAAAACAGGGTGCGGCCGCCGCGCATGGCGAAGCGGGCCACCTGCTGGCCCAGTTCCGTGTACATCACATAAATCAGTTCATCCCTTGGACTGTAGCCATCGACGGAGAAGGCCGCTGCTCTGTAACCCAAATCCTTCTCGAATTGGTGTTGTGCGCCAAAAACGAGTTCGCGGACCCTTGAATGGAGCCCGTCTGCTCCCACCACGAGATCGAATTCACGTGCGCCTCCGCGTTCGAATTTGACTCGAACGGATTTTTCGGTCTGCTCAATTTGTGCCACGCTATCGCCAAAAATGGTTTCGACCTTGCCGTCAATTTTGGCGAAGATGGATGCGGCGAGATCGCCGCGCGGGACGCTGACAAAATGGCCCCGAGTCATGCGATTGAATACGTCGGCGGGAAATCCTGTCACGCGCTTCCCGCGTTGGTTGACAACTCTTACCTCGCGGACGACATATCCTTTCTCCTTGATTTCCTGCAGAGCTCCCATGCGGCCGGCGAGTTCGAAACCGGCGCCCCAGAAGTCGATGATGTAACCACCAGTGCGAAACTTTGGAGCCGTCTCTACGATGGTTGGCGTAAATCCGTAATGAGAAAGCCAATAGGCAAGAGCCGGCCCGGCGATGCCCGCACCCGATATCAATATTTTCATCACAAGAAATAAATCACTCTGTTCGCAAGTTGTCCAGAAGAAGTTACGTTTTTCTCAAGCCGAAAATGAGGGGGAACAGAAATGCAAGAGTCCACTCCTGAGCATGACTTGCCGACAGTAAAGCCGCAAATCAGGGTCAAGAATTCGTAACCTCTGGATGGGCCACAATTCGCCCCGAAAAAAGACTTGGCCGGGCAGTCTTAAACAGTGCCGGTACTCACGAAATGCCTTCAAAAAAGCATGCTGAACGTGTCGATCTGATGGCCGCTCATTCGACATTCAAGTAGAGCCAAGCAGAGGCTTTACAGAGGAGGCGGCCATGAAGGCGAGGCACACATTTTCCCGGATTTACAAACTGGCACTGGCAGTGATGATCGCGGGTTTCGCGCTTGCTATTTTGCGGTGTCGGGTTGATGCGGCGGCGGAAGGAGGCGGACTTTTCTACAACTTTGCGTGGGCAGCTTTCCAAATATTGCGTCCGGCCATTCTTGCAGTCTGGCATCACCTGCCCGCATATTTTTGCGACGACTCAACTTATTTGCAGCGTTTGCCGCAGGTTGTGTCATCTATCTGGCCGCTGGCCGGCATCCTCGCAGGCTAACCGTCGCCTGGCGACTTATGAAATGCGGTGATTTGGTTCGCGAACCCACCTCAAATACTTCCAAGAGACTTTCCAAGACTGTCGATTTCACTGGCCGCCGTTCGACGTTAGAGTAGAGGTTAGGATTACTTGGTCGGGGCGGTCCGGGAAACTGCGCTTTCGGGCGAGATAAAAGGAGAAGACAACAATGCGATGCATGGTGATCGTCAAAGCGAACAAGGAGTCGGAGGCGGGCGCGCTGCCGAGCGAGAAGCTCCTTGCGGAAATGGGGAAGTTCAACGAAGAACTGGTGAAAGCAGGAGTGCTGCTCGCCGCCGAGGGGCTGCAATCCAGTGCGAAAGGCAAACGAGTGCGGTTTTCGGGAAAGAACCGGACGGTGATCGACGGGCCGTTCACCGAGAGCAAAGAGCTGATCGCCGGATTCTGGCTGTGGCAGGTGAGGTCGATGGAGGAGGCCATCGAATGGGTGAAGCGGTGCCCCAATCCGCGCGGAGACGAAGGGGAAAGCGAGATTGAGATTCGCCAGGTGTTTGAGGCGGAGGACTTCGGGCCGGCGCTGACCCCCGA
This sequence comes from Candidatus Acidiferrum sp., assembly GCA_035576885.1. Taxonomy (GTDB): domain Bacteria; phylum Acidobacteriota; class Terriglobia; order Acidiferrales; family UBA7541; genus Acidiferrum. The sequence continues at coordinate 26,930 of DATLVZ010000100.1, read as the reverse complement.
ACTGAAAGAGCAGGAGAAGCGGCTGCGCGCGCAAGCAGGGGAACGGAAACGGTAGGCGTGGCGAGTTCTGGGATTAGATGAAGTGACGGAAAAAAATTTCGCAAGGGCTGTCGAATTTGGCGGGGCTCGTTCGACGCATCAGTAGTGGCAGGAAAAAGAGCTAAGGTTAGGCCGGCAGCCGCAAAAACCGGAAACCAGCTCCACAACTGGAAAAAAGGAGAAGCGAAAATGCGATTCATGATGTTGGTCAAGCATAAAGAAGGACAAGGCAATCCGCCCAAGGAGTTGATGGAGGCGATTGGCAAGCTGGCCGAAGAGGCGGTGAAGTCCGGCAAGATGGTGGTCAGCGGCGGCCTGGCGCCAACGACGATGAGCACGCACGTCCGAGTCACCAAAGGGCAGGTGAACACGATCGATGGACCCTTCGCGGAGGCCAAGGAAGTTGTGGGCGGGTTCGCGATATTTGAGCATAAGTCGAAGCAGGAGGCGCTGGACGGTGCGTTGCGCTTCATGGAGCTTCACAAGAAACACTGGCCGGGCTGGGAAGGCGAGACGGAAATTCGCCAAATCTTCGGGCCGGAAGATATGCCTCCCCCGCGCTAAGAAAGATTGCGCGGAGAGTTGAGCAGGTGCTGGCGTCCGTGGCCGGCTTGGTCTTGCACCGGCGGAATGAAGATGGTGTGATGGGTAGCCGTGACGTCCCCCGATACTCATTGCACCATCGACGCCGTTTGGAGGATTGAGTCCGCCAGAATCATTGCCGGTCTGACGCGGATGGTGCGCGACGTCGGGCTTGCCGAGGAACTCGCGCAAGACGCTTTGGTGGCCGCGCTCGAGCAATGGCCGCAATCAGGCATCCCGGATAACCCTGGCGCGTGGCTTATGGCGGCCGCGAAGCACCGGGCGATCGATATGTTCCGCCGAAGCAAACTTCTCGAACGTAAACATGAGGAACTTGGCCGCGAACTCGAAGCCCAGGAGAAAGCTGTGCCGGATTTCGAAGCCGCACTTGACGACGACATCGGCGACGACCTTCTTCGCCTCGTCTTCATTTCCTGTCATCCGGTCCTCTCGACAGAGGGACGAGTTGCCCTCACGTTGCGCTTGCTCGGCGGCCTCACCACCGACGAAATTGCGCGCGCGTTTCTGGTAGCAGAACCGACCGTCGCCCAGCGCATCGTCCGCGCCAAACGGACGCTCAGCGAGGCGCACGTGCCGTTTGAGGTTCCGCGCGGGCCCGACCTCGCCGCCCGTTTGTCGTCCGTGCTGGAGGTCATCTACCTCATCTTCAACGAAGGCTATTCGGCCACCGCTGGCGAGGACTGGATGCGCCCCGCGCTTTGCGAAGACGCGCTGCGACTCGGGCGAATTTTGGCAGAGCTCGTTCCGCAAGAGCCAGAGGTCCACGGCCTAGTAGCGCTCATGGAAATTCAGGCTTCGAGAGCTCGCGCGCGAGTCGGGCCAGCGGGCGAGCCCATCCTTCTCCTGGAGCAGGACCGTGCCCGCTGGGATCAGCTTCTCATCCGTCGCGGTCTCGCCGCCCTTAAGCTCGCCGAAGATCTCGCTGGCGCCCTCGGACCGTATGCGCTCCAGGCCGCCATCGCCGGATGTCATGCTCGTGCGCTTTCAGCCGCTGAAACAGACTGGCAACGCATTGCCGTGCTCTACGGCTCTTTGGCTCGGCTCACCTCGTCGCCGATTGTGGAACTAAACCGGGCGGTTGCGCTCGCCATGGCCTTTGGTCCGGCAGCTGGTCTCGAACTGATTGACAAGATTACCTCGGAGCCGTCACTCAAGGCCTACCATCTCTTGCCAAGCGTGCGCGGTGACTTACTCTTCAAGGTGGGGCGCTTCGCGGAAGCACTGTCGGAGTTCGAGCGGGCCGCTTCGCTGACGCGCAACGCCCGCGAGCGCGAGCTGCTGCTTGAACGCGCACGAGCGTGCGCAGGCGCGCTGCCGCAGACCGGGCCACAGTGAGGTGGGCTGAGCGGTTCGCGCTTTGCCTGCATCGAAGGCATTGGCTCCCACAGCCAGAGACGGGGGTTAAACAAAATTTGCAGGCAGTGATGGCGGCGAGCCATGGTGGAACCATCTTTCATGATCCTTGCTTGACACTAATCGATGCCTGTTATAAACCGTCGAACATTGAAATCCGTGTTCCGCGTGTTTGTCTCTCCGGGGGGCGTGTCATGAACCGAACTAAACAGATAGGTGTTCTACTTCTCTGTTCGTTTGTCTGTGTGCTTGCACTCACCACTTACTATGCCGCTGACGCCTCCGGGCAAGCCGTGACCGCGACACTTTCTGGAAGAGTCACCGATGCTTCAGGCGGGAGCGTTGCCAAGGCCAGCGTTGCCGTTCGCAATTCCGCGACCGGGTTTTCCCGGTCGATGCAAGCGTCGGAGAACGGAGAGTATTCCATCCCCGCCATCCCGGCTGGCGACTTTGAGGTCACCGTGAGTTTCACGGGCTTTGCCACGCAGACGAAAAACATCACACTGCAGGTGGGCCAGGCTGCAGCGCTCGATTTCACCCTGTCGCCTGGCGAAGTGACGCAAAAAGTTCAGGTGGAAGCCACCTCGGAATTGGCGGAGCCGACGAGGACGGAAGTTAGCACAGTCATCACCGAGCGCCAGATCGTCAATCTGCCCGTGAACGGCCGCGAATTCATTGATTTTGCTCTACTCTCCCCGGCGGTAACCATCGGCGATACCACCTCCGGCAGCACGGACGTAATCGTTGAGCCGGTCACCAAGCTTTCTTTCGCGGGGCAGAACATTCACTACAACTTTATCGCCGTGGATGGCGCTGACGACATTTCCACAGCCTCGGGAATTCAGCGCGGCACTCCGCCCCAGGAATCAGTTCAAGAATTCCGCGTGATTAACACCGACTACTCCACGGAATTTGGAAGGGCCGTCGGCGGAATCGTCAATATCATTACCAAGAGCGGAACCAACAACTGGCATGGATCCCTCTACGAATACTTCAGAAACGATGTGCTGGATGCCATTAACCTCTTGCAGGCCAGCGGGGCGCACGTCCTGCGGCAGAACCAGTTCGGGGCGTCCATTGGCGGACCTATTAAGAAGGACAAGACCTTTATTTTCGGCAACTATGAGGTACAGCGGCGCGGTGAGTCGCCCTTTTACAATTCCGCGGTGCTGGCAAACATACACGCCATCAATGAGGTCAAAGCGATCTACGGACTTTCGGCCGAGCCGAATCTAGGCAGTGTTCTCCGCACCAATGATACGGATAACGGTTTCCTCCGGCTGGACCATCGCTTCAGCGACAATGAGACCTTATTCGTGCGCTATTTCGTCAATGACGGCCGATTGCTCAACCAATCTCCCTTGAACGATGGATTCGATCTGCCTTCGGCGTTCAAGAAAAACTTTTATCGTGACCAGTCGGTTGCCAGCACGCTTGTCTCCGTTATCAGCCCCAAGCTCATCAACGAACTTCGCGTGCAGTATGCCCGGCGCTCCTTTGATTTCCCCACCGTAACAACGCAACCTCACCTGGAGTTATCCAATACCTTCACGATAGGCGTGAACCGCGGCAATCCAGACTTTTACCGCGAGTCGCGCTTCGAGCTGGTGGACAATGTCACACGCAGCCTCGATAAACACACGATCAGTTTTGGCGGCAATTTTAATTTTGTGAAGACTACTGAATCCTTCCCGCTCTTCTATCCTTTCGAGGCAGATTTCCCCAGTCTCGGCGCTTTTTTGGGGAACGACGGTGCGGCCGGCGGTGTCGGAGCGCAGTGTGTCTCGGCTGCCGGGGATCCCGGTGGGCCAGGCCCAGCCGGGTGCCAGCATCCCAACGTCATTTTCTTTGAGCGCTTCCAGGCGCCAAATTTCAACGAACAAAGCTTGAACACTTCGGTATACAAGGGCACAAGTTTCTCTCCCGCCATCCGAAACCAGGCGGAGGGGACCCTCAACCACACCTACGACGGGTTCTACCTTCAAGATAAGTGGCGCGCCACGAGCCGGCTGACCCTGAACGGCGGGATCCGGTGGGAGTTTGAAACTTGGCCTTCGAATGTGCTGAACACACAATGGAAGAACTTCGACCCCAGAGTCGGTGTGGCGTATAACGTCGGAACCAAAGGCCATGTGGTTGTCCGCGCCGGTTTTGGGCTCTTTCATGGCATGATGCCTGCCAACCTGCTCGCCTGCCAGGAGCCGTCTTGCGGTGGCACTGGCAACATCGCGCAGCTCAACAATGGGAAGTATCCTGGCCGCCCATTTGAAAATGGACTCAACGCCAAGACGGAGCTCTTCGCCTTCGCCAGTCAACCTTCGATCACCGCGCTCGGATTACAGGGCCTTGTGAATGACGGAGCTTATCCAGACAACACCACGGATCCGTTCACGAATCCGTTCACAGGCTGCAAGCCGATCGCTGTTTGCGGATTCTTCGGCCCCTCCGTGGTCGTACGCTTCGATCAAGACAGCAAGAATCCTTACGGCATCCAGGCGAGTTTGGCGGTCGAATTTGAACCGCTTCCGGACACAACGGTGAGCATCAGCGGACTGCACGTTCGTGGCGTGCACCTCGGCAGTTTCTTTAATGTGAATCAGCCTGCCCCGACGGCCGTCGTGACACTGCACGACTCTCAAGGCCGTCCGGGACCGAAGAACGTTTATTGCTCATTCGTTCCTGCGTGCCCGTTTACGCCCGGCGTCCGAACATTTCCGATTGCCATCTATTTTGAAGCCACGTCACGCTGGGACTCGCAGTACGACGGTTTGTTGGTCAACATCAATAAGCGGCTGACCCGGAATTTTTCCTACGGGATCAGTTACACGTGGTCGAAGTCCATCGATGACGGGCCGAACCCCAGCTTCGTGTTGATTCCACAGGACAGCCAAAACTTCCGCGCCGAGCGCGCACTGTCTTCCGACGACGTACGAAACCGCCTGGTGCTGAACGGCACGGTGACGACGCCCAACACCTGGAATATCTTCGCGCGCGACTTTCTGCTGGGCCTGATCACGACAATCCAGTCGCCGCAGCGCTTCTCCAAGTTTGCCGGTTTCGACGCCAACGGCGACATTTTCGGAAATAATGATCGCGTCGGGATCGATCCGCGCAATACTTTCCTGGGAGACAATTTCCGCAGTGTCGATCTCCGCCTCGCACGAAGCTTTCAATTCCGCGAGAAGAAGCGCCTCGAGTTGATTGCCGAAGCGTTCAATCTCTCCAATACTTTGAACATCCGCTTCTTCAACACCGTCTACGGTGCGTCGGATTTCTGCCCCGCGAATCCTGCGGCTTTTGGATGCCCTCCGATACCTTCCACCAACCGGGAAGGGTCGCCGAATCCTTTGTATGGAACTCCGCGCGCGGTCAATAACCCGCGGCAGATTCAGTTCGCCGTGAAATTTAGTTTCTAAACGCTTTGTCTGGGAAGGTTGGCCGCGACGTCGCATCGCGGCCGGTCTTTCTCCTTGTCACTACAGATAGATAGACCCATTTAGTAACTCTATGCCATTCTACCAATCTCCCGATGCCGAAAACACGAAAGAAATGGGCCAAGACTCGTTTGCTCCTCTAAGCGCGCGGCGCCTGCTTGTGCTCGGTGGCATTGGTCTCATCCTGATTGGAATGCTCTTCGGAAACATATTCGCGGTTTTCGTGTTGCATCAGAACGCGTCGCGCGTCAGCGCGAGCTTGGCCACAGCTGCGCACGCGGCGCTCGCTGGAGATTCCTCGCTCGTAGACGCGAGCTTTCAGGATGTTGGATCATTCCTCGAAAATCGCGGAACCAAAGTGGACACGCACGTCCACATGATCGATTTCGGCTACTTGGCGCTCTTGCTCGCCATCCTCGTTCCTTGGACTGCCATTAAGGAAAGCATTAAACGCCGCCTTGCTTGGCTTTTTCTGACCGGAGCGGTTTTGCTTCCTGTCGGAGTCTTCCTCATCCATTACGTCGGCCTCGCTTATAGTCCTATGCAATCCATTGGCTGGGCCAGCATTTTTGCTGACCTTGGCGGATTGCTGGTGCTGATTGCCACTCTTGGATTTCTGCTCGGCCTGGGGAAAATTTTTCGATCGCAAGTTCCGTTGGCCGGGCAGGACGGGCTTCTGCAGGATCGCAGTAGGACAGGACGCATACTGCTCGCTGGGGGCCTGCTCATGGTGCTGGCCGGTTTTCTGCATGGCGCGTATTACGCCGGCTTTGATCTCTACCGTCACGAAGCACTTGATTCGTCCATTCTTAGGAGTATGGGGAAGGCAGCAGCGGCAAACGACGCGCGGATGGTCGACCGTTCTCTGGAAGCGTATGGCTTGCTTCAAGGCGATAAGGCCGTCAATATCGCGGCGCACGCACACATCATTGAATTTGGTTTGCTCGCGATGCTGCTTGCTTTTTTTCAGCCTTACGTTAGTTTGCGCGAGACCTGGAAACTTCGTTGGGCCTGCGTTCTGATAATTGGTTCCGTATTGCTTCCTGTATGTGTGCTGCTGGAATTGCGGTACGGTCTTGTGGCCGGTGGGTTGGCGGACATTGGAGGCTTGCTGGTGATCATCGCGCTGCTGGCGATGTGGATCGGCATACTCCGTTACACAGGCCAACTCGACGCCCAGAGTGGTGACGTGCGATGAGCAGCGGCCGGCGCATTCTGATCTTGGGCGGCATCGCCCTGGCTTTGTGGGGCATGGGATACGGCTTGTGGTACGCCGTTTTTGCCGAGCATCAGGCGCTGAATAGCATTGGCTCTTCCCTGGCGGAAGCTTTCGATGCGGAAGCAGGTCGCAATCCCGCCGCTGCCGAGACTGCATTCAGTAAATATACGGAAGCCAAATATATCTACGAGCGTCAAGTGGATGTACATGGTCACTGGATCGGCCTGGCCATGCTCTTGATCGTTATCGGAATCGGGTTCGATCGTATCAAGTTCTCCCAACGCTACAAGGTGGCGCTTGCGCGCACCCTCTTGGCGGGCGCGGTCATTTTCCCGTTCGGAGTTTTACTGCAGACCTTCAATCACGGTCCGATCCCGCGAGGGATCGCCATTCTCGGCTCGGCGCTTGTGTTTGTTGCAATTGGAGGAATCGTCCTGGGCTTGGCGGCTCGGCAAAGTTCTGCAGGATGAAAGCTGAGAATTCTCTTAGCTTTCTTCCGCCTTGGGTCTTCGGGCGCATCGAGGACGGGACTCTGATGATTGGAAATCAAGAATGGAAAGAGCGTTCGTTGCAGGGCAGTTTTGGGTTGGAGTCGTACCAGGCCGTGGAATCCTTGAAACTCCCGTCCACAGGCAGGGCTAGTTAGGCTACGGTTCATTCTCCCGGCTGCAAACTCATCGGCGTTAGGATTACCGCTTTGGTTGAGCCCCTGCCAAGACGGATGCTATTCTGCACTCTATGGCGGATCCCGCTATCTCCCCGCCCGAAGTCACCCGCGCAGCGCCGCTCGAACACTCCCGGCGCCAGCTTGAAGCCCTGCTCGAAGTGGCGGAGTCCATTGCTCAGCATCGCGACCTCGCCGCGCTTTTTCACGACCTGGCCGAGCGCCTCCATTGCGTGGTTGATTTTGACTTTCTTACCCTCGTTTTACATGACCCCGTGCGCAACGTTATGCGACTTCATATTCTCGAAACTCGCTTGCCCACTCCCGTCAAGACCGGCAGCGAAACTCCGATGGATGGTCATCCTTCCGGCTGGGTCTGGCAATCACAGCAATCCTTCGTCGTCAGCGACACGGAAGAAGATCAACGTTTTCCCGAATTTCTCCAGCGGCTTCGCGATGTCGGCGTTCGCTCTTTGGCCATGGTCCCTCTCACCACTGCGCAGCGCCGTCTCGGCGCGATGGGATTTGGCCGCCTTGTCCCTCAGCGGATCACCGATACCGAGCTCCAATTCATGCAGCGCGTCGGCAGCCAGGTGGCTGTGGCGGTCGACAACGCACTCAATTTTGAAACTTCACAGGCCTACCAGGCTCAGCTTGCCCAAGAGCGCGATCGCCTCCAGGTCCTCCTGGAGGTCAACAACGTTCTCATCTCCAGCCGCGAACTCCCGGAGCTTTTCCGCGGCATCATCACCTCTCTCAAAAAGGTCATTCATCACGACTACACCAGCCTCGCCCTTCTTGACTCCGCCTCCGGCCTTTTGAAAATCCACGCGCTTGATTTTTCCAGCCGCCCCGGCCTATTCGATCGGGAAATCACAGTCCCTCTCGATACCACTCCTTCCGGCGTCTGCTTCGCCACTGGCCAGCCGCTTCGCGCGCGTGGGGTGGAAATCGATCGCTTTTCCAATGAAATCATTCGCACGCTCCGGGCCGAAGGTGTGCAAACCATCTGTTGCGTTCCGCTCATCACCCAGGGCCGCACTTTCGGCACTCTCAATCTCGCCAGCCGCCGCGAGGACGCTTTCCCTTCTCAGGACGTCGAACTCTTGCAACAGGTCGCCGCGCAAATCGCGATCGCCGTGGAAAACGCGCTGGCCTTCAAACAGATTGACGCGCTTAAAGACAAGCTCGCCGAAGAAAAGCTCTATCTCGAGGAAGAAATTCGCAGTGAATTCAATTTTGAAGAAATCGTCGGTGACAGCCCAGCGCTCAAGCGTGCCCTAGCCCAGGTGGAAGTCGTCGCGCCCGCAGGCACCGCTGTCCTTATCACCGGTGAAACCGGCACGGGCAAGGAGCTCATCGCCCGTGCCATTCACAATCTCAGCCCGCGCCGTCAGCGAACGTTTGTCAAAATAAACTGCGCCGCTATTCCCGGCGGGCTTCTCGAATCCGAACTCTTCGGCCACGAACGGGGCGCCTTCACCGGCGCTTTAACCCAGAAAATCGGCCGCTTCGAACTCGCCGACCGCGGTACGCTCTTCCTCGACGAAGTCGCCGATCTTCCGCTGGACTTGCAGCCCAAACTTCTCCGGGTTCTTCAGGAGCAGGAGTTCGAACGCCTCGGCAGTAATCGCACGCAGCGCGTCGATGTCCGCATCGTTGCCGCCACCAACGCCGATCTAGCAAAGCTGGTGGCCGAGCGCGTTTTCCGCAGCGACCTCTTTTACCGGCTAAACGTGTTCCCCATTCACATTCCCTCTCTCCGTGAGCGCCGCGAAGACGTGCCTCTCCTCGTTCGCTATTTCGTCCAAAAATTTAGCCGCCGCCTTAACAAGGCTGTCGCCTATATTCCGGCCGACGCTATGGACGCTCTCGCAAACTATTCCTGGCCTGGCAACATTCGCGAACTCGAAAACTTCATCGAACGAGCCGTACTCCTCTCTCCTGGCAAGGAACTCCGCGTCCCACTCGGCGAGCTAAAAACAAATGATGTTGCAAACCACGACGAAAGCTCCGCCGTGGAAACAGGCTCCGCTTCCTCCTTTACGTCCTTTGCCTCTCGCACATCCTCCATTTCCACCCTCGAAGAGGCCGAGCGCCAGCACATTCTTCGCGCGCTGCGCCAAACCCAGTGGCGGATTGCCGGGCCCAAAGGCGCCGCTGCACTCCTCGGAATGAAGCGCACTACCCTCCAGGCCCGCATGCGCAAGCTTGGCATCCGCCGCCCGGTCTAGCACCTGCCAGGCGCGAGGTCTTCACCTGTTGTCGTCATTTTTTCACTTGGCTTTCAGCTGTTACAGGAGTAAATTTCCTCTCAACCAGCCACCTACGAGGCCCCATGAGGCTGCTTACCGGCATTTCACTCTTTTTGTCAATTGGCCTTCTTTCTCTTGCACCGCCACTTTCCGAAGCCCCCACTGGATTCGACAACAAGAGCAATGGTTTGGTCGACGACGCAACCCACTCCGCCGATCAAGCCAAATTCGACGAGGTAGAAGCTGTCTCTGACGGTCTCGGCCCCCTCTACAATGCGCAATCCTGCCGTGAGTGCCACCAAAATCCCACGAGCGGTGGTTCGAGCCAGGTCACCGAATTGCGCGTCGGCCACAATGATGCCAAGGGCCAGTTTCAAAACTCAGAAGTCCCCATCAACGGCGGCGCGGAAATTATTAAGGGCCGCTCTCTCGTCAACGACCGCGCCATCTGTCCCAGCGGGGCTTTCCCCAGCACGGAAATTCAGGAGCACGTCCCGGACTCCGAGAAAATTCGCACCTTCCGAGTTTCTCTAAATGTTCTTGGCGATGGATTTGTCGAGGCCCTCTCCGATCAAACTCTCCTCGATCTTTCGAAGGACCAATGTAAGAAACACCATGCAAAAATCTGCGGCCAGGCTCTTTACGTTCCCATCGTCGAAGCCCCCGGGAAGACCGGCATTGGCCGCTTCGGCTGGAAAGATCAACAAGCCAGCCTCTTGTCTTTTTCCGCGGACGCCTATCTCAACGAGATGGGCATTACCAGTCGCCTTCAACCCGACGAAGTCACCAATCTCTGCAACACCGCCTCCGAGCCCAACGACAAGACCGATGCCGACGGCCTCTCCGATATCGATCACTTCGCACGCTTCATGCGCGCCTCCGAAGCGCCCGCTCGCGACGTCGCGCTCTCCAAGACTCCCGAAGCAAAACATGGCGAAACGCTCTTCGACAAAATTGGCTGCGTCACTTGCCACGTCGCATCGCTCACTACCGCTGCCGCGGGCACTCCCATCAACGGCGGCAGCTTTACCATACCGCCCGCGCTCGGCGCAAAAACTTTCTACCCCTACGGTGACTTCCTTCTCCACGATCTCGGCACGGGCGACGGCATCGTCCAGGCCATGATCGAGCACTACGGCAAAAGGATGTACCAGCACGCCTGGAAGAATCTCTCCATCCCCGCCTTCAACAATTCCGCGAACAAGATTCGCACCGCACCGCTCTGGGGCGTCCGTCTGCAGTCCCGCTTGATGCACGATGGCGCCTCCGTCACCCTTCTCGACGCCATCCTGCGCCACCGCGGAGAAGCCTCTCATGTCACTGACGAGTTCGAAAAGTTGAAGCCTGCCGAGAAACAGGCTTTGCTCACTTTCTTGCGCTCTTTGTAACTATCGCGCGCGATTGCGAACCGGCCGCTTCACAACAACGCAAGTTTCACTCAAACTGCAGTACGACAATCTCCGGATTCGACCCCAGCCGCAGCGGCGGTCCCCAGGTTCCCGCTCCGCTCGACGTGATCACTTGCATTTTCCCAATCCGGCTTAAGCCATACACAAACTGCCGGTAAATCCGCCGCGCCATCCAGCTCCACGGTATGAACTGACCGACGTGCGTATGCCCCGAGAGTTGCAGCGAGACCCCCGCCGCCTCTGCGACCTCCGGATGGTCTGGTGCATGAGTCAAGAGAATGCTCGCGCGCTCACGGTCCACGCCGATTCCCTCCAGCACCGACGCAAAATGCCCGTCGTGCGTCGCATGGCGGTACGGCACTCCAATAATTTGCATGCCGTCCGCTTCCACCTTTTCATTGCTGAGGACACGCACTCCAGCAGCCTCGATCGCGCGCAGATATTTGCCATCGTCGCCAAACTGCTCGTGGTTTCCCGCCACGAAATATACGCCGTGCGGGGCAGTCAGTTCGCTCAAAGGCTCTGCCGCAAGCCTTGCGTCGATCGACGTGCCGTCATACAAATCGCCGGCGATAAAAATCGCATGGGGCTGTTCCTTCGAGATCTTTGCTACCATGCGCCGCAGAAAATTGCCGTTTCGCACGTGTCCCAGGTGTAAATCGCTAATCAGTGCCGCTCTGCGCCCGCGCCACGCTTCCGGCAAGTTAGCCAGTCGCACCGTGATTCGCGTGATGCGCGTCCAGCTTGCGTTGAAAACTCCGTAAGTTCCGGCTGCGACTGCCAGTCCGAATAAAATCTGCACGATCCGATGGAAGTCCAAGCTCCATCCCACCAGCCAGCCAAAACCGAAAACAATCCACGAGGCTGCCGCAGCAAGAAATAGAAAACTTAGCATTCCCAGCCAAACCGCCGCGGCCCTGTAGAACAAGCGCAAAGTCGCGCTCGTATAGCGAAACGCCAGCAGTGAGGCGCATAGAAAACTCACGGACAGACCGCTGAGAATCAGTTTGAGCCACAGCGGCCCGGCGGCATTGCCTCCCGGTGACGAAAACGTCCAAGTCTCATAGATAAAAAAGTGGGTCAGGAAGAGCACCGCCTGAATTATGGCAATGAAACCGAGCAAACCTGTTCGTATCTTCATACACCATTAGATTCCCCAATCCGCCATTCGTATTCATCGTTCCGAGCCGTCTCTTGTAAAACGAAAGGCGGGCTCCTTCGCCGCTTATGGCGACAAGGTCCGCCCGCCATTTTATTGCTCGCGCGTTCGAGGCGCTAGCTCAGTTCATCAGTTCAGCTTTTCGTTTGTGTCGTCTGTATCGTCACAGGCTCAGCCAGTTGGAACGTGAGCGGTGTTTCCGGCCGTAGGTGGATGTCCTTCTTTCCCGTGAAGAAAGCAACCGCTGTTCCGGCTCCTGCGCCCACTGGTCCTCCGATGAGCGCGCCTTTACCACCACCGGCGAGTGCGCCTATCAATGCTCCTCCTCCGGCCCCGCCGCCGATCAAGGCCCAGTTACGTTTCTTGTGGTTGCCCCCCGTTCTGCGCGAGGAGTTCGTGTGAACGTCATACTCCTGTCCGTTCACATTCACGCTTTCCAGCGCGAGTTGCAGACTGCCTCTGCCCTTCAGCCGTCCCGAGCGGTGCACGTCCACCACAACTCCTTCTGCGTTCGCTCCTTCGGGAATAACCGTCTTGCCTTCGATGACCACCGGCTCGGAAACCGTAGCTTCAAAGTGATCGCCCGGTCTGTTTTCGTCGCTGGCCACGGCCTGATCCAGCGTTACATGTATGGGTGTCTGTTCCGGCACCGTCACATCTACAATCTTTGGCCGACGCGGCAACTCCGCGGCGCCGATTCCCAGCGCCACGGCAAGCACTACTGCCGCCCCGCCCAAAAGATAGTGCTTTTTGCTCAGACTCATGAGCACCTCCCACCCTGTTTGGAGGCAGACTTTCTTCCAACGGCTGCCTTCTTAAGCTGTTCAAATGGAAGGGAATATACGCAGGGGATTCCGGATCGGGGGCAAAACTTTCAAGCCGAGGGAACATTTGGGGTACTGCAAGTACCATCGAGTGCTGGCCGTAGGTGACCCCTCGAGCACTGCGTTTCGCGTATTTCCGGCATCGCCCTATCCATGAACGAAAAATAGGCGCACACTTCTTGTGAGGGCGGCCAAATGCTCGCAGTGACAAGTGATTCGAAAAAAAAACGCGACGATTTGAAAGCCAAACGGAATTCGCTATTCGAAAAATACGCCAAGCATCCCCAGGATTTTCACCTCGCTCGGGAAATCAAAAAACTTGATGACGAGATTGCCGAGTGTACCCAGCACGTGGAAAAGGAAAGACGCTCAGAGCGCTCCGCGTCCTCCAGCAAGAAACTCCAGACAACTCTGAAGTAAGAAACAAAATCTACCCAGCGAGTCGAGGCTGAGGGAAATCTTGCTCTCCGCTAGCTTCTCCAAAAAAATCCCGTCTAACCCTGCGCCACGTATAAGATAACCTGGTCTTTACCGCGCCGGATCGTGGGCCAATACTCGCAAGGAGGCATCTCATGGAAAAAGTTCTTCTCTTCCTTCTCCTCACCACCATCGCCGGGGGCCCCGCGGTCGCCCAGAACCAAAAGCTGCCCGAAGGCATTTGGCAGGGCTATGACGGCGAGTGGTTGCACGTCACCCAGCAACTGATCGCTCTTGCCGAGGCCACACCCGAGGAAAAATTCTCCTGGCGTCCTGCGCCCGGTGTGCGTTCCACCAGCGAGGTCTACATGCACATCGCCATGGCCAATTTCTACTTGCTCAGCGTCACGGGCCCCAAGATGCCCGCCGACATGAAAGAAGGGATGGAAAAATCGGTCACCGCAAAGGCCGACGTCATCAGCTGGTTAAAACGCTCCCTTGATGCCGTCAAGCAAGCCCATCTCGCCGTAGCTCCGAAAGATCTCCTGCGCAAAGTTCACATTGCCGATCGCGATGCTACAGTCGACGGAATGTATTTGCGCATCATCGTCCATGCAAACGAACACATGGGACAGCTCATCGCCTACGCCCGTATGACCGGCATCGTCCCGCCCTGGTCGAATACTCAATAGAAACGGCAATCTCTGTAGCGACTAGCGAAGTCCGCAGAGCCCTGCGGTTTTTCTTTCGTAGAAGCCGGGCTTTAGCTCGGCTCTTTTCCCGGCCCGACAGGACCTCAGCCTCACATCGTCGCGTCCATTTATCTCCTCACTTAAGTTAAGATTCACCTCATGCTCAGCCGTGTTCTCATCCGGGCACTACACAGACGTCGCCTTGCTCTGCGTTCTCTAGCCGGTCCCCTGCGCTGGTCACCTTCAGTCCTTCTGCTTCTGTGTTTCAGCGTCGCGTCGTACGCCGGACAGCAAGTCGCGCCAACCGTGAATATTCAAGTCCACGCCGATCAACCCGACGGATCGCTCCCTCCTATTTGGAATTATTTTGGCTATGACGAGCCCAACTATACCTATGCGCCAAACGGCAAAAAATTGCTCAGCGAACTCGCGGCCCTCAGTCCTGTTCCCGTCCACATTCGTGTCCATAACCTGCTAACTACTGGAGACGGCTCCGCCTCTATGAAGTGGGGCTCAACGAACGTTTACACCGAGGACGACCAGGGGAACCCGGTTTACAGCTGGGCGATTCTCGACCGCATCTTTGACACTTTCATAGCGCTGCGCATCAAGCCGCTGGTGGAAGTGGGTTTCATGCCCGAAGCACTCTCAACGAAACCTGTGCCCTATCGCCATAGCTTCCCTCAAGGCACGATTTTCACCGGCTGGGCCTATCCGCCTAAGGACTATCAAAAGTGGGCGGACGTCGTTTTTCACTTTGTCGTTCACCTGCGAGAGCGCTATGGGGACGCTGAGGTAAAAACTTGGCTCTGGGAAATCTGGAATGAACCCGATATCGGCTATTGGAAGGGATCGCCCAAAGATTTTTTTCAGCTTTACGATTTGTCCGCCGCCGCGATTCTTCGAGCCTTGCCGGGCGCATCTGTCGGTGGTCCGGACACTACGGGGCCGGCTTCTCCCAAAGCCGCTGAGTTCTTGCGCGAGTTTCTCGAGCATTGCGCGCGCGAGCGCAACTTTGCCACCGGCCAGATCGGCTCGCCCCTGAATTTCATCAGCTTTCACCCCAAGGGAGCGCCGGAGTGGAGCGCGGACCACGTGCAGATGGGAATCGCCCGCCAACTGGCTTCGATCGAACAAGGATTCAAAATCTCAGCCTCTTTCCCGGAGTGGCGCCAGACTCCCGTCATTCTCGGAGAATCAGACCCGGAAGGCTGCGCCGCGTGTTCCGCTCGCACCAATCCTCAGAATGCCTACCGCAACGGAGCGCTGTACGCTTCGTACACGGCTGAAACGGTCAGCGCGATCTACGACTTGTCTCGCCGCCAGCACATCAACTTTGCGGGCGCCGTCACCTGGTCTTTTGAATTCGAAGACCAGCCTTACTTCGAAGGTTTCCGCGATCTGGCCACCAATGGCCTGGACAAGCCCGTCTTAAACGCATTTCGGATGTTTGGCATGCTGGGCGGCGAACGCCTGAAGTCGATCAGTTCAGCAGCGCTTGCTACCGATGAAATTCTGCGCGCCGGAGTGCGCGGCCAGCCGGACATCAACGCGATCGCCGCGCGCAAAGATCACGAGATCGAAATCCTAATCTGGAATTATCATGACGCTGATCTGCCAGCCGACGCCGCCAAGATTGATCTTTCCGTCGGTGGTTTGCCCGCGAATGTCAGCCAAGCCCTGCTCGAACACTTTCGCATCGATTCCCATCACAGCAATGCGTTCATGGCGTGGAAGGAAATGGGTTCGCCGCAATCTCCCACTTCGCAACAATACGAGCAGCTCGAGGCAGCTGCCCAATTGCAGCTTTTTGCCTCCCCCTCTTTCATTCCGATTGACCACGGTGCGACGCACTTGCAATTTATTCTGCCCCGCCAAGGTCTCTCGCTACTCCGCATCAACTGGCAGTAGCTCGGCCTGCGCGCATCGCGCTTATGTTTTGGGTTCAGCGACTCTTTGTTCAGTGATTCCCGTATTTCGCGGAATGCGCTTGCCTCGCGCGCGTCGATTCCCTTTATCCTGGCCAGATCGTCAGAATTGAAGGTTAGCTCAAACGGGAGATATCTGGGGCCGCCAATCCATCTGCGTTCCAACCCCGCGCAGCAAAAGTTTGCCTCTCTTCGTGTTTTGCGAACAAGCACTCAGACCCACAACGTAATTGTTGGATTCCACCAGATTAACCCGCCCGCGCGGGAATGAAGCAGGCGAACAGGGTGACGGCAGCCAGGAGCGCAGCGATGGCGGCGAAAGTTGTAGGGTCGGACGGCTTGATGTCAAAGAGCATGGACTGCGGAAAACGGGTGAGCGCTAGCGAGCCCAGCAAGCCGGCGCGTTGGCGTTGTCTTTTCTCTTCCCCAGTCACCAGTTACGAATCACGTTCATCATCCTCTTGGCGCGCGCCGCTCATTGTGGTCTTCTAGGGGGGACACCATGACTTACTCGCTCCGCCTGCTCGCTGTGTGGCTTCTTTTCCTCGCACCTGGTTTGGCCAGTGCGCAGGCTGCCGCGCAACAAGACAACGAACCTGTCATCCGGTTCGTTCGCAACCCCGATCCTGCGCCCGGCTTCAAACTCATTGCGCTAGATGGCAAACCGCTCACCCTCGCTGCCTTCCAAGGCAAAGTCGTCTTTCTGAACTTCTGGGCCACCTGGTGCGGACCGTGCCGCGCCGAGGTTCCCGACTTGGTCGTTTTGCAAAAAAGATACAAGGACCATCTCCAAGTCATCGGCCTCGATGTCGATGACGATGACGCCGCAGAGATTAAGAAGTACGTCGAAGAAACCGGAATCGACTACCCCGTCGCCATGACCCCCGATGACCTGCGCGTTCAATACGGCGGCATCCCTGCCCTGCCTACGTCTTTCCTTCTGGATACCGAGGGCCGCGTCGTTCAAAAACACGTGGGATATACGGATCCGGAACTCTATGAAACGGAAATTCGCGCCCTGCTTGCTCTCCCCATCATGGCCAAAGTTGAAACTTTTGAGGACAAAGGCGAGGTTTTTCTCAAACACGCCGATCGCGCCACCGAGCTGCCCGGCGTGGACCTCTCGAAACTCTCGCCCGAGCAAAAGAAAATTGCTCTCCACCGCTTCAATGCGGACACTTGCACCTGCGGTTGCAAGTACACGCTGGCGCAGTGCCGAGTCTGGGATTCCGCCTGCGCTGTCAGCAAAGCCGCGACGGAAAAAATCATCGCCAAGCTCCTCGCTGCGCCGCCGGCATCAGCAATCGCCCCGGCCAAGCCTGATCCCGTCGTTCCAAAACCAGCGGCAAATCCTCCCGAGAAGCCGAAGGAATAGCGGCCTTTTCACTGTACGGCGGCCGCCGTGCTCGAATATGTTCCGGTTGGAACACCCTTCCGCGATTTCCCGCCAACTCTCCAAGTACAAAAATCCCCGCACTGGCTCTCACGATAGCTGGCCTGATACTCTTTCGACGGTCGATGCCGCTCATCTCCAAAATCTTTTTTCTTCTCGCGCTCGTTCTTTCGTTCACAGGACTGCTTTCCGCTCCCGTAGCTCTCAGCCTCGGAATTATTTTTGGCTTGACCTTCACGCATCCTTACGCCGCGGCCTCGCGCACATCCGCCAGAATACTTCTCCAGGTTTGCGTCGTTGCGCTCGGCTTTGGAATGAACTTGCACGAGGTCTTGAAGGCGGGCCGCAGCGGATTCATCTACACCGCTGTTGGAATTTCGTTTGCGCTTCTAACGGGCCTCATCCTCGGAAAAATGTTGCGCGTACATGGAAATTCCTCCTACCTAATTACGGCAGGCACCGCGATTTGCGGCGGCAGCGCCATTGCGGCCATTGGTCCGATTCTTAGTGCCGACGACGAAGAGATGGCGGTTTCGCTCGGCACAGTTTTTATTTTGAATTCCGTTGCGCTGCTTCTTTTTCCGCCAATTGGCGGCGCGCTTCATCTATCGCAATCGCAGTTCGGCCTCTGGGCTGCTCTCGCGATTCATGACACCAGTTCCGTAGTCGGCGCCGCCGCAAAATATGGGCAGCAAGCTCTCGTCATCGGCACTACGGTGAAACTGGCACGGGCGCTATGGATCGTGCCACTCGCGCTCGCGACCGCCGCAATCCTAAAAAGCAAATCCAACTCTCGCAAGGAATCCGAAGTTCGCAATGCATCTGAAGTTCGCGGCGAATCCGATGTTCGCAGTGAATGGAAGATTCGCAGCAAATCGAATATTCAATTTCCGTGGTTCATTTTGTTTTTTTGTCTCGCTGCGGTCCTCAACACTTACGCTCCGGCAATCACTCGTTTCTCTCATTCCATCTTTGCGCTCGGCCGAGTCGGCCTGGTGGCAACCCTCTTCCTCATTGGCACCGGCATCTCGCGCTCCACATTGAAAGAAGTAGGCTGGCGTCCGCTGCTGCAAGGCGTACTCCTCTGGCTCGCCGTCGGAGTTACGTCGCTCTACTTCATCCGGATCGGCTGGATTGGACTGTAGAAACAACTCATCGAGATATGATTTTGCTGTGACTCCGCGCCGGTTATTTCTTGAGGAGATCCATCACGGCGGAGGTCATCGCTTTGACGCCGGTTCGAATGGCAGGGCCAGGGACGGGTGCGAATTCGCTGGAGTGCGGCCCGGGCAGTCGCGTGCCTTTTTCCATAGCCTCTTTCAGTTTTGCTGGATCGGCGGCGCCGAGCCAGAACATGCAGATGGGCGGTTTGGGATCCTCCAGTGCGAATAGGCTGAAATCTTCGCTGGCCATGACGGGCTCGCCGGGCAGCACGTTTTCTTTTCCGAGCGCGCGCTCTAGCGCTGCGCCGACTCGGTTCGTGAGAACCGGATCGTTGATTGTGGCGGGAACGCGGTCTTGCGCGACTTCGATGATGGGCGCGCGATCGGCGGGGACACCTGCGGCGGCAGCGACGCCGTTTGTGATTCTGGCGATAGCCGCGAGGACTTTTTCGCGCTGCTTAGGATTCATGGTTCGAACGGTGAGCTGCAGGTGTGCGTCGTCGGGAATAATGTTGTGTTTTGTTCCGGCGTGAAACGAGCCGACCGTGACGACAGTGGGAAGCTGCGGATCCATTTCGCGGCTGACAATGGTTTGCAGCATCACCACGATTTCGGAGGCGATGACGATCGGATCTTTTGTGGCCTGCGGAGCGGCTCCATGCCCACCATAGCCGCGCACGGTGATGTCGACAGAATCAGCTCCAGCAAGAAGCGGTCCCGCGTGCCAGGAGACAGTTCCCGCGGGAATGCCCGCAGAGTCATGGAGCGCAAGAACGTAGTCCGGCTTGGGAAACTTTGTGTAAAGTCCAGCGCGAAGCATGGCCTGCGCGCCGCCCACGGTTTCCTCGGCGGGCTGCCCAATCAAGACGACGGTGCCGCTCCAGCGAGCCTTCAGTTGCGCGAGCATCTGGGCAGTGCCGAGAAAAACGGTCATGTGCAGGTCGTGTCCGCAGGCGTGCATCACGCCGACTTCGGAGCCGTCGGCACGTTTTACTTTCACATGGCTGGCGTAAGGCAGGTCGGTGTTTTCGACGATGGGAAGCGCGTCCATGTCCGTTCGAACGTAAACCACCGGGCCGGGCCCATTTTTCAGGACAGCGACGACGCCATAGGAAATTAGCTTGGGGTCATCGTACTGGCCGTAATGATCGGTGACTTCGTAGCCGAGTTTCTTTAGTTCCGCTGAGATCAGTGCGGAAGTCTCTTTTTCCTGAGCGGAAAGTTCGGGATTTTCATGGAGATGTTTGTAGGTTGCGAGCAGCGAGTCTGCATCCGTACTAATGCGCTGATCCAGATCGCTTTGGGCGAAGAGCGGCGCGGAGATGCACAGTGCTGCGGCGAGCGAAAACACGGCAGTTCGAATGGTGGAGCGCATCGGGCCACCTCGGAAAAGAAGCGGCATTCTAGCACTGGTCGTGGGCTGCTAAGCGGACTGATTTCGCTGCGGCTGCGAATGGAAGCACAGACTGAAGTCTGTGCCACTCGCTGGTTGCGACAGAACGAATTGAGGGCTACACTCGCGCCGCAAATCCGGGGATTTGTTTCAGAGCGGATTTGAATGGAGGCTTGCCGTGAATCGTCGCGTCAGTTTTCTAGTTGTCGCACTTGTTGTTGCAGGGATACTCGCCGTGAACGGAGCATTTTCGCAACCCGCTCCGCAAACCACCCGCAAGGTGTTTAACGCACCGGAAAAAAGTGTACAGGCGCCTTTCAGCGACGGGATACTTGCCGGAAATACTCTGTATTTGGCCGGAAGGATTGGCCTGGATCCCAAAACAGGTAAGCCGCCCGCGGAAATCGAGGATGAAGTTAAACTCATGCTCGATAGCCTTAAGGGAACTTTGACGCAAGCGGGGATGACGATGGATGACCTTGTCTACGTGCAGGTTGCGTGCACCGACTTAAGCCTCTTCGACAAATTCAACACGATTTATAAGAGCTACTTTACGACGAAGGATTTTCCCGCGCGAGAATTCATCGGAGCGGCAGCCCTACTTCGTGGCGGGCACTTCGAACTGCAGGCCATCGCGGTTCGCCGCTAAAACGCGGGGAGCCATCTCCGCGTTAAGGGAAAACACCGATTGGAATAGGCTCGGGCGCGGTGTCGTTCGGCGCTTCTCCGGTTCCACAGACATTCCCAACACCAACTTTCTGGGGGGCGCTCATCTGTTCCGCGAGAAATCATCGGCCCCGGCGAACCTTTGGACCCTGTGCACCGGAGAATCCTAGGTCCGCATGTAGAGTTAGATAGGGCTAAAAAATTGTCACCGAGCTGAGAACGAAGTGTCTCGTGACCAGGGGTGCAGACGAGGCAATAGACCGTTGGGGATCCTCTAAGACACAGTAGAACTATTTCAAATATGACCTAATATCGTCTTCAAGTTTGTGCGATTATAGTGTCATTTGCCTATATACGGTCACGTCTGATTTAGTCTCCTTACCGTTGTTCATTGTAAAGTCCGTGTAATGAATAACTTAAATATTTCAGAAAATTAACGTTCTGCGGAGGCTGTAATGCATCTACTTGAGGCTGGCAGGGACGGAACAATGTTAAGAATCACAACAGAAAAAAAGCGTGGCAAGACAATCCTCAGCGTGGAAGGGCGCTTGGCGGGGCCCTGGGTAGCGGCGCTGGAACAGTGCTGGCGAGAGCGCAAGCAGGACGAGAAGCTTGCGGTTGATTTGTGCGGTGTGAGCTTTATTGACGCCGCAGGCAAGTTGCTTCTTAAGGACATCTATCAACAGGGCGGGAGGCTGATCGCGGATGGGTGCCTCAACCAAGCGATTGTGCAGGAGATCGAGGGGCGAGAACGAGCGGAGAAGGCTGGTTGCGGTGACCGGAAAAAGGGTTCGCACATCATTTTCTATGTCGCGTTTTTCAGCCTGCTGGTCACGCCCGTCGTGGCGCGCGGGCAAGAGCCCGGGAAGAAGAGCCAACTGCCGGGCAACTCGCCAACCGGGATAATGCGTTTGACGCTGGATCAAGCCGTGGGCCTGGCGCTCAAGCAGAATCCCACGGCCCAGATAGCCGTTTTGACGGCGGCGGAGAGCGTGGAAGACAAGAACGTGGCGCGCGCGGCGCTGTTGCCGCAAGCAAGCCTGAACGTTACGGATACTGTCGAGCGAATCAATTTGCAGGCGTTCCTCGGCAAGAAAATACCGGGATTTCCGCAACACGGCGGCCCGTTTCAAATTTTCTCCGCGGGGCCGGGATTCAGCACGCCAGTGTTCGATTTGACGCTGTTCCGAAGGTATCAGGCGGCGCGCGAGACGGCGAACGCCAGCAAAGCGGACAGCCTCTCGACGCGGGAGCAAGTGATTCTGCTGGTCGTTTCTCAATATATCGGGACATTGCGGGCCGTGGCGAACGTGCAAGCGTCGGAGTCGCGGGTGCAGTTGGCGCAAGCCCTGTATGACCAGGCGGCGGACCTTCAGAAAGAAGGGGTTGGGACGGGGATAGACACGCTGCGGGCCAACGTGGAGCTACAAAATGAGAAGCAGAGATTGCTCGAGGCGGAAGACGACCGGGATACATCGCTTTTCGGACTCAGCCGGCTGCTGAATCTCGACCCGCGGCAAAACATCGAATTGGGAGATTCGCTGAGCTTCTTCGACACACCGCAACCCGCGGTCGAGGCGAGCATCGAATCGGCCCTCGGCGAACGGCAGGAGTGGAAAGCGCTGCAGGAGCATTTGAAAGCGGCGGGATTGCAGAAGAAGGCTTCGCAGGCCTCGCGATTCCCAAAGGTCGATTTTAGCGGCAACTGGGCTTACGAAGGCGCTTCCTCGACGACGGGAATCCCGACTTACAACTATCAGGCGGGTGTGAGCGTGCCGCTGTTTACGGGCGGCCGAATCCACGCCGAGGTCGTGAAAACGGATCTGGAAATTCGCAAGCTCGAGCAGCAGGAAGACGACCTGCGAAACCAGATCGCGCTGGATGTCAAAACGGCGCTAATCAATCTGGATTCGGCGCGCAATCAGGTGCAAGTGGCGAATCTGGGGGTGCAACTTTCGAAGGAGGAAGTGGATCAGGCGCGGGACCGCTTTAAGGCGGGTGTGGCGAACAACATCGAAGTAATCCAGGCGCAGGATTCGCTGGCACGAGCGAACGACAATCAGATCGCGGCGCTTTACCGCTTTAACCAGGCGCGCGCGGACTTTGCGCGATCGACCGGGCAGATGGAAAAAGTTTACTCGAAGTGAGAGGGGACGATGAGCATCGAGATCGAAGTCGGGCTGGAAAACGCATCGAAAGTACGGCCACTCGTGGAAGAGCTGCCGCTGGAGAAAGCAGCGCCAAAGGGCCTGGCAAACCCGAAGGTGCAGCGGCTGGCGATTCTTGGGGGAGCTGTATTGCTCGCGGGGCTGGTCGGTTTGTTTCTCTATTACCACAACCGCGAGAGCACGGATGACGCGCAGATCGACGGGCACATCACGCCGATGGCGGCAAAGATTTATGGCCGTGTGGCGAATGTTCTCGTGGACGACAACCAGGCAGTGAAGGCCGGGCAAGTGCTGGTGAAGATCGATCCGCGGGATTACCAGGCAGCGGTGGATCAGGCCAAGGCAGCGCTGGCGCTGGCGGAGAGCGAAGCGCGCTCCGCGGGAGTGGACGTTCCACGCACTGTTGCAAACGTGGCCAGTGGGAACTCCAGCGCGGATGCGCAGTTGTTGGGAGCGCAGGCGGACCTGGCGAAGGCACAAGCCACGTACGAGCAGGCGCAAACGGCGGATCTGGAATATGCGCAAGCGAATGTCGATAAGAGCCTGGCGAATGCGGCGCTAGCGAAGGCCGATTTGGCACGATACAAGCCGCTCGTGGACAAAGGGGAGATTTCGCAGCAGCAATACGACGCGGCGAAAGCGAATGCGGATGCGACGGCGAGCGGGTTGAAGGCGGACCAGGAAAAATTGGCGCAGGCGCAGCGCAATGTGGAAGTAGTGAAAGCACAGCTGGACGCGGCGAAGGCGCGGGTGCTGCAGGCGCAGGCTGTGGTGCAAGGAGCACGCGCGGACGATAAGCAAGTAGGCATGCGGACAGCGGATGCTCAAGCAAAGGTGGCCAAAGTGGCGCAGGCGCGCGCCGCGCTGGACGCAGCGTTGCTAAACCTGAGCTACACGGAAGTGGTTGCGCCGGTGGACGGCGTTGCGACGCACAAGCAGGTCGAGCCTGGGCAGATTGTGCAGGCTGGACAGGGATTGCTGGTGGTGGTGCCGCTGCAAGACGTGTGGGTGACGGCAAATTTTAAAGAAACACAGCTGAGAAACATGAAGTCCGGGCAGAAGGCGGAAGTGAAAGTCGATACCTACGGAAAAACATTTAGAGGGCACGTGGATTCGATTGCGGGGGCGACTGGCGGAGTCCTGAGCCTGCTGCCGCCGGAAAACGCGACAGGGAACTACGTGAAAGTGGTGCAGAGGATACCGGTGAAAATCGTGCTGGATCCGATTCCGGCGGGCAAGGCGGTCCTGCGCCCGGGGATGAACGTGGATGCGACAGTGATCACGAAATAGCGAAACGAGGAGTACGCGGCGGAGAGGTTGGCCCAAGTACTTGAGGCAGGTCGGAATAAAGAAAGTCGGTCGGGCGGTCATACGTAGTGAAAGGTACAGGGCAAGCGAGTCAGAGAAGAAAGTGCCATGCGGAACAGACTACTAGCCAAACTGAGGATGCCGGACGGGTCGATCAACCCCTGGGTGATCGCCGTGACGGTGACCCTGGCGACGTTCATGGAAGTGCTGGACACCTCCATTGCGAATGTGGCGCTGCCGCACATTTCCGGGAACTTATCCGCGGGTGCAGACGAATCGACATGGGTGCTGACGTCGTACCTGGTTTCGAATGCGATCGTGCTGCCGCTTTCGGGATGGCTTTCCGGATTGATCGGGCGGAAGCGGTTTTACATGTCCTGCGTGGCGCTGTTTACGGTGAGTTCATTTTTGTGCGGGCTGGCGCCGAGCCTCGGCGTGCTGGTGCTGTTCCGCATTTTGCAAGGAGCGGGCGGCGGCGGACTGCAGCCGAGCGAGCAGGCCATTTTGAACGACACCTTTCCGCTGGCGAAACGCGGGATGGCGTTTGCGGTTTACGGAATAGCGGTGGTGGTGGCGCCGACGATTGGGCCCTGGCTGGGCGGTTGGATCACCGACAATTTTTCCTGGAGATGGATTTTTTATATCAACGTGCCGGTCGGAATTGTTTCGCTGCTGCTGACGTCGGTGCTGATCACGGATCCGCCGTACATGAAACGAACAAGCCTCAAGAGCGGTTTCCGGATCGACTACATCGGGATTGGGTTGATCAGCCTAGGTCTTGGAAGCATGCAAATTGTTCTTGATAAGGGACAGCGCGATGACTGGCTGTCATCGGGCTTCATACAAGTTTTCTTTGCGCTGATGGTGATGGGGATTATCGCCGGAATCGTTTGGGAGTGGAGGCACAAAGATCCAGTCGTCGACTTGAGGATGCTGAAGGACCGCAACTTCGCAATCTCGACGCTCGCAATGTTTTTCCTCGGGTTCGTGCTGTATTCGAGCACGGTGCTGATTCCGCAGTTCTTGCAACAACTGCTCGGATACACGGCGGAATTAGCGGGGATGGCGCTCTCACCCGGGGGCCTGGTGATCATGCTGATGATGCCAGTGGTTGGCTTTCTGGTTTCAAAGGTGGACACACGCATCCTGCTTATATTTGGGTGCACGGTGTCCGCGATCGCGCTCTTCTGGATGGCTGGCTGGGATTTGGCGCTTGACTACAGGCATGCAGTGCGAGCGCGAATGCTCCAGAGCTTTGGACTGGCGTTTTTATTTATTCCAATCAATGTCGCGGCCTTTGCGTACGTACCAAGAGAAAAAACAAACATGGGGACGGGGATTATCAATCTGGCGCGAAATATTGGAGCCAGCGTGGGAATCGCGACGGTGACGACCATGCTGGAGCGCAGGACGCAGTTCCACCAGGCGCACTTGGTGGAGAGCGTGAACAGCTTGAATCCGGCGCTGCTGAAGACGACGAACGGCGACACAGCGCGTCTAATTTCCTACGGGTCGAATGCTTCGCACGCGGCGCTGCAGGCGAAGGGCATGGTGTACCACCTGGTGCAGAGCCAGTCGGCGATGCTGGCCTTCATCGATAACTTCAAGATGCTGGGCGTTGTATTTCTGGCAGTAATCCCGTTCTTGTTGCTGATGAGGAAGCCTAGGGTGCCTGCCGGAGGTGTTCCGGTGCACTGAGGCACGCCCGTGTCCATGCATTCGGTCCACGAGATTCTTGTAGCGATTTTTTGCAGTGAGTCAATGCAGCGGCTCTGTGCAGTAATTGGGGGGACAATGGCAACACAAGCGGCAGTAACGACACACACGGCAGTGGCAGCGCAGTTCAATGAGGGCAAACTGATTCGCGCCGGGCAGAGGGGAGATGCGCAGGCGGTGGAAACGCTGTTCCGCCGCTACCAGCGGCCGCTCTTTCAGACCGCATTGCGCGTGCTCGGAAATACCGAGGACGCGGAAGATGCTCTACAAGACGGGCTGCTTTCCGCGTACCGCAACATGAAGCGCTTTGAAGGCCGGTCGCAGTTCTCGACGTGGCTGACGCGCATCGTGATCAACGCGGCTCTGATGAGGCGCCGCAGCGCGAAGGCGCGGCCGGCGGTTTCACTGGACGAACCTCCGCGTGAGGACGAGCTGCCGATTGCCGAGCGTTTCGCAGCCGAAGGCCCGAACCCCGAGCAGGTGTTTGCCGGGACAGAGCTGCGCGAGATGATCAGCGAAAATCTGGACGAGCTTTCGCCGCTGCTGCGCACGGCGTTTGTGCTGCGCGAAGTGGAAGGCTACTCGACGGGCGAAGCAGCGAAGAAACTCGGCGTGACCGAGAATACGCTCAAGGCGAGATTGTGGCGCGCGCGTCACCAGATGGCCGAGCGGCTGGGGCAGCGGCTGCGGCGGATTAAGGATGACATGACCGGCGGCGGGATGGGCGACGCCGAATGCAGCTATTGCTGAACAGCTGAAATATTGAAGTAAAGACGTAACGATTGGATGCGAGAGGGCCGGCGAAATTTGCTGGCCCTTTTTCTTGTCTGCCTCGCAAGTTCGAGATCTCATGCTTGGTGGATCCTGGCAGGTGACCCGTGGCCGGTGAACTTAGACAGCACAGCCAACAGTGGCTGTTGTACTCGAGCCCTCCCCCGGGGTTTTGCATAAGTGTTCATTCTAAAGATAGATAAAGTCTTTTGTTTTGTTGCAGTTTTACAAGTGTTCATTCTAGGGAAGTTAGAGAAGGCTGAATTTTGAGCTAGTTTGGGAGCGGTTTTGATCCGGTTTCTGAGGCAGACGGGTCAGCGTCGGTGTCTTGCTCTTCCGCTTCGGGAGAGGGAGAG
>DATLVZ010000099.1:0-104020 GCA_035576885.1 Candidatus Acidiferrum sp. | reverse complement strand
TGGTTACACTCTGTCATTAGAAAGGCCGCCCTTCTCTTGGCATTTACTTCGCCTAGACAACGCAGTTATGCCTGAGAAAGCGGCCTTTTTCTACTTCAAATCAGATGTCCTTGCACAATCCTGGTGAGAAATCCGGGCTAGGCCCCAAAATCTTCATTAGAATGCCCGGTTGACATAGACAAAAATTTTCTTTATTTTCATACTATGAACTCTCGGGCGCATCGCCACCATCATCACCACGGCCACACGCCGCGCCCGATGAGGTGTGCATAGAGTTTCGCTACACAAAGCACTCATCGGCCCGCTGGCGCAACAAGCCCCAGCGGGTTTTTTCGTTTTTGGCACGATTCTTCATCCTCACTTTCAGGAGCAACGCAAGATGACTGGCACGCAAACGAAGCCGGACTTCGACAAAGCAGGTGGGCTTGTTCCCGCCATCATCCAGGACCACAGTTCCGGTGACGTCCTCATGCTCGGTTTCATGAACTCCGTCTCATTCGCGGAAACCCAGCGTACCGGTGAAGTGGTTTTCTTCAGCCGCTCGCGCAATAAGTTATGGAAAAAAGGCGAGTCCAGCGGGCACATCCTCAAAGTGCGCGAACTTCGCGTCGATTGCGATGCCGACACCCTGCTTGTCCGCGTCGAAGCCGTAGGTCCCGGCGTCTGCCACGAAGGGTACCGCAGTTGCTTCTTCCGCAAGCTGGAATCTGATGGCACCAGCAAAATCACTGAAGACCGCACGTTCGCGCCAGAAACCATCTATGGCCGGGAGAAAAAGGCATGAGCCGTCTAAAACTCGGCATACCCAAAGGCAGCTTGCAGGACGCCACACTCGAGCTTTTCGCGCGTGCCGGTTGGAAAATCACCATCAGTTCGCGCAGTTACGTCCCTACGATCGATGATCCTGAAATGGAATGCCTCATGGTTCGCGCTCAGGAAATGGCCCGCTACGTCGAAACCGGCGCTCTCGATGCTGGAATCACCGGCCACGATTGGGTCGTCGAAACCGGCGCAGCCGTCGACGAACTTTCCGAGCTCGTCTACGCCAAGCAGCGCCTCGCCCGCGTCCGCTGGGTTCTCGCCGTTCCTGAAGATTCTTCGATGCGTGACGTCCGCGACCTCGAAGGCAAAACCATCGCCACGGAAGTCGTCCACATCACCGAAAAATATCTCGCGCGCCACGGCGTCAAAGCCCGCGTCGAGTTTTCCTGGGGGGCCACCGAAGTCAAAGTCCCCCAGCTTGCCGATGCCATAGTGGAAGTTACGGAAACCGGCTCGTCGCTGCGCGCGAATCGTCTTCGGATTGTCGATACTGTTCTCGAATCCGCCACCGTTTTCATCATGAATCGCGGCGCCGCTGCCGACTCATGGAAGCGCGAAAAAGCAGAAAACCTTATCCTCATGTTGCAGGGCGCCATCGCCGCCGCCAGCAAAGTCGGCTTGCTCCTCAACGTTCACCGTGACGATCTGGCCGCCGTTCTCGGCGTCTTGCCTGCTCTCAAGAAGCCCACTATCTCCGCTCTCAGCGACCCCGATTGGGTGGCCATCAACACCATTGTCGAAGAAGCCGTGGTCCGCCAAATCTTGCCCAAACTAAAAGCCGCCAAAGCCCAAGGCATCGTCGAATATCCACTGAACAAAATCGTGCTCTGATGCGCATTCTGAAACTCACTTCCGCCGTCGAAAAAAATCTCCTCCAAGCACGCTACGAGCGCGACCGGGAAGCCGAACGCGTCGCCACAAAAATCATCGCCGATGTCCGCAAACGCGGCGACGCAGCGCTCGCCGCCTGGGCAAACAAATTGGATGACATCGACCTCCGCCGCGGCGGTGTTTGGGTCTCGAAAAACGAAATTAACGCCGCGCGCAAACAAGTCTCTTCAGATTTTCTTCACGCTGTCCGTCACGCGGAAAGAAACATTCGCTGCGTCGCTGAAAAGCAGCTGCCGGGCGCATGGTCAATGGAAGTAGAGCCGAGCGTAACGATCTCTCAACTCGTACGTCCCGTCGAATCTATCGGTTGTTACATTCCCGGCGGCCGCTTCGCCCTCGTGTCGACACTTCTGATGACCGTCGTCCCCGCACATGTTGCAGGCGTTCGCAGCATCACCGTCGTTTGCCCCAAGCCCAATCCCCAACTTCTCGCCGCCGCAAGTTTGATCGGTGTAACCAAGATCGCCCGCGTCGGCGGCGCGCAAGCCATCGCCGCGTTGGCTTATGGAACAAAAAATGTACCTCGCGTGGATAAGATCTTCGGCCCCGGCAACCGCTTCGTCACAGCCGCCAAACAGCTAGTCAGCAGCGACTGCGCGATCGATCTCCCCGCAGGTCCCACAGAAGCCATCGTTCTTGCGGAAAAAGGCAACGCGGAATGGATCGCTGCCGATCTTCTCGCGCAGGCAGAGCATGCTCCGGATGCAGGAAGTTTTCTCGTAACTCCTTCCCGTAAATTAGCGAAAGCAGTCGAAAAGGAAGTCCAATCGCAGTTAGCGCATCTTCCGCCAAGCAATCCCGCTCACCAATCCATGCGCAATACCGGTGCAATCCTGCTCGCAGTTTCTCTCGAAGCCGCTTGCATTTTTTCCAACCGTTTCGCCCCGGAACATCTCAGCCTTCCGCACAATCAAGAATCCCTGCACAAAAAAGTCACGGCCGCAGGCACCATCTTCATCGGCCCCTGGGCCGCGCAGCCCCTCGGCGATTACATGAGCGGCAGCAATCACGTCTTGCCGACGGGCGGCTGGGCCCGCATGCGCGGCGGCCTCTCCGCCGCCGACTTCGTCAAATGCATCAGCGTCCAAACCATCTCCAAGAAAGGCTTCCTTCGCCTCGCGGATTCCGCCGAAACTCTGGCAGAATCCGAAGGCTTGCTCGCGCACCGCAATGCCGTGAGGATTCGCCGATGACACCAACTCTCCCCACACGCCAGGCCATCCTCGATCGCCGCACCTACGAACCGCCCGGCGAAGGCCGCGCCGACAAACTTCGCCTCGACTTCAACGAAAACACCGCTGGCTGCTCGCCGAAGGTTCAACGCGCCCTCGCAAAACTCACTCCCAAACTTCTCTCCATGTATCCCGAATACGACCGCGGCACGCGCCGCCTTGCACGCCATTTTCAGATAGCCCCCGAAGAACTCCTTCTCACCAACGGCGGCGACGACGCCCTCCGCCTGTTCTTCGACGCGTTCGTCGACTCTGGCACCACCGCCGTCATCATCGAGCCCACTTTCCCCATGTACCGCTACTGGGGTGAGGTGGCGGGAGCGAAAATCGAGGTCCAACGTTACACACCCGCTATGGAATTTCCTCTCGATGGCGTCCTGCAAGCGCTCGCCTCCAAACCTCGCGTCCTCTTCGTCTGCAATCCCAACAATCCCACCGGCACTCTGCTGCAAAAAGAAACCATCGAAACAATTCTGAAAGCTGCCACCCACACCGCCGTCGTCCTCGACGAGGCCTACGCCGAGTTCTCCGGCCTCACCGTCATCCCTTGGATCAATCAATACCCCCAACTCTTCGTCGCGCGCACATTTTCCAAAGCCGCCGGACTCGCTGGCCTCCGTCTCGGAGCTGTCATCGCCTGCGCCGACTCTCTCGCCATCCTTCGCCGCGCCACCGCTCCCTTCCCCGTCAACGTCGCCGCACTGGCCGCCGCTGAAGTGGCCGTCGGCGATGCCAAAACCATGAAGCTCTACGTGAAAAATATCCTCCGCACCCGCGCCTGGTTCGAAAAAGAACTCCATAAACTTGACGTAAGAACTTATCCAAGCGCCGGCAATTTTCTCCTGGCTGGTTTTGGTCCCGGTGGCTCGGAACTGTGTTCGAAATTGCAAACGCACGGCATCCTGCTTCGTGACCGTTCGAAAGACATCGGCCCCGGCTTCATCCGCGTCAGCATCGGCACACAAAAAGAAATGGAACGCTTGCTGAAACGCATCAAGCGGTGCCGCTGAGGACACGCTTATGCCGCGCACAGCCACAATCCACCGCAAAACAAACGAAACGGACATCCGTCTCAAGCTGAATCTCGACGGCCGCGGAAAATCGCGCATCTCGACGGGCATCCGCTTCTTCGATCACATGCTCGATCTTGTCGCGCGCCACGGTGCCTTCGATTTGAAAATCACCGCGAAAGGCGATCTCGATGTTGATCAGCATCACACCGTAGAAGACGTCGGCATCGCTCTCGGTGAAGCCGTTCTCAAAGCCCTCGGCTCCAAACGCGGCATCCTCCGCGCCGGATATTTCCTCATGCCCATGGACGAAACCCTCGCCGCTGCTGCCATCGATCTCAGCGGCCGCCCCTATTGCGTTGTAAACGCGAAAATCTCCTCAAGACGTGTTGGCGACTTTCAATCCGAACTCACCGAAGATTTTTTCCAGGGATTCGCGCAAGCCGCCCGCGCCAATGTCCACCTTCGCGCCCTCTACGGTCGTTCCTCCCATCATCAAATTGAAGTCATCTTCAAAGCCTTCGCCCGCGCTCTTCGTTTCGCCGTCTCGCGCGACAAGCGCCTCCGCAGCGTCCTCCCCAGCACCAAAGGACTCCTATGAAAATCACTCTGCTCGATTACGGTGCGGGCAACGTGACCAGCGTTGAACGCGCTTTGCGCCGTCTCGGTGCTGAGCCGCAGCGCTCCAACTCTCCAGAATGCATCGCCAAATCCGAAGCCATCATTCTCCCCGGCGTCGGCCACTATTCCGCTTTAATCCGCGCCCTCGATCAGCAGCGTGTTCGCGCTCCTCTCGTTGATGCTCTCCATCGCGGCGTTCCCTTCCTCGGAATCTGCCTCGGTCTCCAGGTCCTCTTCAAATCCAGCGAAGAAGCCCCCGAATTGCAAGGCTTGAATCTCCTCCCGGGAAGCGTTTGCGCGCTCCCCTCGACGGTCAAACTCCCCCACATGGGCTGGAATCAGCTCAGGCTCACGCGCTCTTCCCGCCTTCTCGAAAAGATTTCGCCCGAAGCCTTCTTCTACTTCGCGCACTCCTTCGCCGTAACCGACTCTAACGGCGAATCCGTCGCCTTCTGCCACCACGGCTCCGATTTTGCCGCCGTCATCGAACACAAGAACATTCTCGCCGTCCAATTCCACCCCGAAAAAAGTGGCGATCCCGGATCGCGGCTTCTTCAGAATTTTCTCGCAGTCTGCTCAGGTTCCTGACAATGCCCTGCCAACTGTTTTCAATATTGTCATTCCCAGCGAAGCGAGGAATCTGCTTTTTCTTCCGGTCCGGGGTCAACGCATGAGCCTCGCCCACCGCATCATTCCTTGCCTCGACACCGACGGCGCCCGCGTCGTCAAAGGCGTTAACTTCGTCGGCCTGCGCGACGCCGGCGATCCCGCCGCTCTCGCCGCCCGCTACAACGCGGAAGGCGCCGACGAACTCGTCGTCCTCGATATCGCCGCTTCCCGCGACCGCCGCCCAACATTTCTCGATACCATCCGCAGCGTCGCTGCCGAACTCTCCATTCCGCTCACCGCCGGTGGCGGCATCCGCTCGCTCGAAGACGCCCGCTCCGTCATCCTCGCCGGCGCCGACAAAGTCACCGTCAACACCGCCGCGGTCGCCCGCCCCGATCTCATCTCTGAACTCTCGCGCGAATTTGGCGCACAAGCCGTCGTCCTCGCCATCGACGCAAAGCGCGCCGACGACCGCTGGGACGTCATGGTGCGCGGCGGCCGCGATTCCGCTGCACTCGATGCCCTTTTGTGGGCCAAAATCGGCGTGGCCCGCGGCGCCGGCGAAATCCTCCTCACTTCCGTTGACCGCGACGGCACGCAACTCGGTTTCGACGTTCCTCTCACTGCCGCGATCTCTCGCGCCGTCTCCGTTCCGGTCATCGCCTCCGGCGGCGCAAAACTCCCCGAACATTTTGCCCAAATCTTTTCCGAAGGCGCCGCCGACGCCGCCCTCGCCGCCTCCATCTTTCACGACAACACTCAGTCCATCCGCGAACTGAAACACTTTCTCGCGGCTCGCAACATCGAGGTTCGCCTCCCATGCTGATCCCCTGCATCGACCTGCAAGGCGGCCAGGCAGTCCAACTCGTCCACGGCCGCAAGCGTGAACTCGCCGTCGCCGACGTCTTCGGTCTCCTCGACAAATTCAAATCACACGAATGGCTGCACATCATCGACCTCGACGCCGCCATCGGCACCGGCAACAACAACGCACTGGCACGAGAACTCTGCCTTCAGGCCCGCAGGCGTTACAGAATGAAAATCCGTGCCGGCGGCGGTATTCGAACCGCGGCCCGCGCCAAGGAACTCGCAGCTTGGGGCGCCGACCAGGTCATCATCGGCAGCGCCGCCTTCCGCGAAGGTAAAATCAATTTCCGCTTCCTCCGCTCCCTCAACAAAAAACTCCCTCGCAAAAAGATCGTCATCGCCCTCGACACCGTTCGCGGCCGCATCACTATCCATGGCTGGCGCCGCCGTCTTACGCTTCGCCCGCAAGATGTCCTTGCTCGACTCGAACCTTTTTGCGGCGCCTTCCTCTGCACCGACGTCGACCGCGAAGGCACTATGGCCGGCGCAAATCTAAAATGGTTTCGCAAACTCCGCGCCGCGACAAAACATCCCATCATCGCCGCCGGCGGCATCAAATCCCACCGCCAAATCTCAGCCCTCCAAAGAATCGGCATGGACGCCGCCGTGGGCATGGCCATCTACAAGAATCGACTCCGCTGATCGTTCCATTCCGCTGCTTCCGCGTAGGGTCATCCTTCCGAGGATGACCGCTCCTCTCTCCGTCTGTAGGGTCATCCTTCTGAGGATGACCGTGAACATTACCTTCCTCACGCGTGTATCCCTGCTGCGCGAAAGTCCTTCTTCCTCCTTTCCCACTTGCGGTACGATACGCACGCATGCGCAAAATATTTCTACTGTCGTCCCTGTTGTTCATCTTCTCTTGTGCCGGTCGCGCTCAAGACGCTTCGAACGATTCCCTGCTCTTCACTCTCAGGCCGCTCGGCAACAACGTCTATGCCGCCATCGACAAACCCAAGAGCAGCGCCGGTTCGAACGCCGGCTTCGTCATCGGCGACGACGGCGTCGCCGTCATCGACACCTTCCAGGACGCCAAAGCCGCGCAACAACTCCTCGCTGAAATCCAAAAACTCACCAAGCTCCCCGTCAAATTCGTGATCAACACGCACTACCACCTCGACCACGTCACCGGCAACGGCGTCTTCGCGCAGGCCGGCGCCGTCATCATCGCGCAGAAAAACGTCCGCGCGTGGATTCACACTGAAAATCTGAAATTCTTCGGCCCCAACATCAAGCCCGAACAAAAAGCCTGGATCGATGGCCTCGTCGCTCCCAGCGTCGGCTACGAAACTTCTGTCGATTTGTATTTGGGTTCGCGAAAAATTCTCGTCCGCTATTTTCCAGGCCATACGGGTGGCGATTCCGTCGTCATCGTTCCCGACGCGCAAGTCGTCTTCACCGGCGATCTTTTCTGGAGAAAAACGCTGCCAAATCTAATCGACGGGACAACCGACAAATGGGCGGAGACCGATGCGAAGCTGGCAGCCGATTGGCCCAAGGCCGCGTTCGTCTCCGGCCACGGCGACGTCGGCACCGCTGCCGATGTACAGGAATTCCGCGCCTATCTCGTGGAGCTGCGCGGCGTGATCGCGGAATCCATCAAGAATGGACTCTCAGGCGACGCGCTGGTGAACGCCGTGCTGCCGCAACTTCAGAAGAAGTATGGCAGTTGGGATTTCTTCGATCACTTTTCCAAACGCAATATCGCGGACGTGGAAAAAGAACTGCGCGACGACAAGAAAATTCCGCAGCCTGCAGCCGAGCCCTAGTACACGCGCGTATCCCACCAAATTAACGGAAGGGCTCGTTCTCGTTCGAGGCCTCCATCGTTAGCATTTTTACGGCTGACACTTCTTATCTCAAATACGCATCCGTAATGTACTGCTGGACCATCCGCTGGGTGTTGAAGAACGAACCGTTGATGGCGATGGCGTGCTGCATGATCTGGATGTACTGCCGGGGCTCTTTGTAAAACATCGGGAGAATAATGTTTTCTAACTTCCAGTAGAGCGATTCGGCTTCTTTGCTATTGTCCGTCGTTACATCAGCCGGGTCCATGGAGCGGCGCGGCTCGCCGATCGACCATCCGGTTACGCCTTCGATGTGCCCTTCCGCCCACCAGCCATCGAGAATGCTGAGGCTCGGGACTCCGTTGAGCGCGGCTTTCATGCCGCTGGTGCCGGAGGCCTCGAGGGGAAACTGCGGCGTGTTGAGCCAAAGATCGACGCCAGAAGTCATTCTTCCGCCGAGTTCGAGATTGTACTCGTCGAGGAAAACAACAGGGACTGCTTTGCGAAGAGCCTTCTTCGCTTGGAAAATGTGGCGAATGATGTCCTTGCCACCGGTGTCGTTGGGATGCGCTTTGCCAGCATAAATGATCTGAAAATGTCCGGCATTCTTGGCGATCAGCCGCAAGCGGTCCAAGTCCGAAAGGATCAGATCCGCGCGTTTGTAGCCTGTAGCGCGCCGCGCGAAACCGATCGTGAACGCCTCCTCATCCAAGTGGAGACCAGTTTTCTGGCGCACGGCTTCGAGAAGCTCGTGCTTGGCGATGAGGTGCGCAGTCCACACTTCTTCTGGAGGAAGCCCGAGCGCGCTTCTGAGGCTGTAGTTGTCTTCGCGCCATTGTGCGATGTGGCGGTCAAAAAGCTGCTGATAGGGAGACGAAGTCCAGGTGCCTGCGTGAACGCCGTTAGTGATGGCTTCGATGGGAACTTCCGGAAACATCTGTCGCGAGGTGACCCCGTGCTGTTTAGCCACGCCGTTGACGTAGGTGCTGAGGCTCAGGGCCAGATACGTCATATTCAGATGGGCTCCGCCGGCCGCGGCTTCCTGCAAGTTCGGATAGTTCTGCTCCGTCTGGAGAGAGCGCTTCACGAGCTCAGCCACCGAGGCGTCTTTCAGATCGAAAAATTTGCTCTGCTGCGGAAAGACGCGGGTGAGGAATTCGATCGGAAATCGGTCATGGCCGGCAGGCACGGGCGTATGCGTGGTGAACATGCACTTGGCGCGGACTTTTTCGATGTCTTCGCCATTTATAGCAGTGCGCCCAGCCTTTACCGCCTCCTCGCCCAGTAGTTCGAGCGAGAGCAGAGCGGCGTGGCCCTCGTTCATGTGGTAGCGCGTGAGATCTTCGTACCCCAGCGCGCGAAGGATGCGCACGCCCCCAATTCCGAGCAGAACCTCCTGGCACAACCGGTAATAAGAATCGCCGCCGTAGAGACCGCCGGTGAGGTTGCGGTCCCATTCCGCGTTGGAAGGCAGGTCGGCGTCAAGAAAGTAGACCGGGACCTCAAAGCCGCGCACGCCCTTAACGTCATATCGCCAGCAGCGAAGTTCGACGCGGCGATTTTCCAAGGGCACGGTTACGCGCGCGGTTTCTTCCTTGAGAAAATCCTCGACGTTCCAAACGACCGGCTCTTCCGTTTGGGAGCCGTCTTCGGCGAGATGCTGAGAGAAGTATCCCCTGCGGTAGAGGAGAGATACGGCCACCATGGGGAGGCGAAGGTCCGCGGCGGCGCGGATGGTGTCTCCAGCGAGAACGCCGAGTCCGCCGCTGTAGCTCGGCATGGCGTTCTCGAGTGCGATCTCCATGGAAAAGTAGGCGACAAATCGTTTGACTGAATTCGCGTGCGTGGACATCTCTCTCGTTTCTCGCCGGATGCCGCAATCGCAGCCAGGCGGGAAAAATGGGCGACAATCGACCTTTAATTGTCGGGGAAACGCGGCGCTCAATCAAGCGAGTAGAAATGTTCGGTTGCCAAGCACGTTTCACTGTAATTGCGAAGCTTCGTGCCGCAAGATTTGGCGAAGACAGGCAGGAGTTTTTGGCCCGCCGAGCACTGCTATCTCGTTTGGCCCGCCTTTCCAGTCGTCAATTCCCTTTCTTCAGTGTTTCTTTCTCTGCGGAGGAGCGAGCCGGGGGAGTTGGGCGAGTAAGCAGGTCGACGTACAGCTTGTAAAACTTATCCCTGTCGAGTTCCTTTTGGACATCGACGAGAATTTCGCCCATTCCGGGTTGATGGCCGGGGGCCCAGGCCAGCGTGTCGCCGTACGAAGCGCCGTGGTCGAGTGCTACATCGACGTAGAGCTTTTGCCACTTGGTGATGACGCTTGGATCGAGCCATGCGACGGCCGCGAGTTCGTCCCAGAGATAGTTAGATTCCGCATATTTCGCGACGTACTGCGCCGCGGGAGTAGGGCTTTTTGCGACCTGCGCGATCAGACGCTGCTCCATGCGCGTCTTGACAGAAATGTCCACGGTGGTGAGGACGATACGCGGCCAGCGGGCGTGGAGCACCGCGTGGGAGGCTTCCGGATCCATCCAGAAATTAAATTCGCGGCGCGGGCTGAGATTGAATTCAGGGTCGTCGGCCTGGGGGTTCATGCTGCCACCCATGACGATCAGCTCTTTCGTGAGATCGGAGAAGTGCGGGTCCAAAGCAATGGCCACGGCGAGGTCGGTCATTGGACCGGCAGCGTAGATGGTGACTTCGTGGGGATATTGACGGACCATGCGGACCATGAAATTCGCGGCGTTTTCGGTGGAGGGCTTGATCGTGGGAGCGCCTTCGGGCATGGGCGGAATTTCGTCAGGACCATGCACAGTGTGGCCCTTGGCAAAATTCCAAGCGCCCTGATAAATGACTTTGCCGTAGAACGATTCCCATTTGGCGACGTATTGCTTGGAATTTACCAGGGGAAAGGCAGCGCCGGGAATGACGGGTATGTCCGTGCGACCGATGATTTCGAGCAGGCGGAGAGTGTGCTGCACTTCTTCGTCGCGCCAAGCGTCGCCAGTAGGCACTGTGATGCCAAGGACGTCGGTTTCAGGCGAATTAATGAGCGCGAGAATGGCCTGCATATCCGTGCCGCCAGGACCTGAGGCATCCTGGTCGATAATCACTTTGCGTTTGGTCTGAGCCTGCAGCGGAAGAGTGAAAAGAGCGGCGAAGAGGAAAAGGAAAGCGAGGGAGCGACCTTTGACCCCACGTGCTGCCGCGGACTGCATGCGAACGACAATTCCAGTTACCAAATTGCCCTCCCCCTCCCCCCTTTTTTCGTAAGTGCGGATTCTAAAGGGTTTTAAGTGCTGTAATTTTGGAAGTGCGGATTCTAAACGAGTTATGGAGGCGATTTTTGTAAGTGCGGATTCTAAAGGGGTTAGTGAAGGATGAGGTATGACTTGTGACTTATGGAAGAAGGAAAGCCGGCACCTTGGAAAGCTGGACTGGCGGGATCGGGACAGGCAACGAGCAGATAAAAGGAGCTGCGAAAATATAGAATGCGCGCGAAAGGCAGGGGCTCGGAGATTAGCGCCAATGATCACAGAGAATGGTAGCACGTTAGTTACCAATTGTCCATCTTAATGTTAATGTCATTCGAATGACCTGTGGAAAACTCGCAAGCTAGGGAAATTCGTGTTGGCCAAAAACGGCGGGCCCACCGAGACTTTGGTGGGCCGGCCGGGAACAAACGGAAAGTGCTGTCTACCAGACACGGTTCAGAAAGTAAGCTTAAGGCCGAATTGGAAGAGGCGCGGGTTGTTGACGGTCGCGCCGATAGAGCCGAAACCGGGCGCGGCGAAATCGGGAATGCCGAGGCTGCCGGTGCTATTGGGCGTGGCAAACTGCGCATGGTTGAAAAGGTTGAAAACCTCGACGCGGAAGTTCAAGCCCATGCCTTCGCGAGGCAGAGCGAACTGCTTGATAAGGGAGAAGTCCGTGTTGACAAAGTCCGGCCCGGTTACCGGGGCGCGTGAGGCATTACCAAGCTGGCCGTCGGCGGGCTGAGCGAAGCAGGCGGTATTAAACCACTTTTGGAGAGTCCTCGGACCTGCGTTTGGATTGCAGCCGGATACCAGATCAGGACGGGCCAGGCTGTTCGCATTGTTGTTGAAGAAACCGACGCCGGAATTGTTGTCGGTGGTCACGATGAAAACCGGGAACCCCGAAGTGATTTTCTCGATGACGGTCACTTGCCAATTACCGAGGATGGTGTTGACCGGGCCATCCCACTGGGAGCCCCACTGTTTGCCCTTGCCGAAAGGCAAGTCGTAGATGACGCTGGCCGTGAAGTTGTTGTTAAGATTCAAGCCGGAGAGGGCCCAATCGAGGGTTGGCCAGTTGGGGAGTGGAAAGTACGTGGCCCCGTAGTTGGATCCAAGGCCATCAGACATGCCGGTGTCGTAGGTACGGGAATAGGTGTAGCCGATCAGGGCGTAGAGGCCGTGACGGGCGCTCTTTGTTTCAGCTTTAATTTGGAGGCCATTGTAATGGGCGCGGCCTTGGTCGGTGGTCTCCAAAATGGTGGAACAAAAACCAAAGGGACAAAACGACTGATACGGAGCGAGGAAGAACGCCCCACCCGGACCGCAACCGCGCGTGTAACCGGCAACCGCGTTGGGGCCGCCGGCGCATGCGCCGGGCGAACCAACGTTGATGTTGTTTCCGTCGACCAAAATGTGAGAGCCGCGTGAGCCGGCATAGCCGACGGTGAGGACGATGTCGCCGGGGAGCTGATGCTCGACGTTAACGTTGAATTGCTGAACCATGCCGAGCTTGAAATCGAGGTTCTGGGCCTGAATCGTTCCGGTAAAGGTCGATGCCGTTGGCGGCGTACTGAAAACCTGGAAGCCGTCAGAGATGGTAAGTGCATTGGGTTCCTGACCAAAGTTCGTGGCGCAAGCAGCGGTAGGAAAAGTACAGCCACCACCAAAGGAGAAGAGATCCGACTCGGCATAATAAGGAGGATTTTGCCATAGGCCCTGGGCACCTTGACTCCAAGAGGAATCGTGGTAGATGGCATAGCCGGCGCGAACGGCGGTTTTCTCGCTGCCGCGAGGCTTCCAAGCAACACCGATGCGTGGCTCGAGAGCGGTCTTGTCCCATTGAATGCCCGCGTATTTGTTGGCGCCCTGGCCGGCGATGAGGAATGTTCCGGTGGAAGGGTTAAAGTTAGCCTGGCGGTTGCCGACCTCAGAGATTGGGGTGGTGAAATCCCAGGCCAAGCCGAGGTTTAGAGTGATGTTGTTGGTCAAACGCCAGTCGTCCTGGACGTAAGGACGGAAAATCTTCCAACGGCGGCCGGTGGTGGGACCTTTGAAGGTCTGATCGTGGATGGCCAAACTGGTCAAGCCCATGAGCAGGTCAGCCTCGGCATCGCCGGTCCATCCGCCCGTCATTTCCCAGAAGCCGTCCTGAAAACCTTCGGTTTTGACGTTCATCTGCATGGCGCGAATGGACATGCCGACCTTGATGTCGTGCTTGCCGCGAATCATGTCGAGAGAATCGCCGATGGAGTAGACATTGGTACCGCCCTGAAAAGGAGAAAAGCCGCGGTCACCAACGGAAAAATAATTGCCGAGAAGCTCGGAGATGGTAAGACCGCAACTGACGCCGGAAGGCGCGCAAGTATTGCCGGAAGAGCAGTCGAGATTGGCGCCGGGAATGCCGAGCCTGGCGGCCGTGCAGGTTCCGGATCCTTGGGAAGTGATGTAGTTGAAAATGCGATTGTAGCCGCCGCTAATCTGGTTGATGGTGGAGGAGGAGAAGATGTGCGTTTCGCCGAGTGCGATATTGCGGCCGTGGTTGATGATGCCCTGGTTGCTGGCGAAGAATCCGGCCTCTGTGAAATTGCCAATACCACCGCCCCCGGGGATATAAGAGGAGGCCTGATCGTAGCTAAAGCGCGCGAAGGCCGTATCGGAGGAGGAAAAGGTTTGGTCGAGGCGGACGTCGAATTTGGTTTCGTCGAGGGTGCGGACGGGCTCGCTGACGAAGTTAAAGTTATTTCCTGGGTTGTTGGCGTTCGGCTCGGGATAGAGTGCGATGAGTTGCTTGCCGATGTTGTTGATCAGGCCTGCGGGAATCTTATTACAGGGTGTGCCGGCTGCCTGGCTGCCATTCCCGGCAGGATTGGCGACAGTAGCGCCATTTAGCGGCATCGGATTGCCGAGTGCATCGCACTGAAAATCGGTGCCGCTGGGACTGCCGGTCACGTTGGGGTTGAAGACGGATCCGACGGGCTTGGTCTGTCCGAAGGCATCATGGGAGAAATCGCCATTGCGCATGGCGTCGGTTGGAACAAGACCGGTGAAAGTCTGACCATGGCGTTGATATTTTTGTTCGCCGTCCACGAAGAAGAAGGCCTTGTTCTTGCGAATGGGTCCGCCGATCGAGCCGCCGAATTGATTCAAATTGAATTTTTCGGGGGAGGTGGCGAAGAAACTCTTTGCGTCGAGCGAGGTGTTGCGGAAGAATTCGAAAAGGGAGCCGTGGAAATCGTTGCTGCCGCCCTTGGTGGTGACAAGGACGGTTGGTCCCGCACGCGTGCCGTATTCGGCGGAATAGTTATAAGTGAGGACTTTGAATTCCTGAATGTCGTCGATCGAGGAAAGAATAGAGATGCCGCCGGCGGTGAGCTCGTTGTTGTCGTTGCCGTCGAGAAGCCAGTCCGTGCTGTTGGGGCGTGAGCCGCCGACGGAGAGCGAGAAGGAACCGCGAGCGGAGACTTCGCTACTAGGAGCGCCGTTGAAAAAGCTGTTGTTGTTGGTTTCCTGCGTGGTGCCCGTAGTAAGCGTGGCGAGTTGGACGAAATTGCGTCCGTTTAGAGGAAGCTGAGCGACTTGCTGGGCGGTGATGACCTGGCCGAGAGAGGGATTTGTAGTTTCAACGGAAACAGCGGAGGCGGAAACTTCCACCTGGGTAGATTGAGAAGAGGGTACAAGGGTAAAGTCCAGCTCACGCGCTTCGTCGATCTGCAGACGCAGGTCTTTGCTTTCAGCAGTTTGAAAACCCTGAAATTCGACACGCACTGTGTAAATTGAGACCGGCAGCAAAGGAATAAGGTAGTGACCAGCGTCATCCGTTTTTGTCTGGCGAGAGACGCCGGTACCCTGGGAAATAGCGGTGACCGTGGCGCCCGAAATGGACGAGCCTGATTTGTCCAAGACCGTGCCGGAAAAGCTGCCAATAGCCTGTCCGAAGACAGCCGGAGAAACGGAAAGAGCGAAAACAGCGCTCAACAGCAGAATGAGAATTCTGAACCTCATGAATAATACCCCTTTCGACGACCCCTTTTTTTTGACCGTTACGTTACCCAACCCACTGAGAAAATGGATGATGCGTGTGCCAGCGCGAAGAAATTACGCGCCGCCAGGATTTCGCTCCAGTTGATAAGCCGGACGAGAGCGAGTAAACAGGCGGGAAGGCAGGTGCAAGATCGTGGCACAAACCGCAGAAATACTTTTTCCATCGAAGCGCGAATATGAACAAAGTCCAATACTCTCCAGAATGCTCCCCCGGTTGCACCAGTGCGGTTAGGCTAGCGTCCAGTTGAGAGAAGTGTCAAGGCAAAAGTAAGGAT
The DNA here is from genome assembly GCA_035576885.1 of Candidatus Acidiferrum sp. Classification (GTDB taxonomy): domain Bacteria; phylum Acidobacteriota; class Terriglobia; order Acidiferrales; family UBA7541; genus Acidiferrum. The sequence continues at coordinate 88,602 of DATLVZ010000099.1, read as the reverse complement.
TAAAAATGTGCGTGGTGGAAAAGGTCTAAAGAGATTTTAATTTTTGCCATGAATTCAACATTTTGATGAGGGAATCGACGGAAGAAAAACTTTCAAAACCAGGGTACTGCGATGCCAGGCTGGGACGAAGTGAAATCCAGAATGGGGGGATGTCGGCTATAATCACGCACCGTGAGCACGAAAGACATTCTGGATGGAGTGCATGTCGTGGAGTTGAGCGAGGCGCTTGCGGGGCCTTACTGCGCGATGCTGCTGGGAGACTTTGGAGCAGACGTAATCAAGATCGAGAGGCCCGGAGTGGGGGACCAGTCGCGAGGGTGGGGACCCCCGTTTGTGAGCGGCGAGTCAGCTTACTTTCTTGGAGCGAACCGGAACAAGCGATCGGTTGCGTTGAACTACGATCATCCACGCGGGACGGAAGCTCTCAGGAAAATGATTGCGGCGGCGGATATATTCATTACGAATCAGCCCTCGGTGGGTTCGTTGCAAAAGCGCGGGATCGATGCTGAAACACTGTGCGAAGAAAATTCCCGGCTTATTTACTGCAGCATCACGGGATACGGATTTACAGGGCCGAAAGCGGGCCGGCCCGGCTACGATATCCTCGCGCAGGCCGAAGCCGGCGTGATGAGCTTTACGGGCGAGCCGGACGGCGGGCCAATGCGCTACCCAATAGCGATTGCGGACATGACGTGCGGGATGTATTCAGCGATGGGAATTTTGGCGGCGCTCTATGCGCGCGAGAAGACGGGACGCGGGCAATTCCTGGATATGGCGCTGTTCGATTCGCAACTGACCTGGCTGGCGAATATCGGGAGCAGTTACTTGAATGCAAAGGTTTCGCCGAAACGGTGGGGTAATGCGCATCCGAGCATTGTGCCGTACGAAGTGTTTCGCGGCGGGGATGGACGCAGCTTCGTTTTGGGGGTGGGCACGGAAGCGCTGTGGAAGAAATTCGTTGTGATGATGGGAATGGAAAGCAGCCTCGGACATGACGAAAAGTATCGGACGAACGCGCTGCGAACGAAAAATCGGTCAGCTCTTATTCTGATATTGCAGAAGAGATTTGATGAACAGGCGGCGAGCGCGTGGCTGGAACGATTGGCCGGCGCGGAAATTCCCGCGGCGTCGATCAATAGCGTGGAGGAGGCGATAAACGACGGGCAAGCGCGGGCGCGCGGCATGATTGTGCAACTCGAACATCCTGCGTTGGGAGTGGCGCGGAGTATTGGGAATCCGATTAAATTTTCGGAGACTCCGGTGAGTTACCGGCTGCCGCCGCCGATGTTAGGTGAACATACGAGTGAAGTCTTGCGGGGGCTGGGGTATTCGGAGGAAGAAGTGCTAGCGATGTCGAATTCTTCCGCCGCCTGAAAAAGCGGCGAAGTTATCGCCAGCGCTATGCAACGCGGTAGTTGCGCAGGCAGAGAAATGGGTTCAATCTACAGTCCCAGCCGATTCCACCAGCCAAGAGGTTTCCCTAGAACAAATCAACAGAAAATACGCGAAGCGAGTACCCCTGCCATCGCATTGTCGCGGGACACGCGAGATATGCGAACCGCATCCATTTGCAGTCCGTTGGAAACCCGCCGACAGCGCGCGGAGTGGGGGCTTCCGGTGGTGAGCGAGAAGCGAAAAGATCCAAGGCATCGAGAAAAGAAAGGAGACTTCCATCATGAATTCAGGGCAGAAACGAGTCCGGCTGGCGGGCAGTACGAAGCAGCGCATGCGCAATGCGGAAGTCGTGGGAGAAGTTCCTAGCGCAGAATTCCAGGTCACGGTCACCGTGCGCCGCCGCAATGAGCTTCCCTCTCTCGAAGAGCAATGCAAACAAAAGCCAGCCGAGCGCACCTACATGACGCGCGAAGAACATGCGGATAACCACGGAGCCGATCTCGCCGATATAGCAAGAGTTGAAGAATTCGCGAGAGAGAATGGATTGCGCGTGACGAACTCAAACGCCAGCCAGCGCACCGTCACACTCTCCGGTGCCGCGGAGGCTTACAGCAAGGCGTTCGGCGTGGAGCTGAAGATGTATAAATCCGGCGAGGTGGCGTATCGCGGCAGAGAGGGCGACATTCTTATTCCCGAAAATTTGCAAGGCATCGTGACCAGCGTGATGGGGCTCGACGACCGCCCGTTCGCTAAGCCGCACTACCGCATTCTGGCTGGCTCGGCACGCGCCGCGGGCGCTGGCGCGGCCGCCCACAGAACGGCTGCAGCGGCCTCGGTTCCCACCGGATTCACGCCTCCGCAGCTCGCTTCGCTTTACAATTTCCCGAAAAACCTCGACGGAGCCGGCCAGACTATCGCGATCCTGGAGTTGGGTGGAGGATTCCATCCGCAGGAGTTGACAACTTACTTCCAGAATCTCGGCATTGTGAAAGCACCAAGCGTGACGGCCGCCGCTTACCCCAACGGGGGAATCAACAGCCCGGGCACGAACGCACTCGATCCCAACAATCCCGACGTGGAAGTGATGCTGGACATCGAAGTTTGTGGCTCCGTCGCGCCGGGAGCAAAGATTGTCGTGTACTTTGGCCCGGATGCCTCCGACCAGAGTTTTCTCAGCGTGATGAATGCGATCTTGGGCGACACGGAAAACAAGCCAACCATCGTTTCGATAAGCTGGGGCGGTCCGGAAGATGGCGCAACCACTCAGTTCAAGAACGCGTTCGACGAGTTGCTGCAGACCGCCGCGCACCTGGGCGTAACCGTTTGTGTCGCGGCGGGTGACAACGGCTCGGCAGATTTTGCCTCCAATGATCCCAACTGGGACAACAAGGCGCACGTGGACTTCCCCGCTTCGAGTCCCTTCGCGCTCGCCTGCGGCGGCACACAACTCGCCGCCTCTAGCGGAGCCATCTCCAAAGAAGTGGTTTGGCACGATGGTGCAAATGACGGAACGGGTGGCGGGGTGAGCCGATTTTTTGCAGCGCCTAGTTATCAACAAAATGCTGGAGTGCCTCCAGCGGCCGACCCCACTGGCGCGGTGATGCGCGGCGTGCCAGATGTTTCCGGTGATGCTGCTCCCGCATCGGGATATCGCATCCTTTGTGATGGAACAAGCTTCCCGGACCCATCGCAAGGGATTCCTCCGGTTGGCGGCACGAGCGCCGTTGCACCGCTGTGGGCCGGACTCGTCGCCATAATCAATCAGGGTTTGAACAAGCCGGTGGGCTTCATCAACCCTCTGCTGTACGCCGCGCCGGCAAACACGACGTTCCGAGACATCACGCAGGGAAATAATGGCGACTACAAAGCGGGCGTGGGGTGGGATGCCTGCACGGGGCTGGGCAGCCCCAACGGGCAAGACCTGCTGCTAGCTCTCATAGCTTGAGCCGCCTAATTATGGATAGCCCCGGATGTCAGAAAATTGTGATCGCGAGCGGCGCTCACCTGCTGCGCTGCTCGCGTCTTTCTCGATCAGGAGTGGGAGGTGGAGGCACTCTTTGTTCTTGCATTGAGGATCTTCATCGCGCGCTCGAGCAAGACTTCAAAATCACATTGTTCAATTCTTGCACCAGTTTGAGAGACGGTCTCGCGTTGCGGCACTACCAGGGATATATGTTCGTCTGTTCTAAAAGCGGATGGAACTTGATTCACCGGGACACCCCTTTCAAAAGTATTGCTGGACAATGAGTAGTGACCGGGAGAGTGGATTCGTTTCAGGTTGCGGTGGGGGAGCGGTCTAAGGGCAACCTGAAGCAGAGAACCGGCAAGGATGCCGGAGGTGTAAGGGACTCGGCGGGAGGCCGTCAGGAGCCCGCGTACAGCTGAAAGGGCGCCCAGTAGTAAGGCTTTCTGAAGACGCTGTCCGAGTGCAGAAGCGAAAGCTTCGCGGCTCGTAGGGCGGAGGCAGGGTCCTCGCCGTGGCTCAAGCCGTCATACAATTTGTCCATGAGTTGAGGTGTCGAGGCGTCGCTCACTTCCCAGAGAGCGCCAATGACGTTGTGAGCGCCAGCACGCAAGAACGCCCAGGACAAGCCGACTAGCCCTTCACCCGAATAGGCGCGCGTTCCCGCTCCATTACACGCAGAGATGGTCACGAGATAAGCCGAGAGGTGGCGCTTGACGATGTCTCGGGCATAGAGCTTGTAAGTAGCCTCGTCTTGGTCATTGCTGAGGACGACTGCGGACTCCAGCGGGCGGGCGCGGCTGGCGGTGCCGTGCGTCACGAAGTGGAGATAGGCGTACTGTTCCGGCTTGCTGCTGAGATAGGCCGTGGGTGTGGCCTTGCTGCCGGAAAGAACTTCGCGGCGTTGCTGAGGAAAATATTTCTCGATGTCCTGCATCTCTGCCGCCGCTTGAGTCAACTTGGGAAAATCCGAGTTCGGCGAAACCGTGTCACCTACAAGGAAGAGGCTCTTCTCTTTCGGAGCGGGCCGCGCGGCGGCAGAGGCGAGAAGCGTCAGGGAGTTTGCCGTAGTCACGGTCACGTCTTCAATCCAGTAGTGTGGCTTGGGCTTCGGCACAATCAACGCTTCGAAGTTCAATCCGTAGAGGCTGCCGTCGGGAAGCAGAATGACGCGCGAGCCCTGGGGGATCAGCTTCATGGCCGGCTCAATGAGCATTTCATAAAGCTTCTGCCCGTCTGCGTTCGCCGTCTCCAACGGATCTCGCGCACCAAGCTGCGCTTCTCGATAGGATTTGACCATGGGTGCAATTTCATTCGCCGCTGGTAAAGTGAAGTTAGTCGTGCTCCCGGGCGTCAAAACCCAAAGATACGAATGCTTTTCGCCGAGCCAATAGAACAGGAGCGTGGCTTTCATTCGCTGCGAGAGTTTTTGAAGTTCGAAAGTACGCGGGATCGATACCGGCGAAGCCCCGGCGGTATTCAATCCTTCCGCCAAAGTTCGAGAACGGCTCTGATCAGCAACCCGCAACGCTTCCAATGGACGATTGTGGCGTAAGAGAAAATCAACGTAGGAATCGTAAGCCTCAATGCCGCGGGCAAGGAAGCTGATGCGCAAGTCGTCCTGTTCGATTGCACCGCGGGCCGCTTCAAATATTTCGATGGACTTGCGGTATTCACGGTCCGCGAGAGCATAATTCGATTGAGCGTCGTACATGCTCGCAAGGCCGGCGTGAGCTTCCCATTTCAACGAGTCCGCTTTCGTGGGATCATCCAGGACTTGAAGAAGGAGCTTTTTGGAGCCGGAGAAGTCGCCCGTAAGGGTGGCAATGCGTCCAGCGAGCAAGCGAGTCTCCAAAACGTTAAAGTGATCGAGTCCCGCGTCTTCGATCAGCATGGCCTGCTTGTTGTATAGCTCGGCTTCCCCCAGCTGGCCAGTGATCAAGTCAAGACGCACCAGATAGTTCAGGTTCTCTGTCATGGTTTGTTTGTTGTCGATCTTGGAAGCGTCGTCCAACGTCCGCTTCAGAAGTTGTTTCGCGGAGGCGTAGTCGTGGAGCTCTTGGTAAGACTGAGCGACGCTTCCTTCCCAATAGAAGCTGCCGCCGGTAATACCGAGCCGTTGGGATGCGTCCCGCGCCTGCTTGAAATAATCTAGGGCGTTCTCGAAATCGCCGAGCTGGAAATAACACCACCCAAGATTGCCCAGCAGGGCTGCTTCGATGCTACGCATCTCGGTGGAACGCGATAGTTGAAGGGCTGTCTGGCTTTGATCAATGGCTTCGCCGAACTGGCGGTTGATGATGGACACGCGGACCAAGTTCCCCAGAGCCGCGAGCTGCTGGCGGGCAAGGTTGTAATAGCGCGCCGATGTAAGCGCCCGGCGAAACGCGGCTTCGGCGGAAGAATAGTTCTGCTGGTCGAAATCCAATATTCCGCGAGCGCTCAACACCTCACTTAGCAACGCCGGCTGAGAGGAATTGGCCAGCTGCTCGGCCTGGGCTAACTGCTTGTTTGCGTTTGGGAAGTCCTGCTTGATGCGGTAGGCAATCCCCTGGAAGAGTAACTGGCGGACGGCTACATCCGAAGAAGCGAGCGATGCCGGCAGAACTCCTTCCAGTACGGCAAGGGCCTCCTGACCGCGGGATTGGGTGACGAGAATCTGTCCCTTGAGAATTTTGAAGCGCCATCCCCATTCGGGACTACGCGCGTTATAGCGCTGAAACGCCTGGTCGGCCTCGGTGGATGCGCTCTGGAGGTCGCCATGAATGATCTTATTAAATACACGGTCGTAGACAAGCTGGGGATCTTGGACGGGCCGGCAACCCATCGTCGCCGTGCAAGCCAACAGCACAAGCACCAAATAGGTATAACGGCTTGACGAAATCAGGAGACCGGGGGCATCGGTTGGCCCTGCGAAAGAACCTCGCATCCAGTAAGTAGTCCGCCGTCGGGCGAACCGAGTTTGAGTCGAAGCATCGTCAGAGTGCGTGTTCCGGGAACGGCAAAGACTTCGGCCAGGGAAACCTCCCCAAAGTGAGGGATGCGCAAGATGTGACCTTTGATCTCCGCGCCCGGCAAATTCGTTTCGATTTTTTCGACCAAAGAACAAAGGGTGGCTCCGTCGTCTGTCGCGACTATTTTCCCGGATTTCTTATCGCTTGCAACGGCTTTCCGCAAATCCTCGTGCGTAGGACATTTCAAGAACAAATCGTGGCGGAGCGTAACATTGACCGGATGGCCGCCGATGCGTAAATTCTCGAATTCGCTGCCGACGGCAATTATGTGCGATTCCTTCTGTCCGTGCTTGCCCTCGGAAGTGAGCCGGGCAACCACGCGATCGGCGGTGATGAATTCGAGGATGTTCAAGCCTTCGAGCACGGCGGTGGCACTCGTCACTACGGTGTTCTCATCCATCCAGCTGCCGGAGACATGCGTGTGACCCGCTTTGAAGGTGACGAAATGGTGAGACCTGAAATTCTCAATGAGCGCATTCGCGTGGCCGCCGATACTCGGCAGAGATGTAGCAGCTTGCGCCGGGATGACATGATCGAACGGGCGATGAAACGTACCGCTGAGGGCGTGACCAAGCGCGTGGAAGTGGAAAGGGATATGGTGTTGTGTGCTCATTGGGGACACCTTTTGCGATTCAAATAGAATTGGAGTTCAATACTTATTCATTTATTGGACAAATTCAATGGTAAACGGCTTTTGAGCGGTCACGCTTGCGCGGTTTGTCTGAGCCGCCATCTCCTGGCCCATGAATATCACAAAATTGTAATTACCAGGTTTAAGAGACCCTCCGGAAACGTTCACTTGAACCAAGCTCTTTGCCTCTTGAGCTGAAACGGGCAAGGTAACCTCAACCTTGCCTGACTCGTCTTGGATTTGGCAAATGTAGCCGCTCGGGGAATTGCCGGGCATGTCCACGTCCAGGTCAAAGTCCTCCTGGGGCCCTACGCTGATCCTCAAGGAAGTTGTTCCCTCACCTCGTGAGCCCAAGGACATGAGAGAAAAGGACTTAACAACTTCTGCCGCAGCCCTACGGGACGAGGCCTGCTTCAGGCCGGGGATCGTAACACCATTTTGATAGCCGATCACGAGCAGAAGAGCGGTAAAGACGGGAATCGCCAATGCTGGCCGGAACAACCGGCTGAGCCACGCCTCCACAGGTGACGCGGCTGGCATGAGCGCTTTACCTTCAATGGCTTTCGTAACTCCTTCACGGACGAGCTGGCGCGCGCTTTCCATAAAGGCGACGGTGGCCTTCAGCTCTTCGGCGCACGTGGGGCAGTCGAAATAGTGTTCTTCATACGCCACGTGCTGCTCCTTCGGTAGTTCCCCAAGGAGGTATTTCTCGGCGGCTTGCAGCCGCACTGCCTCGTTATGGTCCATGATTGTCATCCGATGGGTAGTGCACGAGGGGACCGGTTCGTTTCATGCATCTTCCCTTGAGTGTAACCTTCCAGAAAGCGCCTCCGTGTCTTTCTCATACAAAAGTTTGAACTTATCCTTGGCGCGGTGAAGCAAAACCCGGAAATAATCGCGGTCGACCCCAAACAGCTGGCAAACCTCGTCTTTCTCCTTTTCTTCGAGAAAGAAGGCGCGGAGCAGATCGCGGTCCTTCTTGGGCAGGTCATCTATAACTTGGCGAACCCGTTTCTTGGATAGCTTAGTGACCAGAAGACCTTCTGTGTCCGCGGCATGGTCGGGCATTTCGAGGTAAGAGTCGTCCCAAGGGCTGGTCTTGGAAGAGGCGCGGTAAAATTCCATTAAGACATTGTTACAAATGGAGTTAACGAAGGCGCCGAATCGCTCCGGCTGGCGCACCTCCCCCTTGCGCACTTTGATCAGCACGCGGATATAGGTCTCCTGGCGAAGATCCTCGACGGTTTCCGAAGCGAGCATCCTTGACCGCAATTTGATCCGTAGAAGCCGATCAAAATAGTCGACGAAATGCTGTTCCGTCGAAGGATCTCCCTCGCGGAGGCGCTCAACGTATTCCCTGGTGAACGCGAAGAGTTCCACTTAGCCCTCGAAATTGTGCAGTGGAGTATAACGTTGCACTCTCTCAGGAGCAATAATTCCCACGATGCTGTCGCAAGTCGGCAATTTACATTTTCAAGCATGCGAGTGAAACGAAATGCGTTCTTGCTGCACTATTCGGTTGTAGGAACCCAGCGAAAGCTGGAGAGTCCTTCTACGAAGGGACGGATCCCCTGTCCCACGCGTGTCCCACCAGGGCGCATCCGAGCCGGACCTGGACCGGCGAGGATGCGCCTCCCCAAGTACGGGGAGGACCGATCCATTTGGAGGCGCTGTGTCAGGTTCCCAACAAGACCCCTTCCTTTCCGATCCGATATCGCAGCCGCTCGATTCGAATACGCCGAGAGCGCGAAGACCCGGAATACGCCACACCGGCTCGCGGACCACCGCTCTGACCATAGAGTTTGTCGCAAAGCCCAATGAGGCGCACAAGGTGCACGCCGCTCTGCCAGCGGCGATCCATGGGGCGTTCGGAGAAGTGGCCGGTTTTGGAGGAGGCTTTGTGATGATTGCAAGTCATGAAGCTCGGCTGGTTACAGTCATCACGCTCTGGCGCGGGGAGGAACGTATGCAGCGTTGCAATGAAAACGTGCGCTGGGTGCGCGCATTGCTGGCGCCCTATCTGGATCGCTGTCTGCGAGTGCAAAGTTCCACAGCCTATGCACCGTGTGCGGCGCAAGACTCGCAAACACCTGAGCTGAGATATTCCGCGCAGGGGTCGGAAAATGAGGTGAACGAGGAAGAAACAATGTGTGTGGCTTGAGGGCAGATTCGAGATGATTCTCCGTCGGAATTTGTAGGTGTTGCGGCAACGCACGAAAGCCTTCGCAACATCCAATCTTCATAAGGGTTAAATAGAAAAGAGGGTGAGTGTGAGCGGAATGGGAGTTTCAGGTGTTGAGTGGGGGGCTAGGTCAAAGATGTTTGAGGACAGAATCTGCGCAGTCGATTTTTGTGAGGGGGCCGGTGTGGCTTCACTGGCTCAACAGGATTTTTGCCTAAACCACTTCATTGAGCTCTGTTACGAAAACTTGCAACGCATCGACCCGAGAGGCCAGCGCTCGGGCCGTCTCCCTCTCGACCTCGCTGCTCTCCGTGCGTTCGTAGAAGAATGTTCCCGGAGAGCTTTGGATATTGCCCTGCATTGCGAAGACCTCGACAATCTTCAGCGTGGCCGCTTGCTGGACATCTTGCTGTGGGCAGGTGAACTTTTTCTTCTGCTGCGCGCCCCTACGCGCGGTTTCGCGGATTCCGTTTTGCAGGAACACGACCCCGTTCTCACCCGTTTGGCCGCCAGGCATTTCTGAAACTGCGCTGTTAGTGCGATTTACACCCGTCAACAGATCTCCAGTCTAACGTTTGCGCTGGAAGACATGGCATCCCTCAACGAAAAACAGTGGTGCGCCGCGTAGGAATCGAACCTACAACCTATGGATTAAGAGTCCATTGCTCTGCCAATTGAGCTAGCGGCGCACAGCGGTTCTAGAAGTTTACATAGGACGCCCGATTTTGTCGAACCGGCTAAGTAGCCGCACATAGCCTGTAACTTCCGCAGGCGTTGATGCGGGTTCACTTGGCCCGAAGCTGCGCGGCCAGTTCGCGGGCAACTCGGCGGGCGCGCGGAACGTCGCTGGGGTCAAAAGAAATGGCGGAGACACGGGGATGGCCGCCACCACCGAATTTTTCGGCGAGCGAAGCGAGATTCTTATCCGCAGTTGCTTGATTCCAAGGGTTGGTGCCGAGCGAAACCTTGGCGCGGACCGCCGACGCGCTGACGCTCACGGAATAAACACACTCAGGATGCAGCAAGTATGGAATGAACTTGTTGTACCCCTCGAGATCGAGATCGCTTACGTCAAAGAAAATCACGCCGTCGACGGCTTCGGAGCGCTGGCGTAGAATTTCAATGGACTTGCGGTGGCGTTCCAGCAACGGGCCGAGATGTTTCGCGACGAGAGGCAGCTTGACCATTTCGGCGAGCGGCCGGTAGGCAAGCTCCGGAATGATGCGCGCAGGCAGGCCGTCTTCTGGAGCGGCTTCGATGACCAAGCCGAGTTGGGTGGCCGGCGCGGTGAGTTCGACAGCGGACTCCGGCGTGGGATATTGCGCGCCATCGATGATGTCGCCCCAATGAATCAATTCCTCGAGTGGCTTGGTGTCAAAGGCAAACTTTTCTCTCGCGACCGTGGCGATCAGTTTGGTGCAGGACTTATAGTCCGGCTCGTAAAACATGTGTGGGCCGGGATGACTGCGGAAGTGTTCGGCGTCCGCGGGCGTGAGAAACGCGCTTTGGTGATGGTCGAACCACCAGGTCACTTTGGGAGAATTCGAATACTTGAAATCGACGATGGCGTTTTCGTCGCCGTCAAATAAGCCGGGAGTCCATGGCTGCGCAGCGCGATGCGTCATGCCGGTAAAGTGGAATTCCGCGGCGGGATCGAACTTTTCCTTATAAAAGCGGTAGAAAAGAGCGGCGGAGGCGGTCCCATCAAAACAGCGGTCATGAAAGCAGAGCCGGACTCGGGTCATGTCGTCGTGGGGGCGCCTTTCGGTTTTTTTCCCGTATTGCCCCAGAGGGGACAAAGCCTTTTAGGGTGGCGGGAGCCGAAAAAGAAGTCAAGTGGAAATCGAAGATGTTAAGCGTCCACAAAAGAGCCGTCCGACGTCAAGGGACGAGTCTCGCGACGGACAAATCAGAAAGGGCCCCTATTTGTTGACCATTCCCTCGACAATGTTGCCGATGATGGGCAGCTTAAACATTTCGTGCGAGTACGCCTTGTACATGAGAAATATCCAGGCCGCGAAAATGGCCAGACCGAAAATCGGAAACATGATTAATCCGAGGAACCCGATAATCGGAATATGGGCCAGGATGAACTCGACGATCCATAGTGCTATCCAGCAAGGGATTATAGCTATGTTGAACGCAATCGACTGAGCGGCGTGGAATTTAACGAACGGGCGCTTGTCGATAAGCAAAAAGATGAGGCCTGTAATCCATCCAAAAATATAGGAAACCAAAGCCGCTACATTTTCTTCCATTCCTTCGGTGGCGGAAGCTGCCGCCGGGGATGCCACCGCCCCGCCTGGTGCTCCCCCCGATGCTGCGGCTTGCGCGGCCCCGCACTTAGGACAAAATGTTGCCTCGCCCACATCCTGACCACACGCTTTACAAAATGCCATGAACACACCTCCGAAGGGTCCAACTGCGAGCGGAGAGTAGCAAACCCTGGATTCCAGAGCAATCGATATTCTAACTGCTGTTGCATGGGAAAAGGGATGCAGAAGAGAAGGGCGACGAAGCTTCCTCCTCTTCGATCATCAGTCGTTCTATTCCATAGTTACTTTTCAGCTTTCTCCTGTTTTTCAGCCGCGGGGGCTATAGCGGGAATGTTTGCTTTTTGGATTTCTGCGTTTAGCGCACCGAGATCTTTGGACTGGAGTTCATGCCACGCGGCCAGCTGAACTTCCAGCCGTTTGTTAAGCTCGTCATAGACAGACAACGCCGCGGCAGTCGGCGTAGTGTCCGCGCTCTCCACGGTTTCTTGCAAAGCCACAAACTGGTCGGCCACCTGAATCGGATAATTCAGAGGGTCCTCTCCGCTCTTGGACTTTGGCTGGATGATTTTTTCTTCGACCGCATTCATTTTCTTGGTGAGCGCATCCCCCGCGTCCAGAACTGGCTTTGCGCTGGCATCCCCGGAGAGACGTTTTTTTAACGCGTCAATCTGGCCCCGGACGCTGCGAATCTGATTCACCGCTTCGTGCCCGGCGGTCACGCGATCGCGGATCCGCAATGCAAGCTCTTCCTGTTTATCGAGGTCGGCTTGCGAGGCGGAGACACGCGGATCCTTGGTGATCTCAAGCTTGGCGGCTTCGGTTTTTCCTGCCACCGTCAATTTAATCTCATATGTGCCGGGGACTACCAGCGGACCATCCGGGCGGCCTCCCCATCCCACGGCACCGGGAACCCGCGTGGGAGGTTCGAAGTGCATGTCCCACACGAAGTGGTTTAGACCGGCTTCCGCAGGAAGTTCCTGTCCGGGCCTACGGATGCCGAACTCCTCTTCGTCCGGAGAAGCGCCTTCGCCGGTTTTTTTGCTCGAGTATTTGCGAACAAGTTTGCCCTGGGCGTCCAGCACCTCGAGTGTGATTTGTTCCTTGGGCGCGGTCTTCAGCGAATAATAAATCACAGCACCAGCAGGCGGATTAGCGCCGACGGGAACTGTGGCTGGAAGTGTGAAACCGGGTCCACGGAATCGTATGGCTGATGACGGCTGATAGAGATGCGCCTCTCCACTTTCCGGAGCCGCGTTCATCTGGCGGAGAGGCGCGATGTCGTCGAGAGCCCAAAAGGCGCGGCCGTGCGTGGCCACGATCAGACCATCGCCCTTTATAGTGAGATCGTGAATGGGCGTAGTCGGCAGATTGAGTTTCAGCGATTGCCAGTGTCCGCCGTCATCGAATGAAATATAAATGCAGTTTTCCGTGCCGGCATAAAGCATTCCTTTGCGCTTCGGATCTTCGCGAATGGCGTGCGCGTAACTGTTGTCCGGCAAGCCCGCCGTGATTTTCGTCCACGTCTTGCCATAATCGGCCGTTTTGAAAAGATATGGATGGAAGTCATCAAGTTTGTGGCGGTCAATGGCAACGTAGGCTGTGCCGGCGGAGTGCGGCGAGGCTTCGATTATGCTTACAAGGCTCCAGTCGCCGAATTCCTTGGACGTGACATTGGACCAGTGCTTGCCGCCGTCGCGGGTGACATGAATGAGTCCGTCGTCGCTCCCCGCCCAGATGAGGCCTTTCTCAATCGGCGACTCCGCCAGCGCAAAAACGGTATCGTAGTACTCGACGCTGGTGTTGTCTTGCGTCAGCGGGCCGCCCGATGATTGCTGCTTGCTCTTGTCATTCCGCGTCAGGTCGCCGCTGATCGCAGTCCAGGTCATTCCTTCGTCGGTGGTCTTAAACACTGCTTCCCCGCCGTGATAAACGGCGTTGGGATCGTTGGGAGACATCATGATCGGGGCCGTCCACTGAAAGCGATGCTTTAATTCCGCATCACCTGAACCCATCGGATTGAGCGGCCAGGAAGATATATCCTGCTCCTGATGGTTTCTCTTGTCGAATCGGGTTATCAAGCCGTCGTAAGAACCTGCGTACACCACGTCAGGATTCTTGGGATCGGGAACGACAAAACCTGATTCACCACCACCGACGGAATACCAATCCGGTCGGTCGATAATGCCCTCATCGCTTCGGCTGGCAATCGCCACCGTGGAATTGTCCTGCTGAGCTCCATAGATACGATAAGGAAAGGCGTTGTCTGTCGCCACATGATAGAACTGCGCGGTCGGCTGATTCCCCTGAGTGGTCCAGCTCTTCCCGCCATCATGAGAAATCGTCGCGCCGCCGTCATTCGAATTGATCATCCATTCCGGATGGGTGGGATCGATCCACAGGCCGTGGTTATCTCCGTGAGGAGCGCGAATAAAGTTAAAAGTGTGGCCGCCGTCTGTCGAGCGGTAAACTGCGGTGTTCAATACATAGACGGTATCGGCGTTTTTGGGGTCGGCGAAAATATGGTGGAAATACCAGGCGCGTTGCGTGAAGCGGTGATCGGGATTGATGAGCTGCCACGTTTCGCCGGCGTCCTCGCTGCGGTAGATGCCGCCTTTTTCCGCTTCAATGATGGCGTAGACGCGATTCCCGTCAGCGCCGGAGACGGAAACTCCGATGCGGCCGAGCACGCCAGAGGGAAGACCGTGTCCCTCAAGCCGTTTCCAGGTTGCGCCATCGTCGATGGATTTATAAAGACCGCTACCCGGCCCGCCGCTGATGGCAGTCCAGGGATAGCGCTGCGCTTCGTAAAGCGCGGCATACAAGATATGTGAATTTGAAGGATCGAAGGTGAGGTCGATGGCTCCGGTCTTGTTATCCTTGTAAAGAACCTTTTGCCATGTCCTGCCGCCGTCGCTGGAACGAAACACGCCGCGCGTTTCGTTGGGACCATACGCATGACCCATCGCAGCGACAAAAAGTACGTCAGGATTTGAGGGGTTCACAAGGATTCTGGCGATATGCCGCGTGTCCTCCAGACCGATGTGCGACCAGGTCTTGCCGCCGTCGAGCGACTTATACATGCCGTCGCCGTATGAAATATTTCCACGCCAGCAGGACTCACCGGTGCCGACGTAAATGACATTCGGGTCAGAGGGAGCCGCGGCGATGGCGCCGACGGACATGATCCCGGTTTTGTCGGTCATTGGTGTCCAGGTCAGGCCGCCGTTCGTGGTTTTCCAAACGCCGCCGGCAACGGAACCAAAGTAGTACGTCTCCGGATCCCCCGCGACTCCGGTTACGGCAAGGGCTCGTCCGCCTCGAAACGGCCCAACTTGCCGCCACTTCATTCCTTTCAGCGCATTTTCATCGAGTGTTTGCGCGTGGAGAGCCGTGCCAGCAACTCCAAGCAGGACTCCGACCAAGCAAACGGAACAGACCCCCATCATGTATTTCAGACCACTCATCGTCTTCGCCCCCAAATAAGCTTTGTTTGCATCGGTACTACGGCAGGTAATATTCCGCGAGGCCGAATGGTACACCCTGCTCCGCAATCTTCGCCAGAAACAGTTGTTGAATTCCGGCCCTCTCACTTCCTGACGCACCGCGGAGTGCTTTTGGGTACAATCCCGGCGTGACCAACCCGCCCGCCCCGCGTCAATCTACCGCTGCTTCACCTGCGCTTTCCTCGTCTAACGGCAGTCGCCGCCTGTTTAGCTTTGCTTGGCTTCGCCAGGCAACTCCACCCGAGCGGAAGTCGCTGATCGCGGGCGGTCTTGGCTGGATGCTCGACGCGATGGACGTGATGCTTTATTCCCTCGTCCTCGCGTTCTTGATCCGCGAATTCGCAATGGATACGCGGACGGCGGGGTTGCTGAACTCGCTCACGCTGGTTGCTTCCGCGATTGGCGGCCTTCTCTTCGGGGTTATCGCGGATCGCATTGGCCGCATTCGCGCGCTCATGGCGTCTATTCTTGTTTATGCACTCGCAAGCGCGGCTTGCGGCTTGTCGCACACGATTCCGCAACTGGCTACGTTTCGGTTCGTGCTTGGACTGGGCATGGGAGGGGAATGGACGACGGGTGCGGCGTTGATCGCGGAGACTTGGCGCGCGCAACATCGCGGCAAAGCGCTGGGGTTCATGCAATCGGCGTATGCGATCGGAGAAGCGATTGCCGCGCTCGTCGTGGCGCTCGTATTACCGCATTTTGGCTGGCGGCCCGTCTTTTTTGTCGGCGTTTTGCCGGCATTTCTCGTCTTCTGGATTCAACGCAGCGTTCCGGAGCCGGAGCTGTGGAAGCAACGAGCGGCGCGCAAGGAAAAGGTGTCCCTACGCAGGCTTCTGGACAAGAGCGTGTTGCGCAATGGCCTCTTGGCGACAACCATGAACGCTTGCAGCATGTTCGGCTATTGGGGATTGTTCACCTGGATTCCGGCGTACTTGTCTTTGCCTTCCGAGAAAGGAGGACGAGGTCTCAGCCTGGTCACGACCACAACTTTTTTTCTGGTGCTCTGCCTTGGAAAATGGCTAGGCTACGCGCTCTTTGGTTTTTTCTCTGACGCCTTTGGACGCCGCAAGCCGTACTTCCTCTATCTAATCATTGCCGCGGCCTTGGTGCCAATCTATGGGATGTCTCGAAGCGCGTTTTGGCTGCTGGCTCTCGGGCCGCTTGTCGCATTCTTCGGAACGGGCTATTTCTCCGGGTACGCCGCGATTGCTAGCGAGCTTTTCCCCGGCGAGATACGCGCCGCGGCTATGGGATTGAGCTACAACATCGGCCGGGGAATCTCCGCCGTTGCACCGTTCGCCGTTGGCGCGCTGGCGCTACGGTTTGGTCTCGGACCGGCGTTTTTCTTGCAAGCGGGCGCGTTCCTGATGGCCGCGCTGCTCGCGCTAGCTTTGCCGGAGACGCGAGGCCAAGTGTTGGATTGATTATGCGACCGCGGACTGCGAATGGATCCGCGCTCCATTTGCGCCCAACGTGAAGTTCATCGCGAAATACGGCGCCTGCGCCAGGACTTTTTGGAATTCGTTCTCGTCCGCATACTTAAGCCTGGGAACGCGCCGCGCGAGAATGCTGATCTCGAGAGGATCTTTCGCAAAAGGATATGGCTTCACTGTCACGAAATTGTTCCCCCCGGGCTGCAAGTCCCAATCCGCTTCGGTACCGTTGCCGTTCACGGGAACTGCATCGATTGTGGAACCATCTAAGGGCGCCAGGCAGAAATAAAGCGAGAGTCGATCAAGCGCTTCCAGGCGCTGCAGATTCGCTTGCAGTGCCTGGTCGTCCGCGTAGGATTTCAGCACGGGGTCCGCGCGTAGATCAACCTTGAGGCGCAATTGCTGAAGTCTAAGCCGCTGGAGAAAGTCCGTGACAAGAGACGACTCGTTGGACTTGACGTACTTCGCGGAGAAGCCCGGCATTGTCGCGCGAGTCCGATCGTAGAGCCCCGAGGAATGCATGCTGACCAGCAACCCCGCGTAGCGGTCGGCTCTCACTACGCGCTCGATGCCTCGCTGGTAAAGCGCGATGTGTTCCTCCGTCGGAATGGACATGAAGTTGTAGGGTGTAAATGTCTTGGGGTCGATCTGAGGCAACAACTCCCATTCGTACCAACCGTTGTCATGCTCCGCGGCAGCCAAACAAAACGATTCAAAGGGCTCGGGACGGTGGAAGAGCTTGTTTCCCAGCGCCCGAGCAAAAAATCCGGCCAACATGGCATGGTCGGTCTGTCGGATAAGGATCAGCTGATCGCCCTGCTCTTGAATGATCATGACGCTGCCCTCGTTCGCAGCGGGCCTCTCGATCGCGCCCGCCGCATGAGGCGTGAGTTTCCGGCCGCGGGGATGGCCAAATAGGAATCTGAATGCGATGTTATTATGCTCCCGGGCCGAGTCACATTCCAGTCCAATCGTCGGGGTGGCGGCTAGGGGCAGATTCCCGGTATATTGGAGAAGACCACTGCGGGAGTGGCGGAACTGGCAGACGCGCAAGACTTAGGATCTTGTGGCCGAAAGGCCGTGGGGGTTCAAATCCCTCCTTCCGCACCAACTCATTTATTGGCGTCTTCTCCAACCGCTGTAAGTCACCCGTTTTCCATGGCACTGCGTCACTACATTACATTTCTGCACCCGCTGCTGGCGCGACTCACTCCCACGAGGACAATTGTCTCTTTGAATCTTCCCAATTTCGCGATATGAAAGGTGTTGGCAAGAACCGCCCTTTTTCTCGCCAGCGAGCGACTTCCCGAGGAGCAGGCGTGCAAAGAAGTGTGAGCGACGTAGAGAATCTGCATGCGTTCCACATTCTTTTGGATCAAGCGTGTGAAATTCCGGCGCCGGCGCGCTTTGATGGTCCTTCAGGTGCATTCGAAGGGGGCGGCCGAAAAGGTTCGTAGACGAGATTGACCCAATAATATCAATATGCGCGCCGCCTTACCTATTCCTCGCATGCCCTCCTTTAGGAACTCGTTGATTTGCCTGGTGGTTTTTCTCCTGCTGGTTCCCACCACCAACCCTTCTCCGGCACCCTCCTGGGCCGGAGTCTTACGGGACAAGAATGGAAGCCCCGTCGCAGACGCAATCATAAATCTACAAGCAAAATCGAGTGATCGAAGCTATACAGCCAGGACTTCGACAGGCGGCGATTTTATGTTTGCCTACCTGGCACCAGGCAGCTACCAGTTATTCGTGACTCTAGCGGGAAAGACCTACGTCGCAGCAAGTCCCATGGCTATCGAAGCCGGAAAGAATCTCACGGCACTGCTCACGCTTTCCTGGCAAGAGGGGACGGTCGTTGTTTTGGCGGATCGCGAGGCAACGGCTGCTGCGGCAAGCGGCGGCGAGCATCTGTCCGGTGGCGAAGTGTCCAGCCTTCCGCTGAACGAGCGCGACTTCAGTAAGCTGTTGCTTCTTGCGGCGGGGACGATGACCGACACCAACGGCGCCGCAAATTTTACGCAACAATTTGCCGTGAATGGCCAGCGCGGGTCCGCATCTGTCTTTGCCATGGATGGCACCGATACCACCGATCCAGAACTTGGCGGAGCCACCTTCTCGAATTTTAACGTGGACGCCATTCAGGAAGTGCAATCGAGTTCCGGAGTGATGCCTGCGGAAATCGGGCATGGAGCGGCAGGTTTTAATAATGTGATCACCAAATCCGGCACGAACGACTTGCATGGCAGCGCTTTCGAATTTGTCCGCAACGCGGCGTTTGACGCGAGAAATTTCTTCGATCATCAAAGTGCAATAGATACGCGGCGGATTCCACCTTTCGCTCGCAACGAGTTTGGTGTCACTAACGGTGGACCAGTAATTCTTCCGGGAGTTTATGATGGGCGGGGCAAGACTTTTTATTTCGTCGAGTATCAAGGCTTTCGGCAAGTGCTTGGAACGACGCAGGTATTTCCTGTGCCAACAGCGGCGGAACGAGAAGGAATTGATACTACGACGTTTCCCGGCGACACGCTGACTGTCTCGGTAAATCCGGCGATCGCCGGCATATTGGCAGGCTATCCCCTGCCCAATGAACCTCAAGGGCCCTACGGGGTCCGAACGTTTGCAACCTCTTCCAAGGTCACGACTTACACAGACCAGTTTTCGGTGCGAATCGATCACCGCCTGTCAGATAAAGCGGCTCTATCCGCACGGTTCAGCTTGAACCAGGTGAGGGGCCCGACGACCAATCCAGATCAGACGGCGATTGATCCCAGCTTCGGCGTCAACTTTTTTGATCATCAGAGAAGTGCTGCCGTAAGGTATACCCGCACGATATCTCCGCACCTTGCATTTGTGACGTCGCTCGGCTACATCCGGAGCACTCCCTTTTTCCCACCCACGAATCATACCCAGCCAGCCATTGGATTCGGAGACGGTCTGTTTGAGAACTTCAACTCAGCCGGCGGCTCGATCTTTGGCTCCTACGGAAACGTTTTTCAGCTCAAGCACGATATGACCTACGCGCATCGTTCCCATAGTTTCAAGTGGGGAGTGGAGCTGCGCTTCAACCGGGATGTTACGATATTCGGGATCAATCCGAGCGGCAGCTACACGTTTGGAGGAGGGCCTGCTTATTCGCCGGTGCTGATCCCTTCCGCGAGCGGACAACATGACATCCAGCCCGGCGATCCCTTGCCCGATTCGCTTGTAGGATTGTTGACAGCCACGCCTTATTCCTACGGAATCGCCGCGGCCGCGAGTGTCACGCCCGTCGGAGACAAGTTTGACGAAGCCGCCGTAAGGCGCGAGGCCTACAATTTCTATTTTCAGGATACCTGGAAGGTGAATTCGCGGATGGGCGTGAGCTACGGCTTACGCTATGACCTGAATAGCCGCATCAAGGAAGCGAAGCACCGTACCTCCATCGCTGATCCAGTCAATGCAGCCGGCAGGCTGACTTCGTTCTACGCTCCCGGCGCCAGAGCAATTTTCTTGTACAACCCGCAGCCCATCTATCCGCTGGATCAAAACGGTTGGGGACCCCGCCTTTCTGTGGATTTCGCAGCTAGCAAGCACACAACTTTTCACACCGGGGGAGCGGTCACCACCATTCTCCCAAATCTGTGGCTCGAGAATTATGTCACCGGGGGCTTCCCGCTTGTCTTCCAGCCGCTCGTTACCGCATTGCCGGATGTTCCGGTTCCATTTCAAAATACGTTCGTACCCGAGGCGCTTCCCAAAGTGTTCAACATGCAAGGGCAACCCCTCTTTGCGTCGGGAAGCGCCGACGTACCGGCGAACGCACAAATCGATCTGCAGAGATTCCAGAACGACCTTGCCGCGATTACGCCCGGCCACGAGGTACAGCTGTTTACTGTGGGCATCATCGGCAGACATTTTCGCAACGGCTATATAGGCACGTTCACGGCGGGAGTGGACCACGATTTCGGAAGTGTGAAGTTCAGCGCCGCTTACGTGGGCACCGTGGGAGTCCATCTCGCGAGCGTGGACTCGCCCAACGGCTACGGTGGTGCCGACCCGGCGTTTGCGCCATTCACCCAGTTCAATGCATTGGGGCACGCGGTCGGCGGATTCGGTCCGTTGACGGTGATGAACACCGCTGCTCATTCGACGTATCATTCGCTGCAGACCAGCGTGACGGAAAACTATTCGCGAATTGGCTTGAGTTTCCAGGCCAGCTATACATTTTCCAAATCTCTCGACGATACCAGTGCTGTGCCTGGCGGAATTGCGGGAATGCCGGGCGTGACGCTGCAAACCTTGCCGCAAAATCCGACGGATCCTGCCGCCGACAAGGGGCCTTCCACCTTCGATGTGACCCATGTCTTCACCGTCAGCTTGTTTCAATCGATGCCGTTTGACCGTGTGAGTTTTCTCCAACCACTGGGAAACAGGCTTACCAAAGGCTGGCAGTTATTGAATATCACGACACTGACGACCGGCCCGCCATTTTCCGTCTATTCTGGAATCCAACAGACAGGCGTGGGCGCCGGCGGGACGGATCGCCCGGACATGGTCGCGATGCCGGTCTTTTCGACGAGCCGGAACGTCAGGGAAGATTATTTCGGGCGCGGCGCAGACAATAGCTCGTATTTCTTTGTTCCTATCAACGTCCCCGGCGGAACGGGCCCCAATCAAGGGCGCTTCGGCACGCTGGGCCGCAACACGTTCCGCGGACCCGGTTTTCACAATTTCGACATGGCCTTGATCAAGGACACTCCGTTTGGAAAAAGAGGCAGCCGTGAACTGGGTGTGCTCCAGTTTCGCGCGGAATTTTTCAACGTCTTTAACATCGTGAATTTTGGCTTGCCCTCGAACACTGTGCGCGGGAGTGGGTTCGGCCTCATCAGCCACACGGCCGGGTCTTCCCGGCAAATTCAGTTTTCGCTGAAACTGATCTATTGAAGGGGATCTGGCATGGAACGAAGCGTCCGCGACGTGGTGAATCTTTACAACCCGCACGACCCTCTGGAAGAAGCTTGGACGATTCCGGCGCCATGGTATTTCGATCTCCGCATCGCGGAATTGGAGCGCGCGAGTGTCTTCAGCGCAACGTGGCAGGTCGTCGGCCGCGCGGATCAAGTGCGAGAAAATGGCCAGTTTTTCACGGCGGAGTTAGCAGGTGAACCTCTCGTCGTCGTGCGCGGAGAAGACGGCCAGTTGCGCGCCTTCTACAACGTTTGCCGGCATCACGCGGCCGCCGTCGTCACCGAAGCTCAGGGTTGCGCAAGACAGTTTCGCTGCCCGTACCACGGCTGGACCTATGGCGTCGATGGCGCCCTGAAGGGCATGGTCGAGTTTGACGGCGTGTGCAACTTTGACCGCGCAAAAAATGGTTTGGTGCCAGTTCGTGTGGACACCTGGGAAAATTTTGTGTTTGTAAATCTGGACGGGCGCGCCGCTACTCTCCGCGATTTTTTGGGCGGCGTTCCGGAGCTTGTTGCGCCGCTTGAGCTGGCAAAGAAACTGCACTTTTTCGACCATCGCGTTTACGCGCTTAACTGCAATTGGAAGGTCTACGTCGACAACTATCTCGACGGCGGCTATCACGTCCCGCACGCCCACAAGGGCTTGAGTAGCGTCATCGAATACACCAAATACACCATCGAGAATTTTGAGCGCGCTTGCCTGCAATCTAGCCCGCTCACTTCGGACTCGTCCTCAGAGGCCGGTGTCGCGAACACCCGGCAGGGCCGCGCGTTCTACCTGTGGCTCTATCCCAACTTCATGATCAATGCCTACGAAGGCATCATGGACACAAATCTAGTGTTGCCTCTCGGTGTGGATCGCTGCGCCGTCGTCTTCGACTACTATTTTGCCGACACTGGAGCGGCCGCCCAAGCCCGCCACAAAGAAAGCATCGCCGTAAGCGAAAAAGTGCAGGACGAAGACATGGCCATCTGCGATTCCGTCCAGCGCGGCCTCGGCTCGCGCGCTTACGTCGCCGGACGCCTTTCCGTCCGCCGCGAAGCCGGCGAGCACCTGTTCCACCGCCTGCTCCACGCCAATTTCACCGCGTCATTGAACCACCCAGCCTAGTAGAAAAGCAGGCCGCCTCGAAGAAATCCAGAACGTTCCGTATCCATTCTGAAAAACCTCGGGTTGAGCTTGGATTGCACGTTCTATGGCGGAAGCAACGTAGTGGCGCAAGCCCCCTCCCGGGGCACTCGCCAGGGACTAACGTCGGCCACAAGCGTGGCATAAAGAAACTTGCGTTGACTTGAAACTGCGTGCGGCATACTATGCCTCTCAACCGGTTTAAGCGACCGAATCGTTAGCTCTTCCCCCGAAGCGTTTCTTGCCATGCCAGCCGAGTTAGTCTCTCACTACCGCATTCTCGGACCTCTTGGCAGCGGCGGCATGGGTGCAGTCTATAGGGCGGAAGACACCACTCTTCATCGCACCGTGGCTCTCAAGTTTCTTCCCGAGTCGGTGGCACACGCAGAGAAGGTCCACGAACGCCTCAAGCGTGAGGCGCGCTCCGCGTCAGCACTGAACCATCCGAATATCTGCACGATCTACGAAGTGGGCGACGACGCCGGCGAGATGTTCATCGCCATGGAATATATCGAGGGCCGCACTCTCTCGGAGTTGATTCGGCAGGGTCCGCTGCCGCTAGAAAAGGTTCTTCGTTACAGCTCCCAAATCGCCTCGGCCCTCGCCCATGCTCATGAAAGAGGAATAATTCACGGCGATTTAAAGCCGCCAAACATTATCGTGACGCCCGGTGGGGAGGCTAAGATTCTGGATTTTGGTCTGGCGCGACGCAGCGATCCCTTGGAATTCGACCGCAAGACTTTGGAGGTGGTCTCCGCCGATGGCGACGTATCGATGGGTGGCACATTCCCTTACATGGCCCCGGAACAGATTGAAGGCGGTGATGCTTCTCCGCGCACGGATATCTGGTCCTTCGGAATAGTTCTCTACGAAATGATTGGTGGGACACGCCCCTTCCAAGGCGCGAGTCATTTCCTGCTCTGTAACTCTATCCTTCGCGATCCGCCTAGGCCGCTCCCTCCCACCGTACCCGCCGGGCTGAAAACTGTCGTTTCCCGGTGCTTGGAGAAAGAGCCGGAGCGCCGGTATCGTCGAGCGGGAGAAGCTCGCGCGGCCCTGGAAGCAGCAGGTCTCTCGACGGACCAAGTCGTTTTGCCGTCGCAAGCGGCCCATCGTTTCCAGTCGAGGTCGGCACTGATCGCCCTAGCTTTCATCGTGCTCGCCGCTGTCGGGATACTAGCAATTCGCAACAACAGGCCTCACCTTCCTGCAATCTCCCTGGATCCCATGCCTTCGCGAGTTCTGCTGGGAGTGTTGCCTCCCAGCGACAGCGGTGATCCGGCACAGTCAGCTTTCGACACGGGGCTCGTGGACACTCTCAACTCGCGTCTTGGAGAGCTCGGTTCGCAGCATTCTTTGTCCGTCATCCCCATGAACTCCACCATCGAAAAACGCGTAACCACCATCGATGGTGCTCGCGAACAATTTGGCGTCAATTTGGTGCTTGTCTTGAACATTCAACGCGCTTCAGGGAACGTGCGGGTGAACTACGCTCTTATGGATGCCCGTTCTCACCTGCAAGTCCGCAGCGGCACCATTACGGCCTCCCTTGCCGACCCCTTCGCGTTGCAGGATCAGGTTTTTGAAAAAGTGGCTGCTTCACTCGAGTTGCAGCTCGGACCCGAGGAAGAGCGGTCTTTGGCCTCCCACGGAACGACGGAGCCGGCGGCTTTTGATTTTTATACCCAGGGCCGCGGCTATCTCCAGGACTATGTCGTACCTGAGAAGGTGGAAAATGCCATCACCCTTTTCCGGCGGGCGCTGGAAAAGGATCCCAATTACGCTGCCGCGACTGCTGGGCTCGGTGAAGCATATTGGCGGAAATTCCAACTGACCCACGATCATCAGTGGGACGATGCCGCGGTGTCTACCTGCCAGAAAGCCACTCAACTGGGTCCAAATCTTGCGCTGGCCCGTTCCTGTCTCGGCCGCGCTCTCAGCTCGCAAGGCAGTTACGAAAAAGCTGTCGAGCAGTATCGACGCGCACTGGAACTTGATCCGGGCAGCGACGATGCTTATGGCGGGCTCGCGGCGGCTTACGAAAAGCTAGGCCGTCTTGACGAGGCTGAGATGCTTTACAAGCAAGCGATCACCGTGCGGCCGGCTTATTGGGCCACTTACAATTGGCTCGGCCTCTTTTATATGGCGCACGCGCGTTACGACGAAGCCGCCACGATGTTCAGCCAGGTGACTTCGCTTGTGCCGGACAGCTTCATCGGCTTTTACAACCTTGGCGGCGTCCGAGTCCTTCAAGGCAAGTATGGCGAAGCCGTTCCGCTTCTCGAGCAGTCCTTAAAAATTCGGCCGACCGCCAACGCCCTCTCCAATCTGGGTACAGCCTACTTTCAGATGCGGCAGTACGCTGAGTCCGCAGCGGACTTTGAACGAGCCGTGAAGTTGGATGGCAAGAACTATGAGCTATGGGGCAACCTTGGCGATGCTTACTACTGGACACCTGGGCGGCGCGAGGAGGCCGCCGGCGCATACAGTACCGCGATTAGTCTGGGAGAAGAAAACCTGCGCCACAATCCGCGTGACGCGCAACTCCGGGCCTATCTCGGTCAATACCATGCCATGCGCGGCGAACGAAAACCCGCCCTGGACGAAATTGCCGCCGCGCTCCGTCTTCAACCCAACAGCCCGGACGTCCAGCTTGTCTCGGCGATTGTGTATCAGCAACTCGGCGACAGCGGTCGCACACTAAACGCCCTGGAAAAGGCGGTTTCTTTGGGGATTGCACCCGAAACCATACGCGACACGCCGAACTTTGGCGCTCTAAGAGGCAATCCGCGTTTTCTCGTTCTCATTCATGGTAGCCACCCAAGTCGGACAAACTAGAAAGGGAGGAAGCATGTCTCTTGCTCGAATTATTTCCGGTATTGCGGGCCTGGCCGTTGTGTTCTCGTTGCTGGCATCACCCACCGGTTGCGGACAGGAAAAGACCGAGTATTTTCAGCTCAAGATCGCTTGCACGACTACGTTGAACGTCAACTTACAAACGGGAGTGGATGTGCCAGATGCCTATGTCTGTAAAAACAGCAAAGTTACCTGGAAGGCTAACGAACACATCTTCTTTGTGTTTTTCAAACACGACTGCCCGTTCGGCCCAAACGGCTGCAAAGAGATTGACAACCAGCATCCCACGGCAGGACCAATCACCTCAGACACCTTAACCGTCTATGACTACGGAATCGTGGTAGACGGCAAGCTATTTGATCCCCACATCATCGGTGGCGGTAGTTAGTAGCAAGGGATCCTAATCGTCGGCTGGTTTTCAATCTGCACGGCATCACTTCTGCTTGGGACAAAAGAAGAACTCTTCGGCAGAAGTAAAGGGAGAAGTCGGTCTGGACAGGACCGGTCTCGTCATGGCCGAATTGACGCTCTGGATTCCCTCGCCTATACTCTTAACTTGCGTTGCAGGCTGCGTTCTTACCTGTCTGGCCTCATCTGAGTTCCTGTGCTGCCACTAAGCCGCCGTCTAGCCTGGGCTTTCTGTGAAACGCCGGGGCGCATGCGGTCGAGGCCAGCGAGTATTTTCAAGACGACCAGAAGGTTCCAAGGTTGTTCATCGAGGAGAGGATTGATCCATGGCTGAAGCAACGTGCCGCCGCGAGCTGGATCTGGAGATCCCCGCGGAAGAAGTGACAAAAAAGATCGAGAGTGTGGCCAAGGAGTTTGCCCGCATCGCCCGCGTGCCGGGATTTCGGCCGGGCAAGGCGCCCGTCTCGCTCATCCGCCGCCGTTTCGCCGAAGACATCAAGGGTGAAGTGCTGCAATCGCTTGTTCCCGAGCGCGTCGAGAAGGCTGTCTCCGAACAAAAGCTCACCCCGGTTTCGCAGCCGCAAGTCGAGAAGTTGGACTTTGCTGAAGGCCAGCCTCTGAAGTTCCGCGCGGTCTTCGAAGTACTTCCCGAGTTCGAGCTCGGAAATTACAAGAGCCTCCAGATCGAAATGCCCGCGATGGACCTCACGGATGCAGACATCGCGAAAGCTCTCGAGGAAATGCGCGAACGCGCCGCGGCATTTGTTCCCGTCGAAGGGCGAGCCGTCGAGAACGGCGACTATGTTCAATTGAAACTAATGGGGACTCCGGCGGGCGGAGGTGAACCGCTGCAAGCGGACAGCGTTCTATGCCACATCGGCGCCGAAGAAACCATGGAGCCCTTCAACGAGAACCTCCGCGGCGCGAATATCGGCGACCACAAAAATTTCGAGGTTGCTTATCCCGCCGACTATCCCGATGCAAAGCTAGCCGGAAAAACCTACAACTATGCTGTCGAGGTCCTCGGCATCAAAAATAAAAAGTTACCGGAACTGAACGATGAGTTTGCGAAGGATGTGAGCGACGCCGCAACTCTGGAGGAGCTAAAAAGGAAAGTCTCCGAGGGCCTCGAGCACCAGCGCGATCAACGGCAAAAGGAGCTGCAAAGGGAAAAAGTCCTTGCCGAACTCATCAAGCTGCATGATTTCCCCGTACCCGATTCCCTCGTCGAGCATCAAATGGATGTCCGCCTGGAACGTGTGGTGCGCTCCCTTGCGGCCCAAGGAGTGGATCCCCGCGCCGTTAACGTGGACTGGGTTTCCCTACGCAAGCGCCAGCAAGAACGCGCCACTGATGATGTAAAGGCCGAACTCATTATCGACCGCATCGCGACGGCGGAAAACATTGACGTGACCGAGGAAGAGGTCCAGCACGAGCTGGAACATATGGCCAGCCACAGTGGCGAATCCGCGGAGGTCGCTCGTGCTCGTTTGACAAAGCAAGGTGCGCTCGATAGGATGAAAGCTAAGCTGCGCAGTGATAAGACTCTCGACTGGCTCGCGCAGAACGCTCAGGTCAAAACCGTTGCGGCAGCAAGCGCTGCATCAGATTCAAAGTGAAACATTCCGGCATTTCAACCACCTCAATGAAAAATTTCGAAGAACCAGAGTATCGCGGCACAACGCTCGTTCCGATGGTGGTCGAACAGACCAGCCGTGGTGAACGCGCGTACGATATTTACTCCCGGCTGCTGAAAGAACACATCATTTTTATCGGCACGCCGATTGACGACCACGTCGCCAATCTGGCCACCGCACAAATGCTTTTCCTGCAAGCCGAAGATCCGGAAAAAGACATTCAGCTCTACATCAACTCACCCGGCGGCTCGATCACGGCGGGCTTTGCCATCTACGACACCATGCAATTCGTCAAGCCGGATGTCGTAACCACCTGCGTGGGGCAAGCCGCGTCCATCGCGGCGGTGCTTCTCGCCGGCGGCGCTCCGAAAAAGCGCTTCGCGCTGCCGCACGCGCGCATCCTGATTCACCAGCCCTGGATGTCCGGTCTCGGCGGCCAGGCCACCGACATCGACCTCCATGCCAAAGAGATTTTGCGCATGCGCATGGTCATCAATCAGCTTCTCTCGCAGCACAGTGGCCAGTCCATCGATCGCATCGAGAAGGACGTCGAGCGGGATTTCATCATGAATCCCGAGCAAGCCAAAGACTATGGCATGATCGACGAGATTATTTATAAGCACCGCTAGCCTGCGGGCGCTGCGTGGGGTGGCTTGCGCTGGCAGCTAGTTCTTAATAGTTAGTAGTAATTCGAGTTTCTCTTTTGCTTCAGGGAAAAATCGGCCTAGAATAAGGAATAGAGACTCCGTCGAAGCCCAGCGGAGACGAGGCCTTCACACCAGTGAAAAAATTCAACCCAGACGAGCCACTGCGCTGTTCCTTTTGCCATAAAACTCAGGAACAGGTCGAAAAGCTGATCAGCTCTCCCTCGGACTATCCGCGCGCTTACATCTGCAATGAATGCGTCGGCGTTTGCCAGACTATTCTTGAAGACGAAAAGCGCGAACAGGCTTCCGCGCCCGCGCGCAAACTTCCGCGTCCTCCGGAGATCAAGCAGTTTCTCGATGGCTACGTCATCGGACAAGACCGCACAAAAAAGAAACTCGCGGTCGCCGTCTACAATCATTACAAACGCATCTTCTTGAACAAACAACCTGGCGACGTCGAGTTGAGCAAATCCAATATTCTCTTGATCGGGCCCACGGGCACGGGTAAGACGCTCCTCGCGCAGACGCTTTCGCGAATGCTGGACGTGCCGTTCGCCATTGTGGACGCCACCACACTGACCGAAGCCGGCTACGTCGGCGAAGACGTCGAAAACATTATCCTCAAGCTGCTGCAAGCGGCCGATGGCGATGTTCAGAAGGCCCAGCAAGGCATCATCTACATCGACGAAATCGACAAGATTGCCAAGAAGGACGAAAACCCTTCCATCACTCGCGACGTTTCCGGCGAGGGTGTCCAGCAGGCGCTGCTGAAGATTCTCGAGGGCACCATCGCCAACGTCCCCCCTCAGGGCGGCCGCAAACACCCGCACCAGGAATTCACTCCTGTCGATACTACGAACATTTTGTTTGTATGCGGAGGCGCTTTCGTTGGCTTGGAAAAAATTATCGAGAAGCGCGCTGGCCGTCATTCCCTCGGTTTCCACACCGACGCCGCGCCCTCGACGCCCCAGCGGCGCAATACCGAATTGCTCGAGCAGGTGCAGCCCGGCGATTTGATTCGCTATGGGCTTATCCCGGAGTTCGTTGGCCGCTTGCCCGTCGCCGGCGTAATGAACGATTTGGACAAGAACGTTCTCGTGCGCATCTTGACGGAACCGAAAAACGCGCTGCTCAAGCAGTATCAGCGCCTGTTCGAATTTGAAAACGTCCGTTTGCGCTTCACCGACGACGCTCTCGAAACTGTCGCGGAGCTCGCTATGCAGCGTAAAGTCGGCGCCCGCGGCCTGCGCATGATTCTGGAAGATCTCATGCTCGAGCTCATGTACCATCTCCCCATGCAGCGCAAGGTGCGCGACTTTGTCGTCACCGCGGATATGGTCCGCGGCCGCGAAATTAATTGGAGTTTGCTCGAAAAGGCCGGATAGGCCTTTCGGGTTTTGTACGCTTTTCAGGGGCCCTAATGTTCACTCGCGAAAAACAGGATTTGAAGCGCGTACCCATGATGCCGGTGCGCGACATGGTCATCTTTCCGCAACAGATGACTCCCTTCATCGTTGGCCGCGAAGCCAGCGTACGCGCTCTCGAAGAGGCACTGGCAGGGGACAAAAAGATTTTCCTGTCCACCCAGCACGACGCTTCGGTGGATGACCCGAAGCCCGAAGAAATCTATGCGGTCGGAACGCTCGCAAACATCGTGCAAAGCGTCAAGTTGCCCGACGGCAACATCAAAGTCTTGGTTGAGGGCGTCGAGCGGGCTCGTGCGCTTTCCATTGCTTCGGAGGAGGGTTTCTTCCGCGCCACCGTCCGGTTGCTGAACGCTCGCGTCGAGCCTTCCCCCCAAGTTAATCAGACCGTGGAAAAGGTCACCAGCCTCTACGAACAGTTCATCAAGCTCTCGCAGAGCCTGAATTATGACACCATGATCGCCGCCGCCCGCGGCGATGACCCCGCCCGCCTCTCGGACACGATTGCCGCGAACCTTCAGCTTCCCGTCGACGAAAAGCAGGACCTTCTCGAGACAGTCGATCCCATCGAACGACTGAACCGTATCACCGACATCCTCGAAATCGAGCTTGAAAAGCTTAACGTCGACCGCAACATCAATACCCGCGTAAAGCGCCAAATGGAGCGCGCCCAAAAAGAGTACTACCTCAACGAAAAGCTCAAGGCCATCCAGAAAGAGCTTGGCCGCGGCGAAAAGAGCGAAATCGACGAGCTCAAAAAGAAAATCGACTCCGCAGGAATGAGCAAGGAAGTTCACGAAAAGGCAGTCCAGGAACTGAAGCGTCTGGAATTGATGCCTCCGATGTCTGCGGAATCGACCGTCAGCCGCAATTACCTCGATTGGCTTCTCGCCGTACCGTGGAAAAAGAAATCCAAGGAAATTCGCGATATCCTGGCTGCGGAGAAAATCCTCAACGAAGAGCACTACGGCCTCGAGAAAATCAAAGAGCGCATCCTGGAATTTCTAGCCGTCCGCCAGTTGGTGAAGAACCCCAAAGGCTCCATCCTTTGTTTCGTTGGCCCTCCGGGCGTCGGCAAAACCTCGTTGGCCATGTCCATCGGCCATGCCACTGGCCGCAAGTTTGTCCGCGTGTCGCTCGGTGGCGTCCGCGATGAAGCAGAAATTCGCGGCCATCGCCGTACCTACATCGGCGCCCTCCCTGGCCAGATCATTCAAATGATGAAGAAGGCCGGTACGGTAAATCCGATCTTTGTCCTCGACGAAGTCGACAAGATGTCCACGGATTTCCGCGGCGACCCGTCCGCCGCGCTTATGGAAGTGCTCGACCCTGAGTTGAATCACAGCTTCACGGACCACTATCTCGACGTCGAGTACGACCTATCGAAAGTGATGTTCGTGTGCACCGCCAACGTGCTGCACACCATTCCACAGCCTCTGCAGGACCGCATGGAAATTCTGCGCCTTCCCGGCTACACCGAGCAGGAAAAACTCGAAATCGCCAAGCGCTTCCTCGTGAAGCGCGCACGCGAAGCCACTGGTCTCAACGAGCAAAATCTCAAGTTCACCGACGAAGGCCTGCTGCACATCATCCGGCACTATACCCATGAAGCCGGCGTGCGCAATCTCGAACGTGAAATCCAGAACATCGCCCGCAAGATGGCCCGCAAAGTCGTAACCGAAGGAACCACCGTCGGCGTCGAAATCTCCCCGGCCAATGCGAATGACTTCCTTGGCATTCTCAAGTACCGCGAATACTGGCTCGAAAAACACAACGAGATCGGTCTGACCACCGGCCTCGCATGGACCGAAGTCGGCGGATCCGTGCTCGCCACCGAAGCCACGCTGATGGAGGGCAAAGGCCGTCTCACGCTCACTGGCAAACTCGGCGATGTGATGCAGGAATCCGCCCAAGCCGCGATGAGCTACGTGCGTTCGCGCTCCGCGCAACTCGGTCTGGCGCGGGATTTCTACCGCACGCTCGATATCCACGTGCACGTGCCCGAAGGCGCCATCCCCAAGGACGGCCCTTCCGCCGGAATCACTATCTGCACCTCCATCGTCAGCGCGCTGACCAGAATTCCCGTGCGACGCGACGTCACCATGACCGGCGAAATCACCCTGCGCGGCAAAGTTCTCCCCATCGGCGGCGTCAAGGAAAAGCTCCTGGCGGCCCATCGAATGGGCTTGCACACAGTGCTGCTTCCGAAGGACAATGAGAAGGACCTGGCGGATATCCCGCAGGAGATCCTCTCCTGTCTCACGGTTCATTTTGTAGAAACTATGGATGAAGTGCTTCAGGTTGCGCTCGAACGCCTGATTGTGCCGCTCGAACATCCTGAGGTTGCGCCCGTTGCGGAACCTTTCGTTGCCAGCGCCGAGAAAGACAAGAGTTTGACCAACTAAGCAGCGAACATTGTGAGTCCGCCTTGCAGCTTTTCCAGGCATGTTGGGGCTCTGCGCTGCCGCCGGTTGCTGAAAGTCTGGTTTGCCCATCCTGGCATGCTTTCATTTGTCCGCCAGTGCGGTGCGCCACCTCACGAATAATCCGGGATTTTGTTGACCGCTCTGCGGCCACGCAAAAAAGAAGGTCAATTTACACCATCAAAGTTAAGGATATATGAAAGAAACAAGCACTGAAGGAACCAATCAGATGAGCATTAGCCTCGCCGAGTTAAAAGAAAAAAACATCACCGACCTCGCCAAGATCGCCAAGGAGTTGAACATCCCCGGCGCCAGCGGTATGCGCAAGCAGGAATTGATCTTCCAAATTCTCCGCGCCCAAACGGAGAAAAACGGCTTGATCTTCTCCGAAGGCGTCCTCGAATGCCTCCCCGACGGATTCGGTTTTCTCCGCGCGCCGGAATATAACTATCTCCCCGGTCCGGACGATATTTACGTTTCGCCGTCGCAAATCCGCAAATTCGATCTTCGCACAGGGGATACCGTCTCCGGCCAGGTCCGCCCGCCGAAAGACGGCGAGCGCTATTTCGCCTTAATCAAAGTCGAAGCCGTCAACTTTGAAGACCCCGAAGTTGCACGCAACAAAATCTTCTTCGATAACCTGACGCCGCTCTATCCTCAGGGCCGCCTCAAAATGGAAACCACCAAAGAGAACATGACGGGCCGCGTTCTCGACCTTCTCTGCCCCGTCGGCAAAGGCCAGCGCGGCCTGGTTAACGCCCCGCCACGCACCGGCAAAACCATGATCCTGCAGTCCATGGCCAATTCCATCACCACCAACCATCCCGAAGTCGCGCTCATCGTTCTTCTGATCGACGAGCGCCCCGAAGAAGTCACCGACATGCAACGCACCGTGAAGGGCGAAGTCATCAGCTCGACCTTCGACGAGCCGCCGCAGCGCCACATTCAGGTTGCGGAAATGGTTCTCGAGAAGGCCAAGCGCCTCGTCGAGCACAAACGCGACGTCGTCGTGCTGCTGGATTCCGTCACGCGTCTCGCTCGCGCTTACAACGCCGTCACGCCTCCCTCCGGCAAAGTCCTTTCCGGCGGTATTGACGCCAACGCTTTGCAGCGCCCGCGCCGCTTCTTTGCCGCCGCGCGCAACGTGGAAGAAGGCGGCTCGCTCACCATCATCGCCACTGCCTTGATCGACACCGGCAGCCGCATGGACGATGTCATCTTCGAAGAGTTCAAGGGCACCGGCAACATGGAAATTTATCTGGACCGCCGTCTCGCCGATAAGCGCGTATTCCCCGCTATCGACATTCAGCGTTCCGGCACGCGCAAGGACGAACTGCTTCTCCCGCCCGATGAACTTAGTCGCGTTTGGGTTCTGCGAAAGGTATTGAGCCCTCTCTCGACCGTCGAAGCGATGGAGCTTTTGCTCAGCCGTTTGACGAAAACGAAGTCCAATACGGAATTCCTCGGATCCATGTCCGCGCCAACCTGAGCGAAATTAGCTCGGGTATTCCTTCGACACGTTCAGCTCAAAAAAATCGGCGCAGCAGGTCTCCCCGCTGCGCCGTTCCTTCCCTAGCTCAGGCCGTGCGGCCTGAGGTTATTGTTTTTTGTCGTCGTGGCCAACGTCAGGCCGCGGCTTCCGCCTCGAACGCTCCGATGTAGTCCACGATGCGCTCCGACCATCCGTCGACTTGCGTCCACCCGTTGCCGTAGCTTACGCCGTGCTTATACGGGGCCACGTTCACCACGTACGCCCGCGGAGTCCACGCCGTCAGGATTCCGTCGTGCGTCTGCTCGTCGGTAATCACAATCACCCGGTCGAGTTCGCGCCATTCCCGCTTTTCGTGGAGTTCCGTCAGTGCGCGCTTGAGGTAGGTCCCCGAGTGCGCCTGCGATCCCACGATGGCGTCCCGCAGTGCGAACCCGCGCCGCGGAGGAAGTTCCACACATGCATCGGAGAAGGTCGCGATCGAAAACTCTTCGGCCTTCTCGCGGAGCAGAATGGCCAGCCCCGCCGCAGCGTCCATGCGCGTGGTCTCGCTCTTCCCGGAAAGCTTGCCGTCCATCGAGCCGGACACGTCTACGACGAGTCCCGTCGACCCCGGCAGCTTTTCGAGTCCAGCGATGCCCTTGAGCATGGCGCCTTCGATAGCGTCCTCGAGCTTCGGAGCGTAGCGAGCCGCCGTCACGAAGCGAAACGGCAGCGCCCGCGCAACTCCCTTCTCGAGCCGGTCGCGAATCAGCTTCGGATCCACGCCCGATGCAAGCATCAGGCGCAGGTTTCGCAGGACGGCCATTCCGCCCAGCGCACCCTCGCGCAGGAGCCGTTCAAAGTTCTCGCGCTTGTCCTTCCCTGCGGACAAGGCAACCTCCCAAGTGTCGGGAGGCTCGAGCGTGTTCTCAACGAGCTTTTTCCAAACAGCTTCCTGCTCGGCATCCTTCGGCTTCGCGTGGCAGAGAAACAGCACGTCGCGCAGCGTCACCACCGATTCGCGGTTGTCCTTCGCAAGCTGGTAGGCGTCGAACTTCGTGAACGCCTGCGCCAGCCCGCGCTTTACACCCGCCGACAGCGGCTGCTTCATCTCCTTCCAGTAGAGCGCCACGAACTCGCCGAGTTCGTCCGCCCGCTGGATGACATGCTCGAGCGTTTCCGCCACGAGCGGCCCCGCGCCTTTGCGCCGCGCAAGTTCGCGCGTCACAAAGAGCGGCGCATGGCGAAGCTGCATCTTGTCGCGGGCCTCGCGCGCCAGGGCCGCCACATCCTCCGGCTTGCTCCGCGCCACGAGTTCCGCGATCCGCTTCGCGATGTCGTTGCCCTTCTCGTAGAACGTGTCTTCCCATAGCAGGCACGTCAGCACGGTGCGCCGCAGCTCCGTCCTCACGTCGACGCGCTGCGCCACCGCTCCTTCGTGCGTCCGCACCGGAAGCATCCGCTTCCACACATTCATCTTCACCATCTCAACCTCCCTCCTTTCTTCGAATTTCGTTCCCGACAAAAACTTGTCATTCCGAGCGAAGCGAGGAATCTGCTTTTTCTTCGCGCCCCGCCAGTCTCAATTCACCAGTCGCGGATTCAACGCTCGAATGTGCAACTTCCCGTCGCTCCGAACGCTCACCAAGTCGCCTTCCTCGATCCGCAGCAATTCGGCCAGCCATTCAGGAATCACGATCTTCAAAAACTCTCCCTGAATTTCGGAGATGCCCCGGGAACACTCGGCCAACTCCGACCCGCCATCCACCAAGGGAATCAACAGCATCAATTCCCCGTTGACCTTCAACACCGGCCCTTCCAACGAAATTGTGTTTTCCACGTCACCCCTCCTTTCTCGGCCAAAAAAATTGCTGGACGGGAACATCCGGCCAGGGACATTAGGCGCTCTATCCATTGGGCTACCGGATCTCTCGATCCAGGTGGGAATCGAACCCACACCTCCCGCGTGTCAGGCGAAGTAACCCTGTCCTACACCACGTCCAACTTTTTCCAGGTGGCACAGACATTAGTCTGTGCCCGCCTGCCCCGGCGCGAACCGCCAGCTGGTTCGCGATTCGCGCCGGCCAAACTGTAGGGTCATCCTTCTGATGATGACCGCTCTGCCCGCGACTCCCACCGCGAGCAAATCTCCGCCGGGAGGAACAACCGATCAGAGCTGTGGGGCCGTTGCCCCACATCGTGGACAGACGAAGTAACTCTTATCTCCACCATCCCGGCATCCCAGTAGCACACCCACTCCAGCCTGTGCTCATGTCAGTGGCATTGCCAATCCTGGCAGGGCTTCTTCTTCCGGTGGGAACCGTCGGTCCGCGCATATTTCCTTGAGCTACTGCCTCTTGCGAAGCAGGCGGGCTTCGAGACCGCAACCTCTCCAGTTCGCACCAGAGCGCTCTCTTAGTTCGAAGTAACGCGTACCTTCACCACACCGGAATTGCTTTGCAGAGGGAACCCCCGGCTCGAGCGCCACTTAGCTCTGCCATTTGAGCCACAACAGCTTGCGCCGCTGGCGGGATTCGAACCCGCAACCCTGGTCGAAGTAGCTCGCGCCTGCGCCACTCTGCAAATCCTTGCGGCGGGAATCGCCGGCCCGGGACGTATTGCTTGTCCGATGCTCTACCACTGAGCGACGGCAACTTTCGTCGCCGGCAGGAATCGAACCTGCAACCGTCGGAGCCCGATGTAACCCAAGCCTTCGCCACGCCGCAAACCCTTCAATCTTTTTCGTTCCCTCCCTATTTCCTTAACGTCTTTGCGTTTCTTCCGCGCACACCAGTAACGTCGCGCTGCACGGCTCATATCCATTCGCCGAATCAGCGCCCCTGCAATCCGGAAACGTCACTCTTGCTTGGAAAATCTTTGCGTCACAATGATTTACGCAGGCCCTGCATCTCGGAATCTTCAGTCCCTGGCTACAGTTTCACCGCCAAGCGAAAACGCTTGAGCGACGAATGGTATTGGATCGAAACGACTTAAGCGGCCAATTTAAGGAATTGGTTTAGAGTCGCGCGAACAAGCAGTCCACGAGACTCGATCGCCTTGGTGCCGTTTCGACTTGGCTTTTATCTTCGTGTCTCATATCTGCTTTTCACGCTCAGTGAGGACCTGCCCTAATTTGCAGCAGGGTACGACTGAGGTATTTCGAAAGTAAACGAACTTCGTTTTTCTGTCAAGCCCTATTTCTTAAAAAACCGCATTTTTGGCCCGTTTTTCGCGTAACTTGTTAATTCTCAAGTACCTAATCCCAACTGAGACGTCGCTTTCTCAAAGTCAGGAACATTTGGACGTATCAACATCTGCCGGCGCCGTGCGCTTCACACTTCTCTGCCCGCCGCTTTCGACAATTCCTTTTCGCGCTCACGCGCCAGCATCACGACGAGCCGAGCTGTTTCCTCGACGTCCATGGCCGTGTTGTCCACCAGAACCGCATCGGCTGCGCGCACCAACGGCGAAACTTTTCGCTCGCGGTCGCGCCGATCGCGCTCGCGAACTTCCTCCAGCACCTGCGCGAGCGTCATCGTTTCGCCTTTTTCCTGGTGTTCCTTCCAGCGGCGTTCCGCGCGCACTTCCGGCGACGCTTCCAGAAAAATCTTCAGCTCCGCCCGGGGGAAAACGACGGTGCCGATGTCGCGCCCTTCCATCACCACGCCTCCGCCCGCTCCGGCGCTCTGCTGCTCAGCAACCAGGATTTCGCGCACTCCGGCGATGGTGGCCAGCCGCGATGCAGCTTGCGCCACCTCAGCTTTCCGGATTTCCAGCGTCACTTCTGCATCATCGAGAAACACGCGATTCTTCAATCCCGCGGCTTCCTGCTCTGGCGTCGGAGGTTTGAGCGCGATATGCGTGCCCCGCGCGAGTTCTTCGAGCGCGCGAAAATCGTCAAGCGCGACCTTTTCTCGAAGCGCTTTCAAGGCGAGCGCGCGATACATCGCGCCGCTGTCCAAATACAAATATCCAAGGACTTGTGCGACGCGTTTCGCCAGGCTGCTCTTGCCCGAGCCAGCGGGTCCGTCAATGGCGATCGTAAGTTTTGGCATCTTGGTGGCACAGCCAATCCTGGCTGTGCGAATTTTCGTGAATGACCCAATAAAACCGCACAGGCAGGATTGCCTGTGCCACTCAAAAGCCCATGATGTTGTAGCCGCAATCCACGAAGATAATTTCGCCAGTGATTCCCGAGCCCGCATCCGAAAGCAGAAACGCCGCGGTCGAGCCGACTTCGCCAACCTCCACGTTGCGTTTCAGTGGCGCGCGTTCGATTTGCGTTTTCAGCATATCCCCAAAATTGGCGATGCCTCGCGCGGCAAGCGTCTTGATGGGGCCTGCGGAAATCGCGTTGACGCGAATGGCCTTTGGCCCAAGATCGTAGGCTAGATAACGCACGGTCGCTTCGAGGGCCGCCTTGGCTACGCCCATAACGTTGTAATTCGGGACGACTTTCTCCGAACCATAATAGGTGAGCGTGACGATGCCGCCGCCTGAAGCCATCAGCGGCGCAGCTCCGCGCGCCACCGCAATCAGCGAATACACGCTGATGTCGTGCGCGACGCGGAATCCTTCGCGAGAAGTCTCGACGAACGGTTTCTTCAATTCATCGGGCGGCGCGAATCCCACGCTGTGCACCAGTCCGTGCAGAACTCCATACTTATTCTTGAGTTCCTCAAACACACGCGCAATCTGGTCATCTTGCGTGACGTCGCACATGAATCCAGCTGCTCCGGGCAATCCTCCAATGAGATCCTTCGCTTCGAGTTCCAGGCGTTCATTCTGATAACAGATGGCCAGCCGCCAGCCGGCCGCCGCGAGCTTCTGCGCGATCGCCCAAGCGATGCTGCGCTTGTTGGCAAGGCCAAAGATTACTGCCGTCTTTTGCGATTCGCTCATTCGCTCCGTCTCCAGGTGGCCGGGCTAAAGCCCGGCATCTAAAAAATGCCGGCTGGAAGCCGGCGGCGCAAAATCAAATTCTGTGGAACGCTTTCTCGATTTCCTTTACCGAATAACGAAGGACCACGGGCCGTCCGTGCGGGCAGCTCATCGGGCAATCCGTTTTTGCCAGCGCGCCGAGCAGCCATTCCATTTTCGTTTGATCGAGCGGCATGTTCACTTTGATCGCCGCATGGCACGCTGTCGAAGCTGCAATTTTGGCCTGCAACGTATCGATGGAAATGGCTGCGTTCTCCCGCTCGATGCCGTCGAGAATTTCCGTCAGAAGTTTTTCTCCGTCGCCGGGCGCAATCCCCGCGGGCACAGCTTGAATCGCCACGCTGCGCGGCCCCATCGGCTCGACTTCAAAGCCGTTCGCGCTGAGCTCTTCCGCAATTTTCTCGTAGGTCACAATTTGTCTCGGCGAGAGTTCGATCACCAGCGGCATCAGCATGCGCTGGGCTTCCACTTTTCCGGCGCGCCGCGCTTCGAGATGCTGCTCGAAGAGCACTCTCTCGTGCGCCACGTGCTG
Organism: Candidatus Acidiferrum sp.; assembly: GCA_035576885.1. Lineage (GTDB taxonomy): Bacteria > Acidobacteriota > Terriglobia > Acidiferrales > UBA7541 > Acidiferrum. The sequence continues at coordinate 49,785 of DATLVZ010000099.1, read as the reverse complement.
ATCGACAAGCCACAAACCTTCGCCGTTCACGGCAACAATAAAACTCGAACTCACTTGCCCGAGCGGCTTCAGGTCGGCGATTTGCTCGGGCCGCGGAAGAGTGGCTGGCGCGCTGGCGTTCGGCGCTGCGAGATTTCCAGCCCAGTTCGAGGCGGCAAGCGCCTGAGCAGCTGCGGCCGCAGCGGAAGCCATGCCAGACTCGATCGGCGGTTCAAGACCAGCCGGAAAAGCAAAGCGTTGTTCGACGGGCCGAAGCGGATCGGTCGTCAAATCAAATCCGCCATCGGAGCCAACGCCCGAGCCCACGCCGATCTCTTCCATCGCGGGAATGATCGCGCGCGGAACGCCGGAAGCCGCGGCAGCACCGTACGTTGTTGAGGCGCCGAACGCAGCGGGAGAAAAACTGGATGCGGCGGGCGGCGAACCAGCGGGAAGTGCAGCTGCTGCCGCGGCGGCGAAGCTGGGAACGGGACGCACGCTCATAAGCGCCTGGCGGATGGTGTCGCGCGCAAAATCGTGAACGAATTGCGAGCGGCGGAAGCGCACTTCAATTTTTGCGGGGTGCACGTTGACGTCGACTTCGTCGTAGGGCATTTCGAGGAAAAGCAAGGTGGCGGGGAAAACTGTGGGAGGAAGAATGTTGCGGTAGGCTTCGTGAATGGCGTGAAGAATCAGGCGGTCGCGCACCAAGCGGCGATTCACAAAAATGTAGATGCCGTTGCGGTTGGGCCGCTGTACGTCGGGGCGCGAAGTGAAACCCCGCACCGTCAGCGTCGCGCTTTCCTCACTCTGCTCGAGTTCGGGCTCGGTGATGGCTGCGCGAAACGCTGCGGACGCGGGCGCAATTTCCACCAACTCGTCCATTGATTGGCGCCCGAAAAGCTGATAGATGCGGTCGGCGAGTCTTTCGGCGGGCGGGCTGTTGATGATTTCCTGTGTCGGCGTGGTCAGAACGAAATGTTTGTCCGGATTGGCCAGCGCGTAGTGCGTGACAAGTGAAGCGATGTGGCCGAGTTCGGTCGTGTCCGATTTTAGAAATTTTTTACGCGCGGGAACGCAGTAGAAAAGATCGGCGACGCTGATGGTCGTTCCCGCAGGCAATCCGGCAGGTTTGACGCCGACAAGTTTTCCGCCCGCAAATTCGATGCGCGTGCCTTCGGCCTCCGATTCGTCGCGCGTTTCAAGGAGCAACCGCGAGACGGCGGCAATCGTGGGCAACGCTTCGCCGCGAAAGCCCAGCGTAGAGATAGAAAGCAAATCTTCTGCGGATTTCAGTTTGCTTGTGGCGTGGCGCTCGAAAGCCAGCAGCGCATCGTCGTGCGTCATGCCGTGGCCATCGTCGATGACGCGGATCATCCGCTTGCCGCCGACTTCCGTTTCAATGCGAATCGTCTTTGCGCCGGCGTCCAGCGCGTTTTCGAGAAGTTCTTTGACAACGGAAGCCGGCCGCTCGACAACTTCGCCCGCGGCGATTTTGTTTGCGACAGCTTCCGGCAGAATCCGTATCCGACTCATTCGCTCCTTGCTAATCGCCCAAATCGTCCTCTTCAGCCATTATGCCTACCACCATGGAAATCATAAATATCCCAGCCACGATCGCAGTCACCTTCAAGGAGATGAAGAAAAAGACCACAAGCAGCGTTGGCAGTATGTAATAGCAAGCGACCAGAGAGTAGTGCAGCCATCGAGGCCGGCTCGTGTCGTCCCTCGCCTCCTCGCGCGCCATATGGAAGAACAGACGAAGTAATTCGATCGCTGGCATGGACGGCACACTCCCCCATTAGAGTGACCTGACTAGTCGTTACGACAGACCTCTATAACATTCCAATTCCGTTGCGCCTACTTCTACAGGTTACCCTTCTTTTCTATCGCCAATTCTTTGATCGAGATACCCAGCTGGTCGAGCTGGTCGATATCGACTTCAGATGGAGATTCTGCCATTAAATCTACCGCGGCGGTGGTTTTCGCGAAGGCGATGACTTCGCGCAGGGATTTTTCGCCGGCTAGTAGCATGGCGATGCGGTCAATGCCGAGCGCGATGCCGCCGTGGGGGGGCGTGCCGTAGGTGAGCGCGTCGAGAAAAAATCCGAAGCGTCGGCGGAGCTGTTCTTCGCTGAGGCCGAGCGCGCGGAAGAGGCGCTCCTGAATATCCTGACGGTGAATACGAATGCTGCCGGAGCCGAGCTCGTTGCCGTTCAAAACTAGGTCGTAACCTTTCGAGCGTACTTCCCACGGCGCGGATTCGAGCTTTTCGAGATCTTCGTCCACGATCCCGGTGAAGGGATGCTGGGCGCTGACCCAGGTTTTGTCGTTCTCGCTCCATTCAAAGAGCGGGAAGCCCGTGATCCAGAGAAATTTCCACTGCGTGCGGTCGATCAAGTTGAGCGCTTCGCCGAGCTGCAAACGCACTTGCCCGGCGACGAGCGCGGCGGCTTCGGTGCCTTTAATTTGTTGCTTGGCGCTCACGGCGACGACAAGATCGCTAGTTTTTGCGCCGCACGCGTCGGCAAGTTTCTTGACGTTTTCCGCGCCGATTAATTTTTCGACGGTCGAACTCGTTCCTTCGGCTGCGAGCTTCACGAAATAAGCGCCGCGCGCGCCGTGGGACTTGGCTTTTTCCGCCAACTCATCGAGCTGTTTGCGCGAATAGCCTGCCGCGCCCGGAGCAGCGAGAGCAAACACGCTGCCTTCGATCCCGAGCTTGGTTTTCGCTTCTTCGGGAAAGCAATGCGTGACTTCGTGCAGCTCCATCCCAAAACGCAGGTCGGGTTTGTCGCTGCCATATTTACGGATGGCGTCCTTATAGAGCATGTGCGGAAACGGGCCCTGCGTTGCAATGCCCGCGAGGGCGCACGCGCGCACCATGACCGTTTCGATGACGCGGAAAATATCTTCCTGGCGCGGGAAGGACATCTCGACGTCCAGCTGCGTAAATTCCGGCTGGCGGTCGGCGCGCAAATCTTCGTCGCGAAAGCATTTGACGATCTGGAAGTAACGGTCCAAGCCGCCGATCATCAGGATTTGCTTGAAAATTTGCGGCGATTGCGGCAGCGCGTAAAACTGGCCGTGATGCACGCGGCTGGGCACGAGATAGTCGCGCGCGCCTTCGGGCGTCGAGCGCGTGAGCATGGGCGTTTCGACTTCGAGGAAGCCTAGCTCGTCCATGGTCTTGCGAATTTCGAGAACGATTTTGTGGCGCAGCGCGAGGTTGCGATGAGGCTTCGAGCGGCGCAGATCGAGATAGCGGTAGCGCAGGCGCGTTTCTTCGGCGGCGTTGATTTCGTCTTCGATGGGAAACGGCGGCGTTTTGGCGTTGTTCAAAATGTGCAGCTTCGTGGCGATCAGCTCGACTTCGCCGGTGGCGATATGCGGATTCGCTTTCTGGCGTTTCGAGACTTTGCCTTCGACGGCGACGACAAACTCGCTGCGCGCCTGCTCGGCTTTGGCATGCGCGGCGGGCTGCGACTCTTTATTGAAAACCACCTGAACGATGCCGGTGCGGTCGCGAATGTCGAGGAAGAGCAAGTTGCCGAGATCTCGCCGGCCGGAAACCCAGCCCATGACGATAGCATCGCGGCCTTCGTCGGAGGCCCGCAGTGCGCCGCAGTAGTGCGTGCGTTCGAGGTTGCCGAGAAAATCGAGCAAGGTTTTGTCTTCTCCAGGTGCACAGGCACTCTTGCCTGTGCTCTTCGTAGTGGCGGGTCTTTAGACCCGTGGTTGTGCTCGTCCTCAAGCGTGGGGCCGCGCCACGTACAAACAAAATGCAAGAACGGGTCTGAAGACCCGCCACTACAAAGGCTTGAGATATTCTAGCAGAGCTGGTTCGGTGAGTTTCTGTTGCTCGCCGTTTGCGAGGTTCTTCAACGTCCACTCGCCGCTCTGGACTTCATTATCGCCGAGGATGAGGGCGAAGCGCGAACCGAGCTTGCTGGCGCGCTCGAGAGCTTTGCCGAATTTCAGTTCGGTTGGTGGCAGCTCGACGCGGAAGCCGGCGTTGCGCATGTCTTTGGCTGCGCGGATCGCGGTGGCATAGGCGCGTTCGCCCATCCAGGCGATGTAGACGGACGGTGACTGATGACTCGTGACTGGTGACTGGGACTTCGCGTCCTGCAGCGAGAGGATCAGGCGATCTTCGCCGATGGCGAAACCGATGCCTTTGGCCGGCGGGCCGCTGAGCAGTTCGACGAGGCCATCGTAGCGGCCGCCGCCGCAGACGGCGTTCTGCGAGCCGAGGCCTTTTGCAGTGATTTCAAACGTGGTGCGCATGTAGTAGTCGAGGCCGCGCACGAGGCGCCAGTTTTCGCGATACGCAACGCCGCGAAGATCAAGCTCGCGTTTCACGGCGGCGTAGTGCGCCTTGCACTCGTCACAAAGATGATCGGCGATGCGCGGAAGCTTTTCGATGATGGGCTGCTCGTGTTCCAGTTTCGAGTCGAGAACGCGCAGCGGATTTGTTTCGATGCGGCGTTGCGAGTCGGCGCCAAGTTTGTCCTTCACTTTTTCCAGTTCGGCTTTGAGCTTCGCGACGTAACCGCGCCGGCAGTTGTCGGCAGCGTGGCCGATGGAGTTAATGCTGAGCTCGGTTCCTTGCAAGCCGCACTTGTCGAAGAACGTCATCAACATTTCGATCAGCTCGGCATCGATAGCAGGAGCATCCGGCCCGCCAAGAATTTCCGCGCCAATCTGATAGAACTGGCGGTAGCGTCCCTTCTGTGGCCGTTCGCGCCGAAACATCGGCCCCATGTAGTACAGTTTCACCGGCTGCGGAAGCTGCTGCATGTTGTGTTCGATGTACGCGCGGCAGACGCTTGCTGTCGCCTCGGGTCGCAGGCTAATCCGCTCCGCGATTCCCAGCATATGGCACTTTTCAACAACTTCGACCGCGAGCTGCGACCGCCGGGGTCTGGCTGAATCACTCGAGTCACCGGCCGCGCCTTTCAATTGGGCCAGCTTGGATTTCAGGACCTCGTATTCGGAGTTTTGAGAGTCATCCAGGATGACGTCTTTGTCCTCAATCATCGTCGAAGCAATCCGAACAAACTCATCAGCACGCTTCAAGAATTGCCTTAAGGCCGCCTGCTCGTTCACAGCAAGCGACAAGCTTCCGATCCGCTGTGCGAGCACTTCAAGATATGCATGGTTGGGATTTTCGGCAAACGTGTACATCTCCTTGGAGACGATGTCGGTGTCGTCGCCGACGGCGCGCGCGAACAATTCCGTTGGCTCGAAGATGGGCGGGCGGATTTCGCCATAGCCGTAGGTGGCGAAGACTTCGTGGGCGGTTTGCTCGACGCGGGTCCAGAGGGCGGTGTCTGGAGGGAGCAGGTCGCGGGTGCCGCGGATGGCTTGGAATTTTGCTTTGGTCGCCATGAAAACCTTAAGAGAGATTCCTCTCTGCGCAAGCCGACCACCTCGCAGGAGCGAGGTGGAAGGAAAAGGCGTCGGCTTGCTTCGTTCGGAATGACGGGTTGATGGTTCGATCGATCAAGCCAAGCATTATGCGCCGGATTCCTTCAGGTAGATATTTTTGTACTCGACGTAGCGCTGGGCGTAGGCGTCGATGGCGGCTTGATCGATGCCGGTCAGGGCGCGCTTGACTTTGCCGGGGTGGCCGACGACGAGGCTGCCGGGCGGAATTTTTGCGCCTTCGAGAAGGAGCGTGCCGGCAGCGACGACACTGCCGGCGCCGATGTGCGCGCCGTTCAGAATGATGGCGCCCATGCCGATGAGGCAGCGCGACTCGATGGTGCAGCCGTGCAACGTGACGGAGTGGCCGATGGTCACGTCGTCGCCGAGGATAAGAGGGTGCTCGTCGCGCATGACGTGGAGGACTGAGCCGTCCTGAATGTTGGTGCGCGCGCCGATGCGGATGTGGTGCACGTCGCCGCGAATCACGGTGCAGGGCCAGACGCTGGAGTCTTCGCCGATGACTACGTCACCGATGATGACGGCGGCGGGGTCAATATAGGCAGACGCAGCAATTTGCGGGCGCTTGCCGCGATAGCGCCGGATGTCGGGCTGGCGGCCCAGCTCTTGCGAGCCGCGTGCGGGGTTCGAGCCGGGGTTTTGACTAGACATTGTACTTAGGCCACCCCCTTGTTTTTTGTAAGTGTTGCATGTAAAAGACTTAGTTGGCCGGTAAGCCCTTTAGATGTAACACTTATAAGATATCCTGCAAATACTGATTCTAAAGGGCTTAAGTTCACATAGCGCGGTCATCTAAGAGACCTACGGCCCAAGTATTAACCAGCTTCACGTCCAGCCCAGAATCTGAATCATAACACGCACAGGCCAGCACTCATTGCACCTCAATCAATGGAGATGGAGGGGCCGGAGGAGGTGGCGCTGACTTCGGCCAGGCGGGCGGTGACGGCGCGGGCCAGGGCGTAGAGGCTTTGGGTGCCGGGGGCGGATTCGCCGAGGCCGGCGACGGGTTTGCCGGTGTCGCCGCCGATGCGGATGCGGGGATCGATTTCGATTTCGCCGAGGACGGGGACGCCGTAGGCGACGGCGGTTTTTGCGCCTTCACCGTGGCCGAAAATATCGATGGGCTTGTCGCAATGGGGGCAGCGGAAGGTGCTCATGTTTTCGACGACGCCGAGGACTTCCACGTTGACCTGGCGAAACATTTCGATGGCTTTGCGGACGTCGGCAAGAGCGACGGTAGAAGGCGTGGTGACGACGACCGCACCCGTGACGGCTACGGTTTGGATGAGCGTGAGCTGCACATCGCCAGTGCCGGGAGGGAGATCGATGATGAGGTAATCAAGCTCGCCCCACTCGACGCTGCGGAGAAATTGGATGATGACGCTGTGCAGCATGGGGCCGCGCCAGACCATGGGCTTGTCGCCAGGATTGAGCAGGCCCATGGAAATCATTTTCAGGCCGGAGACTTCGACAGGGATGATGCGCTTATCAGCGGTGGCTTTCGGCTCCTGGAGCGTACCAAGCATGATGGGGACGTTGGGGCCGTAGACGTCGGCGTCCATGAGGCCGACTTTGTAGCCGAGCTTGACGAGGGCGAGGGCGAGGTTGACGGCGACCGTGGTTTTGCCGACGCCGCCTTTGCCGCTGGCCACGGCGACTAGATTTTTTACGCCGGGGATGGGGTGGCGTTCGGGTTGCGGCATGGGTGCTGGGGGCATGGGTTAGGCTTTCTCTATATTGAAATGGAAGAGAGATTTCTCTCTCCGCAGGCCGACGCTCCGCAGGAGCTGAGCGAGAGAAAATGCGTCGGCCTGCTCCGTTCGAAATGACAGTTTTGTGCGAACAGCACGCAATAATGAACGCCCACTCATGCGTTGGCGCCGTGGCATTTTTTGTATTTTTTGCCGGAGCCGCAGGGGCACGGGTCGTTGCGGCCGACTTTTGCGCCAGCGCGGACAGGCTTGGGCGCTTCGGCTTGCGCCGGGCCCGCTTGGTACTGCAACTCTTTTTGCTGGCGCTGCTGTTTGCGCTCCATTTCGCGGGCGAAGGCCGGCAGCCGCTCGGGAGCAGGTTCTTCCGCTCGGGCGGCGGCGCTGGCGACGGCCGCACGCGCGCCTCCGGAGCGAGTAGGTGCCGGTTGCTGCGGCCTCGGCGGTTGTGCGCCGTGCTGCGGGGGCTGCTCGCTCTGCTGCATCTGGATGTGGAAGAGATAGCGGATGGTCTCGTTATCGATGCGCGCCATCATGTCTTCGAACAAGACGAAGGCTTCTTTCTTGAACTCGACGAGCGGATCTTTCTGGCCGTAACCGCGCAGGCCGATGCCCTCTTTCAAGTGATCGAGAGAGAGGAGGTGGTCTTTCCACTGGGAGTCAACGACATCCAAGATGATGCGGCGCTCAAGCCAACGCATCAGATCGGCGGTGAACTGCTTTTCTTTTTCTTCGTAGCGTGTGATGACGGCTTTGACGGTGGCGTCGGCTAGCTCGTCGTGGCTGAGGGTGCCGGGATCGGCGCCGGCAGCTTTGGCGTCGACGCCGAATTGGGCGTTGACTTCGGCGAGAAACTGCGTGGTGTTCCACTGATCCGGATGTTGCTCACGAGGGCAAAAATTATCGACCAACTCGCGCGCCACATCTTCGGCCACGCCGAGAACGTAGTCGCGCTGATCTTTGCCTTCGAGCGCGGAGCGGCGAATGCCGTAAATCGTCTCGCGCTGCTTGTTCATCACGTCGTCGTATTCGAGGAGGTGTTTGCGGGCGTCGAAGTTCTGCGCTTCGACTCCTTTTTGGGCGTTTTCGATGCGATTGGAAATCATTTTCGATTCGATGGGGACGCCTTCGGTCATGCCGAAGCGGTACATGAGAGCTTTGATGCGCTCGCCGCCGAAGATGCGCATGAGATCGTCTTCGAGTGAAAGGAAAAAGCGCGAGGAGCCGGGGTCACCCTGGCGGCCGGCGCGTCCGCGCAACTGGTTGTCGATGCGGCGGGCTTCGTGACGCTCGGTGCCGAGAATGTGCAGGCCGCCGAGGGCCACCACTTCATCGTGCTCGGCCTTGCACTGCTGGGCGAACTGGTCGTAGACCGGCTTCCACTGCTCAGCGGGGACCTGGAAAATTTTGCCTTCGTTTTGGAAAAGCACCATCGGAACGGCGGGTTGTGCGTTGTTGCCGCCGTCGGCGGGGATCACGGCGGGCGCCGCGGCGTACGGCATGGCCAATTTGTTTTTCAGAAAATGATCGCGCGTCATCTGCTCGGGATTGCCGCCGAGCAGAATGTCCGTGCCGCGGCCGGCCATGTTGGTGGCGACGGTAACGGCGCCTTTGCGCCCGGCTTGCGCGACGATGCGGGATTCGCGCTCGTGCTGCTTGGCGTTGAGCACTTCGTGCGGGACGCCGGCCTTCTTCAAGAGCGCCGCAATGGCCTCGGACTTTTCGATGGAGATGGTTCCAACCAGGACGGGCTGGCCGCGTTCGTTATAGTGGCGAATGCCGTTGGCCAGCGAATTGTCTTCTTGCAGAATGCCGTTGACGACGGCCTCGAACTTTTCCTTTTCGGTGCGGTAGACGACGTCGCGGTGTTCCTCGCGGATCAACTTGCGGTTCGTGGGGATGACCACGACATCGAGATTGTAGATTTTGCCGAACTCCGCGGCTTCGGTTTCCGCCGTGCCGGTCATGCCGGAGAGCTTCTTGTACATGCGGAAGTAATTTTGAAACGTGATGGTCGCGAGAGTCTGGTTTTCCCGCTCGATTTTGACGCCTTCTTTGGCTTCGACGGCTTGGTGGAGCCCGTCGGACCAGCGGCGGCCGGGCATCTGGCGGCCGGTAAATTCATCGACGATGATGACTTCGCCGTCTTTCACGACGTAATCGACGTCGCGTTTGTACAGCGAGTGGGCGCGAAGGGCCTGATAAACGTGGTGCATCAGCTCGATGTTAACGGGGTCGGAAAGATTCTGCAGGCCGAGCATGCGCTCGCATTTGCTGAAACCTTCTTCGGTTAGCGTCGCGGTGCGGTGTTTTTCGTCGAGTGTGAAGTCGATATCCTGGATAAGCTTCGGAATGATTTTGTCAATTTTGGCGTATTTGTCCGTGGACTCTTCGGAGGGACCGGAAATAATGAGCGGGGTGCGGGCTTCGTCAATGAGGATGGAATCCACTTCGTCGACGACGCAAAACTGGTGGCCGCGCTGAACGCATTGCGCCAAGTCGTACTTCATGTTGTCGCGCAGGTAGTCGAAGCCGAATTCGTTGTTCGTGCCGTAGGTGAGGTCCGCGCCGTAGGCCGCTTTGCGCTGGTCGTCGTCGAGGTCGTGCACGATCACGCCAACTGACAGGCCCAGTGCGCGATAGAGAGGACTCATCCATTCGGCGTCGCGCCGGGCAAGGTAGTCGTTCACCGTGACGAGGTGCACGCCGCGCCCAGCAAGAGCGTTTAGGGCTGCGGGCAGAGTGGCAACGAGCGTTTTGCCTTCGCCCGTTTTCATTTCCGCGATTTTGCCGTCGTGCAGAACCATTCCGCCGATCAACTGCACATCGAAGTGCCGCATGTTCAGAAAGCGGCGGCCAGCTTCGCGGACCAGTGCAAACGCGGGCACAATCATCGGATCGAGCACGTTCTTCAGGAGTTCTTTGTAGGTGTCGTCGCTGGGATCCGCGTCCTTGAGCTGCTCTTGCACCTGCGTCCTAAGCTCAGCAAAGCGAGCCTTTAGTTCGTCGTCGCTAAGCGCTTGCGTTTCGGGCTCACGGGCGTTGATGGCCACGACGAGCGGCTGCAATTTTTTTATGTCACGCTCGTGCTTGGTGCCGATAAAACGAGCGACAACTGTGTCAACTGCCTTGGCAACATCCATGGAAGGTTTCGCCGTCTCCTGGCGGTGCTTGACTTGTACGAACGCACTGGCTGGTCTGCGGCAACCAGTACAAACATTCTATTCTATCTGTTTGGATGCGCCAGCGCCAAGAACGGCGACACATCTAACAACTTGGGGAGCCTTCTAATTCAAGAGGGTATCAACGTCTCGGCAGCTACGACCGGAGATTTGGCATCCGTCTCGGGAGTCGACGGCGAGTGATTATCCGACAGCAGACGGCGGTATTTGCTGCGCTCATCGAGATTCATATCGACAATTTCAAAGGCCATATCCTGAGCCCGGTAATCCCGCATCAGGGCCGTGGCTTGCACATTGCGAAGACCGAGTTGCAGCTTCAGCTGTACTTGCGTCCCGGGAGCGAGATGCCGGCTGATGGTAGCCACACCGCCCGAAAGGCTTGCGGTCTTGATCTCAAGCCGGCAGGCCTCCTTGAGGTTTGTGCTGAAGGCGGTGACAGGCTTATGCAGCCGAACGCGCATGTGGCGACGCTGGCGGACGAACTTTGAATTCGCAGCAACCTCCAGCGGCGCCAGTTCGAGGTCGTCCCGGCCGATTCCACTCTTGGCGGCAAATTCGCGGGCCCAATCTGGTTCCAGACCCATGAGCGCTTGTAGAGCGGCGATGCGGAGTTCCTGGGCATGCGCCCAGCCAAACATCTTCTTCGCCTCCACCACGCGTTTAAGCGTGGTTATCGATTCCGGAGCGTGAATGCGGCCGAGCGCCTCGATGGCCTTCACCTGCAAATAGGGCCCCGCGCCTGCCGGGAGGTCGCCGTCCACGATGGTCAGCAAACGACCCAGCGCTTCGCGGTCAAAGGTCACGCCAATCTCGTCAACCACCAGTGGCATGATCAAAGGATCGACATGATCCAGAAGCTCAAGAAGAATTCGGGAGCGTCCCGGAGCGCCGCTAGCAGAAATTTGCCGTACGATGCGGTCCTGCGACGATCTGGGAAAATCCTTCATCCGCGCCGGCAAGAACACTTCGATCGCTTCCGGATCCAGCTTGCTCAAAAGACCAGTCATCTCGACCGCCTCGGTAATCGGGCCGCCTCTCACTGTGCTCCGCAGGTACTGCAACCCTTCTTCGCCAAGATCTGCGGCCAGGTTGGATACGTGCTCGGCATCTTCGCGCAGGCTGCAGCGGTTGAATCGCGCGGAAAGCTGCTCCATCGCCGTTTGCGGAAGCATTTTCAAAACGTTGGTCATGCCCGCGGCTGCTTGTCGTGCGCGCAGCGCCTCATCAATAAACTCAGGAACACGCTCTTCGATACCCAATTTCGTACGTAAGCTGCGCCCGATGCCGGGCCGTTGGGCTTCAACGCCGGAAATCAAGTCAAGCGCCTGCTCCATGACCGGGAAGCATCGGCTGGTGGCGGCCTCCTGGCTGAGCCTCACAAATGCGGCGCACACGAGCGATTGCAGTTCGTTGTCCTGCTCGACGTTCAATCGAAGGCCCAGGTGGCGCAACGCTTCGCCGAGCAGCCTGGGATCGGCCTGGGCGTAGAGCTGGGCCAGCTCGGATAGACCGATTGTCGCTTTCTTGCGCGCATCGGCCTCGTCACTCTCCGCGCAAGATGCGTAGTTCTGCAAAATGCTGATGGCTTGCGCGACCTCTCCCTTTTCGATCAATTGTGCCACGTAGGACTGCACGTTCTTCGGCGGGATACACCACGCGTCTACCGAGAGGAGGACGGCGCGCTTCCCGCTTTCCGGAACTGCGGCCCAAAACTGCCGGTCGAGAATCTCGCGGTGAGATTCGACCATCATTCCCGCGTCGGTCATCTTGTCTTCGTGTGCGCCGAGGATCTTGCGGAGATTCTCGATCTCCTGGTTCATGCGGTCGAGCATCTGTCGCACCGCATTAACCTTTACTTCTCCACTCTCAAATCGCTCCAGGGCAAATTTAATCGCCAGATGTTCCGCGAGTTTTACAAGAACCGATTCATCTGGCTGGCCGGCCGGCGCCTGCGCCGCGAGTGCGGCAATGGCTCTCTTCAGAGTCTCTTGCGCGCTGCCTGGCAATTGAGACATTTGCTCCTGGAACGCTCCAGCAGCAGCCACGCCTCCCTGACCTGCGCCGACATTCCCGAAACTCGTAAGCGCACCCAATATTCCAAAGATCTCATCCTCGCTCGGTCCGCCACCGTGGCCAGTTCCCCGCCAACGCCCACTCCCCGGGCCGCCGCTTCCAACTCCCCCACCAATTCCAGCGCCCGGGCCTGCGCCAAGAGCCGCCCCGGGAAGGCTCCACATTTGACCAGCGCCCCCAGCGACTCCGGTTCCCGCGGTATACGGTCTCCCTTGCGGCGGTCCTGCGACTCCCGATCCAGTGGCGGGTGATTCGCCATCGCCTAACGTGTATTGGCCGGTTCCTTCCCAACCAAACCCTTCGCCCTTGCTACCTGCTGGAGAGTCGTCACTGCCGGAACCCGTGCCGCCTGGTCCAGCGCCCGTGCCAATCGCTCCGCCGCCCTTCGAGCCTTGCGCTGCGGCAATCAGTTCGAGCAGTTTGTGTGGATCATTGAGCCACTTCTTGAACTCGTCGTTGTCTTCGCCGAGTGACGCTGCCGCGAGTTGCGCGGCAACGGTGGCATCCTTCAAGCGCGAATCAGTAGCGACGAAACATACCTCGTTTAAACGTATGCCCTGTGCGCCCACGAGCGCCGCTTTTAATTGTTTGGCGAGTTCGATGGGTTTTGCCTTGCCTGTTGGAAATGCGCGGGCAAACCTGCCAATTTCTTCCTGTGTAATAGACGGAAAAAACTGGATGCTAGCGAGGCCGGCAGAGGATAGTAGCTGTGCAAATTGTTTTTCAGCGGGCGCGCCTTCCAGTGGGACCCCGTCCAACAATAATTGGGCGCCTGTCGCGCCAAGAACCAAGCCGGATTCCGTTCCCGCAGGAATCGCGGATCGCAGTTCGCGCCACGCGACATCCAACTGTTCGGTGGTACGGTTGTGTTCATACCCGTACAAACGGGCAAACTTCAAAAGGATGTTCAGACTTCTAACGAAGGCGCGTCCTGCGGTCGACTTGGTATCCGCTATCATTACTTCATCACGCCAGACTGGAATGGGACTACCTGACTAGTACCGTAGGGTTATTGCTCGTTGGCGGCAATGGTACAGAGGTCCCATGTGTCGCTGCTGTCAAGCCACCATGCGGCCGGGTGATTGGCCTGTACAACCGGACCGGTTTGCTCCTGCCCAAGACAGGTAGGAAGGGATGGTGCGGCGTGCTCTCGCACGTCGTCAAATCTCGCGTTAACCTTTTGTGAGTGCTACGCGCCCGCGGCGCCTGCTGCGATTGGTGACGACGGCCATTTGCGGCAGGCCGCCGAGTTCCATCAGCATTTTTCGCAACCTAGAGCGGTCTTCCAAGTCCATGTCCACAAATTCGAATGCCATCGCCTGCGGTCGCGCTCCGCGCACGATGGCTTGCGCCTTTATGTGCCTAACACCCAGGGTGAATTTCAGGGAGAGGAGCGAACCCGGCGCCAGGTGCCGTTCCCCCGAGCCGATTCCGCCACCCAGGTTGAGTTCTGGAATCGACAGACGGAAGTTCTCGCGTAAATTGGTAGTTATGCCGATAAGGTTTCTTGAAAGTTTCAGCCGCGCGTAACGCCGCTGTCGCATTACGGAGGAGTTGGGTTCGGGGTCGATGGGCTCCAGCACCAAGTCCCTGCGCTCCAGGCCGCTGGAGGCGAGTTTTTCCAGCGCCATTGTGGGATCGAGCCGCATCAATGCCTGTGCAGCCGCGATGCGCAATTCCGAAGGGTAAACCCAACGCCAGACTTGCCGCGCATCCATGATGTGTTGCAGCGTGGGGCTGGCAGCTGAGGCTCGCAAGCGGCCTATTGCTTCAAGGGCTTTCAGCCGGTGAAAGGAAGGAGTGTGATCATTCTGGGCCAATTCCACGAGCTTCGGAATGCAGTCCGGCTGGCCGCTCATGCCCATTTCATCGATCGCCAGCGGCCGAATGAGCGCGTCCAGCGAATCGTACAAGGCGACGAGCAGTTTTGCACGTTGTTCGGGCGGAGCAGAAGAAAGCTGGCGAACGGCCCTGTCGTGAGACGAACGGGGCCATTGGCTCAGCCTTACGGGCAGAATTTTCTCAACGGCATCCGGAGCAAAGTGGCTCAACAAACCGATAGTCTCCACGGCCTCCGTAGCCGGCGCCGTTTGTAAACTTTCCAGGAGGCGCTGTGTGGAATCCTCGCCTAGCCCTCGAACGATTTCGCCGAGCACCTCGCAGTCTTCGCGGAAACCACAGTGCCCGAAGCGGTTGGTCACGTATTGCAGGGTGGCTTTCGGCATCAATCCCAGGATTTCCGTCATGCCGTCCGCGATGTGCCCGCCACGAAGAGCCTCTTCGATGAATTCCGGCAAGCGTTCCTCGGCGCCGATGCGCGGACGAAGGCTTTGCGTCGATCCCGGTCGCTGCTGCTCGATGCTATCGAGCGAAGAGAGCGCTTGCTGCATGGCAGGGTAGCAGCGCTTTGAGGCTGCTTCCTGGCTTAATCGCACGAACGCCGCGCTAATCAATGTTTGCAACTCAGGTTCGCGCTCGATAGCCAGTTGATTTCCCAGCTTGCGGATCGATTCCATGAGCGCGCTGCCATCGCCGCTGCCGTAGAGCTCGGCAAGATCGGAAAGTCCAATCGCCGTGGTGCGACGCGCTTCTGGCGCTTCAAGCGCGATGCAGGCGGCGTACTTCATCAAAATCTCGTTCACGGTTTTCAGTTCGCCGCGCCGGAGCATATCCTCCAGGAAGGCTCGCACGTTGCGCGGAGGCACGCACCACGCCTCTTCCGAGGTCAGAACTTCTTTCTTGTTCTCCTCAGGCACCTGTTCCCAAAACTCCTGGTCGAGCAGTTCGGTATAAGTCTGCACGGACAGCCCGGCCTGAGCCATCATTTGCTCTTGCGAACCGAGAATCTTGCGGAGGGCTTCGATCTCTGAATTCATGCGATCCAGAAGCTGTTTGACAGCGTTCACACGCAGCTCGCCGCGCTCGTAGCTGTCCAAGGCGAAACGAATGGCCACGTGTTCCGCCAACTTCAGAAGCATGGGCTTGTCGGCCTTCTCGTTGGGCGCCTGCGCGGCCAGGCCTGCGAGTGCCTGCTGCAGGGTATATTGTGCGCGCACCGGCATTGCGCTCAAACGCGACTGAAAGGTCGGAACGTCCATCTTCGCTTCAGGATCTTTGCGAGACTTTCCGAGCTGCGCGAACAGCGTCAACATCGCGCGCACATCGGCTTCTTCGACGGCGAAGCCTCCGCCACCGGTGGCTGGGCCAGTGCCCGTTCCCCCCGGCGTGCCGCCGAGTGTGCCGCGAGGAAGCAGCGCGGAAGCCGTCAGCCATTTTCCGGGTGGCAAAGCGTCTCCGCCGGATGCTCCGCCGCCTACTCCAGGACCGCCGCCAGGCCCCGCCCCTGCTCCGCCGATCCCTGTCCCACCGCCGCCACCGCCGATGCCAACTCCGCCTCCTGCACCAGAACCCCCACCGCCAGTCGTACCACTTCCACCAGCTCCGGGCCCACTGCCGCCACCGCCGATGCCAACTCCGCCTCCTGCACCAGAACCCCCACCGCCGGTCGTACCACTGGCGCCAGCTCCACTCCCCCAAGTTCCAGTTCCACCGCTACTACCAGAGCCATCGCCGGGGCCGCTACCGGGCCCACTACCCGGGCCACTACCAGGGCCTCCCGTGGCGCTACCGGTCCCTAAACCACCTCCGGCACCCGACCCTCCACCGGTGCTTTCCCACAAGCTTCCTGATTGGCCGGTTATACCAGAGCCCCCGCCGGTGCCAAAGCCACCAGCGCCCGTGCCGCCACCCCCGGGCACTCCGCTAGATCCCCCACCGCCGGGACCGAACCCGGGGCCGGTTCCTCCACCACCGCCGCCCCCGCCACCCCGCGAGCTTTCCGCGGCTAGAATCATTTGCAGGAGCTTGTTTGGGTCTTCGAAGAAATCCTTGAACTTGTCGCCCTGCGCGCCGAGAGCCTTCGCTGTAAGCTGCGCGGCCATCTTGATCCCTGCCACGGAGGAATCTTCCGCGACATATCGAATCTCGTTTACCTTGATGCTCGTTTCACCGGCGAGCGCGGATTTCAATTGCTCCGCGAGAGAGGAGGGCTTTGCGTTCCCACTGGGAAATGCACGAACGAACCTGGCGAATTGCGGCTGAGTCAAATTTGGAGAGAAGTGGATGCTGGCAATCCCTGAGCCGGTGAGCAGTTGCGCGAAACTTTTTTCACCTGCCGATGCACCGAGCGGCACGCCGTCCAACAAGATTTGGTTCCCCGAGGCCCCAAGTAGCAGTCCGCTCCCAACACTCTCATCGAGCGCACCCCGGAGCTCTTTCCACGCGGTCTCAAACTGTGCCGCCGTTCGCACGTGGCCAAATTCATAGAGCCGCGCGAATTTCAGTAGTATGTTTAGGCTGCGGACAAATGCCCGCGCGCCCCCGCGTGATTCCGGACTCATGCTATCCGGCGAGGAAGCCGGCCCTCCCCATGCTGCCTACTACAGTAAAAGCCTCGCGCGCTACAGACAAGCCTCGTGGAACCGATTGTCACCTTCTCAATAACAGAGTGTTGGCGAGAAGGGCACGAATTTTGTCTGACCGGCTCCCTGCGATGGTTGCGTCTTACCCCCATTCCGGAATACCCTGTGTTGCTCGGTAAAGTCGCTCTTTCGGCACTTTTCGAGAAATAGTTACTCCACCCTTCTGGTGCCGAAGGCATCCTCGTGCTGGGTTGCGGCTTCGGCGAAATTAAAAGCGCAACAGAACAAAATGTCGGACCAATCTCCACCTGACCGCTACAAGGCAGATATGCCGCAAATACCAGGAGTTTCCGCCGTGGAACCCCGGCGAAGCGCCTTAAATAATCCAGCCCTGCGAATGGTAGGCGCACTACTTGCGGTCTTGCTGGCTGTTTTTTTCGGCGGGCGTTGGCTGCTGCGGCCGAAACATTCGGAACCGCCGCCGGCCGAGCCGCCGCCTCAGCTTGAGGTCCCGTCCCCCGCGCCTGACCCCAATGCAGCACTGCCGCATGCTACGCAGCAAGACCCGGGCATTGCCAGCCTGGCAGAGATGGCACAGCCCTGGTCCTCGAAGCAGTTCTTCATGCGCAACGGGTTGACTGGTGAAAACACACCGGCGCTTTTGATCCGACTGCCGGGGAGTCCTGCGTCCCAACCCAGCGGATATTGGGCGCTCTCGATGAATGCCCCGTACGGCGATTGCAAGCTCGAATACGTCAAGGACCTCGCCAGACTGAAAACTGACTATGGTTTTAGAGCCGCCAAGCATCCCATGGTTGGCAACCCCTGCAGCCGCACGCTCTATGATCCACTGAAACTGTCAAACCTCCCCGGCAACGTCTGGGTACGCGGCGCGATCGTTCAAGGGTCGGACATTCGCCCGCCTCTCGGCATTGAACTGAATGTTCAGGGAAAAACCATTCAAGCCGTTCGCATGGAGTAGATCTGCCGCAGTCCATTTCAAATTTCTTTTAGCCAGTTCCCGGTTTCGATTTCTGCATCAACCCGCTTGACAACCCATGCGTCGGACAGTTAAAGGTCATCTGCACTATGGAGAAAACTGCCATGCCCACAAATTTTGTCTCGAGCCGTCGCCGCTTCTTGAAAAGCGCGGCTGCGGCATCCTCTCTAGCACTGGTACGCGGCTCAAAGGCCGCCGCAGCATCACCGCAAAATCCTCCCAACGCGGACTTCTCCAGTTTGAAGCCGCTAGACGCTCGCATCAAACCGATCGCGCCCGATGAGTTCCGCGCGCGATTGGCGCAGGCGCAGAAGCTCATGAACGAGCTCAAGCCGAATTTCGACGCCCTCTTCTTTGCGCCGGGAACTTCGCTTTACTATTTCACCGGGATTCGCTGGGGCTTGAGCGAACGGTTAGCCGGCATGGTTCTGCCGCGCACCGGCAAACCGGTCGTCTTTTGTCCCGGCTTCGAAGAAGGACGATTTCGCGAGCAATTGCGCTTCCCGATGGAAGTTCGCGTGTGGCAGGAAGACGAAAGTCCGACCAAGCTCGCCGCGAATGCCCTGGCCGATCAAGGAATTCGCACCGGGCGGCTCGGCATAGAAGAAACGGCATATTTTACCTATTCAGATCATCTGCGGGCGGCCGCTCCCGGATTTGAATTCGTCTCCGCTGATCCCGTCACCATCGCCTGCCGCGGGCGGAAATCGCCACACGAACTCGAATTGATGCGCCTCGCGTGCGAAGCCACGTTTGATGTGTACAAACCGGTCTTTGCGGCCTTACACGAGGGCATGTCGCAGGAGGATATTGCGCACATGGTGGAAGCCGGCTTCGCAAAGATGGGACTGCGCGGGGGAGCGCTCGTCCTTCTCGGCGCGTCAGCAGCGCTTCCGCATGGCACCAAGAAACCTCAGA
This sequence comes from Candidatus Acidiferrum sp., assembly GCA_035576885.1. Classification (GTDB taxonomy): domain Bacteria; phylum Acidobacteriota; class Terriglobia; order Acidiferrales; family UBA7541; genus Acidiferrum. The sequence continues at coordinate 31,055 of DATLVZ010000099.1, read as the reverse complement.
AACTAAAGGAAGGCGATGTGGTGTTGATTGACGGAGGCTGCGGAGTGGATGGTTATGCATCTGACGTGACGCGCACGGGAATTTTCGGCAAGCCATCGGACAAAATCGCCAATGCTTACGAGCTGAATCGAAAAGCGCAGGAAGCCGCGCTGGACGCTGCCCGCGCGGGCCGCTTGTCTGGCACCGTGGATGACGCGGCGCGCGCTGTAATTGTCAACGGCGGATACGGCCCAGGCTACAAATATTTTACCCACCGCCTCGGCCACGGCATTGGCCTCGACGGCCACGAGCATCCTTATCTCGTCAAGGGAAGCACAACGAATCTCGAACCCGGCATGACGTTTTCGAACGAACCGGGCATCTACGTACCCGGCGAGTTTGGCATGCGCTGCGAAGACGACATGGTCATTATGCCCGACGGCCCCGCGCAACTCTTGACGCCGCACTTCGCAGTGTCGCTCGAAAAGCCTATGGGTTGATTTCAGGCCGCGCGAATCGCAGAGCAAAACTCGACGATTCTCTGCTCCGCCCAGAATCTTTCTGCCCCGGGGCGATTCGAGATGAAGCCGCAGTGTCCGCCGTGCTCCGGTGTAACAAAGCGGATTGCCGGATTCTTCGCTGGATCTGCGCGTACAAATAACTCGAACGGAACGAACGGATCATCCTGCGCCGTGATCATCAGTATTGGCACGCGCACTTGCTCGACGACTTTCTTCGCACCTACTGCGTCGTAATAATCCTGCGCGTTGCGATAGCCGAATTGTGGCGCCGTAATCTTGTCGTCAAACTCACGAACGGAACGCACCGCTCCGAAGCCATCCTTCGAGTACCGTTCCGGGAACAGCTTGGCTTTTCTTGCATACCGCGCCATCAATCCTTTTACAAAGTGCCGCTGGTAGAAAAAATTCGCGCGGAGCTGCAACGCATCGGCGCACGCACCGAGATCCATCGCCGGGCAAACCGCGCAAACCGCCCGGAGTGCTTTCGGCACGGCATCTCCGAACTCGCCCGCCATTTTCGTCACCAGATTGCCGCCCATCGAATACCCGGCGAAGAAAACCTGTTCAAATCCATCACCGTTTGACAACTCTTCCAGCACAGCTCGGTAGTCCCCGCTCATTCCGGAGTTGTACAACGTCGGTGTAAGCGCTTCCGTCCCGCCGCAATTTCTCTGATTCAAACGCACCGCGTGAAAACCATGGCGGAACGCTTTTTCCGCGATGCCGCAAACGTAATTCGACTCGCTCGATCCTTCCAGCCCGTGAAGAATCACAATCACTGGAGAGTCGCGCCATCTCCCCGGCTGCCAGTGGCAGCGTCCGAGAATCCGCGAATCCGGATCCACCTGGAATAGCCGGTCTTCTGCTGGCGGCAGCTTAAACTTGCGCGGCACAAACGCCGCCGCGATCGTCATGGCATGTCCATTCTTCAGCAGCGCATGCGGCTCAAAGACTATTTGCTTCGTGGAGAAGGTCATTCGGGAACTGTATTTCAGCCGCGCAGGGGAGACAAGCAGAGATGAATTCGCGCATCCACTTTTGCTTCCCCGCGAGTCCGCCGCTAAACTTCATTCTGCGTTAATCCTTCGAAAATACGAAAAATGATATATTCCTTATTGCCGTATACTGTTTTTAATATTAAATTTAGCTAAATTTGATCTATACTCCTGAAAATAAGCCATTCGAAATCTTTTCAGCTTGGCTACCTAATTGCCTTCTACGCGGCTTAGTTGTAACCGCGAGCGATCTCCGACCAGGGATTGGAGTTCTTTCGCGGTCACGCAAAACTTAACTTCGTTTGGCCTTTTTGGGGAATTCTAGATAGCTAACGGCAGGCCTCGTACGCGCTCTCTTTTCGCACATGCTGTGGTGCCTTTTGACGGCTGGTTTGGCATTTTCACTAGCTAGCATTCTTGTGTTTCCAATTGTTCCACTCCGGGAAATGAAGTACTAGTTCTGCTGAATCAAGGGGGAATAAATGAAACGATTCACGCATTTGGTTCTGCTCGCAGTCTTTGCGCTAACGGTCGGAAGTGGCGATCTCTTCGCTCAGGCCACCGCCTCTGGCACCGTCCAGGGAACCATTACGGATCACACCGGTGCTGTCGTAGCTGGCGCTCAAGTCGTCGCCAAAAACAAAGGAACTGATCTCGCTCGCACCGCTCTCACTTCGGACACCGGTTATTTCCGCTTCGATCTTCTGACCGCCGGCGTTTACACCGTCACCGTGACCAAAACCGGTTTTGCGACCCTCTCGGAAGATGTCGAACTCCTCGTCGGACAGGTTGCGACCGTCAATGGCCAACTCAAAACTGGTTCCATCTCGGAGGTGATCGAAGTTTCTGGAGAAGCTCCGCTCATGGATCAAACCAAGACCAGCGTCAGCGAAAATATCACTCCCAGTGAAGTAGAAGAACTGCCCATGGTCGGCCGCGACGTCGCCAACCTCGCCTATCTCGCTCCCGGGGTCAAGGCAACTGATTCCTATGACCCGACCAAAAACCGCTACGCTATTCTTTCCGTCAATGGCGCGAACGGTCGCAACGTCAACGTCACCGTCAACGGCGTGGACAACAAGGACAACACCGTCGGCGGCCCGGTCATGCAACTTCCGTTGGAAGCCGTGCAGGAATTCCAGATCAGCACGCAGCGTTTCTCGGCTGAAAACGGCCGCTCGGAAGGCGCGGCCATCAACATGATCACCAAGCAGGGCACGAACACCATCCACGGCTCCGGCTTTGGTTACTTCCGCAATACGAACTTCAACACGGATGAGAAAGATCCCTCTGGTACCGGTGGCACTATTTCTTCTCACCCGGACTACACTCGTCAGCAGTTCGGGGGCTCGGTAGGCGGCCCTTTTCTGAAGGACAAACTCTTTGGATTCTTCGCCATCGAGCGTGAACGCGAGCACCAGAGTCAGGCGGAAGATCCAAGCGCGTACGCCGAGCTCGTGCTCGCGAAGTCAGGTGGGCTGGCTGCTCAGCCCTCAGCTACCATTCCGCGTCCATTCTTTGAAACTCGCTACAGCGGCCGTGCAGACTGGGTCTTGAACAGCAGGAACACCGCCTATCTCAGTTACAACTCGCAGGTGAACGATAGCCTCAACGATCAGTCTGGTTCGACTGGTGACTTGACCAACGGCAATTTCACCAAAAACCACTTGATCTTGTCCAACCTCACCTTGAACTCGATTCTCTCGAATACCACCGTCAACCAATTTACGGTGGGCTACCAATATTGGAATAACCTTATCGACAGCAGCATTAGCGTTCCTCTGGTGACCTTTCCCAACGCCGTCTCGTTTGGCACCAATACCAACGTTCCCCAGGAGTCCGTTCAGAAGAAGTGGCAATTCAAGGACGACCTCTCCAAGACCGTCGGACACCACACCTTTAAGGGGGGCGTGGATTTCATTAACAATCCAGAAGAAGGCGGTTTCTTCAAGTTCAGCTCCACCCTTGAAATCGACTTTGGTGCCAGCCCTAGCACCATCCTTGCTAATCCGACTACCTATCCCCAAGGCTTCGGAACTGCCGGCCTTATCACCGGCATGACCATCGCCAACGGCGACCCCGCATTTCTCGCGGCCACCAAGCAACTTGGCCTGTACTTCCAGGACGACTGGAAAGTAACCAACCGCTTGACCCTCAATCTCGGCCTGCGCTGGGACAAAGACTACAACATGATTGGTGCCTCGGATATCAAGGATAGCCGTACCTATCTAGCTTTGGTCGCGTTTAACAGCCCCATCTCCAATCCCTACGTCAACAAAATCGCCCACGATGACAACAAGGACTTTAGCCCGCGCGTCGGTTTTGCCTACGATTTGACTGGTCAAGGCAAACATGTATTGCGCGGCGGATACGGCCTCTATTTCGGCAACGTGTTCCAGAACATTCCGCTCTTCATGGAACAGATGAGTAACGCAACCGTATTTCAAACTGTCCTCAGCCTTACCGGATCGTCTGATCCAGTCCCTGGCACGGGCAAGACGCTTGGCCAATGGCAATATGGCATCGATCCGCTCCCCACAATCCCGCCGCCCTCCACACAGCTTGCGGCCGGCAGTGTCGGCCGCTTGATGGACCCATATTATCGTAACCCCGTCACCGAGGAATTCAACCTCGGCTATAGCTGGTCATTCAAGCCGACCTCTGTTTTTGAGGCCGAGTATACGCACGTACTCGGTCTCCACGAGAATAAGACCATCAACATCGACCAGCGTGTTCCTGTCGGTGGAGTTTGCTGCACCGCTCCGCTGAATGGACTTACAGCTCCGGGGTCGACATCGGCCCAATTCGCAAGCGTTCGCAACGAGGAGTCCATCGGCCGTTCGCATTACGACGGCATCAACTTCAGCTTCCGTCAGCGCATGACCCATCGCATCTCTATCAATGCCAACTACACCCTGGCTTGGGCCTATTCCTATGACGGTGGAGGCGGCTCCTTCCGCAACTATCCGAGAATTGCCTCCAACCCCTTTGCCAGTTACGAGTGGGGCCCTTCCCCTAACGACGAGCGCCATCACATATCGTTAAGCGGGATTATTGAGATGCCGAAGGGCTTTCAGCTCGCGCCCATCCTGCAGTTTGGTTCGGCGCGCCCCTATAACCTGACCAACTCATCGAATACACTGAACACCGGCGGCGGCACGGCCACCGCAGTGGTGGTTCCGACCAGCGATCCCACAAACTGGTTTGCGTTTGCCGGCAACAACACGGGAGCGCGCAACTGCTTCTACGGGTTGAGCGGGGTCACCCAGTCCTGCACCATCGCTAAGTACGATCCCCTTCGCGGTGATCCCTTCTTCGAACTCGATATGCGACTCGCGAAAAACATCAAGTTCGGCGAGCGCATGAACCTCCAACTGATCGCGCAGGCATTCAATTTGACGAATCGCGCCAACTACGGTAACAATTTTGGCAACAACATTGGCAATGCATCGACCTTCGGTCATCCCATCGGCTTCATCAACCCGAACAGCACCATCGTTCCCAAAGCCGTCTGGGGTGAACTCGGCGTCCGCTTCACATTCTGAAACCGCGCAGCTCAAGACAAACATTAACCTCTGGGCTGACTTGCAAGAGTCAGCCCATTTTTTTCCCTAGCCCCTTCCAACCGAGATGGCCTCGGGATTTTCCCCCTCATCCGGCATAACCGCCCCAGGCAGTACGCCAGAGGCTCCAGCTGTAATAACGATACCGTGGTAATGACGGGCCATGACAGGCACCGGGCAAGGGCCTGCGCTTACGCATTCGAATATTCGCACGGGCGAGGTAAACTTGAGTGTGTAAGAAGAAAGAGTGTGTAAGTTTTGTTGTGACGAGCAACAAATTCTCCGATATAGGACCTACGCCGCGATGCAAGTGAAGAACACCACACAGCGGTTTCAGGTGATTGTGCAGGTCTCGCAAGAGAGCTTTTGGGGCGATTTTCAGGGACCGGGACGGACGCGGCATATATAAAGAAGTTGCTGCAGACCACGCCGGGCAGCCCGTGGCCAGCTCTCTGGGGCTGAAGTGGCACCTTCCAATAATCTGCGAGTCAGGTTCAGCCTGGAGTAGCCGTCTTCTGCTGGCGGCAGCTTAAACTTGCGCGGCATAAACGCCGCCGCGATCGTCATGGCGTGCCCATTCCTCATCAGTGCATGCGGTTCAAATTTCTCCATCTCCCAAGCCATGAATTCACTGTAGTGCAGCGCTACCGCGCAGGCAAGTTGACGATACCGGCCCCGGCGACGCTCCAAACGCCGTTCAGCACATTTTAGAAAGGCGTGGATAACACTCGAGCTTCATTTCGCGTCAACCTAGCCGATGGGGATAGAAAGGGGGCCATAGCCATGAAACTTCGCGTGCCTGCGTGCCTCGTCCTCGCGTTGTCGATAGCCGCCGTGCCAAACCCTTTCCGTGCGCAAACGCCGCCCTCGGACCAAAGCCTCACCGCGCACGAGTGGGGCACGTTCACCTCGATCGCCGGCAGGGACGGCCGGGCTGCCGAATGGTTGCCCCTGACTGGATCAACGGATCTTCCCGGATTCGTGGAGCACTTCCGAAGTACCGATTTCAAGGGTGGTCTCCGCGGCACAGTCCGCATGGAGACCCCGGTTCTTTATTTCTACACGAACCATGAAACCACCATCTCCGTGCACGTCTCCTTCTCGCAAGGCCTCATCACCGAATGGTATCCGCAGGCGAACCGCGTCGAACCCGTCCTGCTTCAGGCACAAATGGTGGCCTATTTAAAGGATTGGGGAGCCCATCAAAAGCAGCCCGCCAGCAGCATCTCTTGGGACTCCGTCCGCCTGGAGCCGAGCGGTTCCGCCGAACTTCCGCGCGAAAACCGCGCGAATCACTACTACGCCGCCCGGCAAACATCCTCTACCCCACTGCGGATCAGGACGCAAGACGGGGACCAGTTCGAGAAATTTCTCTTCTATCGCGGGGTCGCCAGTTTTTCTGTGCCAGTTTCCGCGAGGCTGGCGCCAGATAGCAAAGTCCTCGCCGAAAATCTCAGCACGCACGAAATACCCGCCTTGCTCCTGTTCGAACGCCGCGGCGACAAATTAGGTTTCCGCATCGCAGACTCCTCCGCGGCCCAGTCGAAGCTCGACCCTCCCGAACTCACTGCCACTATGGATTCCTTGAAGCATGCCGTGCTAGACATGCTCATCGCGCAAGGCCTCTACCAGGACGAAGCACAGGCCATGTTTGAAACCTGGCGTGATTCCTGGTTCGAAGAAGGCAGCCGTCTCCTCTACATCGTCCCGCGCCAATTCGTGGACAGCGTCTTGCCCCTCTCGATCAGTCCGGCTCCTGCAAAGACTGTGCGCGTTTTTGTTGGCCGCCTCGAACTCGTCACACCCGCCACAAAACAGGCTGTCGAGCAGGCGCTGGCCTCCCACGACCGCGCCACTCTCGCCAAGTATCACCGATTTCTAGTTCCTATCGTCGAAAGGATCCTCGCAGACGAAAAAAAATCGTCAAGGCAAGCGCAGCTCCGCGAGTATCTGAAGTCTTCCTCCGCGATTGTCGCCCAATTAAACTGATGTAATCTAGCCCGAACGGCTCTTGTGTATTCCTCAGTTGCCATAGAGGATTCATAAGAGAAAGGATGGGCACCATGCGCACCGTAACCTACGGCGGAGCCGTCAGCCTGGACGGTTTTCTGGCCGGCCTCGATGGCTCGATCGACTGGCTGCACTTCAGCAAAGACGTTCAGCAGGTGATGACGGATTACTGGAAGGACGTGGACACCATCCTGATGGGACGCAAAACTTACGAAGTCTCGGTAGCTCAGAAGCCTTCGTCGGCGACGAAATCTACCAAAGCGAAAAGCCCAAAGCGCAAAGAGCCAACCATGCGCACCTACGTCTTCTCGCGCACGCTCACAACAATCGACGGTCCGGGCGTCGAACTGGTGTCCAGCGACCCACCTGAATTCGTGCGAGAACTAAAGCAACGCCCCGGAAAAGGAATCTGCCTGATGGGCGGCGGCGAACTCGCGCAATCGCTCCTTGCCGCTGGCCTCGTGGATGAAGTCGGCCTGAACATTCATCCCATTCTTCTCGGCACCGGAATCCCCACCTTCCGCGATCCGGGCCACCGGGTGAAACTAACCCTCACCGGGTGCCGCCAACTCGATGGCGGCTGCGTCCTCGCCAACTACAAAGTCTTGTACGTCGAATAGTCGCCGGACAAACGGAAGTTGGCCCGCTGACAAATAACCCTCTCCAACTTGACCGCAATCCTTTTGCCCCCTAGAATAGAAGTTTCACAGTGATTTATTTTTGCAATCTGATGCATTCTTCTTCCGGCCCAGCGGCCACCCGCTGGGCTGCGCTGTTTTAGGGCGCTAATTCCTAGAAACGAGGTTGTAATGATTGACGGTCCGATTCCCGAAGGTCTTACTTTCGACGACGTGCTCCTTCTGCCCGGCAAATCCTCCGTGCTCCCAGCCGAAGTCGACACGCGCACCTGCTTCACCCGCAAATTATCACTGGACATCCCGCTGGCCTCCGCGGCTATGGACACCGTGACAGAATCTCGCCTGGCCATCGCCATCGCGCGCCAGGGTGGCATCGGCCTCGTGCATCGCAACATGCCCATCGATCGCCAAGGCGAAGAGGTCGACCGTGTCAAACGCTCCGAGAGCGGCATGATTGTTGACCCCGTCACCATCTCCCCGGATATCACGCTCCGGCAAGCCCTCGAAATCATGACTAAGTACCGCATCTCGGGTCTTCCCGTCACGCGCGGCACTCGCCTGACTGGAATCCTCACCAATCGCGACCTGCGGTTCGAAAAAAATCACTCCCAGCTCGTTGGCTCCGTGATGACCAAGGAAAATCTCGTCACCGTGCCTGTCGGCACCACGCTCGACGAAGCCGAACGCATTTTACAAAAACACCGCATCGAAAAACTTCTTGTGGTCGACCAGGATTTCAATCTCAAGGGCCTCATCACCGTGAAGGACATCCAGAAAAAGCGCGCCTATCCGCGCGCGGCCAAGGACGAACAAGGCCGCTTGCGCGTGGGCGCCGCGGTTGGCGCCACGGGAGATTACCTCGAGCGCGCCGTAGAAATGTCCAAAGCCAAAGCCGACGTGCTCGCCATCGACACGGCCCACGGCCACTCTTCCCGCGTGATGGACGCTATCAAATCCATTCGCCAGCGGCTCCCCGAAGTGCAAATCATCGCCGGCAACGTCGCCACATTCGAGGCCGCAAAAGACCTCATCGCGCTCGGCATCGACGGGTTGAAAGTCGGCATCGGTCCGGGCTCGATCTGCACCACGCGCGTCGTAACCGGTGCCGGCGTTCCCCAACTCACCGCCATCATGGAGGCCGCGCGCGCGGCACAAGGCACTGGTATTCCCCTCATAGCCGACGGAGGCATCAAGTATTCTGGCGACATCACCAAAGCCATCGCCGCAGGCGCTTCCTGCGTGATGATTGGCAGCCTCTTCGCCGGTACGGAGGAATCTCCCGGCGAAACGATTCTCTACCAGGGGCGCACTTTCAAGTCCTACCGCGGGATGGGTTCGATGGGCGCCATGGACGCGGGTTCCGACCGATATGCCAGCGTCCAAGACACTGACGATCGGGGCAAGTCCGTGCCCGAAGGTGTCGAAGGCCGCGTCCCGTACAAAGGTTCGCTCGGCGCGCTAACCGACCAGCTCGTCGGGGGCCTCAAGAGCGGCATGGGCTACGTCGGCGCTGGCAATCTAAGGGAGCTCACCGAGAATGCCCGCTTCGTCCGCATCACCGCAGCGGGTCTTCGCGAAAGCCACGTCCACGACGTCATTATCACTCGCGAAGCCCCAAACTATCGCATGGAGTAATCGCCAATCGCCAGCATGCCAAGCGTCGTGTACAAAATGAATAGTCACCGTCGAAACTCGCACTCGTCTCTCGAACTCTCGGTGTCCTTGGCGGCTATTGTGTTGAGAGCCTCTCCTCCATCTAGGCGCAACTTCATGCGAGGAGCGCGCCTTGCCTGAACTTCCCTGGCGCAATCCCCGCCCCGCCCCGCAATTGACGGAGATGCAGCCTCGCCTCCGCAAGCTGCTCATTCCTGCTTGGCTGCGCGCCTGGTGGCCTGCCGTGGTCTGGGCCGGCGTCATTTTTACCTTCTCGACGGACACCTTTTCTTCCGACCACACCGCGACGGTTCTCTCCTTCCTCGTCAAATGGCTTTTTCCACATCTGTCCCCGCATCAATTCAACTTCATCCACCATGTCATTCGCAAATGTGCGCATTTCACTGAATATTTTATTTTTTGCCTCTTGCTCTTTCGCGGATTCCGAGGCGATCGCAAAGGCTGGCGTTGGACCTGGGCAATCGCTGCCCTCTCCGTTGCCGCAGGCTATTCCATCATGGACGAAATCCATCAGGCCTTCGTCGCCAGCCGCACCGCTTCACCCTACGATTCCCTTCTCGACTCCGCCGGCGCTTTCGTTGCCGCTGCCGCCCTGTACCTCTGGTTCCGCTTCCGCCGAAAAACACTTCCCGCCGTGCCAGAATCAGCTGCGGATTCCAGCTCCGTAGCGACTTGAACAAATCTCATTATCGAAGTGTCGGTCCAAAAAAATTAGGATGCGGTCCTCCACCTCTCCGAGATCCAAGCGGTACTGCAAAGCATTGCGGAGAAAAAGTGTCTCTTGACAACGCCTTGTTCTTATCGAGGGGCACCCGCTCCCGCAGAGAGAGCAGAAGAAAGGGGATGCAGGGCGACAGGAGCAATCAACGAAACCAAAGGTCGCGGCTCAAAAAAAGAGGGGCGGGTTGAGACCCGCCCCTTCAGGAGTAAGCAGTGAACCTCTAGTTTGTTGGGAACGGCAGGTAGCGCCACACGTCGTTGAGTTCCCCATAGGGGCCTCCGGCCGTAGCGTCATAGCCTTCCCCGCCGAACATGTAAATATATCCAGATGGGTTTGGCGCCCAGTGAGCCGCGCCTCGGCGCGCTCCCACGGCGTTATTCACGTAGTTGAGCTGGAAGATGTTAGGAGTCGTTATATAAGTCCCGGGTTGGTTCACGTCTACTGAGCCCTTCCACCAAATCCACTGGCCGGTGCTGAGCTGATATTCCCAAACGTCGTTCAGGAAGCCGGTAGGCTGTGCACCCTGAGAACCGTATCCAAAGCCTCCAAAAAGGAACAGGTTGCCATCCGGGGTGACCCAACCCTGCGATCCCCAGCGCGAGCCGGGAACGTTCGTCGCTGCGGCGTTCGTTGTGGCGTTCGAGATGCCTTGTGTTCCGTACACCCCGTTCTTGTTGGCCAAGTTGCTGCCCGAAATCCACGACCACTGGCCCGCGACTGGATCGAACTTCCACAAATCATTAAGAACCGACCCAATTTGACCGGTACCGCCGCTCGTGCCGGCCGAATCCAGACCGAAACCGCCAAAGAGCCAGATTTTTCCGGTGGCATCAACCCAGAGGACCGCCGTTTGGCGGCCGCCGGGCGTAAAGCCCGCTCCGCCTGTTCCGACGGTAGCAGGGTAGGCGCCGTTTTGGTTGGCCGTCGTGGTACCCGAGACTAGAGTCCACGTTCCGGCAGCGATGTTGTATTTCCACAGATCGTTCAGTAGGCCGACTTGGCCTGTCGAGTCATAGCCCTGGCCGCCAAACATCCAAACGTTTCCGGCGGTATCAGTAAAGCTAGAGGCGCCCCAACGTCCGCCGGGGAAGACGGCGGTCGCTGACGGATTGGCTAAGTTCGACCCCCCACGCCAGATCCACTTGCAGTTCGTGAAGATGCCTGTACCCGTGGTCGAATCGAAAGAGCAAGGGCCGGAAGTCGTATCGAACTCCCAAATGTCGTTGAGGAGTCCAAATCCGTCCGATGCTATCCCCTGGCCACCGAACATCCAAAGATTGCCTAAGGCGTCGGTCCAAGTTATGCCGCCCCAGCGCGCACCCGGTTCCGTGCAGGCGACGCCGGGAGTCGCGCAGGATGTGCCGACGCCTAGGGTACCGTAAAAGGCCGGTCGGTCCTTGAATTTGAGCGGGGTGCTATCCGCTTGAAAGGTATTGGCAACACTGTCGTGGATAATCGGCAGGTTCGCAGGTATCCAACCACCCGGAATCCACCAGCCGTCGTCCTCACCTGAGCTTGGAATCGTGGGCCAAACCCACATATCGTTCAAATAGCCGGGTATGCCGTCGGTATTCTGGTGCGTGACTTCAAACCCCAACCCGCCAAACAGCCACCGGCTCCCTTTCTTGTCGGTCCAGGCCATGGCGAAGTCTCTGCCGCCCGGTGTATTCGAATTCGAAGTTGCAAAAGGCGGCTGTGGAATGGGACTTCCAGACGTCCAAGAATCTAGCTGGGCAGTTCCGTATGAGTTGAGTGAAGGGGCCGCGCTTCCCGGGAACATCCAGGCCCAGTCGTTGTGCTGGCAATCGACGATCACATTGGAAACGATCCCCTTGACTACAGCAGTAGCGTTGAATACGTTGCAGCCTTGCCCCTGGCTCGTGGGAGGCAGGAACAAGTTCACACTGTAGGTTGTGCCAAAGGTGAACTGAGTTGGGAAGGTAAAGTCCACGTCGCCTGTAACGAAGAGATTGTCACCTGCGTTGTCCTGCAGCTCGAGGGTGTCACCCGTGCCAACAACGAGCCCAACAACAGTGCCGCCAACCGGAAACTTTGGCTGAGGGCAAGTAATCTGAACGTTGTTGACACTACCGATGATCGTGCCGGTGTCGTTGGAGACCACGCAAGTTTGAGAGGGGTTGGTTGGCTGGGTCTTTATCGTTACTGCGTACTTGGCGCCAGCCAGAAGAGTCGTAGCAAAAGTGAAGTTGACGTTACCGGTGCCGCTGATCGTGAGATCGTCTCCGCCATTGTCTTGCAACACGAGACCCGTTCCCTGCAGTCCGGAAACGGTCCCACCAACAGTATAAGTAGCGGCGCAATTTACTTGAACGTTTGTCACATTCGCGGTGGCTGTTCCGGAAAAGTTTGCGACGCTGCACACCTGGCTTGAGGGTTGCGTCTTGATGGTAACGTTATAAGTGCCCGTGACCGAAGTCTTGAATGTGAAGCTGACGGTACCGGTGCCCGTAACGGTGAGATCGTCCCCGCCGTTGTCCTGGAGCACTAGCCCAGTTCCGACCAGCCCAACCACCGATCCTCCAATCGTGAAGGGACCAGAACCACCTGCACCTGTGCCTCCCGTGCCGCCGGTACCGCCGGTACCCCCAGTGCCACCGGTCCCGCCCGAACCGGCCGGTTGCTTTAGGCCGCTACAAGAACTGAGAACAAGCGCGGTAATCGCGATATAGGCGAGAAACTGAAATCTAATGGCGAGCTTCATGATCATCCCCTGTTTTTAAACATGCTGCTTCTACCTTCTGACCATTGGCATAAATGCGAACTCTTGCGCACGAGAGTGTCAGAACAATGATGCTTCCCCGGGGTTTCCAGGCGCGGGCGAGAACTGCGAATGTCCCCAAAAAGCGCTGGCGCCGCCGAAGCGGCGTAAGTTCTCGAATGAGGTTACGGTTGGGATTTGTGCGAATCAATAAAATCTACAACTAGGTGTGTTCACGTCACTATTATGCTATAGGCACTTTCCATGATGGCGTTCTTAATTTCTCCAGAATTCTTATCTGCGACAAAGACAATAACTGGCGCAAATAATTAACTGGGTAGTCTGCCCAGGCGAAAGCCAAAACGTCCACCCCGGCCCTGGTGTGTAGGAAACGCCTGTACCCTATTTCCTTCATCCTTAGATTGTATAGCTTCGAATAAATACACCCCCAAATAGTCCTGGACAAATTCTGCTAATCTGTTAATATATGTGTGCAGAGAATTGCGTCCGCGCAATTCTCTTTTTTCATTTATAGGCGGCTAGTTTCGCCTTCCGCTCGAAGTTTCATCCTTTTGAAAACAAAAGTCTTAGCTCTACCGGCCTTGTTCCGGCGTGGCACCACCGCGTTTTTTTATTCTTCGCGGGCCAGCACTGCACGGCCGAGGTCCTTCGTTCTTTTGCCCCGGCCGCCCAAGTCTTCGCCCCTGGATGGCGCCGCAAGTTCGCCTGGCAGTGCCGCCCTACTATCTTTGCACTGAATTTCAAAGGTCCTTACAGTCCACCATCTCTCCCTTCTAGGAATAAACACATGACAAACAAAGCATCCGACGCCGCCCCCAACGCGGCCGAAGTCTGGAAGCAAATGGAAGATATTCTCGTCCCGCAACTGCGCCTCTCGGTGCTCGACCGCTCCGTCTTTTCCCATCTCCTGCGCCACAGCCGTCTCGAAGGAAAGCTGCGGCTCCGCTTCTCCATTCAGTGGCTCGCCCGCGCAGTCCGCGTTTCCGGTGGACCGGCCCGCGAAGCCGTTCGCCGCCTCGCGGCCCTCGGCGCTTTGCGCCTGGTCGAACGCACCAAGGCCGGTCATCTCGTCGAGGTCCGCCTGCCCGAAGAAATTCGCGCCGCCTGTCCCGGCCGCTCCGTTCCGGCCAAGTCCCGGCCCGGCCGCGGCGCCATAGGCGTTCGCCGCACCTCCGGCACGCCGGACACACAAGCTCGCGCTCTGCCTCTCGAGGATTCCGACTTCCTGCAAACTCGCGCGCTTCGCCAGTCCATCCACTCCCGCGAGCGCGGCCTGTGTTTTTACTGTTTGCGCCGCCTTACCCCGTCGCAGAAGTGTCTCGATCATGTCGTGCCGCGCGTGCGTTTCGGCCGCAACTCTTATCGCAACCTCGTTTCCTGCTGCGTCGAGTGCAATTCGCAAAAGAGCGAACGGCCCGCGCACGATTTCCTCCGCTGCCTCTACCGCGAGCAACGCCTCACCACCGCCGAACTCACCGACCGCCTCCGCGCCCTCGACGCCCTGGCCGCCGGCAAGCTCCGCCCTCTCACCGCTCCGGCCTGTAGCCGCGCGCTACCCGTGCCCGTTCCCTCCGGGTCCCGAAGACAGCGCGTCCCAGTTCCAGCCGGCGGCCCCGCCAACCCCTTCCCCCGCAAAGGCCGCCCATGCAAAACAGCCGTCTTTTAGCCCGTCTCTCGACCTCACCGTAGGGGCACGGCAATGGGGTTGGTAAATCCATCTGGCTGAGACGTATCCTGGTCGGAATGTCGAGCGCGGGCCGGGTGTTGATGGTCGCGCACTCCGATCGCGACGAGAACATCAGGATGATCAGCGCACGTAAGACGACGGCGCGCGAGCGAGAACAATAGGAAGAAATCAAATAGATCAAAAGAGTCAGCCACCATCCTTGGCAAACAAAAAGCGAATAGTATCAGCTTGACACCCTGTACGATTAAAGAGAACATTAGCCATAGAAACGGCATTTTCAGGCTGCCCTTCGGAAAAAATGAGTTTAACAGTACTTGAGATTTGCGCTGGCGCTGGTGGGCAAGCTATTGGGCTCGAGCTTGCTGGATTTGAGATGTTCTCCGCTATAGAGATTGATTCTCACGCGTGTGCAACGCTGCGGCAGAATCGCCCGCACTGGCGGGTACTGGAGAGCTCCATCACGGAAGTAGACGGCTCGGAATTTCGCGGAGTAGATCTTCTTGCGGGCGGTGTGCCTTGCCCCCCTTTTTCAATCGCTGGAAAGCAACTAGGGCACGAAGACGAGCGCGATTTGTTTCCTGAGGCGCTTCGCCTAATTGCGGAATCGAAGCCTGCGGTCGTCCAACTGGAAAACGTCCCCGGATTTGCTAGTTCGCGCTTTGATGATTACCGCAGCAAGTTTCTGAAAGGGTCGCAGTAATACCTATCCCACCGGCCGGTTCTGCCCGCCCTCGTCTAATTAGACGTTAACTGTCGCCCGCCCCTTTTGTGTTTTCAAAGGTCTCAAGGAGGGTTTTGATCTCGGTCTCAGCAAAGATTTGGCAGTCGGAATATAGCTTTGTCAGCAATGCTGGCAGGCTCTCGGCGAGAGAAGGGATGATTTGTTGGAATTCGGGAAACGCTGCGCGAAAGGAACGAATCCTCTGCAGATTCCCACTCAATCGCAGCTTTCGTTCTCCTTCATCCTCCCAAATTCCCTTCCAGTACCGACACCCGAGGCAAGATGCGGCGCAATGAGTACCGTCGTGAGACAGGAATGATTCCCAGCCGGATCTCGCAAGCAAGAGGACCCTCGACGCGTCGTCGCGGCGCTTTTCACTGTTACATTTTCTGCAAGCGACCAAGACATTGCCGGGAGTGTGGAGGCCCGCTCGATAGCGATTCATGCCGTCGAGATGCTCGATTACGGAAACCGTGTCTGCCAGGTTGCAAGAGCAGTAAGGGCACCGGTTATCAAACCACTTTCGAACGAGCGCTTCATATTCTTCGCCGTCAACTCTAATCGGCCAATCTTCGCTTATCCTGCGGCTGAATTCGTGAAGGAACATACTGACAAGCTTGTTCGCGACGTCCGATTTGGCTCGTCGCGTTGCCGACCGTAATTGGGACGTGGGATCGGTCATTTTTCTTCGTTCCCGAGCAGCCAACTAACGCCGACTCCCATCACATCAGCGAGGGCCTTAAGCTCGTAGTCGAACACGTGACGGCAGTTGGTCTCGATCTTCGCGATTGCTGCCCGGTCAAGTTGGATCCCAATCCGAGCGAGCCTGCCTGAAAGAGCGTCCTGCGTCAGTGGTGGATTGCAGTCTCGACGAGCCTCGGCGACTCGCCTGCCGACAATGTTTTTCCGAGTTGCCTTCTTGGCCACACGCAGAGAGTACCTTCCATATCGGATAGAATTGTTCTAAACTAGAACAGTAAAAGCGGAGGCCCAAATGAACGAGAGCGCCGATTTCGTTTGGAAGGGCGAGAGAAATCGGCAACTCGCCGCTTATCGCCCGTGCCAATGCGGTGTTTGTTCAGAGGGTCGGAAGGGCGTTGGTTATTTATCTTCCTCGGACGGGCATGGGAGTGGATTTACAGTTTGGATAACAGATGAGGGAGTCTTTCGCAGAGTCAGAACCTCACTTCGCCTTGCGATGGCGAATATTATTGACAAGTCCAAAGGCGGCGAGGACACGCCCGACAATCTTCGCGCCGTATGCACGAACTGCAATGAGGGTCTCCAAAGCAGCGCCCCGCCAAAGCCGGATCGAATTGAACTCCTAAAACAAGTGCGCCGAGCAACTATTGATGACCAGTTGCACCTTCTCCAGTGGCTAGAAACAAAGTTTGAGAAGATCAGACCCGAGAAAAAATAGAGAGGCCCGTGGCGGATTGGCTAACTCGAGAACAACGCTCGCGAAATATGGCGAGCATTCGGTCTAAGGGCAACAAGACCACGGAAGGCGTTTTTCTTTCCATCCTAAGACGAGGAAAAATTCCAGGCTGGAGAAGGCATCTCGGTCTGCCAGGAAGGCCCGACTTTGCGTTTCGAGCAGAGCGTTTGGCGATCTTTCTCGACGGGTGCTTCTGGCACGGTTGCCCCCGTTGCTATCGGTTGCCGCAAGACAACCGATCCTACTGGAGGCAGAAGGTTCTAGGAAATCGCCGCAGGGATCGCCGTCGCTCGCGGGAACTGCGTTCACTTGGATGGCACGTTCTTCGAGTTTGGGAACACACATTAGAGTCCCCTCAAGGCCGTTCCCAGATACTTGCAAACGTGAAGCGCGCGTTGACCAAACCCAAGTTGAAGATGGCACGATAGAAAGACGCTATGCTCTTCGCGGTGATGGATCGTCGGTGCGCAGGCCTTTGGCTGGGTGGGCAGGCGCTTGACGGGGTGCCGCAACCCTGCGGTTTTCAGGGTGCGCGTTTGACTTTTCTTCGAGGAATTGGGGACAGCAACGTTCCGGCAGCGAAGTCAAAAAACAAAAAGCCCGCTTCGAAATTCGGAGCGGGCTTTTCACGGAACACGGATCACGGAACACGGGTCACGTGAATCAGCTGGCGGCTTCGACCGGCTCTTCCTTCTTGGTCTTTTCTTTCTTTTCTTTTGTCTTCAACTCGTAGCCGACGATCTCGAGGATCGCCACCTTGGCGCCGTCGCCGACACGGATACCCGCATGGATGATTCGCGTATAGCCGCCGGCGCGGTCCGCGAATTTCGGTGCGATTTCGCCGAAGAGTTTCTGCGTAACGGCCGGGGTCATCAGGTACGAAGCCGCCTGGCGCCGCGACTGTAGCGTGTCGCGTTTGCCGAGCGTGATGATCTTCTCCGCCACGGGCCGCGCCGCTTTCGCGCGCGTCAGCGTGGTGGTAATCCGTCCGTGCTCGAACAAGTTGGTGACCAGGTTTCGCAGAGTCGCGCGTCGATGCGACGGGTTGCGTCCAAGTTTTGATCCTGAATTAAGATGCCGCATCGTCTGTCCCCTTAGCTTGAGCTAGCTTGCAACGGCCCGCTCACTCAAGCAGCCCGCGAAAAATTTTTGTTAAAGCTCACGACCCGCCTAGCCTCTTGCGCGCTGCCGGCTGTGAGCTGTTGGCCGTCGGCTATTCTTACAATCCGCCGCCGAGCGAATCTTCGGCCGCGGGCGGCGCCGTTTGGCTTGGCAGCGGCGGCCAGATGATGCGGCCGTGCTCGTCGAACTTCATGCCCAGACTGAGGCCCATCTTGACCAGTATTTCCTTGATTTCGTTGAGCGATTTGCGGCCGAAGTTTTTGGTCTTCAGCATTTCGTTCTCGCTCTTTTGCACGAGTTCGCGGATGGTCTGGATGTTGGCGTTCTTCAAGCAGTTATAGGAGCGTACGGAAAGTTCCAGCTCTTCGACGGAACGGTCCAGATGCTCGAGGCGCGGATCGTTGGCGATTTCCTGGGGCAGTTCCGCCATCTCCGTCGGCTCCTCGAAGTTGATGAAGATGCTCATGTGATCCTTCACCAGCTTCGCGGCGAGGCCGATCGAGTCCTGCGGCGTAATCGCGCCGTTGGTCCAGACTTCGATCATCAGCTTTTCGTAGTCGGTCATCTGGCCGAGACGAGCCGCTTCCACCGAATAGTTGACCTTGCGCACCGGCGAGTGAACGCTGTCGACGGGAATGTAGCCGATGGGCAGGTCTTCATCATAGTTGCGGTCCGCGGCCACATAGCCGCGGCCGTTCTTGACGCGCATCTCGATTTGCAATTTGCCGCCTTCGCTGACCGTCGCGATGTACACGCTCTTATCGAGCACCGCGAAGTCCGCGTCTTCCTCGATTTGCGCCGACGTCACCGGGCCAGGATGGTCGACGTTGAAGAAAATCGTCTTCGGCAGGTCCGTGTTCAGCTTGATCGGCACTTGCTTCAGGTTCAGGATAATGTCCGTCGCATCTTCTACCACGCCGGGAATCGAGGAAAACTCGTGCAGCACTCCCTCGATTTTAACGGCGGTGATAGCCGCGCCTTCAATCGAGCTCAGAAGCGCGCGGCGCAGCCCGTTTCCAACCGTCGTGCCCCAGCCGCGCTCAAACGGCTGCGCGGAAAACCGCCCGTACTTTTCGGTCAGCGATTCAAGTTCGGATGCAAGGCGCTTTGGTTTTTGAAATCCCTTCCACATCGTGTTCCTTCCTTCTGGGCCGACCTTCTCGGCCCCAAAAACTGTGGCGCTCGCGCACCAGCCATTGTTCTTGTGTAGGGACGGCCTTCTGAAGCCGTCCGCTCGCTACTTCGAGTACAACTCGACGATGAGCTGCTCGTTGATCGGCGGCGTCTGCACGTCCTCGCGCTTCGGCAGCGCAACGACTTTGGCTTTGAACTGTTCGCGGTCCTGTTCGAGCCACGGCACCGCGCTCTGGCTCTGCGCCACGTTTCGCGCTTCGAGCACCATGGCATTCTGGTGCATCTTTTCCTTGATGGCCACTTCCTCGCCCACGGTCACGAGATAAGAGGGAATGTTGACCTTCTTGCCGTTCACCCGCACGTGCCCATGCAGCACGAGTTGCCGCGCCTGCGAACGCGATGACGCCAATCCTGCGCGCCACACCACGTTGTCCAGACGCCGCTCGAGCGTGATGATCAGGTTTTCGCCCGTGGGTCCCTTGGCCCGCACGGCTTTTTCAAAATACGAGCGGAACTGCCGCTCGAGCAGCCCGTAAGTACGCTTGACCTTCTGCTTCTCGCGTAACTGCAGGCCGTAACCCGCGACCTTGGGGCGCCGCGACTGCCCGTGCTGTCCCGGAATGAAGTTGCGCTTCTCTATCGCGCACTTCTCCGTGAAGCACCGCAGCCCCTTCAAAAACAATTTCTGCCCTTCCCGGCGGCACAGGCGGCAGACTGCATCTCGGTGTCTTGCCAACTTCTATTCTCCCTTCCCAAAACTCTGGTGAGACGGAACTGCTTGCTTGTCTCGTGGAATCTTCTGGTTCATAAAGTGGTTCATCAAACTCGCCGTCTCTTCGGGGGACGGCAGCCGTTATGCGGAATCGGCGTCACGTCGCGGATCAGCACGATGTGCAATCCCGCGGCAGCCAGCGCGCGCACGGCCGACTCGCGTCCCGAACCGGGCCCTTTCACGCGAACTTCCACGCTCTTCATGCCGTACTGGTCGCGCGCCACGCCTGCGGCAGCCAGCGAAGCCTGCTGCGCGGCGTAGGGCGTGCCCTTGCGCGAGCCTTTGAAGCCGATAGCTCCCGCCGAAGACCAGCACATCACGCGGCCATCCGTATCCGAAATGGTGATCTGCGTGTTGTTGAACGTGGCCGCCACGTAAACAATGCCGTGCGGCACAATGCGCCGTTCGCGCTTCTTCTTGAATTCTTTCTTGCGCTTTGTCGCCGCCGCCGGTTTCCCCGGTGCTGCTGTTGCGTCCGGCACCGCGCCTTTTTGTTCTTTTGCCACTGTCCACTCCGTTTCGTATTTCTATGAATCTGAAAACTTGTCGCAGGGGCACGATATATCGTGCCCCTACAAACAGAAAAGCTTAGCCCTTCTTGCCGGTGACCTTCTTCTTCGCCGCCACTGCGCCGCGCCGCGGACCTTTCCTCGTGCGCGCGTTCGTGTGTGTGCGCTGGCCGCGCACGGGAAGATTGCGGCGATGGCGGATGCCGCGGTACGCCTGGATTTCAATCAGCCGGCGGATGTTCATCTGAATCTCCTTGCGGAGATCACCCTCCACGCGGCCTTCTTTTTCAATTTCCTGCCGAAGATGGTTCACTTCGTCTTCGGTCAGATCGCGGATCTTTTTCGTGTGATCGACGCCCGCCTTGGCGGCGAGCTTCTTCGCGCGCTCCTGCCCGATGCCATAGATCGAAGTCAATCCGACCCAGAGGCGCTTCTGTGGCGGAAGGTCAACACCTGCGATGCGTGCCATTCTTTCTCCTTAACCCTGGCGCTGCTTATGCTTCGGGTTGGTGCAGATTACCCGCACCACGCCGCGCCGGTGGATTACCTTGCATTTGTCACAAATTTTTTTTACCGATGCCCGTACTTTCATTGCCTTTGTCCCTCATTCCAATCGCGGCCCGCCTCAGAAAGGCGTGCCCCACAAACCAGAGGCATTAGATGACCTAGCCCCTTCGAAAGTCGCAGAACCAAAATCGTGGGTCTAAAGACCCGCCTCTACGACTACTTGTAGCGATACACGATACGGCCGCGCGTCAAATCGTACGGCGAGAGTTCCACCGCTACTTTGTCTCCTGCCAAAATGCGGATGAAATTTTTCCGCATCTTGCCGGAAACGTGCGCCAGCACTTGATGCTTGTTCTCAAGCTCCACGCGAAACATCGCATTTGGCAGCGGCTCAATCACCGTGGCCATCACTTCTATGGCGTCCTCTTTTGGATTTCCAGAGTCGCCTTTTTCCTTTTTCTCGCGAATGGGTCTCGCCATATTCTCCTGTGTCCGCTCCCGCCGGGCTAAAGCCCAGCCTCTACAAGTCCTACCAGGACGGCCCGGTCATCTCTTTCGGCCGCGTCAAAATCCAGGGGCCGTTCGCCGTGACCGCCACGGTGTGCTCGAAGTGCGCCGAGGGGCTGCCATCCGCCGTCTCCGCCACCCACTCATCCCGCATCCGAACTTCTGGCCGGCCCGCGTTGACCATCGGCTCGACGGCGATGACCATGCCTTCCTGCAATCGCGCGCCGCGCCCTTCTTCGCCATAATTCGGCAAGTTGGGTTCGTCGTGCATCTTGGTGCCGATGCCGTGCCCGACAAACTCTCGCACCACCGAATAACCGTGCTGCTCGACCCAGCTCTGCACCGCGTGGCCGACGTCGCCGAGGCGATTGCCAGGCCGCATCTTGTCAATCGCGCGGTCCAGCGATTCGCGGGTTACATCCAGCAGCGACTTCACTTCCGGGCGAATCTTCCCGACCGGAACGGTGACCGCGGAATCCGCGAAATAGCCGTCCACTTCCATCCCGAAATCGATCGAGACGATGTCACCTTCGCGGAGCTTGCGCTTCGGCGACGGAATCCCGTGAACGATCTCGCCGTTCACCGAAGTACACAGCGAACAAGGATAACCTCGGTAGCCCTTGAAGGCCGCCTTGCCCGGCTTGCCGGCGATTTTTTCCTCGGCAAACTTTTCGAGGTCCATCGTCGTCAATCCCGGCCGCACCATGTCCCGGAGCGCCGTCAAAGTTTCGTAGACGATGAGCCCCGCGCGGTGCATCTTGTCCAGCTCATCGGCGCTGCGCAGATGAATCGCCATCGTCTCTGCTAGCGTCCCTTCCCGCGCCATCTAGTGCTTACCGCGCGCCTGGTGCAAGGTTCGCCAGACCTGCTGTTCCACATCTTCCACGCTCTTGGAGGCGTCCACGTCGTGGAGCAGGCCCAGCCGCCGGTAATACGCAACCAGTGGCGATGTCTGCTTCTCGTACGCCCGCAACCGCGGAGCGACAATTTCTTCCCGGTCATCCGGCCGCTGCAAAAGCTCGCCGCCGTCATTATCGCAGCGCCCTTCGAGTAGCGGCGGGCGCTCGAAAAGATTATAAATCTCGCCGCCCGTCTTGCACATGCGCCGGCCGGTAATCCGCCGGAGAATCAGAGCGGTATCGATTACCAGATGAATGACGAACGGCCTCCGGTAACCATGCTGCTTCAACAACTCGCCCAGATACTGCGCTTGAGCGACCGTCCGCGGAAACCCGTCGAACACAAAACCATGCGAACAATCCGGCCGCTCGATGCGTTCCCTGACCATCTTGAGCACCAGCGAATCCGAAACAAGCTCGCCGCGCTCCATGATCGGCCTGGCCTTGGCTCCCAACGGCGTGCCGGTGGCCACGTTCTCCCGGAGCATGTCGCCCGTCGAAAGATGCGGAACCGCGTACTTGGCCGCAAGCTTCTTCGCCTGCGTGCCTTTCCCGGCGCCCGGAGGCCCAAGGAAAATCACGGCGCGATTGAGCTCTTCCGCGGGCCGTTTTTCCGGCGCCACTGGGCTCGTCAACATGCTGTTACCGCCGGCCGCGCAACCGGCCCTTCCGAGCAAATCCTTCGTAATTCCGCATGACCAACTGCGCTTCGAGCTGCTGGACGGTATCCATGGCCACGCCGACGACAATCAGGAGCGATGTGCCGCCAAAATAAAACTGCACGCCCAAGCCTTTCAGAAACCAGACCGGGAAGTGGCGGTCAAACCAGGAGCCAATTCCCCAGCCAAGATGGTCGAGGTGAATGCCTGCGATCATCCACTCCGGCAACAAGCAGACCATCGCAAGGTAAACCGCGCCGATGAACGTCAGGCGTTTCAGAATCTTGCTGACGTGCTCGGAAGTGTTGCGGCCAGGCCGAATTCCCGGGATAAATCCGCCATTCTTGCGCATGTTGTCGGCAAGCTCCGTGGGATTGAAAACAATCCCGACGTAGAAGAACGAGAACAGCAGAATCATCGTGATGTACACGACGGTATAGAGCGGCTCGCCCCAGGCCAGACGTTCCTTGATGGTGTTTACAAACGCCCAGCGGCTGCCCAAGACAAGTGCGGCTGTAGCGGGAAACGCCAAGAGCGAACTGGCGAAAATCGGCGGAATCACGCCGCCGGAGTTTACGCGCAAAGGAAGATACGAAGATTGCCCGCCCATTACCTTGCGGCCGATGACGCGCTTGGCATATTGAACGGGTATGCGGCGCTGCCCGCCTTCCACGAACACGATGAATGCGACTACGGCGATCATCAGAGCGACGAGGAAAATAAGAGCTAGCCCGGTGAAGGGCCCCCAGGCCGCGGTTTTGGCTTTCGTCACCAGATCGTCAACGGCCCGCGGCAAACCAACTACGATGCCCACAAAGATGATGAGCGACATGCCGTTGCCGATTCCGCGCTCGCTAATTTGCTCGCCGAGCCACATGATGAAGGCCGAGCCGGTCGTGAGCGTCAGGATGGTCATCATCGTGAAGGCCCAGCCGGGGTGATAGACGAGCGACTGGCCGTTCATATTCGTCGCTTGCAGGGTGGTGGCGATAGTCAGAGACTGAATCACGCTGAGGACGATAGTCAGATA
Source organism: Candidatus Acidiferrum sp. (assembly GCA_035576885.1). Classification (GTDB taxonomy): domain Bacteria; phylum Acidobacteriota; class Terriglobia; order Acidiferrales; family UBA7541; genus Acidiferrum. The sequence goes on along the minus strand of DATLVZ010000099.1, from coordinate 7,229 downwards.
GCGCGTGTATTGGGTGATCTTGCGGCGTCCAAGTTCGCCTTCTTTTTGCAACCGCTCGAGGTACGGAAAAACTACCTGCATCAACTGCAGGATAATCGAAGCCGTGATATACGGCATGATGCCCAGAGCGAAAATCGTGAGCTTGCGGAAATTGCCGCCGCTGAAAAGATCAAAGATGCTCAGGACCGAACCTTGGGCCTGACTGAAAATCTGATCGAGCACTCTCGCGTTAATGCCGGGCGTCGGAATGTGCGCACCGATGCGGTACACCCCGAGCAGCGCCAGTGTAAACAGCACACGGTTCCGCAAATCCGGGATGCGGAACATGTTCTGGAGAGCTTCGACGAATCGTTTCATGCGTTTGTCCTGCGATTCCCCGTCATACTTCTGCCTTACGCTACCACCTCGAACGTGCCGCCTGCCTTGGTGATCTTGTCCTTGGCCGAGGCGCTGAAGGCATGCGCGTGAATCGCAAGCTTAGTCTTCAGTTCGCCATCGCCCAACACCTTGATCGGATCGGTCACGCGGCGTACGAAGCCATGCGCCCGGAGCAGATCCGGCGTAACCGTTTCGCCTGCCGGAAAAACATTTAACTCCTCGAGATTCACGACCGAGTACGTCACGCCGAAGGGATTATGAAAGCCTCGCTTCGGCATGCGGCGGTGCAAAGGCATCTGGCCGCCTTCAAATCCGCGACGGCGGGAATAGCCGCGGCGGGACTTCTGTCCCTTATCGCCGGAACCAGACGTCTTGCCGAGTTTCGAGCCCATGCCGCGGCCGACGCGCACCTTGCGGTGCCGCGAGCCTTTCGGAGGTCTCAACGTAGACAGACTTGCGACGGACTTGTGTTCGCCAGCGCTCTTGGCGGCTTTGCGGCCGCGGGAAACTTTCTTCGCCATCGCTTTACTCCACCACTTCCACGAGATGCCGCACTTTATGAATCATGCCGCGAACCGCCGGCGAGTCCTCGCGCTCTACGACTTGATGCATTTTCCGCAGTCCAAGACCGCGGATACACTGGCGCATGTCATCGGTGCAGCTGATAAAACTCACCACCCACTTGACCTTAACCGTGCCTCCGGCCTTCTTGCCGGCGCCCGCTGCACCGGATTTCTTTGTGCTAGCCATTAGTTGTTCTCACCTGCGGCAGCTTTTTGGTATCGGCCGCTGATTTCATCGACGGTCTTGGAACGCGTTTCCGCGACTTGCGCGGCGTCCTTGAGACCCAGAAGCGCGGCAAATGTGGCTTTCACAACATTGTGCGGGTTCGAGGTGCCGAGAGACTTCGTGAGCACATTATGGATCCCAGCCACTTGCATGACCTTGCGCACCGGACCGCCAGCGATCACTCCCGTGCCTTCCGGAGCGGGCTTTAGGAGCACCTGCGCCGAGCCGTACCGGCCGAGCACCTGGTGAGGAATCGTCGAGCCCTTCATGTTCAGCTTGATCAAATTCTTTTTGGCCTGTTCGATGGCTTTCTTAATAGCCATGGGAACCTCGCGGGCTTTGCCCATGCCAAATCCAGCATGGCCGTGGCTATCGCCAACAACCACAAGCGCGGAGAAGCTGAGATTCTTGCCGCCCTTCACGACTTTGGTGACGCGGTTGATGGCGATTACGTCGTCTTTCAAATCAGAAAGATTGACCGCCAGAAGCCTGCGTACCGCTAAACTGTCTCGCAAAATTTGCTTCGACATAGGCTTAGAACTTTAACCCCGCTTCCCGCGCCGCGTCGGCGAGCGCCTTGACGCGGCCGTGATACTTGTAACCGCCGCGGTCGAACACCACTTTGCTGACTCCGGCAGTCTTGGCGCGTTCGGCAATAGTTTTGCCGATCACTTTGGCCGCCGCAATATTTCCGCCACCCTTCAAATTCTTCTTCGTTTCGCCGTCCACGGAGCTGGCCGAGACCAGCGTTTTCCCGGTGCGATCGTCAATCACCTGAGCGTAGATGTGTCCCAGCGAACGGTACACGCAAAGACGCGGGCGGTCCGTAGTGCCCGTAACGCGCTGGCGAACGCGTTCGTGAACGCGAAGGCGGTGAAGATTTTTCGATAACTTGCGAACTCTTGCCGATGCCACTGTTTCTTCTCCTGAAACCTGAACCTTGCCAATATTCAAGAAACCAAAATCTGCCACGCCGGGACGCAAGCGATGCCCCGCGTGCAATCCCGCTAGGCGGGGCCGCCGGCCTTGGCTCCTGCCTTGCCGGCTTTCTTCTTGAGTCGTTCGCCGGTGATGCGCACGCCTTTCTGCTTGTACGGATCGGGCGGGCGCAGGGCGCGAAGATCCGCGGCCACTTGTCCGACTTTGCCCTTGTCCGCGCCGCTGACCACGATGTGCGTCTGCTTATCGACCGTGATCTGGATTCCTTCCGGAACGGGAAACTCGATGGGGTGCGATTTACCGAGAGCGAAAGCCACGATTTTGCCCTTCAGTTCCGCACGATAGCCCACGCCAACGATGTCCAAGTCTTTCTTGAAGCCTTGCGTGACGCCTTGAACGGCGTTGGCAACGAGAGCGCGCGCAAGACCGTGGAGCGCGCGGTGATCTTCAGTCTCGCGAAGAGCCGTGAGCACGCCATCTTTCTGTTCGAACGTGATGCCCCGAGGCAGCGGCACAGTGAGTTTGCCCTTGGGCCCCTGCACGTCGACCTGGCCGCTTTGCAGAGCGATTTTCACGCCCGCAGGAACTGGAATTGGTTTGCGTCCGATACGTGACATCTGTTGGTCCTTATCTCCGAAAGCCTAAATGTTGCCGAACTCTGGCACGGTATGCCATGCCCCTACCAAACCGCATTACCAAACTTCGCAAAGAATTTCGCCGCCCACTTTGGCTTTGCGCGCGGAACGTCCGCTCATCAAGCCTTTCGGCGTGGTCAAAATGTTGATGCCCAGCCCACCAACCACAGGGCGAATATCGGTTGCGCCGAGATAGCGGCGCGAGCCGGGGCGCGAAATTCGCTTGATGCCGGTGATGACGCTGCGGCGGTCGGGAGTGTACTTCAAGAAAACGCGGAGCATTTTGCGCGTTTTGTTTTCGTCCACGGTCTTGAACGTCGAGATGTAGCCCTCTTCCTTGAGGATGCGGGCAATTTCCGTCTTGAGCTTCGACGCAGGCACGTCCACGCGCTGGTGCTTGGCGGCGGTGGCGTTGCGAATGCGCGTCAAAAAATCGGCGATGGGGTCCGTTTGCATCTTTTCTCCTGTCATGGCGCCGCTTGCCGCGGCGACTACCAGCTGGCTTTCACAACGCCGGGAATTTCTCCCTTGAGCGCCATTCCGCGAAAACAGATACGGCACATCTGGAACTTGCGGATATATCCGCGGGCGCGGCCGCAAACGCGGCAGCGGTTGCGGATGCGCACTTTGAATTTCGGCTTCTTATGTGTCTTTGCGATTTTTGCCAGGCGTGCCATTTATTGCGCCCCTCCGGGAACGCGCAGAGGAACTCCGAGACCTTTTAAAAGCTCGCGGCCTTCCTCGTCGTTCTTTGCGGTCGTCGTTAACGTGACGTTCATGCCTTTAATTTTGTCCACGCGGGTGTAATCGATTTCCGGAAACACCAGCTGGTCCTTCAGTCCCAGGGTGTAATTGCCGCGGCCATCGAAGGCGTTCGAAGGGAGTCCGCGAAAATCGCGGACGCGCGGCAGAACCACGTTGCAGAGCCGGTCGAGGAACTCGTACATTTTTTCTCCGCGCAGCGTCACGGCGCAGCCGATAGGCATGCCTTTGCGGATTTTGAAATTGGCGATCGATTTTTTGGCGCGCGTGATGATGGCTTTTTGGCCGGTGATCTGGCCGAGCTCGACCGCGGCGGTATCCAGCAGCTTGGCGTTCTGGCTGGCTTCGCCGAGACCGATATTCACGGTGATCTTTTGCAGTTTCGGAACGGCCATTTTGTTTTCCCAGCCAAAGCGCTTCATGAGCGCCGGCACCGTTTCGCTGCTGTATTTTTCGTGTAATCGCGTCTTCATTTCTCTTCTCAGCCTTGTCCTTTACTTATCGAACCTTACTTATCGAGAGTTGTGCCGCAGCGCCGGCAGGCACGCACTTTTGTTCCGTCCGGGAGAATATTGTGTCCCATGCGGGTATGCTTGCCGCAACTGGGGCAAACGATCATTACATTCGAAACGTTGACCGGGCCTTCTTTTTCGACGATGCCACCCTTGATGTTTTTTCCAGGATTCGGCCGCGTGTGGCGTTTGATGATCGAAGCATGCTCCACCACCACGGTATTTTTCTTTGCGTTGATCGAGAGCACCCGCCCGCTCTTGCCGGCGTCGCGCCCGGCGATGATTTTCACCTGGTCGCCTTTGCGAAGGTTGATGGTGTGCCGCTCGGCTCTTTCATGTCGCAGTGTCATCGCTTACCAAACCTCCGGAGCCAGTGAGACAATCTTGGTGAACTTTTTGTCACGCAGCTCTCTTGCCACCGGGCCAAACACGCGCGTTCCCACGGGCTCGCCCGCTTCGTTGATTAAAACCGCGGCATTGTCGTCAAAGCGGATGTACGTGCCATCCTTGCGCCGCCGTTCTTTCCTCATTCGAACGATCACGGCTTTAACGACCGTGCCCTGCTTGACTTGGCTTTCTGGTGTGGCTTCCTTTACCGAGGCGGTGATGACATCGCCGAGACCGGCTTTCAGTCCGGCGTCGCCGCCAACAGGCATAATGCACATCAGCTTCCGCGCGCCGGAATTGTCGGCTACCGTCAGCCAGGTTCGCATCTGAATCATCGGTGTGCTCCCCTGTCCCGCTTATTGTGCCGACGCGTTCCGCGTCAGCACTTCTTTCAGCCGCCAGCGTTTCAGGCGGGAGAGCGGCCGCGAGGCCACAATCCGCACCGTGTCGCCCTGCTTCGCGGCACGCAGTTCATCGTGGGCGTAAAATTTCTTGGTGATGCGCACCACCCGGTGATACTTGGGGTGCTGTACCAGCCGGATGACTTCGACGACGATGGTTTTTTCCATCTTCGCGCTGGTCACTTTGCCAGTGAGCACGGTACGCTCGCCGCGCGTATCCGTGTTCGTTGCTGCGGTCTGTGGTTCGGTTGTCATTACGCCTTCCCTGCTGCTTGCGACTTGGAGGCCGCGGATAGCTCTTGCGCGCGGAGAAGTGTCTTCACTCGCGCCAAATCCTTTTTCGATTCACGCAAGCGCTTGAGAGCTTCCGCTTGACCGGTGGAAAGCTGAAACTTCAGCCGAAAGATTTGTTCGGTCAGCTCTTTCTGCTGAGCTTCGAGCTCGTTAACCCCTGCTTCGCGAATTTTTTCAATGCGCCGAGGCATAATTAAAAGCTCCCTGTGCGTGTGATGAATTTTGTAGGAATCGGCAATTTGTGAGCGGCGAGGCCCATGGCTTCTTTTGCCGTGGCTTCGTCCACGCCCGCCATTTCAAACATGATGCGTCCCGGCTTCACAACGGCAACCCATTTTTCCGGCGCGCCCTTGCCTTTGCCCATGCGGGTTTCCGCGGGCTTCTTGGTGAAAGGCTTATCCGGGAAAATGCGAATCCAGAGTTTGCCGCCGCGCTTGATGAATCGCGTGATGGCCACGCGCGAAGCTTCTATTTGGCGATCGGTGATCCATGCCGCTTCCATCGCTTTCAACCCGTAATCGCCGAATGCCAGATCGCCGCCACGCCAGGCCTTGCCCGTGCGACGGCCACGCATCTGTTTCCGGTACTTCACCTTTTTCGGCATCAACATCGCTGTGTACTCGCTTCCCTAATCTCTTGGGCCGTCGTGCGGCACGTCTTGCTCTCTGCGTTTATGCTGCTGCGACGGCGTCGCGTTCCTTTTGGATCTTCGAAGCGCGCTTTGGCACGTTCTCGCCTTGATAGACCCAGCACTTCACGCCAATCACGCCATAGGTTGTTTGGGCTTCCGCAGTGCCGTAATCAATGTCCGCGCGAAGGGTTTGCAGTGGAAGCCGGCCCTGCAGATACCATTCCTTTCGGGCGATTTCCGCACCATTCAGACGGCCCGCGACACGCACTTTGATGCCTTTGCAGCCAAAGCGCAGAGCGGAGTCCACGGCTTTGCGCATCGCGCGTCGGAAAGCTACGCGCTTTTCGAGCTGCAACGCGATCGATTCCGCGACGAGCTGTGCATCAAGCTCCGGGCGGTGCACTTCCTGAATGTCGATATGCACCTCGCGCTTGGTGCGCTTCTGCACTTCTTGCTTCAGCTTATCGATTTCCGCGCCTTTGCGGCCGATAATGATGCCCGGCCGCGCGGTGTAAATGCGCACGACAAGTTTGTTGGCGGCGCGCTCGATGTCGATCGAGCTGATGCCGGCGCTTTTCAGCTTCTCTTTCAGCTCGCGGCGCAGCTTCACGTCTTCGTGAAGAAGATCGGCGTAGTCGCGGTCGGCGTACCAGCGCGATTTCCACGGCTTGTTGTAGCCGAGGCGAAACCCGTAAGGGTGTGTCTTCTGTCCCATTACTTCTTCCCCTTTTTCGAAGGCGTGCGCTTGCCGGTCAAGGCTTTGCGTACGCGGCGAATCGTTCCGCGGGCGCCCTTTTGTGCTTCCGCTTCGGCCAAGTTTGTCGCGACGCGCTCGGCTGCCGCGACGTGGTGCTCAGCAACGCCGACCCACAAATGCGCCGTGCGCTTCTGGTAACGGAACGCCCGACCCATGGGCGCGGGACGAAGGCGCTTCCAGCGCGGCCCTTCGTTGACGAAACAGTTGGAGACAAACAATTCATCCACATCGAGCGGTGAGCCCGCGTCTTCCGCCTTGCGCTCGGCGTTGGCGATAGCGCTTCGCAGCACCTTTTCGATGTGCTTCCCAGCGCGCTTAGGCGTGTAGCGCAACGTCTGCAGCGCATCCTGGGCTTTCTGCCCGCGAATCAAATCCATTACTAGCCGCGCTTTTTGCGGCGACATGCGCACGTGCCTCGCCAGCGCGTGCGCTTCAATCGAACCGGCTTGTGCCTGCATCTCAGCCATGACTTATGCCTTCGGCGCGGGTGCTGCGCCGCCTCCTGCTGGTGCTGCGCTTGGCGCCGCGCCGCCTGCTGGAGCCACGCCGGCGGCCTTCTCGAGCGCCGCTTTCACGGCGTGCCCCTTGAACGAGCGTGTCGGGGAAAACTCGCCCAGCTTGTGTCCGATCATCTGTTCGGTCACATACACGGGAATGAATTTCTTTCCGTTGTGCACGGCAATGGTGTGACCGATCATTTCCGGCACAATCGTGGAACGCCGCGACCAGGTCTTTACAACCTTC